>CAILLA010000207.1 GCA_903834925.1 uncultured Schlesneria sp.
CAAGACAACACTCCAATCAACGGGACGATCGCTCGCGACGTGATTCGGCGAAGGGGGTTTCGGCGGTCCAAGCGATTCCGCTTATCGTGACGCGACTTCTTGCTCGAATTGTGCCGGGGTTGCGGTCGTTTCGATGACCCATTACGCTTCGCCATCCTTGGCTCCCTCGGTGACGTGTTTTGTTCACACTCACAACATCGCAGAGAGCCAGGGTTTCTAAAACATCATTTCCGAGTCGCGCGTTCCCCTAAAGTGCAGTGTGTAATGACGGGCCAAATTAACTTATTCTTGAACCGCAAAACCTTATGTGCGTTATTAAACCACATTGGAACTTCTGCAAGGAAGTCCGCTTGTTTATTACTTAGCTGCCCGCTCATCCGATCCTGATCGTCGCAAAACTCTTTGAAATGAGCCGGGAACATCGAGTTATCGAGGTTCTGATCAACCTCAGCACACAGCTTCCCGATCACCTTTTCCGGGGAATCGTACCCCAGAATTTGTGCGGCAATTTGATTAACGTATGTATACTTTGACTTCGCCATATCGTCGACGGGATGTTGTGACTCTAAAAACCCGAAATGGCTTTCCCACGCGCTTTGAGCGTGTGTGCCCAATTCGATCGCCGCCTGAAGCTGCTCTTGCGCCCACTCCAGTGAATCAGGCTCGTATGCAACGCATTGCGTCAGGGGCAGACCAAGCTCCTTCGGTTTCGTGCTCTGATCAATGATATAGATTATTGACCGCCCCGCACCGCGGCGATAACCCGCAGCCATCAGCACGAGCGGATCGTATGGAGACAAACCCAAATCAACGATGACAAGCGAACTCGTGTAAACAGGCGAGACGACTGGGTCGAGGATTTTGAATGGACTACCAGCCGAATCTGCGGAAACCAGCTGATAATCGAGTGTTTGACAGACGGGAACAATCAGCTCATTAAGTATCTTCGTGTGCCGCGCCTGCGCATCGATACCACTGGGCTTGATTACAAACGCCGTTTTCATTTTTCGCCTCAGAATATTAACTAGATCGACATCCGCAGAAAGCCGCACCACTGCGATGTATTTTTAAGCTCACTGATGTTCAGTTTTATGATTCTATAAATCACCAGAGATGAATTCAACTACGTTATTGAGACAGTCCGCAAAACTTGTCGAAAACGGCGAGTGACAAACTGTAGCATAGGCTTCAGCCAGTGCGCCTAAACATTTTACGAAAAAGGGGAGCCTTCTTCAGAACAATCGACATGCACCCCGAAATTACGAACCAAATGCTTTAATGCGGACGCAAGGAAATGATGCTTGTTTTGAAATCAGGGTCGAAAAATGGATCAGGCCGTTTGCCAGACTTTGAAGCGGAGCTTCGAAGAGGGCGTTCCCAAGCGGGAGCTTGGGAACGATTAGTCGACGTGAGAGCTTGAGAACGAGTGAGTTGTGATCGATTTTGACTGATGTTGACGACTTTTTCAGGTTTGGGTACGGTCCCGCACTCTTCGTAACCTCACGTCTTCCTCTATCAAGCTGATTCTTATGTCACCGCAACGAACAGCCCGCTTTCGCAGCGCGTGGTGGATCAGTTCGATCTTTGCCTGCCTGGGGCTGGCAACGATGGCGGTGCGCGGAGAGCAGGGGGCGAATCCTGATCCCGAAGATACGCGTGAGCGGCTGGTCATGCTGACCTCCGGACGAATCCTCTCGGGCCAAGTGAGTCGAAACGCGGGTGGATATCTCGTCGAACAACAAAACGGTCGGGTTCAAGTCTCGGCTGATGAAGTGAGATTTATTGTCAACGATCTTAAAGAAGCCTATCGCCAACAGCGCGACAGCGTCGTTCACCCGACCCCATCCACGCACGTGGCTCTGGCGAACTGGTGTATTTCTCACCGCCTGAATGACGAGGCTCGTGACGAACTGAGGAAGTGTCTGAAGTCTGATCCCGAAAATGAAGAAGCTCGTCGGTTATTACAGCGACTGACGGATACGATGCGGGCGGGACTGGCTCCCGTTGTAGCACCACCTGCCCCGCTCAAAACAGCAGACGGATTTTTACAACCGAATGTGGAATCACTTGGCGGATTATCGCGTGAATCGGCGACGATGTTCACATCTCGGATACAGCCAATCCTTTTGAATAAGTGCGGCAACGCTTCGTGTCATGGAACGACCTCATCAAACGGATTTCGTCTTTCCAATGCGAGAAACCATGGCAATGGTTCGCGTCAAACTTCGGAACGCAATCTGGCAGAAACCATGCGATACATCGATTTCGACGATGTCAGCCAAAGCCAGCTACTGAGTCTTTCTAAAGGCTCGCACGGGGGTCGGGGAGCAATCTTCACTGGCTCGGCGGCGTCCGATCAATTCAAACTGTTGCGGTCATGGGCAGTAACGGTCGTACGTGAAAAACAAGCTGAAGCGAACGAACTGGAACAGATGCCTAACATCACCGGGAAGAAGAACGGAAAGTCAGCCAAACCACGAGTCACCCAAGCCTCGCTTGCAGATGACGACCAGGAGAGCACAACAAGCCAAGAGGATGTCGCCGAATTGCTTCCTGCGAGTGGCTCGACAATCGCCAAGCCAAGAAAAGTGAGCAAACCTCGCGAAATCTCGCCGGACCCCAGCGATACTGAAGCAACTCCCGCCTTACAGCCATTTGATCCGTTTGACCCGGAAGTTTTCAATCGGCGATCACGTCGACCATAACAATAGCCAATACGGTAAAAGGTTGACCTGAAACCAAGCCAGAGGAACGAATATGATACGCTTTCAATCACGACGTTCGGAGTTGTACTTCAGGACCATTCGTTGGATGACGCTTTGCGTCGCCTTGATGTTGCTCGTCGGTTGCCAATCGATGATGAAGGGGAAATCCAAAGCGAAAGCCCCCTCCGCACAGGACAAATTTTCGTGTGGAGAATCACACTTCGGCCGAGCTCCTTGACCGGCTGAAATGCTGATCTGCCCCGCATTCGAAGAATCTCATACTTTTTCACAGGGATTCTGAAACAGTTCCATTGTCCGGTTGCGAGTCGACTTGAGCGGCGTTTACACTGTGTGCCTGTTTATCAACCTGAGTTCCACGACATCACAATCACCATGAGGATCGCAGCCATGACGAATTTCTCGCGCCGTGAGTTTCTTGAAAAATCGATGTTCGCGACGGCGGCTCTGAGCCTGGCAAGTTCAACCCAAGCGTTCGCTGCCGATGACGAAACTTCGACAAAAGGTGACAAGCTGCGTGTCGCCGTCGTGGGCGTAAAAGGACGTGGTGGTTCACACATTGCCGGCTTTGGCGAACGCGATGATTGCGAGATCGCTGCGTTGGTCGACGTCGATGAGACGATGATCAACAATCGTGCTGATGAAATCGAAAAGAAGACAGGAAAGCGGCCAACGCTCTACACCGACATGCGAAAGTGCTTTGAAGACAAAAGCATTGATATCGTCAGCGTTGCGACCCCCAATCACTGGCATTCACTGGCAGCGATCTGGGCGATCCAGGCGGGCAAGGACGTCTATGTTGAAAAGCCAGTCAGCCATAACGTGAGCGAAGGCCGCCGCGTTGTGGAAGCGGCTCGAAAGTATAAACGGATCGTCCAGACGGGGACGCAAAGTCGATCCAACCCTGGAATGCGAGAAGCAATTGCCTTTATCCACGGCGGTGGTATCGGCGAAATCAAATTGGCCAGGGGGCTGTGCTACAAGCCGCGCGGCTCGATCGGGCCGAAGGGAAATTACGATGTTCCTGCCAGCGTGAACTACGACATCTGGTCCGGCCCGGCCGAGATCAAACCGCTCAGCCGCAAGTCGTTGCACTACGATTGGCACTGGATGTGGGATTACGGCAACGGCGATCTGGGGAACCAGGGAATTCATCAGATGGACATCGCTCGCTGGGGCCTGGGTGAAACGACGATTGGTGATTCGGTCCAAAGCTACGGAGGCCGGTTCGGTTACGAAGACGCGGGCGAGACAGCAAACACACAAGTTTCCATTCATGGCTTTCCTGACGGAAAACAACTGGTGTTTGAAGTCCGTGGACTGAAAACGGGAAAGTACGGATATGAATATGAAGAGGACGGAACGAAGAAAACCGTCGACGCAGGCGTAGGCGTAGTCTTCTACGGTTCTAAGGGGATTATGGTTGTCCCGAGTTACAGTGGGGGTGTTGTCCTGGATCTGGCTGGTAAACCAACCGGTGTCAAATTTGAAGGGGGTGGCGACAAGCATCACTATGCCAACTTCGTTAAAGCGGTTCGAAGTCGCAAGCAGGAAGACCTGAATGCGGACATCCTGGAAGGTCACCTGTCGAGTGCTCTATGCCACGTTGGGAATATTTCGTACCGACTCGGCACTCCGGTTTCGGTGAAAGAGCTTGCGGCAACTTTTGCCGGTGACGCTGAAAAGCTGGAGACGCTGGATCGATTTCAGCAGCACCTTCGTGAAAATCAGGTCGACATGGAAACCACCAAGATCACGGCTGGACCAAAGTTAACCTTGACCGATAAGGAAGAGTTTAAGGGTTCACGAGCGGAAGATGCGAACAAAATGCTGACGCGCGAGTACCGGGCTCCCTATATTGTGCCCAAAACCGAAGATCTTTGATGATCGAGTTAACGGGTTTTGTCGAAGAAACTGAATTGGGAGGCCGCGCGAATATGATGCCAGGCAGGAAGCCGGCATCCGCGTTCCCTCGTTTGCCGTTCGAGTAAGGATGCTCAAAAATCTTGAACGAAACTTCCACTGCCGCTGCAGAACCTGTGAGGATTTTGAAACGCCTTGAAGAATTGGCGTTTCAACACGGACAAGCGTACGACAGCTACCTGTCAACGGAAGGGAATCTCAAACAGTTTTGGTCGAGTGACCGAAGCAGCGTCGTCGCGTATGCGAAGGCCGGTCGGTTCGTACATGTGCAGGGTGGGTTGCTAGGTCCGATCGAGCGACGTTCACTCCTTTTACGTGAGTTTGCCGAATTCGTTCAGAAGAACCGCCTTGTTGCCACGTTCTATAATATTGGCGAGGCGGATTTACCTCTCTTTCGACGACAAGGATTTCAAGTCACCAAGTGGGGGGAAGAACCATTAATCGACCTCCCCCAAATCACTTGGGCAGGGCACGATTATGAATGGGTCCGGCGACAGGCAAACTACTGTCGTCGACAAAAGGCAGTCGTCACCGAATGCCGTCGCGAGGACTACTCGGACGAGGATTGGTCGGAACTGATGGACGAGATCCGTTCCGTCACGACCGAGTGCCTCTCGACCAAACCGCAACAGGGGGATGTCAAATTCTTCAACGGGAGCGTTGAACCACCAAGCTGGGATCGCCGTCGACTGTTTGTCGCCAGATCCGATAGTGGCGCCGGACGAATTGAGGGCTTTTTGATCTGTCTGCCATTCGATGGCGGACACCAATATGCGATCGACACATACCGTCATCGACTGGATGCTCCTCGTGGCATCGTGCCGTTTATGATCCATCAGGCGGTCGAGCATCTGAAATGTGAAGGGATTCGTTCGATCTCGCTTTGCCTTTGTCCGGCAGTTCGCTACGAACAGTTACCCAGAGACAGCTGGATCATTCGCCGTTGTCTGCAGTTCGGCTTCAATTACGCTTCGGCCTTTTTTGACATGCCCGGCGAGTACCATTTCAAGAGTCGTTTTCGACCTCGCTTTGTCCGCCGCTTTATCTGCCACTATCCGAATGCCTCAGCAGCATCAATGTGGTCGACCGTACGACTTTCGGGGGCACTCAAACTGGATTTGCAAAAACTGGCTCACACCATCTGGCGGCGGTTCATCCAACCATCAACACGAAGGAATCTTGCCATGCCCGTCGAGCAGGTTCCGACCAAGCCGAAGAGAGAGGTTATCACCGCTCAAATTTCCGAAGAACTGGAAATGGCAGTCGCCGTTCCGTTGCAAGGATGTGCTCAGTAAAATAACGTCACGAAGGATTTGACAATGTGCTATTGGCGGCAGTTTTGAGCCGCCAGTGTCCTCGACCAACGTACGGGATTTGACGAGAACTGGCGAGCGAAGACGCACGCCAGTGGCACACAATGGTGCAGCCCAGTGGCACGCGCCGAACAAAAGTCGCTGGGATTGCGATCTTCAGGGCGGTACATTCTGTCGCATTCGATTTTCAACTGCGAACAGAAACCCTTCCGGAGCGTTCTCACCCGTGAATGCCAATACTTCGCCTGGCGCTTCGACTGATCAACAGAATCCCGGTTGCCTTCCCGCGTGGGATCGAGCCGATTTGCCTGAACCTCTGCCGTTCGGGCTGATTAACCTCTTTAAAACAATCGGCCCTGGCGCGATATTACTCGCCGCCGCGATTGGGGGAGGGGAGTGGATTGCCGGACCACTCGCGACGAAAGAGTTTGGTCGTGGCATCCTATGGATTGCGACCGTCGCTGTCGTGCTGCAAACGATCTTTAATCTGGAAGCGATCCGTTACACGTTATACACGGGCGAGCCGATCGTTACCGGTTTTATGCGACTGAAACCGGGCAAGCTGTTCTGGGCCTGGTTTTATATTTTGATTGGTGTCGCTCAACTGGCAACACCGGCATTGGCAGCCGCGTGTGGCGCAGTACTATTTGCCGAATTTTTCGGGCGTCTGCCAAACGGGGAATCGGACGTCGCGATCCAGCACTGGATCGCCACCGGCATCATCCTGTTTACTGTCGCTTTGCTGATGTCAGGCAAATCGATCGAACGAGTGCTCGAACGGTTGTCGTGGGCCATGATCGTGTTCATCTTTGGCTTTCTAATAACTGTAAACATCCTGTTTGTCCCGTTTAACGACTGGCAAAAGACAGTCGAGGGATTCATCGGTTTGCAGCCAACGCATGGTCATCTTGAATTGGTGTTGTTGGCAACGTTTGCTGCAACAGCAGGCTCAGGAGGATTAGGGAATCTGGCGATTTCGAATTGGTTTCGCGATAAAGGATTTGGCATGGGCGCCTTGTCCGGTGCTATTGGAAACGCATTGACCGGGGACCACACACCGGTTAAGCCAATTGGGACAACCTTTCCAATTACGCCTGAAAACATGCGTCGCTGGCACGTCTGGTGGCGTTACACGGTGCTTGACCAAGTGGCGCTGTGGGCGTTTGGATGCATCCTAGGAATGTTTCTGAATGTTAATCTCGCTGCGGCGTTGATCCCGGCTGAAGTTGAACTGAAAGGGATGGCAGCGGGGACGTATCAGGCCCAATTCATGGCCGAACGTCTTTGGTCCGGCTTCTGGCACCTGGCACTTTTGAATGGATTCTGGATCTTGTTCTCAACGCACCTGGGAAATACCGACGTCCTCGTGAGAATGGTTTCGGATATCAGCTGGGTCGCCTTTCCTCGCATCCGCAAATGGCCGGAAAGCCGGCTCTATGCAACGCTCTTAATGATCCTGACAACCTGGGCCGTGTTTGCCGTCCGATTCGGTACAGTGATTCAACTGTTTGAAGTCCTTGGTGTGATTGCCTGCCCGATCATGGCCATCGCATCACTGCAGATATTACGGGTAAACACGCAGTTTCTGCCAAAGGAGTTACGCCCCGCTCTCTGGCGACGAATCGGCCTGGTTACATGTTCAATCGTCTACGGTGGGCTAACGATTGCACTGATCGTCAAGCTACTTCGTTGACGTGAATACCGCCATGAGAGCCAACGCCGCGAACGATTTGTCCTTGAGAAAACATGGGCTCCACTGAAAATCGTGCTACTGTTTGACGGTCTTCTGTCAAACAGTAGCGAGCTGCAAAACGAACGCTAATGTCAAGCCACTGCTACTCCGAAGAATACGAAGCAGTGGCACACGAAAAAGAAGCCAGAAGAAAAACCCTTCCCTTCGTTGCAGTAAAGGGCTACCACCATTAGTGCTCGCGGTTGATCAAATCGACCATTTCGCGTAACCGAGCGGCGTCCCGACGGTTGAAATGCAACGCGATTCGCGGCAGGTCACGCGTCTCTTCATCCTCTAATTCGAAGGGATGTGTTTCCGTCCGTTCGATCGTACCGCTGGTGAGAATATCGGAGAAGTCCGAGTTGAGTTTCGCAAGTAAGTCATCACTGACGGGTCGACGAAGCCTAAGGACCAGTGTGTCTTTGATATAGCGCATGCTGTCATAGTTACTATAGAAATCCATGACTTCATTGACCGCGACATCAACATTATCAGTCATCCGAACCAACGACAAATCTTGAGGACTGATCAGCTTTCGCCCGAGCAATTCTTTGCGGATGAATTCGACCCAGTTCGACCAATACGTTCCGCCGGGATGATCAACACAAACGATTGGCATCAGGTCACGCTTGCCGGTCTGAACGAGCGTCAGAACTTCGAATAGTTCGTCCTGCGTCCCGAACCCACCAGGGAACAGGACCACGGCATGAACTTCTTTTACGAACATGAGTTTTCGCGTAAAGAAGTAACGGAAGGTCACAAGCTTGGAGTCGTTATTGATCACAGGGTTCGCTTCTTGTTCAAACGGGAGCATGATGTTGACCCCCATTGACATGGCTGCGCCGGCCCCAAGATGGGCACCTTCCATAATGCCACCGCCCGCACCTGTGACGACCATCCAGCCACGCTCGGCCATCTTCCGTCCGAATTCGACGGATGCTTTAAAATCAGGATGATCGGGCGGCGTGCGAGCCGATCCAAAAACCGTCACCTTCTTGATGTGGCGAAACGGAGTGAAGACCCGGAAAGCATAACGGAGCTCTTTCAAGGCTCGACTGAGGATCTTGAGATCACCACGAGATGCTTGATCGCGGTTAAGCTTGTCCGCAGTTTCTTTGATTTCGGCAATTAACATCGCCCGAGCATCTTCTTCGTACTTCGCCGATAAAGACGGAGTCAAGGAATCTGGGACAACTGGAGTTGTAGAATCTGGGTTCATAAAGTTATTAACCATCAACAGCGTCGAGAGCTTCCTCGCGGGTTTGGTAGAGAGCCCAGACGGTATCGAGTCGAGTCAATGACAACAACTCACGCAACATCTGGCTGGCACCACTCAACACCATTTCACCACTTCGGCTCTTGACAGCCTTGTGACAACGCAAAAGGAACGACATGAACACAGATCCGCAACTCGGCACCCCACTCAGATCGATGACCAGCATTGGTGACTCGTGTCCTTCGATCAGTTCGGTCATCATATCTGCTGCTTCTGAAAGAAGCTCCGCAGAAAACGTGTTGACGTCACCGACCGGTGCAATGACGATGGTCCCCCCCGACATTTCGATCCGAAACGCGTCGTTCGCGACACTCATCTGCAATCCTTCTAAACTCTCTAAGAAAGACTCCGTCCACAGTCTGAGAGAAAGCGTTTTTCTCACGCTGGAAAGTTATCGCCGATCTGTTGTCAGACGACAAGCCTCATTCGACGCAACTCGAAATCGACTGGTTGCCGATCGACTATGGTGATCGATTCGTTGACGATGTTGGACCGCTTAACGGGAAATTCAAACGAAGGCGATGTCAGATGCTTCAAAGGTTGAAGCATCTGACTCGCATCATTTCCATTGGAGTTCGACAAAATCGAGCAGGCAATCAGGCTAACGTTTTCCAATCAACGTGTTGGCAGATGGTATCCTTCGCGATTCAGGCGAATACGGTAAAGGCTTGCTCCGGCAGTGATATAAAGTGTCTTGGCTTCATTTCCACGGCCAAAACCGACGTTTGTGGGGACTTCCGTTTTGATGTAGGCCAGTTCCTTCCCTTCAGGGCTGTAGACGTAGATACCAGGACGATTTTCGGCCCGCACCGCGACGTAAAGGTTCCCGTCCTTATCGACCACAAGTCCATCGGGACCATCGTATGGAGCGTAATCAACAAGCGTCTTGCGAAACGTCGCCTTTCCATCGGCCGAAAGATCGTACGCCATCAAGGCCATATATCCTTTGCGAAGGGGAGTGATAACCTTGTCTGCTTGCGTTCCCGTCCCCTTTTCAAGCCGTTCGATGGCCGTCGATCCGTTGTCATTGCTGACAACGTATAAAGACTTCTGGTCTGGAGAAATCGCAACACCATTCGGCTTTCCTGCATTCGTGATGATCCTGTGCAGGGTCCCATCCGTATCAATGCGGTAGACGGCCTGAATTGACTGATCGATCGGCTCGTGCCCCAGATACCGCGGATCGCTGAAATAGATGCGTCCCTTTTCATCAATCGTAATGTCGTTCGGAGAATTGAGCGGCCGCCCCTCGAACAGGCCGGCGATAATATAACTTTTACCCGTCTTCATATCGGTTCGAGTCACACGTCGGCCACCGTAATCTGCCCCTTCTGCGACGATCATGTTTCCTGAAGCATCAAACTTGATGCCATTCGACATTCCGCTGGGTGAACGAAAGATCGATGTCTTATTCGTGGAAGGATCAAATTTCCAGATATGTCCGGCTTCGATAACGCCGTGGGCATCGCGTGCAACATGAGAAAATGTAATTTCGCTGAAATAGACCATTCCATCCAAAGCGACGCAAACACCTTCCGTCAGAACTTTCGATTCGAATAGTTTTTCGACTTTCGCGTCAGCCGGAACAATCGGCTCGTCCGCGTAGGACGATGTGGACACAAGACCAAGCCAGATTAACATCATCGGTTTTGATACAGAGAACAACTTCGAACGGGCGCATTTCGTCATCGGTGCTTCCTTTAGTTAACGGGACGTGATAAAGAATGGAGCCAAGCGATTTCTACTGCATGCGTCAATTCAGGCATTTGCCTCAACTGACATCGTGGTTAGAATCCCATCTTGTTACCGGATTTTCTCACAGAAGTGAACTGACCGCATGATTGGAATCGACCCAACGCCTTTGGATTTGCGTCTTGTTGCATTTGGGATACCGATTCGAGTTCATCCTTCATTCTGGCTGGGAAGCATTTTATTTGGATCGAATCTTCAGTCGAGCCAATTGATTTTCATCTGGGTTGTGTGTGCATTCATCTCGATTTTGATTCATGAACTCGGCCACGCACTGACAGCGGAGTCATTCGGCTGGCCAACAGAAATTGTGATGTATTTCGGCGGCGGGCTGGCGATTTCGCAGCGGAATCGTGGCAACTCCCCTTGGCGATCAATTGCGGTCTCATTGATGGGACCGCTCGCCGGTTTCTTGCTTTATGGACTTGTATTTCTGGTAGACCGCTTAGTGTGCCAGAATTACAAGGGGGTTTTGCATATCCCGAGCAGCGATGGCTTGGGTGATGATTACCGTATCTATGTATTGGTCGCCGTTAATTTCCTGTTGTTCATGAATCTTTACTGGGGTCTTCTCAACCTGCTTCCGGTACTGCCACTGGATGGTGGTCACATTCTTGAGTCATTTTGCGAGTCGCTGGGTTTTCGAGATCCCTCAGGATTTACTTTGAAAGTAGGGACAATCGTGGCCGGCGCCGTCGCTTATTACTTCTTCGCAAAGATGCAGCAACCCTTCGCCGGTGCCATGATGTTGATGCTTTGCATGCAAAATGCAGGAGCACTTTTATTCGAGCGACCATGATCAAGACGGAACGGGCGTCTTGTTCATGATCTGCCTCAGAACGGCTTTTGCTCGGTCTCGGCGCCCTTCATGCAACATTCCCTTAACAACAATTCGGTGCGCCAAGACGGGAAGAACCAGTCGTTTTACGTCATCGGTTACGGCGTAGTTACGACCTTCGATCAAAGCTAATCCCTGCACCGCTCGATAAAGCGTGATTGCCCCACGCGTGCTGACACCCAAATGCAGTTGTTCGTGCGTCCTTGTAGACTCAACGATTTCCAGAATATAGTCATTGAGAGAATCTTCAACTTTGACCGCGCGAACCGCTGATTGCAGCCGACGCAATTGCTCGGTATTCACTACGGACTTAAGCTTATCGCCAGGTTCTCCATCCCGATGGTTGATGAGGACATTCTTTTCCACATCACGCGATGGATAGCCGATTTCGATACAGACCATAAATCGGTCGAGTTGGTTCTCCGGAAGTGGATAGGTCCCTTCGAACTCAAACGGATTCTGGGTGGCCAAAACGAAAAATGGGGATGGAAGCGGATAGGTCTTGCCTTCGGCAGAAACCTGACCTTCGCTCATCGCCTCAAGAAGAGCACTTTGCGTGCGCGGCGTTGTCCGGTTAATTTCATCGGCCAATAGCACATTTGTGAAAATCGGACCTGGGCGAAATTCAAACTCTCCTCGATTCGGCAAAAAGACGTTCGAGCCAAGAATATCGCTTGGCAGCATGTCAGGAGTGAACTGTAGCCGTTTGAACTCACATGAAAGGCTGCGCGCCAACGCTTTGGCGAGCGATGTCTTTCCGACTCCCGGCGCGTCCTCAACCAAGAGGTGCCCTCCCGCTAAGAGAGCAACCAATGAAAGATGAATCGGCTCCGGTTTGCCAAGAATGGCCGTCGCGATGTTTTGTTCCAAGCCCGCAATCAACTGCTGGTCGTCGGCCACGCACAATCCTCCTTTTCAAACGATCATTGTTCGAAGAACCGGGCGGATTATAGGCTCACTGCGATAAGTTCGCGACGGAGTGAGACCAATGAGTGTGACGCGAATTTCGAAAGTCGATCCCAATGCCATTCTTGTGAATTGCACTCATGGTCGAAAGGTGCATGGAATACGGTTAGCCCTTCTCCGGATACATCTCGACCGATCGGTTCCATTTGACGACTAATTCTCGGCAACTTGCACGATCGATCGGAAACTCGAGCGATCTACCACGACCATCAAGAACCACACCGACGGTTCCTCCGTGAATCGTAGCGGAACGCATTTTTCCTGGCCCTGAACCCACGTCAAAACCACGGGCAGGTTGCAAAATCACTTCAGCGGTCTGGCCGACATCCAACCGGAGCCTGACAATTTCGCCGCCCCGCAATTCACCAGATTCTCGCAGCTCCCCTTCAAACGTATACCGACAGATGGGCTGACCTGGCTTTGGCCGTCCTTTGGGTGCGATACATGTTCCGAGATAGACGAGACAATCTCGCTCGAAGACTTCCATTGCGGCTCGAGGATGGACCGATGCGAGCACACCCAGATGTGGCATCATAAAGATGCTGTCTTTGGCCAGCCGGGTGATCCCCTCGGGTTCGAATGCATCGATCAGCATCATCGCCGTTTGTTCCATCCGCGGTGCGTGCGAAAGAACTCCTCCTGAACCAACCAACAGGTCAACAGCCATGTTATCGACGATGGATCTGGGGCCTGTCTGTTGACCAAACGCATCGCCGATCGAACGTTGCTGCTGTACACCGACCAGCGTCGTCGCAAACTGTTGATGCTGCAAATAGGATAGCCGTAATGCTTCTCGCGCGACGGCTTGCTCGAACATCAATGCATCCAGCGTTTGTGGAATTGTCGTTGGTCGAATCATTTTGTTTTTGACTCGGTTCCGCAGTTCCCGTTCGTCGCAATCGTACGGGACCCACCGCAAAATCTTTGGTAGCGTCGCTTCAGCCAAGACATTCGAGATGGAGTAGCTCATACCCAGGTTTGCACTGACCGTTCGATTGAAAACGCCACCAAAGACTGAAAAAACGTCCGTTGTTGCCCCCCCAATATCGACACCAACTGCGTTAATTCCTTGACGCTCGGCAATCGTTTTCAGGATATCACCGACCGCTCCTGGAGTCGGCATAATCGGAGCGTCGGCCCAAGCGATGAGTTTATCGTACCCCGGTGCATGTGCCATTACATGCTCGAGAAACAAATCGTGAACACAATCGCGAGCTGGCCCAAGTTCCTCGCGTTCGAGGACCGGACGAACATTGGGAACAATTGACAATTCGACGTCCTGGCCGAGAACTTCCGTGACAAGCGATGCAGCCTCTTTGTTTCCAGCAAAAATCAACGGCATTTTGTACTGACCACCAAATCGCGGCTGTGGCTTCGCAGGCGCAATTAACTCGGCCAACTGAACAACGTGCGACTTCGTACCTCCATCCGTCCCTCCGGCGAGAAGGATCATGTCCGGTCGTAATTCACGGATTCGTTGAATCTGTTCAAACGGCTTCCGTTTGTCGTTTGACGCCAAGGTCTCCATGACGATAGCACCTGCACCGAGCGCCGCTCGTTCAGCACTGGCAGCGGTCATCTGACGTACGACGCCAGCAACGAGCATCTGCAATCCGCCGCCCGCACTGGAAGTTGAAATGTAAACGTCACAGCCTTCGTTTCCTCGTGCGGGTCGTATGATCTGACCATGCTCATCAATCAATCTGCGACCAGCTAACTCTCCGACCTCAGTCGCAGCATTGACGACCCCCATCGTGACATCGGCTGTCGGTTCTTCAACCGTTGTTGGAGCTTCACCACGATACGTTTGCCGATAAACCCCGTCGATTTTTTCGATCAAGATTGCCTTAGTGGTCGTGCTGCCGCAGTCGGTTGCCAGGATGACCTGCAAAGAATCGGGATCTGGGAATTGCGAGAGAACAGACAAAGGTCCAGGTTGATCTGTTGGCATTGCGAGACCGATCGTTGAAGACAATTTCGTCAAAGTAGCATTGTAGCAAATCACCTGCCACGAACCGATTTGGAACTTCCGACTGATTTATGCTTTGGTTTCATCCGCCGATTGCAGGTCCGCCAAGCGCTGGCAAATGTACTCTAGAGCTCCTCGTTGTTCCAGAAATGACGCGAAATCGCGGATTCCAGCAGGGTCAAGCACCGCTCCCAGCACGGGTTCGATGAAACGCAATGTCTGTCCCGTTAAGAAATTGAGCGGGGCTGATGACTCGATCAACATTTGAGCTGGTAAGGTCATCCGTCGCCGAACGATCTCGATGCAAACGGCATCAATCACTTTCTCTTGAGCCAGAGAAATGTTTACTGGATCAGATGACCGTACTGAAAACGCATGTTTGAGCCATTGATACATTGACTGATTGCCGAGAACTCAAAAATAGAATTTCGTAAACATTGAACCATTACGCCTTTCCGACGTGCCCCTTTTCTGCAAAGGCTAAAGCAACCTGCTTAATTCCTTTTAAGTCAAGCTTTCCTGTTCCCAGGATCGGAATTTCCGCGACTTCGATAAAGGCATCGTGGGATGGAATCCACAGAGTCGGTAGTCCCGTTGCCGCCAGTTCATCGATCACTTGCTTGACAGATTTGACAATTGGCCTGTGTAAAACAATCAGCCGTTCTCCTTTCTTTGCATCAGGAATAGAAGTCACGGCAAGTGGAATACCTGTGTCGGTATTTGCAGGGTCCTCCACGATCCTTAAGAGACTCTCTTCGATTCGTAAATGCGGAACCATCTCGCCGCCGATCTTTGAGAATCGACTGATACGACCAGTAATATGGACAAAGCCCTCATCGTCCACGAAGCCCATGTCTCCGGTCTGATACCATCCGTCGGTAATTACCGACGCTGTCTTCTCAGGATGGTTGAGGTAACCCAACATGATGTTTGATCCCTTGATACAAACCATCCCTTCTGTGCCGGTAGGCAAGGGTTGCTTAGTCTCGGGGTCAATCGCACGTGCGACCACACCAGGCATCGGGCGCCCAACGGACCCCAGCTTAGTTCCCTTTTGATCGATTTGCTCGGTTCGGTGATCAGCGACGTTAACACACGCAGGACCCGATGTTTCCGTCGTGCCGTAACCTTCAGACGGGTGAACTCCAAACTTCTCTCGAAATTGTTCAGCGAGGTCGAGAGGCATCTTTTCAGCACCGACAACAACAAGATCAAGCTTGCTGAACTGCTCTTTCTCGCATCGTTTCAGATAACCGCGCAAAAATGTCGGAGTACCAAACATAATCGTTGCGCCATATTTATGTGCCAGCTCACCAATCTGACGCGCGTCGAGAGGATTAAAGTGGAAGACAACCTTTGCCTTGACGCACAACGGAAGCCAGAATGCTGCAACGTATCCAAAACAATGAAACAGCGGCAAAAAACCCAAAACGCAATCGGTATTTTTAATGCTGAAAACCTGATCCGCAGCATCAACGGTTGCGCTGACATTGTGATGGGACAGCATGACTCCCTTCGGCTCACCCGTAGATCCTGATGTGAAAATCACCGCGATCGTATCGTCCGGTCGAGTGCGAGTCAGCCCAATCGCCCGTTCCAAAACAAATGCAGGAACGACATACGCCGCCACGGCTGCAACAAACTTATCGAAGTTTGTGATCTTCTCTTTGAGATCTTCCAGGAATACAAATTCGACTCCCAGATCGAGTGGCTTCTTCTCCAGCATCTTTTTACTTGTGAGGACATGCCTGACGTTCGCCTCTTTCACACAGTGGCGCATGTCACCTTCGGTTGTTGTGAAGTTTAAGTTCACCGCCGTACGTCCCGCCAACGTTACCGAAAGGTTGGCAATTGCCGATGCACCCGAAGCGGGCAAGAGAATTCCAACATAGGGCTCATCCACGCCGAGAACTTCGCGTAGCAGAACTCGGCGCATCGCCAACACGGATGCCAAGAGTTTGCCACCGCTCAACTCAACTCCGCTTGAATCAGCCAATCTGAGTACTCGCAATGTCTTCTTGCATGATCGAAGAAACATACGGGCCGGAGTGAGTTCTTGCGTCTTACCTATTTCCACGGCGTCAGCTCCCAATTGTTGTACGCGATCACGAACTTCTACAGCAGATTGCGGTGAACTTAACGGTTCACCAAAGATGATCGAAACAGGATACCGCCATTTCTGAGGCCATTTCCAAAATACTTTGCCCCCATGATGGCTGAAGATACTACCCCAAAGCCCATGCAAATAGATGGGAATGACTGGTACATCAGTCCCTTTTAAGATCCTGATCATACCTGCTTGAAATGGCTGGGTTTGACCGGAACGAGTCAGACCACCTTCTGGAAAAATACAGACCAATTCACCATTTTTCAGGGCTTCGGTCGCGGTGCGCAGCGATTGGATCAGAGTCTTTGGGCCTGAGTCAGCCTTGATGGGTATCACATCAAAGATCTTCGCCAACCAATTCAATTTTGGGTTCTGAACGAAGTCAGCATAAATGATAAATCGAATCGGACGGGGGATCGTGATCAGCAACAAGACACCGTCAACAAAACTGATGTGATTGGGCGTTAAAAGCGCTCCACCCGTTCGTGGGATGTTCTCCATGCCATATGGACGAACTTTGTAAAACAGCTTGACCATCAACCAAAAAACGAACCGCACGGTGGCATTCGGCAGAAGCAAAATGATGTAAACTGCTACTGGAATCGTCCCGATCCCAGCGATCAAGAAAACGGCGCTGGGTGATATTTTCCAGATGTCGATCATAATAAAATACAGCCCAGACATGATCAGAATGCCGGTGAACGCAAGAAAATTCGTTGCAGCGACAACCTGTCCCAAATGCTGAGCCTCACTTCTTCGCTGTAAATACGACTCAAGCGGTACATCAAACAACCCTGCGTTCAAACCCAGGAAAAACAGTGAAATACAAATTGCAACAAATGCAGTCCCTGGTGAGCTGTGGCCTCGCCATCCCGCCAGACAGAGCATGACCGACCAGAACGCCATGCCGATTGCTCCTAACGGAACAATTCCGAGTTCAACATGCCCACCCGACCAAAGCCCGGCTAAGACGCTTCCAAGCCCAACACCCAACACGAGCATCATGCCGAGCACGCCAATCTTCTCTTGCGAAAGCCCCAAATCTTTGGCTCCAAGTTGATCCACATTCAACTGGGCAAGAGAAGCGAGAATCCAGAAAAAGGCAATTCCCAATGCGGCCCTGAGCAATGGCGTGTCGGCATGCAGACGCTTAAGTGAACTCCATGTCTCTACAAACGGATTCCACGGAATCTTTCTTGAGGGGTCAGCCGCCACAACGGATCGAAGCCCAAAGCTGATCACCCAACCCAACACGGCAATTCCCATCACAACCGTCATTGAGGGAATTAATGCAGACAACGTGATCGGCTCCTTCGGAATCGGCTGAGCCGATGCCGCAAGGATGTTACCGACAAGAAATCCTAATGCTGCTGGAGCGACTGTCACTAGCCCCATCAAACCATTCGCTTTCGACAGCAATGGCTCATCGACCAATTCGGGGACGCAACCCGACTTCGCTGGAGAGAAAAGAGCAGCCAGCGCACCTGTCAAAGCAACAATCACAATCAAAAAAGTCATGTTTCCAGAGACGAGCGCAACGAAACCCAATCCCATGATAACGATTTCGGCCGTCTTGCAGGCACGAATCACCCAGGCTTTGGAGAATCGATCAGCGAGATACCCAGCGGGTGTGGCCAGCAAAATAAACGGGACGGTGAACGCTGCCAGCCCCAATGATAAGGCACCAGCCTGTCCCAGATGAGGTTTGGCAATCGGCACGACCAACCACCGAAACGTATGGTCGTTCAAAACCGTAAGGAACTGAACGAACAAGAGACTCAAAAAGCTTCGAGTTGCCAGTCTTTCATGTGGCAACACGCGATTATCGTGATCAGTCACAACCGTCTCGGTCACATTTTCCAATGCACCGTCACGACCCGGCTCGGGATAATTCTGAGATTTATCCTGAGAATCAACAGACGAAATCATCCAACAGCCATTCTCTTGCGAAACGTGATTGAACATCGAGCCTCGGAATACGAAACGATCCTCCGATGACTCACACTATTGCGTAAGCCTCGATATTTGAAAAGGATACAATTCGGATTCCAGCGGACCGTACGTTGGTTCGTCCCATACTATCATTCGCAACGGCAATTTAACCATCGAACGGCTGATCGCATACTCCAAGAAGATTTGGCCGAGATAAACAAGAACACCCCGGCACGCAATTGTACCGGGGTGCAGGAACAAAATTGGAAGCTTTCCATCAGCAGCTTACGCAGCAACACGCTGTGGCATCTTGAGGATTGTTGGCTCGCTGCCGTGTGCAGCTGACATGAACTCCTGGAAGAC
Organism: uncultured Schlesneria sp.; assembly: GCA_903834925.1. Lineage (GTDB taxonomy): Bacteria > Planctomycetota > Planctomycetia > Planctomycetales > Planctomycetaceae > Schlesneria. The sequence continues at coordinate 18,892 of CAILLA010000207.1, forward strand.
TTGCATATCCAAAGCCGAAGCGGTGTCGTCTTCAGGATGCCACTGAACTCCGAGACAGAACCAGTCAGCGTCGATCGATTCGTAGCATTCGATCACGCCATCAGGAGCATGTGCAGACGCCTTGAAACAATTGGCAAGACGGTTAACCGCCATATGATGTTCGCTATTGACGCGAATTTCACCTGGACCGTAAATGTCCCAGCAACGAGTCCCTTCAACGATCTCAATAATGTGGCGGTTATGTTTTTCGACGGGATCTCGGTGGTGCAAAGCACGTGGAACTGATTCAGGAATGTGCTGAATCAAAGTCCCACCGCAGATGACGTTCAAAGTCTGCATGCCGGAACCAATTGCCAGGATTGGAAGTCGCATTTCCACGGCCAGCTTAGCCATGCGACGGTCGAAGTCCTCACGTCGGACGGGCATTGGTCGCGTGTGGGGATGAGGCTCCATCCCCAGTCGCATCGGATCCAAATCCATGGAACATCCAGCGAGCACAACTCCATCACACATCTCAAGAGTTTGTCTCAAATCATCATCATTGGCGTGTGGAGGAATTAGCATTGGCAACCCCCCAGCAGTATTGATCGAATCATAATACCCGGTGTTGAACCAACTCAGCGCCAGCGCGTCCTTACGAGCGGGTCGATAATCGCCATTCATACCGATAACAGGTTTCGTCTTCATAAAAATCCCTTTTTTCGTAGCACATCCTGTGCAAGACCACCTACCAACACATCGCCGGAAAGCTCCGCTGGGCGCGACGCACCCCCCTTAATTGGCGGACCGACGTTAGACTCCGTGAGGGCCACACGAACACAAGACTGTTCGCATGCCAAAATCCGCATTCCATCCCAAATGATTTATGAATCGAGATTTCGACTCAAATAAGGGAGGAATACCAAAACCATCAAACGACTGTATCAACGAATCCATTCTTACAGCTCCCACCCGATTCCTTCAGGTGCCATTCGAAAGATTGTGGAGGAACAACAAGAGCCTCGCACTGACTTTCAAACCGTTCTGATTATCGCTGTTCATCTCATTCCTTGAGATTCAAGCAACGTCATCCTCACGACGAGCGGAACTTATCGGCGCCTTTCGACAATGTAAAGCAAATCGTCGATTTTGTGGCCAAAAACAACATTAACCACAACATATAGTGCGACCATGCAACCTGTCATGCGCAAGCCGTAAGCGATACCATCAGGAACACATTCTCAACCAAACCCCCCAATTTGCAGCCCCCGATGCCCTCTTTCAAACCTGATATCACTGGTTTCCGACGCCAGGATCTGGCCAACAAACTGGCGGAAATCAATCTCGACCCAAGCCTTGTCAAACCCTTGTGGAATGGGATCTACATCAAAGGTGCAACAGGCTTTTCCCAGATCTCGGCCATCTCGCGAAAACATCAGTTACAACTCGCAGATCACTTTCACATCGGTCGTCCGACGATCAATCGCGAATTGGTTTCCACGGATGGCACCCGGAAGTGGTTATTGCAATTCCCCGATGGACATCGAATAGAATCCGTGATGATCCCTGAACAGGATCGCGGGGCACTGTGTGTCTCGTCGCAAGTTGGTTGCACTTTGTCATGTACGTTTTGCCATACCGGCACAATGAAACTTGCCCGCAACTTGACCGCAACAGAAATCGTCGCACAGATCTTGAACGCACGTGATGGACTCTTTGAATGGGGCAAAACGCGTTCTGATTGCGTCTGTACAAATATCGTGTTGATGGGGATGGGTGAACCTCTCTTCAATTTTGAGAACGTTTCGACGGCGATTCAGATCATGATGGACGGCGATGGACTCGGATTTTCTCGAAGACGAATCATGCTTTCGACAGCTGGAGTTGTCCCGATGATCAAACGGGTTGGGATCGAGCTCGGTGTCAACCTCGCGATCAGTCTTCACGCAGTCCGGGACGAATTGCGAGACGAACTGGTTCCGCTCAACAGGAAATATCCTCTTCAAGAATTACTTCAAGCCTGCCGCGATTACCCAGCGGCGAGCAATGCTCGCCGTATTACCTTTGAATATGTGACGTTGAACGACGTCAACGATTCTGACGCCGATGCCCGGGAATTGGTTCGGCTTTTGCGGGGTATCCACGCAAAGGTCAACCTCATTCCCTGGAACCCATGGCCTGGTGCCCCCTACCAAACTTCGACCCGAGACAGGATTCAATCGTTCGCGAAAATCATCAATGATGCTGGCTATTCCTCGGCAATTCGAGCCACACGCGGGGAAGACATCATGGCCGCTTGTGGTCAACTGAAATCGGATAGCGAACTTTCCACCATCACTCGCTGACGAACCAATCCGACTGATTCACTGTCCTTTAAGTTGTCAGACTTGCATTCCAGTACACAACCTTCAAAACTCAGTCTCCCTCAACACGATCAATCTCCCTCGCTGTTTTCTCCTTTTTATGGAGACGGCGGTCAAATAATCTCATCAAAGAACGGAAAACGATTCGAATGAAACTGATGAAAGCTCTGGTCAAGGATAAAGCGGCTCCCGGCCTTACCCTGCAAGACGTTCCGGTGCCAGGAATCGGAATCAACGATGTCCTGATTCAAGTCGATCGTACAGGAATCTGCGGTACTGACCTTCATATTTACAAATGGGACTCATGGGCACAAAAGACAATTCCCGTTCCGATGGTGGTTGGCCACGAATTTGTCGGAGAGATCGTTGAAGTCGGCTCGAACGTCACGGACTTCCACCCGGGTGAAGTCGTCAGCGGCGAAGGCCATGTCGTTTGTGGCCGCTGTCGTAATTGCCTTGCCGGACGACGACATCTGTGCAAGGACACAAAAGGTGTAGGCGTTAACCGCCCCGGTGCATTTGCAGAATACTTGTCGCTCCCAATGACGAATGTCTGGCATCATCGCGAAGATATCGACCGGGATGTTGCCTCAATCTACGATCCTTTTGGAAACGCGGTTCATACCGCATTGTCTTTTCCGGTTCTGGGTGAGGATGTTCTGATCACTGGTGCCGGACCAATCGGCATCATGGCCGCCGCCATCGTAAAGCACGCCGGAGCACGCTACGTCGTCATCACTGACGTCAATGATTATCGGCTGAACCTCGCGAAAAAGATGGGCGCCACCGTCGCACTGAATGTGACAACCGGCAATCTCGAGGATGTCCAGAAACAACTGGGCATGAAAGAAGGATTCGACGTTGGACTTGAAATGTCTGGCAATCCTGCCGCCTTTCGTGAAATGTTGAACAACATGGCTCATGGCGGAAAGATTGCCATGCTCGGAATCCCCTCGGAACAAATCGCCATCGACTGGAATATCGTTGTCTTTAACATGTTGACCATCAAAGGAATCTACGGACGCGAAATGTACGAGACCTGGTACAAGATGTCGGTCATGTTGGAAAGTGGCCTGGATATCCGACCCGTCATCACACATCGATTCCATTACACGGAGTTTGAAAAAGGTTTTGCTGCCATGATGTCAGGGCAGTCGGGAAAGGTCGTCTTGAACTGGAGAGATTAAGCGTGATTCATGCGAAGACACTGCGTCGGAGAAGACTCCGATGCAGTGGCACGCAACCCGAAAAGCCAAGTCTTGAAACTGACTAGTTTCTTTGAGCTGCGAAAAGTCTTGGCGCACCACCTGTCACAGGAATTCGAAACTCAGAGTGTGACCCGACTGGCAACGTATAGACCTCTGAACCCGTTGGAAGATTATGTCGATACGTCAGCGGATACGGGATCTCGAACTCGTGCGAATTGCCTGGCTTCAATATCAAAAGTGCTCCCCACGCACTTGTCGGGGCTTTTGTCTGGTAGGTAAACGGCTGATCGCTGAGGTTAGAGATCTTAATCCGGGCCATGTGATACGAAACATCAACGATGGGTGACTTCCATTCGAAACCAAACATCCGCATCTTTGACTCGCCAACTTTGATATCCGGAACTTCGGCCGTCACGGTCTTCAATTGGCCACAATACGCTGCCCAACCCTCTTTGAATAACTCGATGTAACGGTCGGCCCGAAGTGCCTTGTCTTTCGCTTTGTAAGTTTCGACAAACCTACCGCTTCCCGTCACATCGGCCGCAGTTAACCAATCCAGACTGATCACTCGTTGATCGTGGGCGGGCTTTAATAATTCGGCTTTCACTTGCTCTGAAACCTTCAGATCAAACGTCGCGCACGGCTGCCATGGTTGGTCGAGTGTGGATTTGAATGACACAGTCACCTGCGCGTCAGGCAGCTGGAATTCCAAGGTGTTTGTCTTCTTGGACTCGGCGTTACCTGCATCCTTGACGTCTAACGGACGAAGGATTCGCAACGTTGAGCGGACCTGCAATGCTTCCCCGAATTGCTTTAAATCAGGAATGATCTCTTGAAGTGTCGCGCGATCTGCCAGACGCGAAAACAGTGGCTCGGGAATATCCTGAAGGTCCAGTTGTGTCAGGCCCGAGTTCGCATAAAGTTCTGTAAGTGAGCCTAAAATCTTTGGCGCAACAACAAAGTGCATCGCTTTGTCCGAGGGAAGTTGTGCCAGCGAAATCCGGGATTCATCTGACCGCTGATATGCAGCCGTAGGCGTGTCAGACTTCGGACCGGTATCCGGCTGTAACGGCTTGGCAGCATCAAACGGGTTAATGCTGGCAAGGGTCAGCCCGGCAATCAGCGAAATCCCATTCTCGTCTGCCGTGATCTGTTCCGGCCAGGCTTTAAACCTGGGCGGGTTGATCGGCAAGGGCCAGAATTTCGCCAGTGAAGAACCAGAATCCGTCGCCGCAGAGCCGGACTCTGGTAACGTCAGAGACTTTTCAATCTCTTGTGCAACCCGTGGAGCGATGCTGGTCACTTCATTCTCAATCCGAGACTTGGCACCATACAAGCCGTTTCTCAGCCCACTGACAACAGCTTCCTCTGTCATGCCGAATCCTTGTACCGAAACACCCGCTGGATTCGAAATCGACCAGTTATCGTTCGGAATCTGAAAGCCTGACGAAGCGACTCGCAGCCGCAGCTTTCGATCGGCGATGTAGGGTTCCAACTCCAGATTGAACCAGACTGGATAACGCTGTCCGATCGAGATTGTAATCGGTCCTGTTTGAGCGGAATGACGAGCGCCTTCCACCGATGTTCCACCAATCGTCAACGTGACATTGCGAATCCCAAGCTGTACCAGAACCCGGCCCTGACTCCAACCTCTCGCAACAACTCGTTCCAGTTGACCGTTGTAAGAGATACCTGAAAACCGAATGCTGAACTGACGACCTGAAGCAACCGTGCTGTCGAACATGTCGTTCAGTCGACCTGTCAGCAAGTCGCGCGAAACGGTTTGTGGAATCGAATAGGTCAACGCATCCAGAACATCATTGCCGATCCGCATACCGACCGCTTGCGATATTTCCCGAACCGGAACGAACGGGACATTGACCGGAACAACGGGCTTCACTGTCGCGGTGCCCAGTTGAGTCGCTGACTTCCCTGGATTCAGCATCCAGGCAACCACAGCATCGTTTCCGTAAACCTCGGCACTGATGTCGTGTACCCCATCAGGTAGCTCGGTAAATGTTGCTGTTCCACCGGCCGCGTTCAGGGCGTCGACCATCTTACGGCCCTCTTCGGGTTTCACGAGAACATCCTTCGCTCCGTGAAATGCCCAGACCGGTAGATTCTTCAAGCTGGCGATCTTGTCATTATCACCACCTCCAGAAACGGGTACCAATGCAGACCAGCGAGACGGTTCCGCCATAGCCAGGCTCCAGGTTCCAAACCCGCCCATGGACCAACCTGTTAGAACCACTCGCTTCTCATTGACGTTATAGTGTTTGCGGACATCATCAAGCGATTCAAGAGCGCGTTTGCCATCCGGATTGTCGGCCGACCACGATTCGAGAATTCGTCCTTCAGACAACTCACATTGCGGTAGAACGACAAGAAACGGAAATGTCTTTGCCCGCGCTTTGATGTAGGGTGCAAACCCCGCCAGCAACTGTAATCGATTGTCCTTCCCTCGTTCCCCAGCGCCATGAAGGAATAAGATTGCCGGCGTCGGTTTGTCCGATCGATAACTTGCGGGAACAAAAACAACATATTTGTGCTCACCCGAGCCGTCGCTAAAAGATCGATCATAGAATCGCCCAATCGACTCCTGTGCGATCAACGAGCCCCCCGCAAACAGGATGATTCCGGCAATCAAACCGACAAAACTTCGACCGAATCGAGATCCGTGATGAATTGCCTTCACGTGGCATCCTCCTTAAATGCGTGCCGCGTGGTGTTCCCACGCGCATGATGATTGAGTTAAGCAAGGCCGATTCAGCACCCGGCCAAATAAGCCGCAACGACTGAAGCTGAAAAACTTCAGTGGGGTAAGCATCCCGCTTGCCCATAATTCAGAGACGACTTACTCGTACCTCAGAGATGGCATGCCAACAGCCTGACACCACTCGTCCGATACACAGTGTTTTCAGTCCGTCTCGCCGACTCGAAAATCTTGTTCGAGCTACCGTAGCTTAGGCACATCTTGCAGACAGTCAACACGCTGGCACAAAACAAATCACAATTTCACAATTCTCAGGCCAGAACCTTTTCGATCACGTGACGCTCGTCCACTCCGGTCAGACGCTGGTCCAGACCATTGTAAAAGTAGCTGAGGCGACGATGATCGAATCCCATCAACCGCAAGATCGTCGCATGCAGGTCGGAAACATGAGCACGGTCTTCCACCCCTGTGAATCCAAGTTCATCAGTCGCGCCGATCGCCTGACCACCCTTCACGCCGCCCCCCGCAAGCCACATCGAAAATCCAAGCCAGTTGTGATCGCGACCTGGCTTTCCAACACCTTCGCTTGTTGCCGTCCTGCCAAATTCACCACCCCATACGATCAAAGTCTCGTCCCATTGGCCTCGTTGCTTCAGGTCGGCAATTAAGGCGGCGATTGGCTTATCTGTTTCTCCCGCATGAATTTTGTGATTCGTAATACAGTCGTTATGACCATCCCACGTCGCTTCAATATGACCACCGCCCGAATAGATCTGAATGAAGCGAACACCCTGTTCCACCAGTCGCCGCGCGACGAGACACTTGCGACCAAATTCCGAAGTGAGTGGATCATTAAGGCCATACATGGACTGAGTCTCTTGGCTCTCCCGCTCAACATCAACCACTTCCGCAGCACTTGTCTGCATGCGATAGGCCAGTTCATAAGACGAAATCCGCGCCGCCAGTTCCGATTGTTCCGAATGCCGAGCTGCGTGTTCTTCGTTCAGTTTGGCAAACAGATCCAACGAATGCCGTTGAGTCCGTGCCCCAACCCCTTCAGGCGTAGCGAGATCTAAAAGCGGTGACCCTTTACTGCGAAATAATGTTCCCTGATTGGCCGCTGGCATATAACCCGCCCCCCAGTTCGGGGCACCGCCAATCGGCCCGCCTCGTGAATCCGTCATCACGACAAAGTTCGGAAGATTCTCGTTCAGCGAACCAAGCCCATAATTGAGCCACGAACCGAGACTCGGTCGTCCCGTTAATGGACTGCCGGTGTTCATTTGCAGGCAACCCGAAGAATGGGCTGCCGTATCGGTATACATGGCTCTTAAGACACAGAGATCGTCCGCATGTTGCGCAGTTTGGGAATAGAGTTCGCTGATCTCTAACCCGCTTTCGCCGTACTTTTGAAACCTGAACGGACTGCGCATCAGATAACCAATCGGACGACCGTTCGAGCCAAACTTCAGATCACCCGAATAAGGCTTCCCATCGTATTTGTCGAGTACCGGTTTCGGATCGAACGTGTCTATCTGACTGGGGCCACCATTCATAAACAGAAAAATACAATGCTTGGCCTTCACCGGAAATTGTAAAGGCTTGCCAACATTCGAAGGCTTGACGGACGATGCCGTCGTCTCCGCAGCTGACAATGAATTGTTCGTGCCATCAAAGAATCCGTCGCGAGACAGGAGGTCCACCAAACCGAGCGACGCAAATCCACCGCCGACTTCCCACAAAAATGAACGACGCGATTGACCACAGGGGGTCGGATTCGGCGAAAAGCGATTCATTGTTGAAAACCCTTCACTCGACATAGACGAACTCATTCAAATTCAAAATCACTCGGCAAATCTGGATCAATGCGTCTCGTCCCGCATTAGAAGACAGGTCGGATGCTCGGCTCTCGGTTTCCTTGATCCAGAATAATTTCATCGCTTGAAACTCCGTTTCTGTCGGTGGCCGACAAAGCGCTAATCGATACGCTCGAACGATCTGATTATCGGGATCGTCCCCCGCTTCCCGGATCACACGATCAGCGAAAAACGCGGCTTGCGAATTCATGAATTCACCGTTGTAAAGCGTCAATGCCTGCGGCGCGATGCTTGTGACACTCCGTTTCTCGGCGCTGTTCGTCGTATCACACAGATCCAGCACTTCCAGCATCGGCACCAGCAACGTTCGCTTGACGTAGGCGTAGATCGTCCGGCGGTAAATCGCAGGTTCGGGCGAAGTCCGCCAGGCCGCTTCCTTGTCCGTATGAGCTTCGATCACGCTCGCAGGGATTGGCAGGTAAACAGCGGGACCAAACATTTCTGGATTCAACTTGCCACTGGTGGCAAGCACCGCATCGCGAATCGCTTCCACTTCCAATCGACGCTGTGGAAACCGCCCGAGCCATTGATTTTCGGGATCAAGCTCTCGCTGTTGCTGAGTCGCGGTACTGGATCGGCGGTAGGCTTGACTGGTCATGATCAACCGATGCAGTTTCTTAAGTGACCACTGGGCGTCATGAACAAACCAGTCGGCTAGCCAATCAAGCAGCTCTGGATGAGTTGGCCTCGCTCCAATTTGACCGAAGTCGCTGGGGGTTGCGACAATCCCCTCACCGAAATGGTGCTGCCAGACACGATTCACGATCACGCGAGCCGTCAGCGGGTTCTTGGAATCAACCAACCATTGGGCCAAAGCCAGTCGACGGCCACTCGATTGCCCCGGAACCAGAGCTATCGGCGGTTGAGACTGCGTCAGGACAACGGGTACAGCAGGCTGCATCTGCGGCCCGGGGTTTGATGCCCGGCCTGATAACAGCAGGAACGTTGGCGCGGCGTTCGGCGAATCCTCAAACAGAAAATAACCTCGTGGAAGATCAGGGGTCTCTTGCCGCAACTTCTGGATCGATTGTTCAAACTCGGTTACCTGCTGACGACGATCCTCTGGCATCGCAGCCGCAATCTCTGCCTGCCATTGTGCCGAATGCTTTTGGATCAACCCGTTCTGAGTCGGATTGCGGTCCTTCGATGACAACCGAAAAGCACCAACTGCGTCATCTGGAAGCTGGCTTTTCCCAGACTCCAACCACTCGGCTTCTGTCTTCGCTCGAAGTTGTGCAATCAGCTGGTGCAACCCTGCAAGCCGCTCATCCCGCTTCTGAACCGCAGCGAGTTCGGCGAGCGAACCAACCGGACGATCACGATCCTCACGTCCGACATTCGGTCGTTTAAGAGGTGAAAGGATCGCAGAAAGGCTGTAATAATCGACCATCGAAATCGGGTCAAATTTGTGGTGATGACATCGAGCACAACCGATCGTTACACCAAGAAATGTCTGTGCGGTCGTGCGAAGCATGTCATCGAGTTCATCGGCACGATACTGCGCCGCTTCGAGTGGATCGACCTCGTCCTGCCACGCCCCCAATGCGTGAAATCCCATGGCGATCACAGTTTCTTTCGATCGATCAGGCAGTTCATCCCCAGCAATTTGCTCCAGCACAAACCGGTCATAAGGTTTATCACGATTTAAAGAGTCAATCACATAGTCGCGATACCGCCACACGCTTGGTTTGGCTCCATCACGCTCGTAACCGTTTGAGTCCGCATATCGAACAAGATCAAGCCAGTAACGTCCCCATCGCTCACCGTAGCCTCGATTCTCCAGCAACCGATCAACCAGATCCTCATACGCTTTGGACGACGGTTCCTTTAAATACCGATCTTGTTCGTCAAGCGAAGGTGGCAGACCAACCAGATCCATCCAGGCCCGACGCAATAGCTGACGTGGTTCCGCAGTTGCTACAGGCTCGATCCCCTGCTTCGAAAGTTTTTCCTCGATAAATCCGTCGATCTGATTGTCTGCCCCTTTCGCTTCAGGAACGGGTGGACGCCGGACAGGTTGAAACGACCAGAAGTCTCGAGCCTTATCGATTTGAACAGTCTGTTCGTGAAGACCCAGTTCTCGATTTCTTGGCCAATCAGCCCCACTTTTGACCCAGGTTCGCAGCGTCGCAACCTGATCCTGAGAAAGCGGCCGACGCTTTCCCTTTTCTTGAGGCGGCATCTCGCCAGCATCGATTTTCACCATCAACAGGCTTGGTGAAGTGGGGTCATTTGAGATCGCGGGGCCACTCTCGCCGCCGCGTCGAACCTCTTCAATTAATGCCAGGTTCAAACCACCACTCGCCTTGCCATGATGATGACATTCAAGGCAATTATTGATCAGGATCGGTGCGACGTTACGGTCAAATTCGATAGGCGGCGGATCGGCTTGAATTCGTTCCGCAGAGGAACCGAATCCCAAGCTCGCTGCGAAGAGAACACAAATTCGCCACGCGAGACCGCGACAATTGTTCGCACAAAAACCAGATTGGTGATTCATCACGGTTGAGATTTCTCTTTCACGTCACTGTATCGACCGAGAGGATTCAGCGGTCTTCGCATCAGGTGCGATCCGCAAGACACACCGGAATCCGACCTCGGGGTGTCCTTTACCCATATCCTTTCCCTGACGATCCCAGATACTCCAGTCCTTGCCGTTCCCTTTCACAACGCGAAAGTTCATCTCGCGGACCTTTTTCGGTCCAGCCCAGTTGTGAGGAACCTCTTTCGTACCAGAACCACTCGCCTCGGCATGTGATGTCGGCGAATAAAGGTCCGAACACCATTCCATCGCGTTACCCGCAAGATCATAAATTCCGTAGGGGCTTCGATCGGACGGAAACGATCCCGTGGCTGACAATGTCCGACTGGAAATCAAAGCTTTGCCATCACCCCAGGGTGTCCGCAAACCATGGGGCCCCCGTGCGGCCTTCTCGAATTCGGCTTCGGTTGGAAGTTCCATCCCGGCCCACTTCGCGTAATTACCAGCGACTCCCCAGGGAACCCCAAGTGCCGGCGTTTGTGGGGATGACGATGGGTTCGAAGGTGCAGGGGGAACTGGCTTCTTTTTTTCCCGCTGGTCAGCCCGATACTTTTCGTAGCCCTGGATTGTCACTTCCAGGATTTCCATATAGTACGTGTCAAGATACACAGTAATCGTTGGCTTACTGTTTTCCGGGCCGGCGTCCGAACCAACGATACACGTTCCCGCCGGTACCAATGCCAACTTTGAACCGGTCTTGAGGCAAAGAATGCACATCGGAAGCCCATCGCTGCTGTAGCCATTTTCTTTGACTTCTTCAAACCCTTTTGGCAGTGTGAATCCACTTCGTTTCTGGCCGGTTCCATACAACTGTTGCGACTGAACAGAAGCCTGACTCGATTGGACAACAAAATTCCTCGAGTCGTAACGAAGGTCGGCGGCCACGACTTCAAATCGTTCAGTCGGTAACGTGCCTCGCACCGCTTCCACTTCCATCGGCTGGCCATTGCTGCTCACCATGAACAAAGTCTTCGGGTCGGCATTGGATGGTACGCTTGATTTGCGTTCCACAGGCCTGGCCTTCGGCTTTGCAGTCGTCGACGGATTTTGAGCGGGGGTTGCCGGCACCGCAGCGGGAACCGTGACCGTATTCGGAACCGCTTTGACCGGCGCAGGAGTTGATTTCGACGGTCCGCATCCACTCGAGCAGATCGAAACGATGAACAGGAATCGAAAAAACCTTCGCAGATCTGTTGGTCGCATGGCCGAACCTGTTTCAGAAACCGACATACCGAAAGCCCCTTCAAACTCGATTCGCGTTTTCATGAAAGTAACAAACGACCTTCGTCAAACACAGAGTGATTCCAATCGAATATGGGATTGTGACTCCCTCGTCAGGTTGCCGCGCTGACAGCGGCTACCGAGGTGGATCAAGGGTGATTTTAAAGGTCTGCTCTTTTTTCTCCCGAACCACAGTAAAGTCAACAGCATCACCAGGTGAAAATTTTCTTAAGGCAGCATCAAAATCGTCAAGGTTCGCAACGGGATGCGGACCAATCTTCACAATTCGATCTCCTCCCTTGAGACCACCTTTTTCACCGGGGCCACCTGGAGTCACTCCGCTGATCGAGTAGCCTGGATCTTCATTGCCGAATTCCGGGATCGTACCGACATAAGGTCGATTGCCCCCACGACTCGGACCTGCCGCCCGCTTGGTCTCGACATATTCTGGCCGATCCGCGTGACTGACTGTCGCCGTGATCATCGCTTCAATCAGATCAGCGACACGAGACACCCCTTCAATGTTGATCTTTTCCCAATCGTCGGTCGGCTTGTGATAGTCGGCATGCTCACCAGTGAAGAAATGCAGAACCGGAATCTTTTTCGCATAGAACGAAGTATGATCGCTGGGACCGTCACCTTCGGGTTTGAAAATCAACTTGAACCCATTCTCTCCGTTGAACTGCTTCAGTTCAGGCTCCCAGCGAGGACTGGTCCCCGTCCCGTACACAAGCAGTTTTTCGTCCTTCAGTCGCCCCACCATGTCCATATTCAACATGGCAATGGTCGAATCCAATGGAAAGACCGGTTCTTTGCAATACCTGGCAGAACCGAGCAATCCTAATTCTTCGCCTGTAAACGCAATAAATACCAACCGCCGAGCGGGCTTGGCCGTTTTTGCTTTCTGACCAAATCGGCGAGCCAGTTCCAGTAACGTGACCGTTCCCGACGCATTGTCATCCGCACCATTATGAATTTCCGTCGATCCTGGTGCGAGCGAGTTTTGTCCGCCGCGTCCGACATGATCGTAATGAGCTCCGATAACGACCGTTTCGTTCGCGAGCGGGCCTTCACCATCAATGACACCAATCACGTTTTCCACATCTGATCGAACTTTTTCGATCGTCGTAGCTCCCTTCGCAGACCACCCCGTAACGACCACGGACTTCGGTTTCAACTCGGCATCAATCTCGGCTTCGAGTGTCACCAGGTCAGTCTTGATCGCGGCCAGCATCTGGTTGCACGTCTTAATTGAGATGTGAAACGCCGGCGGCATCGCTTTGTTGTCGCCATTTCCCGCATAGCCGAATTTCATCAATGGATCATCGTCACCCTTTTCCGCCGCCTGGCGAAGCGACTTCGATTGGTTTGTCGCTTCGGTCAATTTACTTCGTGCTGCGGAAACTTTTTCGGTCTCCGTCGCTTCAATCGCGAGGAACTCTTCGACCGCCGCGACAACCTTTTCGTTCGCTTTGATAAGACTGTCTTTGCGAGTTTCCACCGCTTTCTTTCCCGCATAGGGATCATTCACAAACAAGACCGCAGCCGCTTTGCGTGCCGCCAGGTTATTCATTTTGGAACGAAGATCGGCATGCCGTGAAACGCCATGCGACGACCCGAACGGACTTTTCGGATCGGCTTGACGAGGATTACGCCGCATAACGATTAGCACTTTTCCTTCGACATCAATTCCTTCGAAATCGTTATAGCTGTCGTCCTTTGATTCGATGCCGTATCCACAGAAGACTACATCGCCGGAAAATGAACCACTTCCTCCGAATGAACAGACTTCGACATTCTCGCCGATCTTCAACTCGATGGTCGCTCCCTCAGGACCGACCAATTGCAGGGAATTCGATTCACCAAGCTTCGAGCCGGTCACGAGATCAAACTTCTGAAACGCATCGCCGTTGACTCGATCGACCGCCAGACCCGCCTTGGCGAATTCCGCCTTGATGAATCGTGCGGCAACGTTCAGCCCATTCGTCCCGACACCGCGACCTTCCAGTTCGTCAGAGGCGAGAAACTTGATGTCCTCCAGCAATCGCGTCTTGGCTTCAGGAACGGCATCGCCCCTGAGCGGCAGAACCACAAAGCCAACCGCAAGGACCAGCCCACAGACAACAATTGCAAGACGACGCATAATCAACCTTCCAGAAGGACCGAAAAAAGCGAGCCAAAATATTGTAGACCGCAGGCGTCATGAGTAGTAGGGAAATCCGGTTTCTGTGGAAGAGCCAGATTCCACCCGAGCCGCCAAGTGGATACGCACGCTTCAATACCCTCGTTCCCAAGCTCCCGCTTGGGAACGCCCTCTTCGAAGCTCCGCTTCGCGATCTGTAAACCAGAACGTGGCCGTCATTCGTTCGTCGTCAATGAAAATTCTCGATTGCACCCAATCGACAACACCACCACAATTCACGTTTTAATGTTTCAAGTACGAGATTACGGAGCTTAGCCAGAAATAAAACAAGAGGCATTCGTGATGCAGCATTCCGATTTCCTGAAAAGCCAAAACTCCAGCTCGACTGACTGGTATTTGACCGATTGGTTTTCAGCAGTTCGAATCGCTTCGGGGAGCAGGGGACTGACCTATTTCTGTTCCACGTTTGCAATTCTGCTATCGCCGTCGCTGCTTCTCTTGATCTACAGCGTTTCTTCTGGCAAGCCGATGTTACTGATCCCAGTGGTCCTCAGTCTTTGGGGCTTTTGGACGAGCAGTTCCAGCCCCAGCGGAGTCGGCGTTTTCGCGAATCTGATCGTCGCCGTCGTTGGCCTGACTCTTTCTATCGTACTGAAAGACTGGCAAGTTGTTTTCGCAGCACTCCTTCCTGGCCTGACATGGTTTGGTTCCTGCGCGATTCTGGGAACCACGACATCCTATTTGATGGACACATTGAAAGTGTCTGAGTCGACGTTTCAAAACCTTGTCAGTCGTGGCATCTTGAAACCGCGTACTGTAACTCCAGATACGATACGGCGGCGGCAACGTCGAATGCACCAACGACCATGATCGGCCTTCCATCGGTCGGCTTTCTTTAGCCGCGTAGCCGCGACCGAGTAAAGCCAGGGGCAGCCTCTGCCCCTGGTATCGACAGGCCAAACCCAACGATAAGTCCCATTCGGGGCGACCGAGATTTGATCCAAGCAAACGACTAACGATCCCCTTCGACTCATATCGTCGGCAAGGTCACCAATCTGTGTGCCGGGACATTGGTGCATGTGAAAGCAATTGCGACGATCCAAAAAAAAGGAAAAAAGTGTTTTTTTTGCGTGACCACTCCTCGATTTTTTGACCGAGGCGCCTAAAACCTCGCGGCGCATCCGCCTGTTTTCGGCGGGTGCGGAAATGCGTTGCATGGAAAGGTCGAAACGCCCGATGTTACGTCGTGCATTATTTGCTTCAAAATTTCTGGCCCTCGTGTGGCTCCTCGGATCATCAGCTACCGTCCACGCTGGCCTGATCACCAACGGCGACTTCTCGCAGTACACCGCCGGGGCACCCGTTCCGAACAATCACTACCTCGCCCACATCGGCAACGTCAATCCGCCGAATGGATCACTGGAGGGTAAGGGGACGCTTACCGGTTGGACTGTTTACCAAGGGACCAGCTCCGCCAACTCTGTTGGCGTTTATGCCTATCTTTACAACACTGCGAATCAGACGGGTTTGGTGTCACCCGCCGCAACCCCGCCCAACGGCTCCAACTTTTTGGGTATCCTTGGGGATAATTCCGGCGGACATTATTCGGTCAATTCTGTTCAGCAGACAATCAACGGCCTGACAGCCGGCCAGTTTTATTCCGTGAGCTTCGACTGGGCTGCCTCCGCTCCGTCAGGCTATACACCGAATAATATTGGGTGGGACGTTTCTCTGGGTGGCGGCACGGCTCAGGAAGTCACCGTCACGAATAACTCCTCCGGTCACACCACGCCCTGGATGCATACGACGTTCTTATTCCAAGCCCATACGACGAGCGAAGTTCTCGAATTCCTCGCGGTCAACAAGGCGCATTCCGGTCCACCGATGGCTCTTTTAACCAACATCGACATGGAACTTCATCCCGTACCCGAGCCCTCCACGTTGGTTTCATTGGAACTGGGGGTCATCGGGTTTGTGACGGTCGGCCTGCGTCGTCGTGCGTGCGCCCTGAAAACGGCGTGAGAGTGTCAATCCGACTGCATCGACGAAGACCTGAATTTCTTTTCGAAAAACACGAAATCGATGTTGGAAATTCGCGGACGGTGCCTACAACCTTTCGCGCCGCCTGAAAGCGGCGTGCTTTTATACAGTCAAGTCTGCTTGTCCAAGTTCACGCCGTTTTTTGAGGAAGGCAATCTGTGGAATCTCGTCGAATCATTGTTAGCCTGTTCAGTGTCATGGCATTGACACTACCGATCACGTCGTCAAATCTCGTTCAAGCGGGCAATCTCGTCCAGAACGGCGATTTCTCTTCTTACAACCAAGGGGGGAGCATCATCCCTAACCACCATTACCTCGCTCAGATCGGCAACGTCAATCCGCCCAACGGATCGCTTTCAGGTAAGGGTACGCTCACGGGTTGGACAATTTACCAGGGAACCCACACTGACAACACCAACGTCACAGCAGCTTATGCCTATCTTTTCAATACCGCGAATCAGACTTATTTGGTGTCGCCCGCCGATGCCCCCCCAAACGGTTCCAACTTCCTCAGTATCATCGGGGATACTTACCCGAATTATTCGGTCAATTCCATTCAACAAACGATCGGCGGCCTGACAATCGGAACCACTTATTCGGTGAGCTTCGACTGGGCCGCCTCTGCCTATACAGGCTATATCCCTAACAATATTGGATGGGACGTTTCCTTAGGCGGCGGTACCGCACAGGAAGTGACCGTTACGAATAACTCATCTGGTAAGACGACCGCCTGGATGCATCAAACGTTCAATTTCAAAGCCACCTCGACGAGCGAGGTTCTCGAATTCCTCGCGGTTGCCCCAGTACATTCTGGACCTCCGGTTGCTCTCATCACCAACATCGATATGGAAGCGGTTGCGGTCCCAGAGCCTTCCACTTTGGTTTCGTTGGGTCTGGGTAGCATCGCGTTTGTCGGGGTCGGGCTACGTCGTCGCTCCCGTGCACTGAAGTCGACCTCAGCGACTTGACCTTCAGTTCGGTGATGATCTCGAGAAGACGGTAAGGCCGTGTCACCGCTTGTTGCGACGGCTATTGGCGTGGAATAGGATTACCACACACCGGTTTTGCCATTGCATCAGACCCACCGCCCACCGCACGCTAACCTGGACTCGACCGATGTCGTCGCTTCCTCCAATCCTACTCGAAATTTTCTGGCTCGCAGTCTGGCTGCTGGTTCTTGTTGTTATTTTTGTGCCGCTTGAACGCCTCTTCGCCGTCAGACCCGCGAAGATTTTCCGCAAGGGAATCGGCGCTGATCTTGCCTATTACTTTTTGACCAGCCTGCTTCTCTCGATATTGTTGAGTCTCCCTATCGCGCTCCTCGTATGGACCGTGCAACGGTGCGTCCCCGCAGTCGTTCCGGAAACCATGCGTTCCCTTCCGCTCTGGGCGCGCATGGTCGCCGGATTGGTCGCAGGCGAGACTGGCTATTACTGGGGTCATCGTTGGTGTCACGAGTTCCCCTTCCTATGGCGATTTCACGCGATCCATCATAGCGCAGAGCATTGTGACTTCATGGTCAGCAGTCGAGCGCATCCGATTGACCTGGTTTTCGGCCGTTTCTGCATGCTGGTCCCCATGGTTGTCCTGGGATTGGGGAGTCCGATGGATCGATCGGGTTCGACCGTTCCCTTGGTTGTGTCATTAATCGGCACGTTCTGGGGGTTCTTTATCCACGCTAACCTGCGATGGCGACTCGGTCCGATCGAATGGCTATTCTCGACCCCGGCCTTCCACCACTGGCACCATACCAAGAGTGGCCCGATCAATCGCAATTACGCATCAACACTCCCTTGGCTCGACAGGATCTTTGGCACGCATTACCTGCCCAACGAGTGGCCTGCCGATTATGGAATCAAGGCGAAGATGCCTGACTCTCTTATCGACCAGCTCTTCTACCCGATGATGCCAGACCCACCTTCTACCCCAGTCAGCGTGACTACGGAGCCCCTTCCGAGGGACGCTGATAGCGCGAGCCAACCGGATCAAGAACCGACTGAGGCCGTCGATGTGGTGTCGGAACCCCTTGAGGAAAAATCCGCCTCCGGAGCCAGTATCACTCCCAACTGATTCTTTCCCTCGTCTCCCTCGTTCCCGAGCTCCAGCTTGGGAACGCACGTCTTGGAAGCTCTGCTTCCCGATTGCGGCGGACGGCAACCAAAGTGACTCCACCTAATTTCAAACGAATTGCGTTCTGCTGCTTGCTAGACAAATGGCGAAGCGGAGATTCGAAAAGATTCGTTCCCAAGCAGGTGCCTGGGAACGAGAAAACAAGAAAAAACAGGCTGTCCCTGGCACTATTCAACCCGCGTCCATAAATGTTCGATGGGATCAAATCCCACCGGGAACTTCGTCCTGGCGTCGTACGTTGGCGGGATCTTGAAGTAGCTACTGGCCAGATTATCACGATTAATGGCCGAGAGATCGGCCGCCTCAAATTTTGTGCCACTGAAGTTGACCGATTGAAAACTCCCCGACATCTTCGCGCCGATCAGGATTGTCCCCTCGAACGTCGCTCCTTGAAACGACCCAGATGCTCCAACGATGGTTGCGTCCGTAAGATCGGCCCCGACGAACGACGCCGCCTGGAACGAGGCTACATCCCCCTTCAACGCGGCCCTGGCAAGCTTCGCAGAGTCGAATCGAGCGAATTGAAATGAAGCTCCGCCACCTTCCAGCGTTGCTCCCTCCAAGCGGCAGTTACGGAACGAAGCACGCTGGAAAGCATTGCTGTTACTCGCAAGCGTCATACCTGCAAGATTCGAGCCTTCGAGATCCGCCTCCCAGAACGATCGTAAAGGCTCCGGCTGAGTGCCTCGAAGCTGATCCCGCAACTCGTCCCTGGCACGTACCAGTTCCTCTTCGGCATATCGCAATTGTTTCTCGCGCAGACGCCTTTCCCGTTCGACACGTTGCAGAAAGGTGATCCAGTTAAATAACAATGCCGCGAGCATGAGCAGAAAGACCAATGCACGCAAGTAAAATAGCGGTATCCGGCGAGCGGATGAAGAGGATTCGGCCCTGAATTCCAAGTTCGTCTCCCACCCTGAGCCAACGTTTTGCAGTTGAAGTGCCAGTCATTTCCACTTGAACCGGCTCCGGCTGACCTCTCACACGATTGGAGCAGGCCGCAAGAACACTATCAAGTCCGTCTAAGCCAGTCCTGTATGGATGACGACGTCAAAATGGTTTAACGACCAGACAATCGTTGAATGAACGCTCCGGCATTTCGAAAACGATGTATTCCAGAATTTCACGAGCTCACGGTGGTTTTCCTGAGACAGATTAGACGACGGCATGCATCGGATGGACCTCGTCGTGTCGATCGATATGGTTAAGGCGGACGGCGACAAACGTGTTGGGCGTGAGCATCTGCTGAAAGAGCTTGCCAAAAGAGAAGCGATTCAGCTCAATACACATAGCATGGACGGCAACATGGACGGAATCACCCGACTGCACCATTCGATCCCAATTGCCAAGTACTTGAACAATGCACCGAATGGGAATACGCCTTTGGCTACGGAACCCAAATAAATCCGAGGACACCATATTTTCGCTACGATCCAAGTATTGTCATTGCCCCGCGCTCGTTATCGCTCCGACGCTAGCAGCGTCGGCTACGTGGCCCACCCTGCTAGCGTCGGAAGATTCAGCGATCCCTGCCTGATAGTGTCGATTGATGAAGTCGTTTTGAATCCATAATAGCTTGTTGAAAGCCATAATTGTACGAAACTTCAATTCGGGTGCGATAGGCCATTCAGCAATCGAGTTCAACAATGCGTGCGAAACGACGCCCAGCAGGGCATTCATTTGCACGAGCGGAACGTCGATTTCCTGATTTCCTGCTTTCGGTGTATGGATACGGCCGACCATATCCAGGTACTGCACCATCTTCGCATCGTAGGCTCGGCCGATCAGTTGAACGAAGTACCGATTCAAGTGGTCCTTGCGAAACTTAATCTGCGGATGATCTTCAGAAAGCGACTTCAGATCTGCGGGGACTGGCCCTTCGAAACCATGTTGGCGGGGTACAAAATGGCGGGCGGTGGCATCGAAGGAAAGCAGCTTCTGGTAGGTCTGATCAACCAGCTGCGGCACTCTTGGCCCCAGATGTGGTGCCGATGCCTGGATCAGTTTGACATCTTCCGGACCGAAACCGATGAAGCTGGCGAGAAATTCGTAGCGATATTGTGGATCAGTTTCGAGACGCGATTCGTCAATGGTCTGCATGATGCAAGGCCTTAGTACGGGTCCAGAGTGGGGTCAACAATCGAATGGGGACATCACCAGAACATACGGCTGATCTGATGTGGCGTATTACGGTTGCACGTTTTTAACCGGAATCGTCGTTGAAACTCAGGGTGCCACGGTTTTGGAGTCTTCGACAAGGCCGTGTCTTCATGGTTCGAAAACGAGTCCAAAGAGCACGGCCTAACCGAAGACGGTAAAGCCGTGGCACCCATTTTCTCTCCCTTCCGTTCCAAACTGACCGCCTTCACAAGCAACGCCAGGATTTTTCTTCGAGAAAACATGGGCTCCACTGAAAATCGTGCCACTGCTTGACGGTCTTCCGTCAAGCAGTGCCGAGTTGCAAAACGAATGCTGATGTCAAGACACTGCTTCTCCGAAGACTCCGAAGCAGTGGCACATGAAAATGAAGTCCGAAAAAAAATCCTGGCGTTGCCTCACAAGGCGAACACTCACACGGCCAGTTGAACCAGGTCCGCTGGCGGTTCTGATTCGATCAGCTTCAAGTCAAACTTGTCCTGCAAGACTTTGAAGATGTTCGGAGTAATGAAAGCTGGTGCCACTGGCCCGACACGAATCCCTTTGACGTTCAATGCCAGCAGTGTGAGCAACACGGCCACCGCCTTTTGTTCGAACCAGGAAAGGACGATCTCCAGCGGCAAGTCGTTGACTCCGCATTCGAATGCGTTTGCCAATGCTAAGGCGACTTGCACGGCACCATAGGCGTCGTTGCATTGCCCCATGTCCAGCAGACGCGGAATTCCAGCGACCGTTCCGTAATCATGATTGCGGATGCGGTATTTTCCGCATCCAAGAGTGAGGATCACCGACTGTTCGGGCGATTGTTCAGCCACCTGCGTATAGTAGTTGCGCCCGGCTTCGGCTCCATCGCAGCCGCCGATCAGATAGAAACGCTTGATGTCACCCGACTTGACGGCGGCAACAACTTTGTCCGCCAGGCTGAGAATCACGCTGTGATGGAACCCAATTGTCGACTCGCGGACAAAGTTCTCCGTGAGAGGCTCGCAAGTTCTGGCCTTGGCGATCACCTGCGAAAAATCGTCTGTCTTCAGCCGTGTACCGCCAGGAACGGCGGTGACACGGGTCGTGAAGAGCCTGTCGGCGTAAAGATCTGACGGGATCAGAACGCAATTGGTTGTGGCCACGATCGGCCCCGAAAACATGGGGAATTCCCACTGCTGGTTCTGCCACGGGCCACCGAAGTGTCCGACCAGCTGTGGATACTTCTTGAGGCCAGGATAGCTGTGAGCGGGAAGCATCTCGCCATGTGTGTAGACGTTGATTCCAGTGCCGACTGTCTGTTCAAGCAGGGCGGCGAGGTCCACCAGATCGTGTCCTGTCACCAGGATACCGGGTCCGGCGATGGTTCCTTCCCTGACGGTTGTCGGTACCGGTTTGCCGAACCGCTCGCAGTGGCCCTGATCAAGCAGTTCCATGACTCGCAGGTTTTGACGACCACACTCCAGCACCATTTCGAGTAGCGTCGGGATATCGAAATTGACATTCGTCATCGTGGCGAAAAGCCCCTCTTCGATAAACGCACTGACATTCTCATCGGTCTTGCCGAGGCGGCGTGCATGATTGGCATAAGCCGCCATCCCTTTCAGTCCGTAGAGCAGGATCTCTTGCAGCGACTGCACATCCGCGTCTTTGCCACAAACTCCGATATCAGTGCAGCCGGTTCCGTTCTGAGTCTGTTCACATTGGTTGCAGAACATGATGGATTCCTTGGTGAAGGGAGGATGAGTTCAGTGCCCACGTCGACACCATAACCGCCTCGACCCCGGCATTCAAGAAATAAAGAAAGTTTTTTCTTTAATTGCTCAAAAACGAGAAATCGACTATCTTCAAACCATTGAGGCTGCGAGTTTTTGCGAATTGGAAACGGCGGGCCACACCCCGTAGCTGCGGCTTCCAGCCGCGGATGGAAATGATGCACGGAGGCTGGAAGCCTCTACGACGAAATCAACACCCTCATCGCGCTCGCGAACCCATCAAAGCTATCGGGATAACTGTCGCATGACACATTATGGGAAGGTCGCTCAAGCTGCAGTCTCGGCTGCCAGCCTGCTGGCAGAGCACTACAAAGAAGATGGTGGAAGGCGACTCA
The DNA here is from genome assembly GCA_903834925.1 of uncultured Schlesneria sp. Lineage (GTDB taxonomy): Bacteria > Planctomycetota > Planctomycetia > Planctomycetales > Planctomycetaceae > Schlesneria. The sequence continues at coordinate 41,357 of CAILLA010000207.1, forward strand.
ATTCGCGGGAGATTGCCGAAAACCGCAAACTGTCACAAGCGATCGTCGCCAAGGTGCTGACCACGCTTTCTCAGACGGGGCTGGTCAATGGTGCTCCCGGACCTGGTGGTGGATACTGGCTCGCACGGCCTCCAAAAGAAATCACCTTGAACGACATTATCACACCTTTCGAACGACTCGACAC
>CAILLA010000208.1 GCA_903834925.1 uncultured Schlesneria sp.
AGAAAGAGGACTGCGAGCAAAATGGCGAAGGAAAATTTTCAACGCACGAAGCCACACGTGAACGTTGGCACGATTGGCCACATCGATCACGGCAAGACAACAACGACGGCCGCCATTCTCGCCGTTCAAACTGCAAAGGGTTTGGCAAAGTTTAAGAGCTATGCGGATATCGCCAAGGGCGGTACCGTTCGCGACGACACGAAGACGGTGACGATCGCGGTCAGTCACGTCGAATACGAGACCCCAAATCGTCACTACGCTCACATCGATTGCCCTGGGCACGCGGACTATATCAAGAATATGATCACCGGTGCCGCTCAGATGGACGGTGCCATATTGGTTGTGTCGGCTGCTGACGGTCCGATGCCACAGACTCGCGAGCACATTCTGCTTGCCAAGCAGGTGAACGTTCCTGCTCTGGTCTGCTTCTTGAACAAGTGCGATCTCGTCGATGACGAAGAGTTGCTTGAGCTTGTTGAGATGGAAATTCGCGATCTTCTCAATAAGTACGAATTCCCAGGCGATGATATTACTATCGTTCGTGGTAATGCCAAGGGGGCATTGGACAATCCTGCCGACGAAAAATACAGTGCTTGTATTACGAAGCTGATGGAAGCTCTTGACAAAGACGTTCCTGAACCGGCTCGTGAAGTTGACAAGCCGATGCTCATGGCAATTGAAGACGTGTTCTCGATCGAAGGTCGCGGTACCGTTGTGACCGGTCGTATCGAGCAAGGTGTCCTCAAGGTTGGCGATAAAGTTCAACTGCTGGGTCTGGCCGATCCACAGGAAACGGTTTGTACCGGTGTTGAGATGTTCCAGAAGACGCTGGACCAAGGGATGGCCGGGGACAACGTGGGTGTTCTTCTCCGCGGTATCCGCAAGGAAGACGTTCAGCGTGGCCAAGTCCTCGCTAAGCCCGGCTCAATCAAGCCGCACTCAAAGTTCGAATGCCAGGTTTACGTTCTGAGCAAAGAAGAAGGCGGTCGTCATACGCCGTTCTTCAGTGGCTATCGTCCTCAGTTCTACTTCAGAACAACAGACGTAACCGGTGAATCATCACTCCTCGGCGGTGCTGAAATGTGCATGCCAGGCGATAGCGTCAACATGCAAGTGACGCTCGGTAAGCCGATCGCCATGGTCGAAAACGTCCGTTTCGCTATTCGTGAAGGTGGCAAGACGGTCGGCTCGGGCGTTGTGACGAAGATTCTTGAGTAGTTCACGGATTTCATCGCCAAGCGGTGTTCGCGGCATTTGTGAGGTTGGAAGTGTCTGTCATCAGAGGCGAGTGTCTCTGATGGCATTTTGAGTCGAGGAAAAACAAGTGGCACGTGAATTCGTTTGGCTGGAGTGTACAGAGACCGGTTTGCGGAACTACCGAATCTCGAAAGAGACGAAGGGAACTGAACGGCTGGAGCTTAAAAAGTACAACAAGAAGCTTCGTCGGCACACGATCCACAAAGAGTCTCGCAAAAAGTAACCCGGTTCGCGTCAAACGGGCGTAGCTCAATTGGCAGAGCACTGGATTCCAAATCCAGGTGTTGGGGGTTCAAGTCCCTCCGCCCGTGTTTTGGGCAGGGGAGAATCGTATGTTGAATGCGACTCCCGTTTTGGATGCGAATTGGAGACATGGAAGCATTTATGGCCAAAGTTCAGCGTGAAACGCTGCTGAAAAGCATCTTAAGCACAGATTTGTATCAGCGCAAACAGGGAAAGATTGTACGTCGCTGCACTGCGGCTGCGATCGTTTTGGCGTGCATTCTGGCAAGCCAGGCACTTTACAACGCGGTGTTGATAGATCTCGGCACGACGACAGCGTACGCAGTGCTGGCCGTGATCAATGTGGTTGGGGCTTGGTTTGCTTTTCGAGCGATTAATTATCCCGTGTTTGCAGACTTCCTGATCGATGTTGAGGCGGAGATGACGAAGGTGACTTGGCCTTCGTGGGTGGAACTGCAGCGGGCGACGATAGTTGTGTTGGTAACGATGTTTCTTTTCAGCGCGTTGTTATTTGGTTATGATATCGCGTGGCAAAAGTTTTTGGAGATGACGGGTGTTTTGAGGCTATCGCGATAGCTGGCTCCTGTAAATGTTTCTGGGACGGTTAAAGCGTTGGTCACTCTCCAAAGGACACAAATTATGGCACCGGAATCCGTAACTGAGGGTTCCCAAGACGGTCAGATGAATTGGTATGTTTTGAAGATTCAAAGCAACCGTGAGAAGACAATACGGGAAGCGTTGCTGAGAAAGATCCGACAAGAGGGCTTGCAGGATTTTTTTGGAGAGATCGTTATCCCGGTCGAGAAAATAGTAGAAAACCGGAACGGCAAGAAGCGGGTGATTGAGCAGAAAAAGTTCCCCGGTTACTTGATGATCCAGATGGTTTTGAATGATGACACGTGGTATCTCGTGCGGAGCACTAGTGGGGTTGGCGATTTTACCGGTTCTTCCGGCAAGCCGTCACCAATGCCGATGCACGAGGTTCACGCGATGCTGGGGTCAGGCAAGACGGTTGCCGAAGAACCAGCCAAGATCAAGCATGACCTGAAGGCAGGTGATCGGGTCAAGATTATCGAGGGTGTGTTCGCTTCCTTCGACGGTTCCGTCGGAAGTGTGGATGCGAGTAGTGGCAAATTGACGGTGATGATCGAAATATTCGGTCGCAGCACGCCCGTGGATGTGGAAGCGTGGCAGGTTGAGCGGGTTTAGTCGGTTCGTGCGTAGCGGCTTAGCGGAGAAGTCAGGTGGCGAAGAAAGAAGCGAAAATCAAGGCTCAGGTCAAGGTCCAAATTGCCGGTGGCAAGGCGACGCCTGCACCTCCAGTCGGAACGGCACTTGGTCCCCACGGTATTAATCTGGGCCAGTTCGTGATGCAGTTCAACGAAAAGACTCGGGATCTGAACGGGATGATTGTACCCGTTGTGATCACAATTTTCGAAGATCGGTCGTTCTCGTTTGTGCTGAAGAGCCCACCTGCTTCGGTGTTGCTGAAGCAAGCTGCAAAGATTGCGACTGGTGCTCATAATGCAAGAACGGAAAAAGTTGGCAGTGTGACTCAAGCGCAACTGCTGGAGATCGCTAAGGTCAAGTTTGAAGACTTGAATTCGTCGAGTGTTGAGCAGGCGGCAAAGATGATTGCCGGAACGGCACGTAGTATGGGAATCGAAGTGATCTGATTCGCGTCTCCCGGGCGCGATACTGTTTTGTCGTTCCGGTGATGTTCTCGCGATGTAATTCTCACAGTGGTTTAGGTTTAGAAATGGCTAATCAGTCGAAGCGTATCCGTCACCTGACAAAAGTTCTCGAAGCAACACCTTCGGCAGATCTGCCGACCGCCGTTGAGATTTTGAAAAAGGTTGAAAGCACACTTCCGGAAAAGATCCGAAAGTGTCGGTTCGATCAAACCGTCGCGATCTCTGTTCGCCTTGGCGTAGATCCGAAGCAAGCCGATCAAATCGTGCGTGGATCAATCGTTCTGCCGCACGGGATCGGAAAGTCGCAACGGGTCTTGGTTTTCACGCAGGGTGATAATTCGGCGATCGCAACGAGTGCTGGAGCGGATTTTGTCGGTGGAAAGGATCTTGCCGACAAAATTCGCGGCGGTTTCATGGATTTCGATGTCGCCATCGCCACACCAGATATGATGGGTGTTGTTGGTCCTCTGGGTAAGATTCTTGGTCCACGCGGGTTGATGCCGTCACCACGAGCCGGAACGGTTACCCAAGATGTGGCTTCGGCCGTTCGCGAATATAAGGCGGGTAAGGTCGAGTTCCGCGTAGATTCTGGTGGAAACGTTCATTGCGTTGTTGGACGATTGTCATTCGACCACCAGAAGCTGGTCGAGAACACTGAGGCATTGTTGAAATACATTCGTTCGCTGAAGCCGTCGACCTCCAAGGGTCAATACATTCGGAACATTGCGATCGGTGCCACCATGACACCTAGTATTACCGTCGCCGTTTAGTCGACATTTGAAACTCTCTCGGTTGGTTTGATTTCCATGAGCAAGTACGTCAAAGATTTAATGATCGATGGGATTCAGAAGGTCATCGGCGATTGTCGCGAAGTCGTCGTGCTGGACGTTTCCAAGGTCGATGCCGTTGCCGCAAATAAACTGCGGTTAGCATTGCGACAAAAGAATATTCGATTGTTAGGGGTCAAAAACGCTGTGGCGCGACGTGCCTTGGGCCAGATCGGCTTATCGGGCGTCGGTCCTGCACTTGCCGGCCCGTCCACACTGGCATTCGGCGGCGAAGACATCGTCGCTTTGTCGCGTGAATTGACGGAATGGGCCAAAAAGATCAAGGTTTTAGAGATCAAAGGTGGTGGCTTAGGTGAAACGCCTCTGACTGCACCTGATGTGGAAACTCTCAGTAAGAGCCCGGGACGCAAGGAAATGCTGTCTCAACTAGTGGGCCTGATTCTGTCACCAGGGGCACGTCTCAACGGTGCAATTTTGGGCGCTGGTGGTAAACTGGCCGGTCAGGTGAAGACCCTGAGTGAGCGTGCGGAGTAGTCGAACAAGTGTGTCGCTCGGATGGTTTGGGCGGTTTGGAATTCGACTGGAAAATTTTAGTTTCGAGCAATTAAGAAAGGTTGATTGTTATGACCGAAGCGACGTTTGACGCTGAGACGAAAGAATTGGGCGACAAGATTGTGGGACTGACCCTGCTCCAGGCAAAATCCCTGTCTGACTATTTGAAGCAAGTTCACGGCATTGAGCCTGCTGGTGGCGGCGTCGTGGTTGCTGCTGCTGCAGGTGGCGGTGGTGGTGCCGCAGCTCCTGTTGAAGCCAAGACCGAGTTCGACGTAATTTTGACAGGATTTGGCGACGCCAAGATCAACGTCATCAAGATCGTTCGCGCTGCAACGGGCTTGGGTCTGAAAGAAGCCAAGGATCTTGTCGAAGGTGTGCCAAAGCCTTTGAAGACCGCCGTTTCAGAAGACGATGCAAAGAAGCTCAAGGCCGAAATCGAAGCAGCTGGCGGTACTTGCGAGATCAAGTAACTCTGTTTTCTTCGTTTCCTGCTGCCCAAACCATATTGTGACGAACTGTACTTTTTGAATTTGGTGTCTCGATTGGCCCGGAGAGAAGCCTCGCTCTTTCCGGGCTGATCGCTCTTGTACTCAAAGCACACAAACCACACAAAGGTAGACGCAAGTCAGGAGACGAACTTGGTTGTCGCCATGTTGATGCCAGAATGTGATTCGGTTGCTCTTGACGATTTTTGCGATATCCAAATGTCTGTGACAACTTGGCCAGGTTGCATTAATTCGGTGGTTGCTACAATCCCTTGAAAAAATGGATTGTGCGTTCACGGGTTGAAGTTGACTTTTGCGGGATGTCCTGAAGGGATTTTGTTCGATGCCGATTCCTGCCACTCGTATTATTCAAACTAATGACGTTCGCAATTTCGGGACAATTCAAGGGACGTTCGAGATTTCGGATCTGACGAAGATTCAGACTGACTCCTACGTTCGTTTTCTGCAATTGGAAGCTGATGCCCGCGAGCGAAAAGACGAAGGACTTGAAGCGATCCTGCGAGAAGTCTTTCCAATCGAAAGCTACGACGGCAAATACCGCCTTGAATACATTAAATACGAACTTGGAAAACCACGCTATACCCAATTGGAGTGTCGCCAGCTCCGTTTGACTTTTGGCCGTCCGTTTCGTATCTGGCTGCGGCTGGTGAAAGAACAGCCGATCGAAGAGGAAGTGTACCTCGGCGATATGCCGATTATGATCGGCGGCGGCGAATTCATCATCAACGGTGCCGAACGCGTTGTTGTCAGTCAGTTGCATCGTTCTCCCGGGGTGGACTTCGTTCAAGGTGCGGAACCTGGCGAACGTAAGCAGTTTTCTTGCCGTGTCATTCCAGAACGTGGCAGCTGGATTGAAATCGTCATCAGTAAGCGTGATACGCTGGGTGTACGCATCGATCAAAGCGGCAAGTTCTCGGCGATGACCTTCTTGCGGGCGATGAACCCCGATTACGGCACGAGCGCCAACCTTGTGAAATTGTTCTACAAGACCGAGACAGTCAAGTGTAATCGGGATGACCTCGTCGCTCATCTGACGGGGAAGTACGCTGCTGATGATATTGTCTATCCGGCGAAGCACGAAAAGTGCGGCGAGATCATCGTCGAACTTGGCCATATGATTACAAAATCAACGGCCGAAGAAATTCGAACTTCGACGCTGAAGACTGTTGAAATCGTGGAAACGATGGACGATATGCTGGCGATGTCCAGCATTCTGGAAGATCCAACAATCACACACGAAGATGCGTTGTTGCGAATCTATCAGCGATTGCGTCCTGGTAATCCGCCACAGCTTGAAAAAGCGATCGAGCTGTTCAACGAGAAGTTCTTCGACGCAAATCGTTATCGATTGGGGCGAGTTGGTCGGTTCCGAATCAATCGAAAGTTTGATCAAGACATACCGGACACCGAGATGACCTTGAAAGCGGAAGATATCGTGAATTCGATCCGCTATGTCATCAAGTTGCGGATTGGTGATTCGGTGGCCCATGTGGACGACATCGATAACCTGGGCAATCGACGATTGAGAACAATCGACGAACTGGCGGCAGAAGAAATTCGAAAGGGTTTCCTGAAACTGCGACGTACCGTTCAGGAACGTATGCAGATGAAGGACGTCGAAGAAATGTCACCGCGGACGCTGGTGAATCCCAAGAGCGTCTCTGCGGCGATTGAATATTTCTTCGGACGAGGCGAACTGTCACAGGTTGTCGACCAGACAAACCCACTGGCGACATTGACGCATGAACGTCGATTGAGTGCTCTTGGACCTGGTGGATTGAATCGTAAGCGTGCGGGCTTTGAAGTTCGCGACGTTCATATCTCGCACTACGGTCGTATCTGTCCGATTGAGACCCCTGAAGGTACCAACATCGGTCTGATTTCCAGCCTGAGCATTTTCGCAAAGGTTGACGATTACGGTTTCTTGATCACGCCATACCGTTCTGTCGTTGGCCGGAAAGTCAGCGATGAAGTGAAGTGGTTGCGAGCCGACGAAGAATCTCGAGTCTTCATCGCACCGGCGGACACTCGCGTCGAAGACGGAAAAATCGCCGAAGATCGCGTAATGGCACGATTCCACAATGATGTGGTCTGGATCGCGGGAACCGACGTTCACTACATCGACGTTTCGCCGTGTCAGATGGTTGGCGTTTCCGCAGGACTCATTCCGTTCCTCGAACACGACGACGCCAACCGGGCATTGATGGGTTCGAACATGCAGCGGCAAGGGGTTCCTTTGCTGGTTGCAGAATCCCCGCTTGTCGGAACCGGGCTGGAAACAGCCGTAGCCGAAAGTTCGGGGATGGTTCTTCGAGCCGAGCGGTCGGGCAAGATCACTTATGTCGATGCGGATCGTATCGAGCTTGAAGGGAAGTCATTCCCACTGCGAAAGTACACGGGTCTTAACGAGCGTACGTGTTTGAATCAGCGTCCGATCGTGAAACTTGGTCAGAAGGTCAAGAAGGGTGAAATCCTTTGCGACAGTGCTGCGACGTCTAAGGGCGAACTTGCCTTGGGGCGAAACGTCCTGGTGGCTTTCATGTCGTTCGAAGGTTTCAACTTTGAAGACGCAATCATCCTTTCCGAACGTCTCGTGAAGGAAGATGTTTACACCTCGATTCACATTGATGAATTTGATGTCGAAGTTCGCGAAACAAAATTGGGTCGCGAAGAATTCACTCGAGACATTCCTAACGTCAGCGAAAAAGCGTTGCGACATCTCGATGACATTGGGATTGTTCAGATTGGAACCTACGTCGAGCCGGGGGACATTCTCGTCGGCAAAGTTTCGCCAAAGGCCAAGACGGAACTGACACCGGAAGAAAAGCTTCTGCACGCGATTTTCGGTCGTGCTGGTGAAGACGTGAAGAACGAATCTTTGGAAGTACCGAGCGGTACCGAAGGGATCGTAATTCACACCGAAAAATTCTCGCGACGGATGAGCCTTTCAGAGGGGGATCGCAAGAAATTCGAAACCGACCTGAAAAAGGTCGAAGATACTGGCAATGAAACGATTGCTGCGGCTTTCCGCGAATTCCTGAAGGAATTTGAGAAGGCATTGGAAAAGAAGCTGACCGATGACGACAGCCGGGATATTCGGTCGATCGCCGATGACAAGTTCATTTCCACATATGCCGAAAGCTTCCTGGGGAAATTCGAGAATCTCGAAATCAAGAGTCCTCAAAAGCGATCCGAATGCAAGAAGGTCATTAAAGAGCACTGGGGACCTGTTGAAGAAGCAATCGATATTCGCGATCGCAAACTCAATACGCTGAAGCGTGGTGACGAACTTCCTTCCGGTGTTCTTCAGATGGTCAAGGTCTATGTCGCTTCGAAACGTCAGATTTCTGTCGGCGATAAAATGGCCGGTCGTCACGGGAACAAAGGGGTTATTTCCAAGATCCTGCCCGAAGAAGACATGCCGTTCCTGGCCGATGGAACTCCGATGGACATTATCTTGAATCCATTGGGCGTTCCCAGCCGTATGAACGTCGGTCAGATTCTGGAAACCCACTTGGGTTGGGCTGCCGCCAAACTCGGTTTTAAGGTTCGAAGCCCTGTGTTTGACAGTCCATCAGAAGAAACAATTCGATCGCTGCTGGTCGAAGCGGGACTTCCTGAAGACGGAAAAGCCCAGCTGCACGACGGACGAACCGGCGAACCGTTCGAACAGAAGACGACGGTCGGTTACCTCTACATGTTGAAACTGCACCATCTGGTCGAAGACAAGGTTCACGCACGAGCCACTGGTCCATACTCGTTGATCACGCAACAACCGCTGGGTGGTAAAGCCCGGTTCGGCGGTCAGCGGTTCGGTGAGATGGAAGTGTGGGCACTGGAAGCGTACGGTGCGGCATACATTCTTCAAGAACTGCTCACAGTGAAGAGCGACGACGTGGAAGGACGTACTAAAATCTACGAATCAATGGTCAAGGGCGAGAACACTCTCGAAGCGGGTACCCCGGCAAGCTTTGAAGTGTTGAATAATGAAATTCGCGGGCTTTGCTTGAATATGCAGCTCGAAAAGAGCCCTACCTAATCTGTGTTTGAATTTCCCGGACGTCGTCCGATCTGTGTCATCTGGCAGGATCGGTCGATAGTCTGAGAACAGTTCAACTTCCGCTACATTCGACTTTCCGCCTGCCATACTAAGGAGCACGCCGTGAGCGTCGGTGAAACAACATACGATCGCGTTAACGAGTATTCAGCAATCAAGATCGGTCTCGCCAGCCCGCAAGATATTCGCGGTTGGTCATTCGGCGAAGTCAAAAAGCCCGAGACCATTAATTACCGTACGTACCGACCGGAACGAGACGGTCTTTTCTGTGAACGGATTTTCGGACCCGAAAAGGACTGGGAATGTGCGTGCGGTAAATACCGTGGCATGAAGTATAAGGGGATGATCTGCGACCGCTGCGGTGTCAAGGTGACCCACAGTCGTGTTCGCCGGAAGCGAATGGGGCACATTGAACTTGCCGCCCCCGTCGTTCACATCTGGTTCTTCAAGTCGATGCCCAGCCGATTGGGTGCCTTGTTGAACGTCAAGACAACGGCTCTCGAAAAGGTTGTCTATTTCCAGGACTATATCGTCCTTGATCCGGGTGATACGCCGCTGCGTAAGGGTCAGTTGTTGACCGAAGAAGAAGCGCGACAGGCAAGGGCGAAGTACGGCGAGACGACGTTCGAAATCGAAATGGGTGCCGACGCAGTGAAGAAGCTCTTGATGAGCTTGAATCTCGTCGAATTGTCTGCCCAACTTCGCGTCGAACTGAAGAAGACCTCCAGTCAGCAGAAGAAGAAAGAGCTGATCAAGCGACTGAAGATCGCGGAAGCTTTGCGCGACAGCGATAATAAACCCGAGTGGATGGTGCTGGATTGTGTTCCGGTCATTCCGCCTGATCTTCGTCCGTTGGTACTGCTCGATTCAGGCAACTTCGCCACAAGCGATTTGAACGACCTCTACCGTCGAATCATCAATCGAAACAATCGATTGAAAAAGCTGGTCGACCTCAACGCGCCTGAAGTCATCGTTCGCAACGAAAAGCGAATGCTCCAGCAATCGGTCGATGCACTCTTCGACAACAATCGCTGTAAACGTCCGGTGCTCGGTTCTTCGAACCGACCATTGAAGTCGTTGACCGACATGATCAAGGGTAAACAAGGTCGTTTCCGCGAAAACCTGCTCGGTAAACGAGTCGACTATTCCGCGCGAAGCGTTATCGTCGTCGGCCCGAATCTGGAACTGCACCAGTGCGGTCTTCCTAAGAAGATTGCGCTCGAACTTTACCAGCCATTCATCATTCGTCGACTGAAGGAACTCGGTCATGCCGATACCATCAAGAGCGCAAAGCGAATGCTGGAACGCCGCGACGAAGAGGTGTGGGATATTCTCGAAGAGGTGATTACCAATCACCCTGTGCTTCTTAACCGAGCACCGACGCTGCACCGAATGGGTATCCAGGCGTTCGAGCCGATCCTGGTGGAAGGAAACGCAATCCGTATCCATCCGCTGGTATGTAAGGGCTTCAACGCTGACTTCGACGGCGACCAGATGGCTGTTCACTTGCCGCTGTCGATCGAAGCTCAAGTCGAAGCCACGACGCTGATGATGTCGACCAATAACATCTTCAGTCCGTCCAACGGTGCGCCGATCATCAGTCCGTCACAAGACATCGTGATGGGTTGCTACTACGTGACTTTGAAGAAGGTCGATCGGCCTGGTCATGGAATGATCTTCGCCTCAACACAAGAAGTTCACACCGCGTTCTTGTTGCACAAGGTGACATTGCACACGACGATCAAGGTGCGAATGCCGAAGGACAAGCGCGTTAAGGGTGAAGGTTCCGACGATTACACCTTGGGTGGAATTGTTGAAACTAGCGTTGGACGAATCATGTTCAATGACATTCTTCCTGCGAAGATGGCATTTTATAACCATACGATGAAGAACAAGGATCTGGCAAACGTCATTTCCGATTGTTATCTCGAACTGGGCCGACGCCAGACGATTAAGTTGCTGGACCGGATGAAAGAAGTCGGGTTCCGCGAGTCGACTCGCAGTGGTTTGTCATTCGCTGCAAGCGATCTTAAGACTCCGGATAACAAAGAAAAGGTCATCACGGCTGCCGAAACCATGGTTCTCAAGAAGCAAAAGCTTTACGAGAAAGGTGTGATCACCGCCAAGGAGCGTTACGAACAGGTTCTCGATACTTGGACTCACGCCTCCGATCTGATCAAGATCGCGATGATGGACGCGTTCAAGAACGACACCCGTGACAATGGTCATTATGTCAATCCTGTGTATCTGATGGCAGACTCGGGTGCTCGAGGGGGTCAGGAGCAGATTCGTCAGTTGGCTGGTATGCGAGGTTTGATGGCCAAGCCAAGCGGCGAAATCATCGAAACCCCGATCAAGGCGAACTTCCGTGAAGGTCTGTCGGTGCTGGAATACTTCAGCTCGACACACGGTGCTCGTAAGGGGCTGGCCGATACGGCATTGAAGACGGCAGACAGCGGTTACTTGACCCGTAAGCTGGCAGATATTTGTCAGAACATGGTGGTCACGACCCACGACTGCCAGACGACCAAGGGGATTACCCGCGGCGTTGTCTATCGTGGTGAAAAGGTCGAAGTCAGCCTGGCAGACGCGATTCGCGGTCGCGTCAGTCGGCAGAATATCGTGAACCCGATCACTGACGAAGTGATCGTTCGTGAAAACGAAATGATCACGGTCGACATTTCACGGAAGATCGAGGAAATGGGTCTGGAGAAGATCCAGGTTCGTAGCCCGATGACGTGTGAATCCGACCTGGGGATGTGCCGATTGTGTTACGGGATGGACTTGTCGACCGGTTCGCTGGTCGAAGAAGGACTGGCTGTCGGTATCATCGCTGCTCAAAGTATCGGTGAACCTGGTACTCAGTTGACGATGCGTACGTTCCACATCGGTGGTGTCGCGATCAAGGACATTCAGGAAAGCGAAATCAAGTCGCGTCGTCAGGGGCATGTTCGACTCGCTCGAATCCGTAGCGTTGTGAACGCAGACGGCAAGAGCGTCGTGCTCGGTCGAAACGGCGAACTGCTCGTAGTGGACTCGAAGGACCGGGAACTGGAACGTTACACGGTTCCGACCGGTGCTGTGCTGCAAGTCGGCGAAAACGACAACGTGGAAATCGGTCAGGTGTTGTGTACATGGGACCAACACTCGATTCCGATCCTTTGCGAAGTCGGCGGTAAGGTTCGTTTCGAAGACCTGGTCGAAGGTCAGTCGATTCGATCTGAAAAAGATCCGAGCGGAAACGTTCGAAAGACGGTCATCGAGCATAAGGGGGAACTCCACCCGCAAATTGTGCTCGAAGATTCGACCGGAAAGATTCTGGACTTTTACTACCTTCCTGAACGTGCCAGTATCGAAGTGGTTGAAGGCCAGCAGATCTCTGCAGGTACGGTCCTCGCCAAGAACCCACGTGAAACGTCCGGTACGCAGGACATCACGGGTGGTCTGCCCCGAGTCACCGAACTGTTTGAAGCTCGTAAGCCGAAAGAGCCTGCGATCATCGCGGAAATCGACGGCGAGATCGAACTCGTTGCCGAAAAGAAGCGTGGCAAGCGAATTATTATTGTTCGCGGTGCTGACGGTACGGAACGTGAACACATCATCCCGCACGGTAAGCAATTGCTTGTCCATGCCAAGGATATGGTTCGGGCTGGTGACGCTCTGGTTCGTGGTCCGCTTGTTCCACACGACATCCTGCGAGTCAGCGGTGAAGAGGCAGTGCAACAGTACCTGTTGCACGAGATTCAAACCGTTTACCGTTCACAACGCGTGGTCATCGACGACAAGCACATTGAAATTGTCTTGTCTCAAATGTTGCGTAAATTGAAGGTCGAAGAAGTCGGCGATACGGTGATGCTGCCTGGTGTTCTTGTGGACCGCTTTGAGTTCCGAAAGATCAACCAGAAACTGCAGACCAGTGCCCGCATCACCGATCCAGGCGATTCGGAATTCCAGGAAGGGGATGTCGTCCCGCTGGAAACGATTGAACAAGTTAATCGCGAAATCGAAGCTTCGGGTGGTAGTCTCGTAAAATCAGCGAAACCGCGCCCGGCGAATGCCAGCACGCAATTGCTTGGTATTACCAAGGCTGCAGTCCAAAGCGACAGCTTCATCTCGGCGGCAAGCTTCCAGGAAACGACGAAGGTCCTTACCGAAGCAGCGATCGCCGGCAAGATCGACAATCTGGTTGGCCTGAAGGAAAACGTGATTCTGGGTCACTTGATCCCAGCCGGAACGGGATTCCAGTTGCATCAACAATCGGAAGTGAAAATCAAGCCAGAAGCCTTGGCCGAGATTTACGCCGAACGAGATCGCATCATGGCTCAACGAGCCAATCTGTTGAACGAACCCGATTTGTCTAACAGCTCAGCTGACGGCAAATAGATTTCGGTAATTCAGCAGCACGTTGCTGAATTCGATTTCACACTAAAGGACTGTTTGGCCTACCGAGGCCAAACAGTCCTTTTTTTGTGGAATGGTTGCTGTCGATTTTAATGCAATTTGTTTACGGCGAATTTTTTAAGTCCCGAATCTGGATTATTCGTTAGCCCGATGCGCAAGCGAGGGTCTTGCTTTGCTCTCGCTCCTTTCCTCCCTCGCTTGCGCATTGGGCTAACGTTGCACGGTTTAATTTGTGGCTATGAATTAACACCCTATCAATAATGATCTTGGGTCGAATCAGAGAGAATGTATGAAAAATCCTGGCTAAATACCAAAGGAGTGTTTTAGTTTCATCAAATTCTGGTTGGGGCAAGATCGACTTGATGGTTGTATCGTATTGTTGACTTCGGTAATGTTTCACTGAACTGAAGTCTCTTCCGTCGTAATGAACTGCGGTAAACCGAATGCCTAGCGTAGCAAACCAAATAAAAAGGATGAAAAATGGTAGATAAAGACGCAACAAGTGGTGCCGGGCAATCATCTCATGTCTCGGATGTTCGAATTGTCAAAGCGGTGATCTACCCTTCGATCGGAATTGCTCGGATTGGCAATAGCCCTGAAGAATACTTCATTGGTCCAGAAGTTCCCGAGCCACCTGCAAAGCCGCCAGGTTTTTACCGCGATGCTCAGGGAAGGCTGAAACGACAGGCGGCACGGTTTCGTATTTATGGGGTCAATTCTGCAGGGCAAATCGTTCGAGAATTGTCTCAGTCGGACTCGGGAGCTCAAATTCAATGGTCGGTCCAATTGGCGAATACAAAAGCCGCCTGGTACACGTTCCAAATCGCGCTCGACATCCCTGATGCCAGCATGGCCGAACCGACAGTCTTACCGGTTTGATATTTTACCAATCTTTCAGCGATTGGCGGGCCTTCAATGGGTTAATGCCGGGTTCGCGGCTGGTTTCGGCTGGAAGGGCTTAAATGATTTCACGAACGCCGCGTACTTGAAGGAGTTAGGCAAGAATTGCTCAAGCACGAAAGAGCTTCGAAACGTCATTGCCAATCAATTTCGTAACTACTCGATTGACTCATGGTCACCGAAACCGTGGCCTTGGATTTATGGTGACGCTGTGAACATCCCAGCTGCTCATACTCCCCTTCAGAATTCAGCATTAAGTGACTTACAGCTCGTAATGCTAAAGCAGTGGGCAGACGGGGATTTTGAATCCGACTACGACGACCAGTACAAGCCACCAACGTCGATTGATGAAGTCCCACTTATCGAACAGGGCGAAACGCTGACACGCGCGGCACTTGAGTTCTGTCTTGCCGATGCTTTCCATCCTGGCTGCGAAATGACTTGGCCGGTGCGGACCCCTTCGATGTTTATGCAGCCCTTTCGGTTTGCTCACCATCCGGCGGGTGTCAAAGAACCCGCGCTGGGCAAAACTCTCACTTACCTAGCCGCTTCGGTCCCGAACGGGCCACTTTATGGTCAGGTTGCTGGTGGAATTTCTCAATGGATGGCTGTCCCCTGGCAAGCTGATACGGCGAGTTGCCGCTCTGGATACGAACCTGCCTACGATCCTTATGTTCCGGCGTTCTGGCCGGCCCGTGTGCCGAACCAGGTTCTAACAAAAGAAAACTACGCAGTCGTGATGGATTCCACCAAGCCTCTCGACGAACGTCTAGCCGCTTTTGCAAAGCGAGCCTCCTGGATTGATCCATTGGGACCTGGCGATCAAATTGACCAAATCAACAAAATGATTGTTGGTTTTGATCATCTCGGCGTCGTCGAGGTCTTGCCTGGCCCAAGCGACGTTTCGGCGTTTCCCGCTGAAATCGAGGTCGAAGATCAGCATGTGCCGATCACCAGCACCCAGGCGCCAGCAGCGAGCGCGACGTCAACAGGTTCATCTGCGGCAAGTGCGTCTACAGCGCGTGCGCGACCCACGACGACAACCGTGCATGAAGATTACGCAATCCTCGATAAATTAAGCCGTTTTCGTAGCTCCGGGCGATGAAGGCGAGATTTTGGAGACCGACGTCGTCATCATTGGTGCTGGTCCTGCGGGGGCGACGGCGGCGATTAATCTTTCGCCGTTTCGACGCGTCGTCGTCATTGATCGACTCGCCGAACCTGCGAATCGGATGAGTGAGTCATTGGCCCCGGCCGCTCGCCGCTTGTTAAGTGACATGGGTTTATGGAATGACTTTCTAGCCGATGGTCACTCCCCCAGGTATGCCACGCGAAGTGCGTGGGGGAGCCAGGTTCCAGACGAGCGTGATTCATTGGCGGACATCGACGGAACTGGTTGGCTCCTTGACCGTAAGCGATTCGATGCACGACTAAGAAAGACAGCCATCGCGCGCGGTGCCAAAATCCTTGCACCAGCACGCGTCGTGGGATTGGACCGTTCAATGTCCCATTGGACCGTCAAATTCGAATGTAGCAGCGTTACCCATTCGATCAATGCTCGAATGATTCTTGATTGCAGTGGCAGATCATCTCAGTTACTTACACCATTTGGTGCGATACGGCAGACACATAACCGACTGATTTGTGGCTGGATTCACGGCTCGATATTGGAAAACGATTCCGGCCAAGGGATCAGTTACACGGAATCTGCTCCAGAGGGCTGGTGGTACACCGCTCAAATGACCGATAGACGGCGATTACTGGCATGGCATACAGACGCCGATCTCCCATCGGCGGCTGCCGTACGAACCCGTTCCGCTCTGCTGGAAAAGGCGAGGCAATCAACGAGTTTGTTGAATGCCATCTCCGATACGTCGTTTGATGGAAGCGAGCCACCGAGCGTGATCGCTGCCCACAGTTCAACGCTGAAGCCCCCGGCGGGTGAAAACTGGCTGGCGGCTGGGGATGCTGCGATCAGTTTCGATCCACTTTCTTCGCAAGGATTGTTCAACGCGATCTACACCGGGCTTGCTGCGGCGGAAGCGTTGGACCGAGCTCTCAATGGGGACCAGTCGGCGATGGGGGAATACACTGAAAGACTTGGGATGATCGATGCGGCTTACCAGAGTCATTTGTCGGCATGGTACGGCTTGGAAACTCGCTGGATGGATCAGGAATTTTGGCGTCGACGAGTCAAAATGGCTCTCACTTGAGCATGCCGATGCGCGGTTCAGAGACATGACTGTCGGGCGAACCGGAACTGAACTTGTTTGTTCCGTTTGCCGAGGAAGGATATCGAAGGTATCGGGATTCGCATCGGGGTTGGTTGGCAAGCTTTCCACTCTGGCTTGCCCAGGTGGGAGCGAATTTTGGGCTCGAACGACGAATGCGGGTTTGTCTACGACTCATATAAGCTCGGTGACGTTCATTGCGTTCTCGTAAGATCGAGATGTGGTTTTCAAACGTCACGTCACGTCACGTCATGTATGTCAAAGCACAACGCCGAGATTGTCTTGCGTCTGGGGATGCCAAGTTTGGCGCGATCCCGTTTGGATAATGCGGGGGCCAAATTCGCTTCCATCTGGACGAGCCACAGTGGAAAGCCAAAAAAAGGATACAGCACTTCATGTGTTTTTTGATTGCCAAATTTGCTTTCCACCAAGGCCAACTTTGACAGAAAGCTGGTTATCCCTCAGTTGCACAAATCCCGATAAATTCAAAATCCGCCCGTTTGCCTCCCAGTTGAAGGATTAGGATCACGGAGAATCCGAATCCGTAAGTTTGGTGCGGGTTTCTTTCGTCCAGAGGGGAAACCGGCAATTGTTTGCGCAACTCATAGCGTCAATCGCGGCCTGGTAGTTGAAGCCTGGTAACGTCCCAAGTCTCTCCGACAATTCGCTTGTCCCTTCTGCAGATTGTGGGATCACAAATTTTTGATCCGCCACATGAAGTACCCAAAAGACATCTTCAACAAACGGTCCTTGGTCCGTCGTGACGATTTCAACTTCTGTTAATCGATCCCATTCCAACTCTTCTGTGATTCCGTCCTCGTGAACGTAATAAATCGCCCGATCGTCGAACGAAACAAGTGACTTCCCGGACCTTGCCGAGATGCTCAAAAGATTTCGAAGCCACTTGAACAATTTTCTAACTCACTTCCCGAATGAGATGTCTCGAATAGAGCGTGAAGACGAATAAAGCCTGGAGTCAATGTCGGATTTACTCCGTCGGTACGACGATTTGTCGAGTGACAGATTTTTTCTTCTTCGGCTTTGGCTGAACGAGAAACATGGCAAATCCAACACCTGCCTGCAGCAGACCTAACACCACCAGGATCGATGTTGAAATGACCATCTGTGCGACCACTTCGGGAGTTGAATAATCGTTCTCGAATCGGAAACGATAGGTTAACCAGAGTACTCCTAAAAACATCAATCCGGCGACAAGAGTGAACAGGGCTGATGGCCAGTTGGGGGCCTGCAGCATCCATGCGATACCTGTGATCAACAGTAATGGTGGCAGAGCCGAGAGAACCGACTGGACCCTCAATGCACCGATGGTAAACCAGAATGCCACGGCGGTCAGCAGGCCAAAGGCAACGAACATCGGAATCGGTCGTCGTTTGACGGTGGTAAAACTCGCGATTCCAATCAGCGCAGCAGGAGCGATGTCCCAGGGAATGAAAATCGGAAACCGTACCCACGTCGCGGCAATGACAACAACGCTAACAACGTGCAGGGCAAAGGACGCAATTGTTAACGGCTTTGCAGGGATTTCCATGGTTCTTATGCCTCAGAGTTTACGAACTAGTAATTGAACCAACGATCGGGACGAGAATCCGTCTTCAACCCAGATTTGAAATCATAAGAAGTTTCCATCTACCAGTTGTCGAAAGCGTAGACGCACCCACTCGAGATTGGCATTTGCGGCGATATGCCTTAAATGAGTAGAAATTTCAGGCTGATGATGGTTGGTCAACCATAGCATAATCGAGTCACATACGTCGTGCATTCCAATTCGAGCACCTGCAATTGGCCAGAGATGCACGATGAACGTGCAAGCAATTGATTCTGAGTGATCTGCAAGCTGTTCAAAGAATTCCTGAGTTTCGTCCAAAACGGCGTCGAGATCATCTCCCCGTTTCACACCTTGACACTCGTGATACGATTTCTGAATCCCGTTCGGAAATCTTATCAAAGGGGAACTCCAAGTGGTCACGCGAGCTATCTGCTTTCTCGTACTTTCTGGTATTGCAGGCCAGGCATTTGCCGAGAACACTTTCGGATTGCCAGAACCGATTCGGCCAGATCGACCTGGAACGCTGCTGCTGCATGGAGGTGGGCGAATTACCGAAGAAGTCTTTCAGCGTTTTGTCGAATTAGCGGGAGGCCGATCGGCTCGAATTGTTCTGGTCCCTTCCGCCGGTTTCGACACTCGCAATTTTGACTCCCGAACCGAATTCGATCAGGCGGTGATGTACCGGTTTAATTCCTGGGTCAGCCTGAAACGGAACGGTCGGATCGCGGATTTCACGATTTTGCATACGGAAGATCCCGATGACGCAGACAGCTCCGACTTCATCGAACCGCTGACGAAAGCCACAGGAGTCTGGTTTACTGGCGGTGACCAGGCGAGGCTGAATTACCGATATATCGGGGGAGATGAATGCACTCGGTTTCAGACTGAGCTAAAAAATGTCCTTCGACGCGGCGGAGTTGTCGGTGGCACTTCAGCAGGGACCGCCGTCATCCCGGAGATCATGACCCTGGGAGCCGAGCAGGAACGGGAAGGAAACCCGCTCTCGGCCCGAGCCGCTCATGGATTTGGTCTGATGGACCGAGTGATCGTCGAGCAACACTTTGACACGAGGCTTGGTCGATTGGAACGTTTCCTGGGATTGCTGAAAGACAATCCACGACTTGATAGCTTATCCCAACGGGAAAATGCTGGATCAACGATGCTGGGACTCGCGGTTGACGAACCGGGCGCGGCAGAACTTTCTGAATCACGACTGAGGGCCTGGGGCCCTGGGCACATTCACCTGTTCGTGAAACGCAATAATGGTCGCATTGTCGAATGGCACGACATCGAACCGGACGAATCGATCGAGGTGAAAGCCGTTGAGAGTAAAAACAGTTACCACATCACGCGTCAGGGTGACTAAACGATTTGGAATTGCGGTCATATGTAAAAACCAATTGTTCGCCGTGCGAATTTTCAAAATAACCGATGTAGACGTCGGGATCGTCGTTGGTGAAAAGAGGTGGAACGCCACATTCCTCAATATGTTGGTTGCTGATTTGAAGCAGTGGTTCCGACATGGGGCATCCTAAGCTGACGTAAGTATCGCAACAATGTGTTTCTGTTTTATGACCAATGTCAAACGGAAACCAGACTCGGCTTCCGCGTGAACGTCTTGATCGGTCATTTTACCGAATTTGCTCAGTCCACAAAAATACTGTCTTCCCGGCGACGTCAATCACTCGCGATTTGCCGCGATTAACACCACTCATGATAATATGTTTAGTTTGTGTGTTGACTGAATGTTTATTGTTTGTGATATTATTGTCGCAACCATGGGGTCTGGATTGAAGCCCAATTGCAACGTCTCGCCGCTTGTTTTGGGATCGATCTGCTTTGTTTCTCAATCCCTTCTAATCATTTCCATTTGATTCTTCGATCCCGACCGGATGTCGTCACCACTTGGGATGATACCGAAGTTGCCAGGCGCTGGCTGATGCTTTGTCCCGTCAGAAAAAATGACGAAGGGTTTGCCGAAGAACCGAACGAAGCCGAACTGAATATGATTCGCAACGATCCGCAAAGACTGGAGACGATCCGACTTCGACAGAGTGACATCGCGTGGTGGATGCGTACCCGGCCCGCAAGACTTAAGCCGCATAGCGGTGGCCGAGTAGAGCCTGGGGCGGCTTCCGCGCCAGGATGAAACGTGAAAAATAGAGGTAAAAAGCCCCGGCGGGCAAGGCGGGAAGGAATTTTCAGAATGGGACTAATGTGACGTGCCACTGCATCGGAGTCTTCTCCGACGCAGTGTCTTCGAACTTCAAACTCGCGATTGAAGGCCACTGAGTGATCGAAGACGATCATTCAGTGGTACAAGATTTCGTTCGAACCCCGCTTTTCCCGAAGTAAAATTGTTCACGGCGTTGCCCGGCGGGGCGACCGAGTCACGTCTATCATGGTTTCTCTGCCTCCCAACAGAAAACGGAATAAGATCAATGGCAACGATTTGTATGAACTCCCAATCTCGGTCGCCCCGAGGGGGCTGTTGGTTGGTGTTATCGGGGGAAACCAGGGGCTGAAGCTGCCCCTGGCTCTACTCGGTCGCCGCTCTGCGGCTTACTCATGAAGGTCGGGCGAAATTGATGCCAGCATTTCCAGTTGGCTTGTTGTCGACCGATTTCTCTCGCCATTAACAATTGACGAGCAGCATGATCCGATCGCTTCCGATGCAAGCAGCATCGGCGACGTGGCCGACGCTGCTAGCGTCGGAAGCGATCAGCAAATCCGTTACGGTTTCCGGTGTAGCGAAAAAGGTTTTTTGCCGTTATCGGTCGCGGATTACCTTGTGTTACTGGATTGGACAGCGAGGCAGCTGGCCGATGGCAAACCTGGATCAACATCGCTCGACGCCCCGCCGATCTTCGAACGGTTGTCGATCGACCCGCACGTCTGGTGCAAACTCGTGGGAGGATTTGGTCGCCTGTTCTGCAACGTCGCCCAACGGCTTCAAACGATCGACGCGACCCGAAGCCGGATCGGCCAACACCGCTTTCATATTCCTAAACAAACTCGGGATCTCCCAGCTTCCGCGAGGATTGTTTCCAGCCATGCCTGTGGTCCTGGACTCCACGTAGTCGACATCGAGCTCGCCGTTTACGCCTGTTGCCTTCCCCTTGACACAACAAGGTTGGCCATCTCAAAGAACTGATTTCGGAACTCAATACACAGCATGGTCTTTCCCCTGTGAACGCTTTGATAAGTGGGGTGCCCTACATTAAGCATCACTCGGGGCCAAGGCGATTGGTTAAATCTTACCTTGTGCGAAACTCGCATTCGCAACAATCCTCCGGCTTGCGCTGGCGCACTGCCTCTCCATGTTCCATATCGTGAGACCGTTGGAGGTGCCCGACCAGGCACGGAATCGATAGTAAAAGAAGCAATCCATGTTGTCTTAGCCGCAGAGCGGCACAGGTATACAGCCTGGGGTTTCAACCCCAGGAAGCGTCCGAATCGGAGGGTATTAAGCCCTGTTAAGGGCGCAGGATTCGTGCGGTTGATCCAGAGAAGAATCCAATGAAATGTCATCGACGAACGGGTAAACGTTTGGACATTCGATCTGTTTGTTGGGGGGCCACATGCGGTTCATCCTGCGCTCCTTCGGAGCTTGAATCGGTGTTGATGTGGATCTTACCTGGGGTTGAAACCCCAGGCTGTATTCCTGCGCCGCTTTGCGGCTGAATGCAAAACACCTTTTTTTCACGCCGTTTCACCCCCAAAGGATTCAATACTAACCTGCAAATCCAAAGATCGTTGCCGCGCTGGGTTTGTTTGTTTTCTTGCGGGGGTGCCACGCCGTTAGACAAGAAAACGCGGAATCGATAAGGGGACAGGTCGATATAGGATTCGATAAGCGTCGATATGGACCTGTCCCCTTATCTGCCCCAGTCGATAGCCGCAGGTCGGTTGATCTTTCTTTCTCCACGTCCATGCCAGTCTGGCAATTCGAGCTAAGATCGGAACGAAAGAACCATCAACCGCCACAAGCTTCTTCTCAACACCCTCAAGGTTTTTGGGGACCACCGGCTCTGGCAGTTGTTCAGCCAATTCAGCAGCGATTTGCTTGAGGGGTTCCGGGTCAAAGATCCTGACCGATTCGGATAACGAGCCTAATGATGATTGCGGAAGATTAAATCGCTTCTGAATTTTCTTGAGTTGCGAAGCCTGTTGAAGACCTCGCAATGAATCGACGATCGGGGAAAACAGCCAAAGAAGGACCAGAATGCAGTACTCGTCCATATGGAGTTGACGATTC
>CAILLA010000209.1 GCA_903834925.1 uncultured Schlesneria sp.
GAGCCTGAACAACTGGATCCACAGACCTCTTCGAGAATGCCATCCTTGGCCCCCTTTGAGCTAAGTCCATTAAATGAAAACACATCCGATCACAAAATGTACTCGCATTCAAAAGACGCGCAAAGTGCGTCTTGCACTCGATCCCATTGGGTTCATCGGACTGGAGTTTACCGCTTTCGCTGGAATGCTCACAATAACTCGCATCATCATTCCCGGCCGAAGCGAAAGATTGTCAACAGGTGCATCGTCCGCCAGTACCGTTATCTGAATATCGTCAATCGAGCTGCCCAACGTGCGGAAAACGGCCTGCTGAACTGAAGCGACGTCTCCTCGAATTGCTGCCGCTCGAGCACCTTCGCGACAGGCGGCATCCAATCGTTGTCGAACCAATAACATTCGACCGATTTCGACCATTGATAAGATGATAATGAGGACGATCGGCAGAACCAGCAGCAATTCGGTTGTCAGCAGACTGCCACGGCGTCGGGATTTCGAAGTCATTTTCAACTTCCGTTTCGATCGACACACGAATCACAGGACAGGTGCGAGTTGCGTGTGCTATGCCAACAATCCGACGATCAGCGTGGCGACAGCCACCGGCAACGAAAAACTGATTCGCCGACCACGCAATCCGGCAGAAGTTGGTCGCCCGGTTTCTTTTACGCCTGACTTGGAAGGTCGCTCGGAAGCCTCAGGCCGTTTTGCATTTTTGAAAGCAAGTGGTCCCGCGAATCGCGTTAGGAACAGCACTAAAATCCAAAGACAAACGAGCGAAGTCGAGATTGCGATGACATACATCCCGAGTTCTGGCCCGATCCAGGCACCGACGGAGGCGACGAGTTTCACGTCGCCCCCACCACAAATCCGGGCCAGCCAGAACAGCAAGAAAACGGCAAATCCTGAAACCGCGCCCGCTAACGCGAACAGAGTCCCATCCACGGCTCCCACCAACCCATTGGACGATGTAAAAAGCCAAACGGGGTGCCCTTGGTTGGCAAGCCACGTCCCGCGGACAATATTGACGAAAAACCCCAAAACAAACAGCGGAATCGTCAACCATTTTGGAATTTGTAGCGTTCTGGCGTCGATCACCGAGGCGATGACCAGAAACAAGGTGATCGTCGTTACAAAAAGCGCACCGAAAATCGGGTTAGGGAAAAAAGGATGGTCGATTTCAACGTTATTGAGCGAATGCGCTAAAGACATAATTTGCCTGCACGGCGCTGTCCGTGATACGCTGGTTCTGAACGCCCGTAATATTTGGAAACTCGACCCGGTGAGCAGGAAGATTGTCAAACACGTTGCTTCCGCTTGATTGTGCCAAACTCATCATTCCGACGTTATTCCCATTGATCGATGGAAACTGATAACTGACGTCGAGGAACAAGACCGCTTGAGCAAGCTCGGATAACTTCGCCGTGACAGCGTTCCGAACATACACCAAACCGACGACTAACCCAATCACCAGAATCACTGCGATGAATAGAAACTCCGTTGCAATCAACGCACCTTCGTCATCCTGCCATAATTTTTGCATTAAGCCTGCCATTTGAAATCGTCCTTATCATCTGCTGTGGTGCAGAAAAGCGTGAGCACCAGTCGAATTTTTCGAGACAGACCCAAGACTGGCGATCTGGGCTGCATGGGTGATATCGGAAGGCTTTTTGTCAAAGGCAAATTTTGCCGCCGATTTTCATCGTATTTTGATACGATTCGGTCTTCTCACGCGCTAAAAGCGAACTATTCGGCGTTGATGGATCGCTCCCCAGAATTTCCAACCAAAAAATTTCTCGAATTTGTGCCTGTTGGATTAAAGCCAAAAGGAAAAAACAGCGATAGATCGTGGCTTACTTCAAGCGACTCGATGAATTCGGGGTCGAACTCGGATTAAGAAGTAGACGTCCTGATTGACGGAAAGAATGAACTTCTTTTCAATGGTCTCATAAGATTTGATGCTGACTTGACGGACTCAAAATCCATGCGGGCTACATCAATGTATCATGATGTTGGAGTCGTCGCGTCGACGACAATGCGTCAGTATCGCGCAGTAGCAGCAGCGTGTCACCGGTTGGGGTTGGAAGAGGGATCAACCCAAGCTCCGTGAAGGGACATTGCCTTCAGGGACTTGTCATAAAGAAAATACGGCTTTTGAAAATGGTCGGTAGCACTGCTGATTCGACTTCGGACGAGCAAAGCACGTACTTCATAACAATCTTCGCAAGGCCAATGCTTCGTTGTTGATGCAGAGTGAGCGGCAGGGTAGTTTGGCATGTTCTTGAAAATCGCTTTTTCCGTTGCTAAAAATTATTCGATAAAAAAGAGGGACCGGCACCAGTTTGCCATTCCACTCAGCCAAGGGAATTCCGGCGATGTGGCTTCTTCAATCCATTTGCCACTCTCCGACGCCGGCGACTTGCATAGTGTGACGAACAGTGATACTGACGGTCTTCTCACCGAGGATTGCTGATTCGGTAAAAGCATCAAGGAAATATAACGTCCACGACCACCATTTTGTGATGCAAAAAGGCCGCGTGTTATAGCTTTTTAACCTGAATACGTTTGGCAGCGTATGATCAGGTACTTATGTACGAATCGGGTGTTTACCATGCATCAGAACGGATGAACATAACTAGAGTCTGTCTGGAATTGTGATGAATCCGGTGCTTTGGGATGTTCTAAACAAATAATGTCTGTGCGATGGAGGTCGCTAGAGTGGAAAAGCGGCCGAGCGATACGACAAAAAGATCTCTGCAAGGGCCATGAAACAATCTTGATTCAGAATAATAGCCGTACCATGACACCGACTTCGACGAGATTTGACACGAGATGGAGGGGAGTCGCCTTAGGGTTGGCCGTAGCGCTGATTGGCCTGATTATCTGGGATGGAGCCGATCGTCGAGCGGCGGATTCCACACTACCTTTGGCTCAAAGCCCGAATTCTTCGATCAAGAATGAGTCTCCCGATCACTTAAAGCTGGCCAGTTTCAATATTCATGGAGGCAAGGGATCGGATGGTCTACGCAGCCTGACGCGTACGGCCGAACTTCTCACAGACATTGATTTTGCCGGTTTGTACGAAGTCAAAGCAATATCGGGTGGCGCCAGCTCGAATCAGGCTACCGTGTTGGCTCAGCCCCGTGAAGCGGGTTGGCTGTTTGCACCAACAGAACGACGCTGGTGGTCGGATCACTTCGGCAACGGGTTACTGTATCGCATTCCGGTTCGGTCGAGCCTTCGAGTTCCGCTGGTAAATACTCGCGGTAAGGCCTACAGAAACGCGATTCTTTCGACGGTCGAGCTGAAGCGTGCGACGGTGCGGATTGTCGCAGTACATATCGACCGGGAAAACGACCGCCGCCAGCAGCTCAAATCCGTCATCGAATTGTTTCTCGGCCTGCAGAAGCCATGTCTTCTAATGGGAGATCTCAATACGATCGCCAGTGACCCGCTGCTTGAGGATCTGCTCGCCAACCCCGATGTTCACAGCCCGCTGCAGGAATCGCTTGAGGATGGTCATTTGCCTTCGCAAAACATCGATTGGATCTTTACGCGGGGCTTGAGCACGATTTCAGCGAAACTTATCGAAAATACGGCATCGGACCATCCACTGCTTCAGGCGGAACTGGTTCCTGAAGATGTTGAGGAAAAATAGTGATCTCAGCGATCGATCACAGTGGCCTGATCGATGAGGTACAATCCGTAGGGCTTTCCGTCCTGCGAAAGCATGTGGATTTTCAGTGTTCCGACGACGTCGAAGGCGCGGGTGGCCGGGATGTAGTGGGTCGTCTTTCCTGGCTTCATATCAATCTGAACCAGATCGTAGATTTTTGGATCTCGACCGAAGCAGCAGATTTGATTGTCTCGAGCCAAAACGAATCGTTCGATCCCTTCGGTCTCGTACGTTGGATACATGAAGCCGCGAATGCGAACTGACTTCCCGTCTAAGCCCTTCAGCCAGTCGGGCATGAATTCGACCGCGTTTTCGACGACTGGCTCCATATTGCAGACTTTAAGGAGGTCCAGATCGTCAAATGAAACTCGTAAGGCACCGGTCTTCGATTCGGTTTGAAATTTTTTGTCTTTAATTAGGATTTCGATCTGATTCGAAGCCTTGGCGGCAGCAGTTTCGGCGGCTGGCTCTTGGGGCGGCTGGCCGGTTGCTGTCGAAGCCACTTCGGGCTTTTGATCGCCAGCAGGGATACTCATTAGAGCACGAACACTGGAAACCACGTTAACGGGGACCAGGGCCGAAGCGGGCATGAGTTCGAACTCGTTCGATCGGTCATCGGCGGCTAACTCCGCTACGAGCGGTTCGGTTTGTGATTCCGATTCGGTTACGATGAAGGACTGATTCGCCGAAGTCATTGGTTCGGTTGCATCGTGCTCGCTTGCCGGACGGTATCCTGAGAGATTTTTCCCACCACAACCAGCCAACGAGGTTGCGATCAGGGTGATGGCCACAATCGATGTCAGTCGTTTTTCGCGATTGAAACGTGTCATCGGATCATCCTTGGTTGGCTCTTGATGAACTTGATGTTGTCAGTGTCGTCAAAGTTCCGTGGGTTCATGGAGCGGGAGTTCCTGGCGAAGCACCTGCGGCGGCATTTCAGCAGTAACCATCAGTACCATGTTTTTGCAGGAGCGAAGTAGGTGCAGTCCAGCTGGTAGATTGGCCTTAAACCACTTTCGTCGTAGGTTGGTTCAATGCGTAATGTTCCAGCGACACCAACCAATTGCTTTTCGTGGAAGTTAACGGTTTTTCCACCTTTCATATGAACAAGAATCATATCGGTTGGTTTGGGTTGTCCGCCAAAGCAGCATTCTCCTGAGTCTTTACAGAGAACAAACTGAGTCAAACCCTGAGTTTCCCGATAGGGGAACATGTATCCCTTGAGGTAAATTGTTTTCTCTGCAAGCTTTGCGACGTCTGGGTGAACTCCCATTTGCCCGTTTTGGACAGGAAAACCTTTCTGGGAAATATCGCTGTTAAAATTGACTCGTTGAAAACCGGGTGGAACTTCAGTCGCATAACTATGTAAGTGCAGGCTGGCAAACGCGATAAAAATACCCAGCATCAATACCAAGCTGGATATAGCGAGTGGGCCGCCACTCAGTTCTCCCCGTGATCGTGAAATTTGATAATACGCGATAAAGGCAAGCACGATACCGACTAATGGCACGATCAACAGCAAATCTGATAAACCGGCCAACATCGACAAGCAAACAAATGCCATGCTAATGGGGACCAGTGGTGGCATTGGCCGGTATTGGAATTCATCCGCTCCAAATTCCGG
The DNA here is from genome assembly GCA_903834925.1 of uncultured Schlesneria sp. Classification (GTDB taxonomy): domain Bacteria; phylum Planctomycetota; class Planctomycetia; order Planctomycetales; family Planctomycetaceae; genus Schlesneria. The sequence goes on from CAILLA010000209.1 coordinate 5,295, forward strand.
TCGATTTAAGGAATCGGACATCATTTCTTGCACCACTGACATTTCATTCACCTGCGTCGCTCACGCCCGGAAATCACACCCGATACGATTCTACCACAAAAATTGCTGTCGTCATGGAAAGATCGGGTCTTATAGATCTTACGACATAGTGACGGACGCCGTTGGTCAAGTCCAGACTTCGCCCGACATTCCGTTGCCGTTTCGGAATAAATGCGGGTTTGGAATTCGAAATTCGCGGATTGGTGGGACTTCGAGGACTTGTCCCACCCTGAACGATCAAACTTCAAACGACGAATGGTATCCAAGTTCCAGGTCATAAAGACTGCCCAAATTGTTGTTTGCAGGGTACTCTTTGTGGAGAGATCCGTGCTACAAGCCAGGAAAAATTTCCATGCACAAATCGACTGAACATCAATTCGACTCAAATCGACGAGGTTGTGCCGGATTTCGCTCGATGCTCCCCCGGCGACAGGCCATCCAGGCGGGGGTCTGCGGGGGACTCGGTTTATCACTCGGTGATTTGCTTCGACTGGAATCGCGCGCTGATGATTCCAGCACTCAAGCCTTTTCCGCGACAGCCGGTTCACGAGGAAAATTGCCAGGCAAGGCTTTGAGCCTCATTCAGTTGCATCTGGGGGGCGGGATGCCGCAGCAGGAGTCGTTCGATCCAAAGCCGGAAGCTCCGGTGGAATATCGAGGCTCGTTCGGTGTCACAAAGACCAAATTGGGTGACGTTTTCAGCGATAATTTTCCGAAGACTGCAGCCATTGCCGACAAAGTCACGGTGATTCGCAGCATCGTTGGGCGAATTCCCGATCATCAGCAGGCGACGTATCACCTCTTTACAGGTTACACGCCCACGGCGGTCATCGATTATCCTCAGATGGGTGCCATCGTTTCGCACGAACTTGGGGGGCGTGGAGATTTACCTCCCTACATCGCGATTCCGAACAACAACAGTTTTGCGGGCAACACGGGATTTCTCAGTAGTACGTTCGGGCCGTTTGATCTGAATGCTGATCCAGGTCAGGCGGGATTTAAAGTGCGGGATTTTTCGGTTCCCGAAAGCGTAACGGCAGAGCGGTTTGACCGACGTCGCAGTGCTCGCGAGATCGTGGAAAAGCAGATCCGCAAGTTGGAAGCGGACCCATCGACACTCGACACGATGGACGACTTTTACAAGCGTGCCTACACCTTGCTGTCGTCATCGCAGGCACAATCTGCGTTTTCACTGAATGGCGAGACCGAAGAGACGATGCAGCTTTATGGTCGTGATGTTGTCGGCCTGCGCGGTCCAGATAACCGGTTCCATCCGAAAGGGCTGGCCGAACGACTGATACTGGCTCGCCGACTGGTACAGGCCGGGGCGAGGTTTGTCACGGTGACTTATGGAGAATGGGACTCGCACGTGGATACTCGACGCAGTTGCCTGGATCAGACGCCGGCGCTCGATCATGCCATTGCCGGATTAGTGACTGATCTCGATCAACGAGGGATGCTCGATACCACCCTGTTCTGGGTGACGACCGAGTTCGGACGGACACCGAAGGTGAATGCCACCAGCGGTCGTGACCACTGGGCGCGTTGTTATTCCAACTTGCTGGCAGGTGGTGGATTCGCGCGTGGACTGATTTATGGAGCGAGCGATGCCACGGCGGCAGAACCCGCTCGCGACGCGGTACCACTCGAAGATTTGCTCTTTACGATTTACCACCAGCTTGGGATCGACGCGGACAAGGAACTGGTGGCGTTTGGCACTCGGCCAATTGAAATCGTCAAGGACGGAAAATTGGTTTCGGGACTGCTTTGATTTTTTTGGAATGACGGAATGAATCGAGGACTTTTGTGCCACTGTATGACCGTCTTCGGTCATGCAGTGCTTTTTGAACGACCGACCGACAGAAGAGAAGACACTGCGTCTCCGAAGACTCCGATGCAGTGGCACAAAATCAACCCGATTTGAGATGACGGAAAGTGGTTTTGAAATGAATAGGATTGGCTCACGTCATTGCATCGCGCCATTGCGTGTTGTTTCATTGATGGTGCTCATGTTGGCGAGCGGCTTTGCCTCGACTGCTCACGCTGGCGCAATGCTGTTACACATCGGCTCGACGACGCCTCGGGTTGGCCAACGTGGCACGACAGTTGAAGTCACGGTCCGGGGGATCTGCCTGAAGGACCCTCAGGAAGTGATTTTCTATCGGCGTGGCATTAAAGCCGTTCGGATCGAAACGCTGCCAAAACTTCCCCAGCCGATCGGCTTAGTCCACGGTGGTCGGCTGGAAGAACAGGTTCGATGCCAATTCGAGATCTCCGCCGACTGTCCGCCGGGTGAGCATCCTTTTCGAATCCGTACCGCAACCGAGATTTCGTCGCTGGGAACATTCCATGTTTCGCCGTTTCCGGTGAATGATGAAAATGAGCAGGGATACAACTCGAATGACACTCCTCAAACGGCTCTGCCGGTGACTCCAAACGTTTCGGTGCGTGGGCGGATGGGGCCGAGTGGTCGAGGGGATGTCGATGTTTACCGAGTTCCGGTTGTGGCCGGGCAACGGTTATCGGTGGAAGTTGATTCCGTTCGTATCTCCGACGTGCATTATGGTGGATCAGAATATGATCTGGCCCTGCGGATTCTCGACGATACAGGTCATGTGATCGCTGCGAATGATGACAATTCTTTGCATCTCCAGGACCCGATGGCGGCGGTCAAGATTCTGCGCGATGGTTTCGCGTTCGTCGAAGTGCGACGATCGACCTTCGTACAAAACGACAAAGACTATTGTGTCCACATTGGCACAAATCGTCGGCCGCTGGTGGCATTTCCACCGGGTGGCCAGGTTGGAACGAGCCAGTTGTTCCAGATGATTGGCGACCCACTGGGAGAATTTTCAGAGACACTGGCAATCCCGAGTGATGTTGGAAATTTCGAGTATTTCGGTGACGCACCTTCGTCTGTTTTGCTCCGATCCAGTCCCTATGGGAACGTCATTGAGGACTCGGCCGCATCGAAGACACTCGTTGAACGACTGCCGATCGCACTCAATGGTCGTATCGACCAGCGCGATGACATGGATGCCTTTCAAGTCTCAGTGAAGAAAGGGGATCGCCTGCGCGTACGTGTATTTGCCGCTTCGCTCGGTTCGCCGATTGATGCCATGCTCCAGATTCGACCGCTGCTTGCGTCAGGAGAACCGGGCGAACCGGAGCTTGAAGTTGATGACTCACCGTTGCCCGAACACGACATTTTTGGAACGTCGTTTCGTGGCGGTGGCGGGCTAAAAGAGATTCTCGATCCATCTGTGATCTGGGAACCCAAGTCTGAAGGAGACTATCTGATTCAAATCGGAGATCGAAGTGGCTCCGGTGGTCCCACGGCTGTCTATCGGATTGAAATTGAGCCTGCCCGCGATGCGGTCCATACCTTACTTTCCAGCACGGCATTCGACTGGGAAGAATGTATCAGGACGAGCGGCCTGGCGATCCCACAAGGGAATCGCTGGACCGTCAACGTCAGTCTGCCGCAAGACTCGGGGAGTCGTTATCGCGGGGAACTGGAACTGGTTGCTCATGGATTGCCGGACGGAGTCACACTCGCCTCACCGCGAGTTCCGGCGGGCCGAACAATCTGGCCAGTCCAGTTTATTGCCGATCCGTCGATGAAGCCGTGCGGTGCCGTAATCACGCTTGAAGCGAGATCCGTCGATGCGGGTCGACCGATTGAAAGCCGATCACAGCAGAACATCCCGTTTATCAATCATTCGGGAGGCGATGCCTGGCGAACAGTCCGACTCGATCGGTACGTCCTGGCGGTGACCGAACCGGCTCCGTTTTCTGTCGAGATCAAGTCACCTGCCGTTGCACTGGTGCGAGGTGGAGAGCTGGCAATTCCCGTACATATCACGAGGCAAAATGGGTTCGAAGCACCGGTGGAATTTCAATGTGACTGGGTTTCGCCTGGAGTTTCCGTGCAGCCGACGACGACCATCCGTGCGAGGGAAAGCGAAGGATTATTGCGAATCACAGGGGAAGCCAACGCGCCACTTGGACACTGCCCGCTGGTCGTCACAGCCAGTACGACTCGCGATGATCTTGATCCCTATCTCGGAACGGGGCGCATTCGGGTCTCGTCCAAGATTGTTGACCTGACGATTGCCGAACCCTATGTCGAACTCGCAAGTCCGCCGGAAAGTGTCCGGCGAGGTGAGCAAAAACGATATGTCTGGTCAGTCCAGCAGAAAAGTCCTTTTGAAGGGACCGCCAGCGTGACGCTCCTTGGTTTGCCAAGAGGTGTCAGCGTCGTCGAACCATTGCCAGTTCTCACCCACACGTCAAAGGAAATCGCGTTCAACATTAAGGCGACTGACGAAGCCCTGTTGGGAAGTGTCCGTGGAATGTCATGCGAGGTGATTGTTCAGGCGGGTGGACAAGAGATTCGCCAAAGGACTGGCAGCGGCACCTTACGGATTGATCCCGGCTTAAAGTGAGGGATTGAAAAGTGATGGCGAGCGAGATTTCAGAACCGGTCATCATTGGCTATGTCGACTCGAAGACAAGAAAAACTGGGTCAAAACGTATCATGCCAATCAAAAGTGTCTTGCTAGTGCTTTGTCAAACTGCTGAATTAGGATCCTGTGCCACTGCTTCGGAGTCTTCGGAGACGCAGTGTCTTCTCTTTTTTCGAGGCAATCGAAGAGCACTGCATGACCGAAGACGGTCATACAGTGGCACCCTAATTCCGAAGCTTGACAACGCACTAGTCGCTTTCGCGCTTTTCGCCACGTTGTTTTTTCCTTTCACCGTGCGTGGGTCGGAACCAAGTTTTCGTCGGGACGTGATGCCGATTTTCTTTCGCGCGGGATGCAATTCAGGGACCTGTCACGGGTCGGCACGAGGCAAAGACGGGTTCATGCTTTCGCTGTTTGGTTATGACCCGAAAGGAGACTATGAACGTGTCGTCAACGAGATGATCGGACGTCGGGTCAACATCGCCGTACCTGAACAAAGCTTGTTGCTACTGAAAGCCACTGGTGCCGTGCCGCATACCGGTGGAAAACTCTTCAGCCCTGACAGCGATTATTACAAAACTGTTTTGGAATGGATTGAAGCAGGTGCCCCTGATGACATCGGCCAGGTCCCCAGTACTGTGGAAGTGGTGCTTTCCAAGAAAGGGCTGATGTTTGAGAAGCCGGAATCAAGCGAGACATTGACGGTCACTGCAAAAGCCAGTGATAGTTCGACGCGAGACGTCACCAGACTTGCTCGTTTTTTCTCAAACAATGACAGCGTTGCCAGGATCGATTCTGACGGTCGAGTGACGGCTGTTGGACCGGGCGACACCAATGTCTTCGCTCGATTCAGTCGGTTTACTGTCGGAGTGGAAGTCATTGTGCTACCGCCGGCAGCGGGTTTTCAATGGCCTGATCCCGTTGCGGTGAATTTCATTGATGAGCTGGTCTTCGATCGACTGAAGAAGTTGCGCGTTGCGCCGTCAGACCTGTGTGATGACGAGACGTTTCTCAGGCGTGTTACACTCGATCTTGTTGCCCAACCGCCGACATTGGCGGAGTATCGTGAATTCATAGCGGACACTCGATCAGACAAGCGAGCAATCAAGATTGATCAACTTCTCGACAACGACGCGTTTGCCGATGTCTGGACGGCCTTGTGGGCGGAACAGCTTCGCGTGATCGGCGGGAACTATGCTCCGGTTGCAACTGATGTCAAAGCGGCCGACGCCTTCTTTCAGTGGATTCGTACGCAGATGCGAACTCACCGGCCGCTGAATGAATTCATTGCCGAGATGGTGGATGCGTCTGGCAGCAATTTGTCGAACGGACCCGTGAACCTTTATACGATGCTGGTTCATAAACCGCAGTTCGAGCCGAAAGCCTTTGCCGCCGACTTTTCGCAGGCCTTTCTTGGGGTGCAGATTCAATGTGCCGAATGTCATAACCATCCTTTCGACCGCTGGACTCAAGACGATTATTATGGGTTCGTCAGCTTTTTCACGGGGATGAAGCGAAAGCCGGGAATCGAGCCGCGTGAACGACGAATCTACTGTGACACGTCCGCTCCTCCAGCCAAACATCTGGTCGACGGTCGTCCCATGCCGGCTAAGACGCTGGGAAGTGTCGAGCCCATTCCGGCCGGTGGCGATCCTCGCAAAGCACTGGCACAGTGGCTTACCGCACCTGAAAACGAAATGTTCAGTCGCAATCTCGCGAACCGTATCTGGGCTCAGTTACTGGGTCGGGGGATTATTGAACCGGTCGACGATGTGCGAGCAAGCAATCCCCCAGTGAATGGCCCGCTATTGGACGCATTGTCAAAGCGGCTGGTGGAAGTGAAGTTCGATCTGCGAAGCGTTGTTCGAGATATTTGTAATTCACGCGTTTACCAATTGAGTGCCAGGCCGAATGCGTCGAATGTTCGGGACACGCGGCAGTTCTCACACGCCCATTTGCGTCGCTTAAGAGCGGACGTTCTGCTGGATTCGATTGTGGCCGTGACGGGTGTTTCTCGTCGGTTTAGCGGATTTCCGGAGGGGACCCGAGCCATCGAGTATTATCCGCGTGAATCGGGCGACACCGAGGGACCACATTTTGGTGATCCGTTTTTCTCGACGTTTGGGCGTTCAAGCCGGGCTACCGTCTGCGCGTGTGAGACCAAGCGAGAGCCAACCCTTTCGCAAACCCTGCACATGGTGGTGGGAGACTCCGTTCGAGATCGGCTGAGTGCGAATGGCGAGATCAAGCGACTCGTTGAATCGAAATCGGGTCCTGATGATGTCGTCGAAGAACTGTTCGTGCGAGCACTCGGGCGGCAGCCAACGAGCGATGAAGCGGTAGCCATGCGAACCCTGATCGGGGATGCTGTGAAGGACGTTGCCGTGTACGAAGATATTCTCTGGAGCCTGCTCAATTCGACTGAGTTTGCGTTTAACCACTGACTTTATTCATCATGAAATCCGCGATGTTTCTATTTGCGCAATTGACGACTCCCTCAGTTTTGAAGCGGATGCGAGTTACGAGCCGCTACTGGTTGGTGTGGCCGTTGCAGGCGTTTTACGCTCGCGAAGTCAGACGTTTTTCAGAACAAAGGGGGACCGAGAAGCGTTCGCTGTGCGGACGGAATGCTTTTTATCAGAGCATGGTCATTGCCACACTCGTCAACTCGGTTTGTCTCATCGTTCATGGCGAAGAAGCCAAGCCGATCACTTACGACGATCACATCGCGATGATTTTCAAAAAACACTGTCTTCAATGCCACGGCGATTCGAAGCAGGAAGCCGGCTTGAATTTCGCCAATTATTTGGCAATTCGAAAAGGGGGAAGCGGAGGAGAAGTCGTTGTTGCAGGACGTTCAAGTTCCAGTCGACTGTTTCAGGCCATCACGGCAGAAGATCCTGATGCGCGAATGCCCCCCAAAAACGATCCTTTGGCGAAAGACCAGATTGCGTTGATCAAGTCCTGGATCGACACAGGCCTTCGGCAGTCTTCTGGTAGCAGTCCTGTTGCCATGCGTACGCTGGGCTTTACACCGACCGCTGTCGTGAAAAGCGACGGACCGCCGCCGATGCCCGAGAATTTACCTTTGATCGAATCAGCCAGGTTGATTCGGCCTTTTCCCGTGCTCGCGCTTGCCGCCAGTCCGCGTACATCGCTTGTGGTTGTCGCGTCATACGAACGAATCGACTTTGTCGATCCGCAGTCTCGAAGCGTGATTGGATCGGTTCCATTCCCCGAAGGCGAACCTCATGTTTTGCGTTTTAACAGATCGGGGTCTGTACTGTTGGCGGCAGGCGGGCGACCTGTTCATAACGGCGTGGCCGTTCTGTATGACGTTAGAAGCGGAAAGCGTCTGGCTGAGATTGGGAACGAGACCGATATTGTTCTTGCTGCTGATCTGTCTGCCGACGAAAAACAGATTGCCATGGGTGGCTCGTCCCGGGTCGTTAAAGTGTATTCGACGGAAAACGGTGTTCTGGTTCGCTCACTGGTGAAACATACGGAATGGATCACTGCCATCGCGTACAGTCCGGATGGCAAACTTCTGGCGACGGGAGATCGTGTTGGCAATATTCATCTTTGGGATGCCGTCAGTGGAGGCGTCGTGCTGCCACTTGCCGAACACAAGGCATCCGTGACATCACTCACATGGCGCTCCGACAGTCAGGTGTTGGTGAGTAGTGGGGAAGACGGGTTGATTGCGTGGTGGGATATTGCCAAAGGTTGGCCTGCATTTTTAAAAGCCGATGCCCATCCCCCGCAACGCCCCGCAGGCTTTTTTGGCAAGATTGCAAATGGGGTGCTTGATGCCTCGTTCGGTCCCGGGGGCGAACTTATTACGTGCGGTCGTGATCGGTCAATACGGGTTTGGGCCAGCGACGGAAATCTGCTGAAGACCTTCGGTCCCGAATCGAACGACGTTTCAAACTCATCAATGAACGGGATACGAATTCTTCCGTTAACAGCCGTGCTGACCTTCGACGGCAGCCTGGCTGTTTCGGGTGATTCCGCAGGACAACTCAAAACGTGGTTGATGAATGTTGATCAAAAGTAACGACAGTCCAGCCTGATCCTCTGCATCACAACGGCGATTCGGGCAGATCTGCCAGCCAGGCATTGCGAATGGGTATCAAGTGCTGCAGGACTTCCACAAGCACTTCTGGCGGAGACTGCATCGCGTCAACGCACTTGATCAATTCCTTGGGATAGCAATTGATCACGGGTTCGGATTCCGCTCGGTAAACATTGAACCGCGTTCGAATGATATCTTCGTTGGCGTCATCGGCCCGGTTGTCGCGGATGGCTCGGCGCTTGATACGGTCGATCATCCGAGATTCATCAAGGCAGATCAAATGGATAATCGCCAGGACGTTGATCGTGTTCTTCAGCATTTCGACCTGGTTTGGGTTTCGCGGGATTCCGTCGAGAACCAGGAACTCGTCCGGCGGTTTATAGCGCGAGACTGCAATATGGCCATGCAGCGCCTTGGTCCAGATCCGTACGGTCAGTTCGTCAGGAACCAGTTGGCCACGGGAACTGAACTGGTAAATTTCACGGCCATCGGACGAATTGATGTTGAGCGACCGAAAAACGTCACCGCAGGAGAGGTGATAAAACCCGGGAATCTGCCCAAGAATTGTTCCCTGCGTACCCTTCCCGACACCAGGGGCGCCAAACAGCAGCACCGTCGGAAACCGTCCGTCAAACATGTCACATCCTTACGTGTGGAAGATCGAATTCTGACAGTATCTTAATCTGGCAGCATGTCGTGACTCAATGGATGCGGACCAAGTAACCGAACAACGAAACGGCAATCACAATTTCCGGTAGGTGAGAATTCGTTCAAAAACATCTGACCCAAATTGTCTGAATTCTCTCGAAGTTATTGACCAATTGAGAGATTGCCTGATAATGGCGGGGATCCGCCAATTTCTTGAAGACTTTCAAGCGTTGGAAATGGCATTCAGTGTGAGGCAGTCAACTCACGCTAAGGAACTCGATTGTGGCACGATGCTGGCTGATCTTCTTTGGTGCCGTTTGGCTGTTGCGTCCGCTGATCGCAGATGCTCAACATTGTGGGCATTTTGGTTTTCAGAGAAGTCTGCAACCGCTTTTAATCAATCCGTCGCTGGGGTATAGCGGCTACGTCGGGCCAGGTTACGTACGGTATCAACCTATTAATCCCAATCCAATTGTTCCATTGCAGACTACTCGGATTGTTTCCGTTGTCCCCGACACACCAGCGCCAATTCCGTTCGACCCATCGAAAGTTTCAGTTGCTCCTTCAAGTACAGCAGCCCGGTTGAAAAGCCTTGAGCATCAAACGCGCGGCGATCAACGGATGAGGGAACAAAGGTGGGCAGATGCCTGGGCGGCCTACCGCAGTTCGGTCGATGCAGCACCGGATCGAGCCGAAGCCCATCTGAGATTAGGGCTCTGTCTGGTGACTATGCTGCGTTACGAACCGGCCATTCGCGAGTTTAAGCGTGCTCTGTTTATTGACCCAACGCTTCCAAAGTTAGGCAAGATTTCTGCGACATTGTTTGGGCCTGACAGCCAGATTATTCGATCGTCAATTCTCAGCAAGCTGAGCGATTGGGTTCGCGAGGATTATCGAGATTCGGATCGACTGTTTGTGCTTGGTGTCGTTCTCCATTTTGAAGGAGATCCCCGGGGGAGCGAAGTTTTTGAAGCGGCCCTGCGGATGAAAAGAAAAGGTGATGCCAGCCATATTTCGTCTTTCTTAGGGTCGGCTGCAGAAGTCGTAAAAGGCCCGATTTCCGTGCCAATTCCGGCGATACCGAAACTGAATGACAAGCCAATCCCAATGCCATTTGGCCAGCCTTTGGTCAACTTGCCACATCGGAATGGACCGATTCCGGGTGCGCCAGTGCCGATGCCGGACCTTTAAGTTTGTAAATTCGTTTAGTGAGAATTCTGTGAAAAAGAGCAGGAAACTGGTTTTCCCTTTCCGATTCGATTACCGTAACGCAGAATTGATCGAAAAGAATTGATACGGACTTGGTTCGAAAAATAATTTCGGGCATTCGCCTGTTCTTCGAGGTTCGTATTCGATTAGATCACATTTCAGCGCATTGCAATTCGGCCATGCGTGAGTCATTCGACGAGTTAGGGTTGGTACGATGAATGGTGAAGAGACGGTGCCTGTGGTCGAGCAAGTACAGGCAGAGCAGACGGTCGGTCATGCTGGGCATAGTGAGGCCGTAGTAAGCGAAACGGTGGTCGTACCCCCGGTGGCAGATGTCGTTTCTGCTGCTGCGGAAACCATTGTGAATTCGGTTGCCACAGCCGTTGAGCCAAATGCCGTCACGACAGAAGTGGCCGCTGAAGAACCTCGAAAGCGACCGGTTCTCAATCCCACCGTTGACGAAAATCAGATTCGTGCCGTGGGAAGTATCGGGGCCGAGGTCGAAACCGAAGCTGTCGCGCTAGCGGCTGCCGCTGAATCTGCAGCCGTGATTGCATCCAGTGGCCCCGTCGGCCAGATCGAACTTCCTCCAAAACAACTGTCTCTTGATGACGGGCTTGAGCAAGAAATTGAAGCCGCAATGTCGGGCCAGATGACGGCTCCGACGACGCCGCCTGTTGGCGCCTCGACACCGAATCCATCGTCAAACGATGAAGAACTTCCCTCTTCGGAAGAACAATTGGAAGCCGGCACAAAGTTAAAGGCAAAGGTCCAAAGCGTCACGGCGGACGACGTCTTCTGCGAAGTGGGCTATCGCTCTCCTGGCCTGCTTCCTGCACGTCAATTTCCGCAAGGAAAACAACCACGGGTTGGTGAAGAATTCCTGGTCATCGTTGAAAAATACGATCCCGAGAATAGCGTGATTCTTGTCAATCTCCCCAAGGCGACTCGGAAGGCACGAGGAAACTGGGAAGAACTGACAGTCGGCCAGGTAACGGAATGTATCGTCAACAAGACGAACAAGGGTGGACTGGAAGTCACTGTTGGTGGCTTGCGAGCGTTCCTGCCTGCCAGCCAGGTGGATCTCGGTTTCGTCACGTCCATGGATGCACTTGTCGGCCAGAAACTGGTTGTGCAAATCACTGAATTAAACCCCGCCAAACGGAACCTCGTTGTCAGTCGGCGATCGGTCATGATCGCGGAACGGAAAGAGCTTGCCGGTGCGTTCTGGGAAAAAGTCGAAGTCGGTCAACAGTTCGCTGGAACGGTGAAGACAATCAAGGACTATGGCGCATTCGTCGACTTGGGGGGAGCCGACGGCTTCCTGCACATCGGAGAAATGAGCTGGACGCGAGTCAAACATCCCTCTGAGGTCCTGCAAGAAGGCCAGCAGTGTGACGTTGTCGTTCTGTCACTTGACCGGGAAAAGCAGAAAATCGGCCTGGGAATGCGGCAATTGTCCCACAATCCCTGGGGTAGTGTCGAATCGACCTATGCCGTCGGAAAAGAAGTGAAAGGCAAAGTCACAAGAACCACGGATTTCGGCGCTTTCGTCGAACTGGAACCGGGAGTTGAAGGTCTGATTCATATCAGCGAAATGGACCATCAGCGGATTCGCAAAGTCACTGATGTTGTCAACGTCGGCCAGGAAGTCCAAGCTCAAGTCCTTGAAGTTGCACGGGATCGTCAGCGGATCAGCTTGTCATTGAAAGCCCTGAAGCAAAAACCCGAAAAGCCGAAAGATGAAGATCTTGCACCTGGCAAGGGCGAGGTGTACGAGCGGAAACGCAAAGAACCGCTTCGCGGCGGAAAGACGATGGGTAGTGGCGGAGGGCTGTTCGGCAATCCAGGTGACTTCACTCGCTGATCGCCGCAGGCTTTGGCGGTGCGTCGCAGCGTGCGGTTTTTCGTGGCCAGAGGGGGACTGTTAGTACGCAGTGTCTTTTGAGACTGCGCCGATGCAACGTTTCCGCCTGAGGGTCGTCGTTCACTTCGTGGAACCTCATTGATGCAAATGTTGAATCGTTTCATTTTGATTTGCCTCTGTACCATTGGCTCCGGATGTGATTCGGCGACATCCTCGGATCGTGGTTCCTCAGTTGCTCAGGCAGGTGATGCCGCAAAACCCGATGCGATCAAAGAGACTGACAAGAACACAAAGGCTAACGATCGCCTTGGTGATGACTGGCCGGTTTTTCTGGGCCCCCATGGAACCGGTGTTTCCGATGAAACGGGATTGCTCGACGAATGGCCCGCTATAGGACCAAGAGTTCTTTGGGAAAAGCGGATCGGAAAGGGTTACAGTTCACCCTCGATCCTTGGGTCTCAAGTCGTAGTTCATCATCGTCAACGTGATCGTGACATCGTCGAATGCGTCAACGTTGTCGATGGAAAGCCGATCTGGAAGTATGAATATGAAACCAATTTCTCAGACCCCTACGGCTATAACAACGGGCCTCGCTGTTCACCTCTTCTAACAAAAACACGGTGCTATACATTCGGTGCTCAGGGACGATTGGTGTGTCTCGATCTGGAAACCGGCAAACTCGTCTGGGAATGTGAAACATCAAAAAAATGGAAGGTTCCCGATCACTTCTTTGGAGCAGGTTGCACTCCAATTCTTGAGGGGAACTTGTTGATTGTCCTTGTTGGCGGACAGCCCAATTCGGGTGTTGTTGCTTTCAACGCCGAGACCGGAGATCCGGTTTGGGAAAGTGTTGGAGAAAAAACCTGGGACGGTGCCGAGACCGACCAGAAGGGAAAGCCCTATCAATGGACCGGCGAAGAGATGGTAGTGAGTTACTCGTCGCCAATCGTTGCAACAATCCACGGGGCCAAGCATTTGCTTTGTCTGGTACGCCAAGGGTTGGTTTCGCTCGACCCTGAACATGGAAACGTCCGTTTCAAATACTGGTTTCGATCCCGTATAAATGATTCCGTGAATGCCGCCCGTCCCGTGGTTGTGGATGATCTGGTCTTTTTGTCTGCTGCTTACGAAACCGGTGCGGCGCTTCTTCGCATTCATCCCGATAATGAAAACTACGATGTTGTCTGGCGTAATAGGCGGGGAATGTCGACGCACTGGTCGACCCCCATTTACCAGGATGGTTGCCTCTACGGTTTCAGCGGACGACATGAAGGTGAAGCGATGCTTCAATGTGTCGATCTGAAGACGGGCGATTTAGAATGGGAAACAAACGGCTATAGCGGACCAGTGACCGATCTTCGATCTGGAAACGATGGGGAAATCGTTGACGCCAAGGGGAAACCGGCCACATTTTTCGGTCGTGGCTCGAAGACGGCGGCTGATGGCAAGTTCGTCATGCTGGGCGAACGAGGGATCCTCGTGCTGGCAAAACTCAGTCGTGAAAAGTACGAGCCACTCAGCCGGGCAACCTACCCTCAAATTCATTATCCCGCCTGGGCAGCACCGGTTATTTCCCGAGGGCGGCTATTCTTGCGAAGCGAAGATCACCTGCTTTGCCTGGACATTGCAAAGCCGGTGAAGGACGATCAGTAACGACTAAGAATCGTTGCGGTGTTTGACCAGTCGTCCGTGAATCACAAGCGCAAGTAATAGCACAATTCCTAACAGGAATGGTCGAAGCAGGTCAAATTGCGTAACCCAGCTGGCTTTCAGCCATGCGTCCTTCAGACCAGGAGTCAGCGGCATTTGCTTGATCAGCCGTTCGACGTTTGTCAGGTTCAGGCCAACTTTGAGCACTGTAAAGCTGAGAACTCCCGCGAGAGTTCGGCCGATACTTCCTTCGCCACCAAAAAGACTGGTACCACCCAGGACGACACACGCCACCGCATCCAGCAGCAAGTCGGCATTCTGGTCCAGACTGACGCTATTCATGCGACCCGAGTTAACCATGCCTCCGCATGCAGCTGTTCCCGCACAGATCGCCAGGCACGCAATCACAATCCGCTCGGTTCTGACTCCCGCCAGTCGAGCCGCCTGTCGATTGCCGCCTGTCATATAAACATATCGGCCGAATCGGGTATGTTGCAGGACGAGATGAGCCGCAATCATCACGACGGCGGCCAGTACGGCGCTCTGCGGAACACTCAAGGTCCCAAGTCGCTGAACGGTCACCTCAAAGAAGGAAGAATTTCCCAACTGCCCAAGCACGGGGGGAACGGCAAATTTCTGACTTCGTGTCAGGAACCTGGCAAGACCTAATGCGATGTTCATCATGGCCAAGGTAATGATGAAACTCGGCAGCCCAGACGAAATCGTCAGCCATCCCGATGTGAGCCCCATCAGCAGGGCAATTAACAGTGGGACAAGAATAACGATTGCCGTCGCCAGGTACGAAACGTTGCCGACACCGTTGACCTCTTTCGGCCCCGCAGCAAATGGTGATTCCCACAGCACCCCGCACAAGCAGGCTGATAACAACGCCACCATTCCGACAGACAGATCAATCTCTGCACAAAGCAAAACAAACGTCAGGCCCGTTGCAACAATCGCAAGGACCGCTCCCTGCTTCAAGATCAACGAAAGCGCACCGAAGCTGAGAAAGTCGCTGGCAACCACCGAGAAGACCATGACAAGCGTTGCCAGGCTGATCAGCGGTGCGAAGTCGGCGAGTTGAAAACGGGGTGCGAGCGAAACTTCGGAATTGCGGCTCATTGATCTATTTCTTAGCCTTTTTCAATGTCGTAAGGTACTCAACGACGTCAGCCATTTCTTCCTTCGAAAGCAGTTTCGCCAGGTCGGCAGGCATGAGAGAAATTGTTTGCTTGACTCGTTCATCAATCTCCTTGATCGGGAATGTACGAACAATCGCATCGATTCCTTTCAGGCTCAACTTCTCGGCATCTTCACTGACGACGATGCCGGTCTGAGTCGTGCCGTCGTGCAAGGCAATCGTCCACGATTCATAGTTATGGCTGATCCCGGCACTTGGGAAAATGATCGATTCAAACATTGCCTGTTTACTCAGCTTGGCTCCGATTTCCGAAAGGTTGGGACCGACTTCCTTCCCTTCGCCGTTCACAACATGACAGGTATTGCACTTGCCGGTTGTCGCAAAGATCTTCTGGCCGTTGCCAACGTTGCCTTTCAGTTGGGCCAACTCTCCCAGTGATGGGAGTGGCTTGGAATCTTTACCTGGTGGTAGAGGAAACATCTGCGCCGCAGCGTTACGAATGTCATTGTACGTCGAACTATGGAGCGCGGCTGATAGAGCCGGAGCCAGTGATTCGTCATATTTTTTGGATGCAGCCAGCTTCACCAACTCAGCAGCCCCTTGCTTCGATTGAGAAGCCCCCTTGATCGCCTCACGCCGAAGATCAATTGGTAGCTGATCGTTACTGACCAGAGGAGTCAACAACTCGGCAGCGTGTGCGTCGCCCGAATTACTGAGTGCCGTCGCGGTTGCAACCGCCATTTTACCTTCTTTTGTGGTCAGTGCCTTTTTCAGCAACTCGGTCTGGCCCTTCTTGAGCAATACTCGAATAGCGTCGATACTTAATTGTTCATCCGGCTTTGCTTGAGCGAGAGTGAGCAGTTCCGGGAATCTGCTGGCCACATTGAATTTCTCGACCAGCGCCACAAATTGTGGCTGACCTTTCATCCCGTCGAGAACTCGATTCATTGCAGCAAGGTGATCAGCGTTCTTCGTGATGTCGAAGGACGACAACCTGCTGATTGCTTCAGCATTCACGTACTTTGTCTTGGCCTCATCACCGAATCGACCAAATGCCAGGTCGATGAGTGCAGCATCTTTGCCCGGTCCTGACAGGAAATCGAAAGCACGCAGATATCTCGGGGCATCCGCTTCGGAAACTCGATCAGATTTCAGTAGATAGGCCAATCCCAAAGGGGCTAACGTGCCGCGTGATCTCCAGATGATATCCCTCGCAATCGGGCTGTCGGCAAGATCTGAAGGATCTGGGTTCCCGACTTCGCCCCTGGCTGCAGCAAGACACGCATCCCAGTTATGATCGGCAGCGATACCAAGGGCTTCCAGATACCAGCGATCCAGACCGTCATACAGTACGGCAAGTTTGCCCCAGAGCTCAGCCTTCTGTGGCGATTTTAAGAGTCGCAATGCAAGGGCACATTCGCGTCGAACCTGTGATGACGAATCGCTCACCAGAGTTTTCAGGACTTTCACCAACTCTTCGGTGTTTGAATTTTCTTCGACGGAAGGGAGTTTCTGTCGAGCCAGTCTTAGAGCGGCGATTCGAATGTCGGGGTCTTTATCTTTGATCGCGGTGGAAATGGACTTCTGTCGGTAGGCTGGGATTTTCGAAAGCACGCCCAAGGCTCTTGCCCGATAGCGAGGATTGGAATCGCTTTCCAATACACTCGAAAGTGCTATCCCGACTTTGTCCGGTTCCGTTGCGGCGTACGATTGAAGCGCAGTCCATGACAAATATCGTGCGACGAGATTTGGGTTCTTTAATGCTTCGATCGCCCCGACGATCGTTGAGACATCAACTTTGGGGATCTTATAAGGTGACTTCGGCGGAGCGACCCGGAACAATCGACCTTTATCAACATCTCCCATGCGATGACCACCAACGCCCGGATCGTACCAGTCTGCCACGATCAACGAACCATCCGGTGCGACGCAGACATCTGATGGACGGAACCAGTTATCCCGCGCACCATACAGGATGTCGACGATTTCCGCCTTGTACCCGGCGCCTGATTTCTTGGCGGGATATGCCCGGACAACATTGGGACCAGCATCGCAATGGATGATCTGATTCTGAAAGATTTCCGGCAGAAGCGTCCCTTCGTAATAGCAGATCCCCGTTGGCGAGCCGGCTCCTGTTTGAACCAGATTCGGTACGACGCCTGGATCATTCAGATGCCAATGCCGTAATGGAATTTCGGTTTCCATGTTCGTACGGGGTGTCTGCCAGCCCGCTCCCGTTACTTCATCCACGTATCCGAAGTTGCCACCTTCCATCACATAATTGATTCGAACCCCTTTGTTACCATCGTCGTCGTTGTCCGACTGCCAGACGGTACCAAAGCTGTCGACGGTCAATTCGTAGTTGTTCCGGAAGTTGTGACCGAGTACTTCGAATTCCGAACCATCCATATTGCAGCGGAACGCCATTCCCTGGCGATAGGGCTTGCCACCGTCATTGACCTCATGGCCTGCAATGTCGACAACCGGCTTTGCATTCTTGTCATAAACGCGATGCCCCGTGTTGCCGACGTTCCAATACAGCTTCCCATCGGGCCCGAAGATAAAGGCGTGGGTCGAGTGATCATGTTGGGGATCGCCGACATTTGTAAACAGCACTTCTTTCTTGTCTGATTTCAAATCTCCGTCTTCGTCGGTAAAGACCCAGACATTCGGGGCACATGAAACGATAACTTTCGTCCCTTTCCCCGATGGGGTTGGAAGGACACAAATCCCCAGTGCAGAATCAACTTCGTGCCCCTGAAAAAAAACGGTCTGTTTATCGGAAATTCCGTCGCCGTTTGTGTCCTCGACGACCAGAATTCGGTCACCTTCTTTCCGCTCACCTTGGCGGTGGCGATAGTTCACGACTTCGCAAACCCAGACTCGACCAAGATGGTCAACATCAATATCTGCTGGGCTGAGCATCCCGGATGATTCGGAAGCGAAGAGAGTCGCTTCGAGTCCCTCAGCGACATCTAAAGCCGCGACAGCATCCTTGGGATCACGACTTGCCCCTTGTCCGCCTGCCGGTGCCTGTAGATATTTCGCCGAAGGTTTTTGCGTAAAAACCAGGAATTGGACGGAGCTGGATGCTCCTTGATCTGATCCACCATTATCGATACCGCCGCGAGCCTTGAATCGCGTGATCCCTTCAGGAAGGTCGAATGCCAACACCGAATTTGCATGTACTCCGATCCCGTATTCAACAGCCTTTCCGGCGATCTTCATCGCTTCCCCATTGGCATTCTTGTTCACATTGACGTGGCCCCAATCGGCGGTCGCCGACTTCCATTTCAATTCGGTCAGCTTCTTCTCGCCATTGGCTCCGACGAGTCGCGGTTCGGCCCAATCGGCCCAGTCGGCAGTGAATCCATCGCCGGCGTCGCGAACGACAAGATACAGTTCCTTCGCACCAGTCAAATCAACGTCAATGTCAACCGAAAGCCCCGGCGTCGTGGTGTTGATCACTTTCGATTGAAACTTCGGTTCTTGAGCGGAAACGGCAGTACCGAGAGCTAAAAGCATCGCAAACGAGGCGAGAAAACGCTGATTCATGAGAACGAAGCTCCGATTGTCGAATGGGAACAACCACCGCCCAGAATTATCTGGTGCGAGGCACGGGATCTGATTGAATGAAGCAGGCAGTCACATAACGGACGAGCAAATCAACCGAGGCACGCTGAACAGCGTGAGTCCTCGGCTTATTCGATCTGCCGGCATTGTGATCGCATTTCGAAAGCGCAGGTGCAAGCCACTCGGCTTGCACCTGCGGTCAGAGTTAATCGATTATTTCTTATTCCACTGATCCAGCATGGCCTGGACAGTTGCCGGATTGAAGTCATCAGGAATCTTTTCGTCGTGATTCTGAAGCAGATCATTGACCGTCACTTGTCCAGCTGGAACGCCGTCGGTTGGGACATCGGAACCGGCAGTCCAAACGATGGCATTCAGGACCAACTTTCTGAATTGATCATTGCCCCAGTTCCAGTGAACGTGCCCACCACTGGTCCCGAAACCGCGTCCGCCATCGGGCCGCTCGCGAGCCCATGCCATGTGCTGTGGCTCTTTGCGTTCCAATACCGCCTTGCGAACTTCGGGGTTACCGCTGTGAGGACCATCGCCACGGCTGAGCGACTCCTTTGGAGGAAGGTCGGTCAAAATCGGCGTCACTCCATCCATCTTTTCACGAAACCGCATGTGATAATACCATTCGTCATTCGTCGAAAACGGTTTCACACCACGAGTCGTTGCATGGACGGGAAGCTTCGTATAATTCGCCACCCAGTGCGGATTTACCGACCAGTGTGGTTCAAAGTATCCACCGATCCAGTTAAGAAACGCATCCCCCGGCTTTCCAGCCGTCGTCTCGACGCCGTAGTGAATACAGACGATTCCTGCACCTTTGGCGGCAAGTGCGTTCAGTTCGTCCAGATGGCTGTTGAAAGGATGCCCGCCTCCGCCGTCCGAATAAATCAAGATCGAATTAGCGGAAGCGAGTTTCTCGGGGGTTGGCCAACCTTGTTTCTGAATCGAAAAGACTTCGGCTTCAACGGGAAGTCCACTTTCATTAATCAGCTTCGCCAGCAGCGAACATCCCGCCAGATGGTCATGGGCACCAAACCCGTGACTAGGATTTCCAGCGATCAGCAAAGCTTTTTTTTTACTGCCGGTGCTGGTTGTCCCTTCGCTCTTTAGTTGCTTCAGCTTGATGTTTCGGAACTGAACCTTCATCGGCGGGCCAGCATGAAGCTGCAGTGCAAGAACACCTTTTGCACGACGTTCAGCTTTGTCTTCGTCAATCACGACTGACGTGAGGACTCCGTTGATGCGGTGCTCAAACGTAAATCCCTTCGCAGAAACGTGGTATTCGTTCCAGTCTTCTTTCTTGATCTTCGCCTGAATGGCGTTTGTATCGCCAAATGTTTCAAGTACCTTTGGCTTGTGATCGGCACCGATTTCGGTTTTCTGACCGCGAAGAGCGAGAATCCCCCGGAATCGTTCGCCATAGTTGATTCCCGAATAAGTGTCACCAGCTTCGAAGTCGGCCTGATAACCACCGATCACCCACTTTTCGTTCGGGACTTCAAAACTGCGGTACTGGATACCCGAATTTCCGTTGATGATCTTGTATTCCAGCTTCAGCTCGAAATCGGCCGTTTCACCGCCACGCCAGACAATAAACGTGTTACCCTTGGTGACCTTGGCTTCGGTCGTCTGTCCGGTAATTGTCCCGTCTTCCACTCGCCAGAATTCAGGATTGCCATCCCACTTTTCGAGAGACTTTCCATCAAAGATCGTTTCCCAGCCATCTTGAGCCTGAACCGAACCCGCCATGCCGAGCATCGCGAACATCATCGAACACAGTATCCATCCCATCCGAAATCGCATGTGCATCTCCTGTTGAATCATCGAGAAGTGGTTTTGATGCTGATCATCAATACGCTGAAAAGCATGAATCGACGAATCCCTATTTGACCATATTCCAACTGCGATTCGCAACTGCTACCCAACAACCCGGAAAATGTCCGAAGGAAAGCTAGTACGTTGCAATCGGATTCAGCGGCGATCCCGTACCGCCTGGTACGGCCAACGGCGAGGCGGTCAGGAGAAACTCCCATTGCTTCAATTTCTCAGCAGTCTGGCTCAGTGCTTGAAGGTCGCAGTTGTCGAAGATGTGAATGCCCATCGCATGCAGCGTCAAAAGATGAACGGGAAAATCGATCCCTTCAATTCCTGAAGGAACCACGTCACTTGCCCCGTCGCTGCCGAGCATGGCGATATCGCGATCTTTAAGCCATCGGGCACAGGATGCGTGCAACCCGGCGGCTCCGTCCTTATCGACGCTCCACGGTCCGACGAGTTCGCGGCGTGCCCAGCGACCGGTACAAATGAAAACGACGTCACCGCTCGTGACCTTAACATTGGCGTGTTTTTCCCAAGCGTCCAGGTCTTCCGGGTAAATTGGTGTTCCTGGCTCGAGATATCGGACACCGCGAAGTGCCGGGACGTCAAACAAAATTCCTCGCGTAAAAATCCCTTGCTTCGCATTGCGAATGGACAGCACTTCAGCCGCCTGAGGCCCGACCTTGTCTCGCGAGAAACCGTTATAAAGCTTTCCCTTGTAGAAGAGATGGCATAACGAATCCATATGCGTGTGTGCGAAGCCATGATAGTCGATAGTGAATTGATCCGTGGCCCATGGACCAGTTGTACCTCGTCCGAAATTCAGCATTTCATGTTTGAACGGGGACGGATTATCAAGAGCCTTTTCTTTTTCCACATCCCGTGCGAGTGAAACCGAAATCCCTTTTTTGACGAGTTGTGCGGCTTGAACTCGTTTTTCAGGCGTGATCAGATTCAGTGTTCCCAACTGATCATCTTTGCCCCAACGCCCCCAGTTCGAAAGTTCTTCAATCTGTTTCTCGACGTCAGCCTTGGTCATCTTGTGCTTATCTTGTGCACCCAAGTCTTGAACAACGAAGGTAATCATGAGCATGAGAACAAACGGCGCGATCCTCACCATGACAGGTTCCTCAAAGTAGAAAAGTGAATTTGTGATCTTTCGAGAGATCGGGAAATGTTCAGTGCTTTAAATTTCTCCGATAATTTCCTGGGCGCGAGGTGTGATCAGTCGAGCAACCACACGAATGTCAGTACTGGCAGAAAGGAATTTGACATGGCCATCTGCGAATAGCGTATTCGCTGTTCCGGTGTGAAAGCTGTAAATCTCGCCGTCATTATGACAATTGATGGCACAGGGGCCAGGCGGAGAAGCGAGCGAATCCCCTAGAGCACCATGCAGGAAGAAATCCTGTTCGTCATCAGCCCAGCCGGCGCCCGGTGGGATCAATCCCGTGGAAGCGATTCGACCGCGGATATACCACGCAGGACGACCAGCATCCTCTGCAATAAGAAGTGTCGAACTGGTTCCGTCAGTGATATCGGCAATACGGCATTGCGTAAAGTTGACTTGCAGAGTACCCGGGCTTCCTTCCGACTTTGAATCGACCAGACCGGCTCCCGTCAATAACGAGCCGATCCCTTCCAAGGGGGCATAATCCGCACAAGCTCTTGGCCCGGAAAAAGCAGCACTGCTGGCAGTGACCAGCGTGGTGTCGAGCCGATTGGAATTGGGTGTCGACGGACACTGGAACACCGAGAGTTGAGTTGGAATTACAGTCTGATTCGGTGTGTCGAACCAGTTCACCCGGAAGTCATACCGACGAAATAAGTTGGCGTGGTCCAGCAACGGCAGGATTCTCGCAAAGGTCGTGGCACGTTTTTCACCCGGATGAGTGGGTGTCGTCCGAGTCGATGTGGGAAACATGCCCGATTGACTCTCGTAATTGTGCAGAGCAAGAGCGATCTGTTTGAGATTGTTGGAACATTGCACGCGCCGAGCGGCCTCGCGGGCCTGTTGTACGGCGGGTAACAAGAGTGCGATCAGAACGGCGATGATGGCAATCGTGACCAGCAACTCAATCAAAGTGAAACCGGCACATGTGCACAGTTTCAAGGGTCGTTTCAACGGACTGTGCCTCAGGCAGACGCGTCGTCTGGTCACGTTTCACATCCCCGGCACTTTAGTTCGATTGATTTGTTCTGGCAGGCGAACCACGATCCGTGATTCATCTCCATGATAATCTGAAAAGCCAATCAAACTATAACCAAGGTGAACGGGGTGACGTAAGTCATTAAGCTCTCAACGTCCGTTGAAATGCAGGTTCGTCAGGATTTCTTGCTTCGTCCTGGCCGAACGCCTGGTTTTGGCGCTTTACGCGGATTGGCAACATTTCGTTTACTCGCTTCATCAGGAGCGAGATCCGTTAGGGCAGCGAACCCGCCGTCTTTTGTCGAATACGCGAGGACCTCGCCCGTTTCCATTTGATAGATCCAGGCGTGTAATGTCAGTTCTCCTCGCTGCAACTTGACCGCGACTGACGGGTGCGTCTGCAGATTTTCAATCTGCACCAGCACGTGCTCCCTTACGGCAATTTCCAGCTGCTCATGACCTTCGTATTTCGAGTAATTCTCGGTAACAATCAGGCGTGTCGCCTCGGCGTGGTTCAGCCATCCTCGCACAAGTGGCAGATTCGTCATTTTTTCCGGGTGCAACATGGCCTGAATTGCACCGCAACCGGAATGCCCACAAACGATAATGTCTTTCACTCCTAATGCCGTTACGGCGTATTCAATCGTGGCGGGCTCGCCCCCGTTCGATGCGCCGTGGCACGGTACTATGTTGCCTGCATTGCGCAGGACGAAGAGTTCACCAAGCTGAGCCTGCGTAATGATCGACGGATCAACGCGTGAATCCGAGCAACCGATAAACAGCGCACTTGGGTGCTGCCCCGAGACGAGCGTTTCGAAGAATTTACGTTCGTTCTGAAACACGTTTGTGTGGAACTGATGAATCCCGGTCAGTAGCTGGTCCATGGCGAAAAGTCATCCTGGCAATGTTTTGAATGGAACGTTAATCCAACAACTACCTCGGTCGATCGGTTGACTGACGATGACTTAACATCCTGATTCGCCATGTTTGACCGTTGGTTCTGTTCGCTCCCTCGTCTTCCCCGGAAGCGGTTGCGGGCGGAAGGGTACGAGGAGCGGGCACGTAAGGCGTGTCTCGATGAACAGCCTGTCTGATCGGCATCGATTCCGCCTCAAGCTTCTCAAGTCGCTTTTCGAGAATTTCAATTCGTTGAATCAGTTCGAGTTGTGTTGTGCCATCTTCAGATCGAAGCGTCGCATCTGCTCTTGCATCGTCGGCGTGAGACGATCGCCATGCAAACGCAACACCGAAAAGGATGGATGCGATCGCAAATAATGTTAGTGAGCGTTTCATCGATTACCCCGTGCGAGAACAAATAGGAATGGAGACCTGCAGAATTCGTTGGATTAATGGCGGGAATACAAACCCCGAACAATCCTTGTCGGTTTTCGAAAATGTTTTTTGCCAGTTGATCAAAAAGCCCCCGGGCGCTGGTAGGACAGTCCCAGCGCCCGGGTTTTGGTCCCGTCACGACGAGATGACAAAGCAATCGACCCAGAGACCACTTCGTCACCGTAGACGTTAATGCCCGGCGCGACCCGGACGGACGATCAGCTTCTGCAAACCGATCGCACGTGACGGAACCTCACTGCGGCAAGGCCGCAGACCTCAGTTGAACTCACAGACGAAAAGATTTATCGAAGTGAGCATCGATCAATTCGATTTTCAGGTTTCACTGTGATGTTCGAAATTCGAATGGAATCTCTCCTGTATACGTTTCGTTTATTTTCCCTCAGGCACAATTGCGATGTTGCCCCGTTGAATAGAGCCCTTGATGCAACTCGGCATGGCTTTTCAGCCAGTCAATAACTCGTTCCATCTGTGTCGACCGGGAACCTTTCACCAGCAACAGGTCGCATGGTTCGAGCCAGCAGTCAAGAATCGCCAGCAATGTTTCGGTATCGTTGGTAGCCGCGATTTGATGAGCTTTCATCCCGCTTCGTTTGGCGCCACGAGCGACGTCGCCGGCATATTCCCCACAAACAAGAAGTCGATCGACGCGAAGTTCAGCGGCCAGGTTCCCAATCCTCTCGTGTTCAAAAACCGCCGTAGGCCCCAGTTCTCGCATGTCACCGAGAACAAGTAATCGCTGCCCAATTCCCGGCACGACGATTTCGTTTAATAGTCTGCACGACGCTGCAACCGATAGCGGACTAGCATTGTAGGTGTCGTCAATCACCGTCCACGGACCGATCTGAACCATACCTCCGCGGCCGGGGGCAGGAGTGAATTTTGTCAGGCCGGACGCTAAATTCTGGGCGGAAACGCCAATTTCTAGGCCGATTGCAATCGCACACAGTGCGTTGGAAAGCGTGTGTCGGCCGTTAACCGGAATATCAAAATCCTGACCTTCACAATGGAAGCGCAAACTTCCAGCGTGGACTTCGAGGTGTCTAGCCTGGATCCTGTTGTCATCATTCTGACCAACAAAAATCACCGGGCAGGGTGCCCGATCAGCCATCTGACGCAGCAATGTGTCGTCACCCGGCAAAACGGCAAAGCCAGTCGAAGGAAGTTGTTCTAGTAACTCACCTTTGGTTTGAATAATGGCATCCAGTGAACCGAACGATTGAAGATGTGCTGGACCAATTGCGGTAACGACACCGACTTCGGGTCGGGCCAAGTCGCATAATTCGCGGATGTCGCCGATTTGCGAAGCCCCCATTTCCATGACGGCAAATTCATGGGAGGGGTCGAGATCCAAAAGGCTTAACGGCAGGCCGATCAGATTATTAAAGTTCTTTCGACTTCGGATCCCTTGGTACTGACCACTGAGTGCCGCATAGATCAATTCGCGAGTCGTCGTCTTGCCAACGCTACCTGTGACTCCGATGACCAGGGCATCGAATCGATCGCGATGCCAACGGGCAAATCGTCCGAGCGCAGGAAGTGTTTCGTCGACGATCAAGCTGGCACCAGAGACAGAGTCTGCTCGGTCTGCCGAGATCACACACAGTCGAGCGTTCCGTTCCAAAGCCTCTTTCGTGAAATCATGCCCGTCGTGATTTTCACCTTTTAAAGCCCAAAACACGTCGCCGGGTCGAATCTCACGCGAATCAATCGAAATTCGATCGAATTCTGCGTCTGCAGAATCGACGTCTCGCAGTCGACCTCCTGTGACCTGCACCAGGTCTTGCAGACTGAGCCGTTCCATATTCAGGCGCTCACTTTTTCGAGAGGTCGAGCCAGTGGCTGCCACCGATCTCGCAGAAATTCTCTTGTGACTTGCCGGTCGTCAAATGGGAAACGTTCGGGGCCAATGATTTGTTCGTTTTCGTGCCCCTTGCCTGCAATCAGGACGCAGTCCCCAGCACCGGCCATCGACAACGCAAGTGAGATTGCTTCGCGTCTGTCAGCTTCAACAACAGGAGGCGTCGTCGAGTTATGCATGCCGGCCAGAATTTCATCGATAATTGCATTCGGGTTTTCGCTGCGTGGATTGTCGCTCGTAACGATTCCGAGATCCGCGAGTAACGCAGCATTTCCAAGCTTGGGTCGCTTCGTTCGGTCGCGGTCGCCACCGGCCCCGAAGACACAGATCACTCGACCCGGTGTCAAACTCTTGAGGCTCGTCAGGCAGCGACGTAACGCATCGTCCGTATGAGCATAGTCAACGAAGACATCAAACGGCTGACCACAATCGATTTGTTCCAATCGGCCTGGAACACAGCGAAATGATTCGATTCCGGCAACGATTTCTTCAGGGGTCAGCCCCAGATGAGTCGCCGCCGTGGTGGCCGCCAGGATATTGGAAATGTTGTGACGACCAATCAATCGCGTCGCGCAATCAATTGATCTGCCATGGATCCCCAGTCGGAATCGAGTTCCCGACAATGATTCGTCACGAATTTGAGCACTTACGTCAGCTGAAGAAGTTAATCCGAACGAGACACACGATGAAGAATCACCAATCTGGTCTCGAAGCGACCATGCGCCAGGATCATCAAAGTTCAACGCGACGATTCCTCCCGGCCGAACAAGTTCCAGAATCTTCGATTTCGCTTTCAGGTAGGCGTCAAAGGTCTGGTGGTAATCGAAATGATCCTGTGTCACGTTGGTAACGACGGCGGCGGCAAGTTCGATTCCGGCCGACCGTCTTTGATGGAGTGCATGGCTGGATAGCTCGATCGCAGCATGAGAAGATCCAGTCTGGACCATGCGGCCTAACCATTGTGCCATCGACCTCGAATCGGGTGTTGTCAGCGTCGATGACCCAGTACGCAGGCCGTCCGAGTATTCCACCGTCCCTAACAAGCCACAGCGTCGCCCTGATTTTTCGAGCAAACTACGAATCAGCCAGGCGGTAGTGGTTTTTCCATTTGTCCCGGTCACGCCTGCGACATTCAGTCGGCGGGACGGATCACCGGACAGCGACTCGCAAACCCTGGCGTATGCCGATCTGACATCTGTCACAACGCATTGCGGGATGGTCGCGTTTGCCACGGGGACATCAACCAGAAGGCCCGAAGCTCCTCGAGCAATCGCCTCGTGAATGAATTCACGTGCATCGACGCGCGTGCCGCGAATCACGGCAAACAGAGACCCCTCTTGAACCTCGCTGCTTCGCTCAAATGCGTCGGTAACGCAGATGTTTGTACAGCCAACAAAACTTGCCTGCGGCAATAATCGCCGCAAACTGACCGCACACGGAAATGATGCCACCTGTCGCACGAACGCCTCCCTGCGATCGTAAGTCCAATTAGGTCAACCGGAAGACTTGTCCTTGATTCGAGAAAAACGGTCAAGACGATTTCGCTGGTGATGGTTATCGGGCTTGCGTCCGCACGAGGCTTCTTTCAGAATGCGGCGGCAAAAGGTCGACCCGATTTGGGTGCAACCATCACACGACTTCAGCCGAACGCCCGATTTCATGTATGACGAACTTTGTATTTTGAGTGGTCGCGCAAATCCCAAACTTGCGGCTGAAATCGCGTCGTATCTCAGCATCGGGCTGGGCTCTGTCGCCCTCGATAACTTCCCCGATGGGGAAATTTCGGTCCGACTCGATACGAATGTCCGTGGTCGCGACGTCTTTCTCATTCAACCGACGGGACCGTCGGTGAACGAGAATTTGATGGAATTGCTGATCCTGATCGACACGTGCAAACGAGCCAGCGCCGCACGCATTACGGCTGTTATTCCGTATTATGGTTACGCACGACAGGATCGAAAGGATATGGGGCGAGTCCCCATCACTGCCAAACTGGTCGCAAACCTCATCACGAAGGCGGGTGCAGATCGAGTCCTGGCGATGGACCTGCACGCGGCCCAGATTCAGGGCTTTTTCGACTGCCCCGTCGATCACTTATACGCATCACCCATTCTGGACGATTATTTCCGTTCGCTCAATTTCCCGACCGAGAATCTCGTAATCGTCAGTCCCGATGAAGGAAGCATTAAGCGTTCGTTGCAGCACGTCGAGCATCTTGGCGGCAGTTTCGCGATCGTCGATAAACGTCGTTCGAACGCATTTGAGACTCGACAAGAAAACCTGATCGGTGGGCCAATCGAAGGAAAAACCGCGATTATCTTCGACGATATGATCACGACAGCCGGGTCGATGGTCGGAGCGGTCAAGACTGTCGCGCAGTTTGGAGCCAGCAAGATCTACGTAGGAGCAACCCACGCCGTCTTCTGCGGCGAAGCGGTCGAACGACTCAGGGCGGCTCCTATTGTCGAAATCGTCGTTTCCAACAGCCTGGCCCTTCGCCCCGATCAGATGCTACCAAACCTGAGGGTAATCTCGGTGGCTCCATTACTCGGCGAAGCAATCCGCCGTATCCATCGCAACGAATCGGTCAGCTATCTGTTTGACTGATCTAAAAAAATGCCTCGTTAGCAAAATCTATGGGTAGATTCTGGCTCGGGGAGGCGACCTAAATTATGAAGTAAAGCGAGTTTTGCCACTGTTGCGGTTCGGAATCCGTAGGACTTTCCTGTGACAAGTTTGACTTTGTTGTTCAAGCCCTCGACAGCACGTGAAGAAATTTCGCCTTTAGCCCGGAACCAGTTAAGAATTAATTCGCGATGACTCCGTAATGTTCGTGCCACTTTCTTGAGTGGTTCTAGACGCGAACGCATCACCCGCCCCGTCCATTCGTCCAGAAACTTGCCAGCCCAGTACGGACTCACGTATTCCCAAAATCGCTGGAACTCTTCCCGTAATAGGTAAGCCCGCACGCTCCGCAGGTTATACTTCATCAGCTCCGACAATCTCACAGTCTGGTGATCCGTCAGATTCTCCGGACGTTTCAACAGACACCAGCGTGATTTCTTCAGTACCGCCTCGTAGCCATCACGTTGTAAGCGCTTCGACTCTTCTGCGCGAATCTCATCCAACGCCTTTCCAAACTTCTGCATGATGTGAAAGCGATCAAGAATATGTACCGCCTCCGTCAGACGCTCCCCAATCACTGTCAGGTATGGTTTCCACATGTCGCTGCAAACGAATTGAATCCCCTCACAGATCGATGCCCCCAGCGAATCGAATCCGCTTCGAAGACTCGGCTCCGTCCGATCCTCCGTCACTGACAAAAGACGCTTCACCCCACCACTAATGTCGTAGATCAACGTCAAATACTTGTGCCCCTTCTGCCATGCGATCTCATCAATCCCTAACACGGTGATCCCGCTCAAGTCCCGATGGGCCATCCCCCAGTCGACCGCGTGTTCGACTGATCGGCAAACACTCTCCCTCGATGTTTGAAAATCGTCGCCACTTCCAGCCAGCTCAACCGCTTCGCCCAACGTGCCAAAAACCAACGATATCTCGTCGTCAACGAATTCTTGCCATCGCACCATGGTACGCGTTCCACCGTTACGCCACATTCCGCACAATTCACCCGACGCATCCGATATGAGAAGAACACCAGAAGGCCCCACAACGGAACGTACTCGAAACGACGCTCTTTCAATCGGTCATACGTCGAACATCGCTGACCGCAGCCCGAACACCCCGGCTTATTGTTCTTGCGCGGATGAATCGGAATCAATACGTACTCTTTTCCACCCGCCGTTTGCTCCAGACTGCCGGTCCCGTAAACAAATGACTTGTGCTTTTCAATCCGATTGAGGATTGTTAACAGACGCATTCTGGAGAGTTTCAATGAGAAACAATGAAGTCGTTGAATAACTCCATTTTCTCAAAAGACTCTCCCGAATGCTCTTTCACTCAAAGCCGCTTTCTCTTCTCCTGATTTCATCGTCTTCTTACCCACAAATTCTGCCAACGACCCCATTTTTTAAAAGCCTACCGGGATGGCCAACGATTGATGGAATTGCTGGCAACGCGGGGGTTCATTCCGCGAACCGTTCGTCAGTTCTATGAATTTCGTAATCGAGTTGCCAGCGATATCAAAAGCGGATCAACGCCTGCCAGTTGTTTCTACGGATTCGGGCCTGGTGAGACGCTCGTTGTGTGGGTTCATGACACCCGGGAGCACGCCGTTCATTGATCCCTCTTACGTCGCAACGCGACA
This sequence comes from uncultured Schlesneria sp., assembly GCA_903834925.1. Classification (GTDB taxonomy): domain Bacteria; phylum Planctomycetota; class Planctomycetia; order Planctomycetales; family Planctomycetaceae; genus Schlesneria. Next base: position 35,423 of record CAILLA010000209.1, read on the forward strand.
GTCCGATGTCAGCCCAGGCCATCGGCTAGGCTATTTGAATGGCTGGCCCCGTTGGGCCGGAAGGCGCTCCTCACTGCGGATCTGTTACGACGGTTCATACGTCCAAAACACTGTCAGTTACGCTAGGTTGTAATCGACAATTGAAAGTTCGTCGAGTTTTTGCAATGTCCAGATTGATCTTCTCGATGATACCGCCGGGAGTTAGTAGTAGCCCTGAATGTTGAGATGCTGTTATTGTGTTTCAAGATAGCGGTCCAAGAAAGACCCGTTTGGAATTTCCAATCGTATGCCCTCCTTGAGAATCATCGGCTTCTCATCGGAAAAAACAACCTGGCAGCCAACCGGAAGTGACAAGAAACGTAACACATGCGGGACGGCCAGCATCGCTTCATAGAGCGACATCAGTTGCAATCCGTCAGGATCATTGTTGTCGATATCGTCACGAGTGCTGCCGATGAACCAGCCAGAGTCATTCAGGTTTGATTCCACCGGAGGCAGTCGGTTGGCGAACATTGGGATTTCATCAAATTTTCTGCCGACGATTACCGTGTTGCCTAAGGATGGAATTTCGGGCATCCACCCAAACGATTCTGGGATGTATTTATGGGCGGCAATGATTCGAAACGCCGGGCCAAGGTTATTGGTCCACTCAATCGGCATCCCTTGAAAGTCGGGGGCGAGCAATCGAAGCACTCGTGATTGGACAGAGCAATTCAGAAATGTGTAACCATACTGAAGCATTTGACCGTCGACGAATCTGGCACCTTCGCTGATATGGTTGGAGAGCCAATCCGTGAAGTCCTCCACAATGAAGTCGAGCGTGGAATCATCGGTGTCAAAAATGAATTCGTCGATCAATTCGGAATCGACTGGTCGTCTTAATGTCGGCACGATTTGATCTCGCGAATTTTGGACAAAACACGTCGTGCGGGAAGGTGCGAAGACGGGTGATACTTCTTCTACCGCACGACCGATCCAAGTGACAAGAGTGGCATCCGTTCAATCGCCCTGAGTTGCCTCGTTCGATGGCAAAACGAATAACCCTGAATTGGAAGGCAATGGCTCGCCGCAGTAGAGGCACTTTCGGCGATTTGGGGAATTGGTGTGACTGCATCGCTCGCAGTTGTTCGCAGGCGCACGCAAACGCCCATCAAGCTTACCGTCGCGAAGATCGATTTCCTGTACCTTTGCCTCAATCTCATCTTTTGTTACACCCAGCCGATCACACAAAATTTCGGCCACGGCCATTGCCGCGAGTGAAAGACGTTCCACGGTCTCGTCAAGGTATTGCACCCGTTGTTTGAGAAATCGATTTTCCTGAAGAGCGTCTACAGCTGTTGATTTTGCGTTATCAGCCACCAATTTCGCGTGGCCGATTTTTGCTTGTTGAATGAGTTCCCAAAACATGAAACGTCTCCTCTCTGGGAGGTAACCAATCCCGATTACAATAGTTTCAACGCGGATGCGCGAATGATATCTATCAGAACGATAACAATCCGCGATTGGTTCAAATCCGAGAAAGAAAAAAACGTTTACAACGAATTACGGATTGAGGAGCACGATGTTCTTCAAGAAACCTTCAATTCATTCTTCAAGCAGGTGCGATTCCTTTCGGATCAGTCGGTTTCTTACAACAGGGTCATGCCCAGAAATTGTCATGAGAGCGCGTAGCGTGTTCGGGCTGATCGACGAATGCAGGCGAAAACCACTGCATACGTCGTGAAAGCAGACTCCGGGGCCTTTGGGGTGCGGACTGGAAATGCCTGGCCGGTTCGGATCGTTGATTCGGAAGCTCATAGTCTCAAAAGACAGATCACGCGGTTCCATCCAATGAATATCAGAATTGTTAATTTCCGCGATGAGGATTGTGTTCGCCTCACCATCATCGAAATCCCCAGTCCGCGTCGACGTCGCACCCGGAAAGGGCGTATCGGGACCGACGATCACCACATAATTTGTGAAAACAGACTGATCAGGGTCAGGGCAACCAGGGCAGCAGTACTGACGACGAGGGTGGTCGTATTGCAACTGAGAATTGTGCGGACTGTTCCAGGGTTCGTCGAACCGGTATTTCTTGTAAAGGTCGTTGCCATCCATAAACGGCAGGATTAAGACTCGCCAGCTATGCATCGGTTTTCCATTCGCGTCGACAACATAAGCGGGTGGTAACGAGCCATAGAACTCCTGATAGTTGGATAGTGCCAGATTCAACTGACAGAAGCGCCCCCGGCAATTGGTTTGTCGAGCCGCTTCCCGGGCGTCCATGACGGCAACGACGAACTTTCCCGCCAGTCCGAGCAATAGCGTCGTCAGTCCGATCATGACCAGCCGTCGTTTCTGTCGCATGTGGTTTCCCGTGATCGATCATTTGCCATGACGGCTTCTGCGGTATGAAGGGACAATATATTGTGTCAGCCCTTTCGCGACGAGTTCCTCCTCGATTTCCCTTAGGAATCTTTCCTCGATCGATCGAGCGGATTCACCACCGAACGGACCTTTAACACGAGAAATGCCTGTAGGAATATGTAAGACGCGGATAAAGCTGCCGCCGACGTATCGACCGATTTCGCATTGAAGTTCTTCTTCTCTCAGCATTTTCATCACCGACGAATGTTTCAGGTGGTAGGGACCGCACCAGGGTTTCATTGAATGATTTGTTGTCAAATGTATTTTTTGCGTAACGATTCAATTGGACGTTGATTGGCCTGCGCCGATGACTACAAATAAAACGAAGCAACCGGGATGCGAATTTCAACGCATCCCGGTTGCTGATCATATCGAGATTTTGATCGTTAGATCATTCGTTGGTTGGCGTTGGGACGTCACCATATTCGTCAGCGGAAACTTCGGCCGAGATCCCGCTGATCGCCGTTGGTCGATTTTCAGTATTGTTCTTGGTGACGCGAGTCGCTGTGCGTCCATCAAGGATGGTACGGGCGGCGTGACGCAATTCGTCGTCACTAAGTCGGCGAACATTTCCCAGTTCAGCGAGCGGCTTCATGATTCGAGCAACCTTTGCTAAGGTCGTTTCCATGAGGCTCAGTTCGACAAGGTCATGACGAACACCGGCCAGTGACTGAATCTGGGCACCCAGTTCTTCGCGGAAGCCACTGAGCACTTCCAAGGTCTGAATCGCATCGGCCAGGTTTCGTGTTTGTGCAACGAGTGTGGTTTGAATCGTCAGCAATCCATCCAGGTTCTGTTCGGACGAGGCGATGTTCAGTTTTTCGTCGATCAACTTTCCTTGAATCTTGAGCATTCCATCCAGGTTCTGGTCGGATGAGGCCACATTCAATTCTTCGTTAACCAACTTGCCCTGAATTGTCAGAAGTCCATCCAGATTCTCGGTCGATGAAGCGATGTTCAGTTTTTCGTCAATCAACTTTCCTTGAATTTTGAGCATTCCGTCCAAGTTCTGGTCCGATGAGGCGACATTCAATTGTTCGTTGGCCAGCTTGCCTTGAATCGTCAGTAATCCGCCAAGGTTCTTTTCGGATGCCCCAATATTCAATTGCTCGTTTCCAAGCTTGTCCTGAATCGTGAGCAGTCGATCCAAACCCTTTTCCGAAGTCGCCAGATTCAAGTCACCGGCAACAAGCTTGCCGTTCAGACCGATCAATCGCTCGGCGCGTTCCGTTGCGAGTTCGGCCTGTTGTCCACCCTCAGCAAGTCGACGCTGCAAGGCGACCAGCTTGTCTGAAACCGTTTGAGCCGCTTTCAAGTTTTCGGCGGCGGCATTCAGACCCGACTTGAGCGATGCAAGTCCCTCGAAGCTTGATCGAGCCGAATCGATTGTTTCGAGTTGTTTTTGCAACCCGTTGCTCAATTCGACGAGTTGATTCAGCGAGAACTGAGCTTGTTCCAGATCCTTCGCTTGTGCTGCGGCAGCGTCTTTGAGTGCAATCAACTGGTCGAGCGAATTGACCGCATCGTCATGCGAATCCTGCTGTGCAACAATTGCGTCTTCAAACGACTGGATCGATTCGAAAACTCGTGCAGCCCCTTCGGTTTTCGTTTGTTGATCGATGATACGGGTTTGCAATCTGTCAACGCCGACAATGGCTTTCGATACGGTGTCATTCTTCGAAGCGACCTGGATCAATTCGGTTCTTAATTCGCGAATCGCCTGCAATGCGACACGGGCGTCGGCGACCTGATCGTGCTGAGCTCGCAAGCTGGTGAGCAGGCTGTTGGCTTCCCAGACGTTGTCATTGGTCGAGGCCAGATCTTGCATTCTCAGTTCGACAGAACTCAGGCTGGCTTTCATTTTCGTCAACTCATTCGTCGTCGGACGGGTCACGAAAAAATGCAGTCCGACAAATCCAATCGTCACTCCCATGAACAGCATTAACCAGGTCTGTTTGAGCTGTTCTGCCAATTGATTCTCGATCGTACGTGTTCTCGATTGCTCGGTCGTAAACATAAGTCATTCTCCCAATCAGGTTGAAGCGAAAAGATAATGGTGTACCCGGCCATCCGTGACCTGAATTGGACTCCTGCACGAGCGATTGACCCCCTTGATTCAAATCACTCTTGTTGAAGAATATCGCCAACCGATTCGGCAAACTTTGCCGATTGACGAAGAGTTGTCGCTTCGAGACGGGCGATTGTGGAAAATGGATCGATTGTGTGGATTACGATTGCCATCCACAGTGATTTACGCGACTTTTGTGGATCGACGGGAGAGGTCAACCAGGGGAATCGCATGCGACGGACACAAGATGAAGAACGTGACGACGACTGGCAGGACGAGGGTTGGGATGATGAGACAGACGAGGATTCTGACGATGGGTATATTCCCTGTCCCCATTGTGGTGAGACGATGCTCGAAGTGGCTGACCACTGTCCTGCCTGTAACCGCTGGATAACGAGCGAAGATCTGCCGCGTAAGCAGTATTCGTGGTGGGTGGTTGTCGTGATTTTGATCCTGTTACTCATGATGGTTTTGTCCGGGGTGCCGTTTTAACTTTGAAAGTTACTGATTAAATGCGTGTTTTAGTGACCGGTGGTAACGGATTTCTCGGGCAAGCGATTGTTCGGCGGCTCCTTGCTCGAGGCGACTCGGTGCGTAGCTTGCAGAGAAGCGCGTCTCCGGAACTTGACGCGTTGAGTGTCGAATGCTTGAGAGGTGACATTGCTGATGCGGGAATCGTGCAACAGGCTGCCAAAGACTGCCAGGCGGTATTCCATGTTGCGGCGAAGGCAGGTGTCTGGGGACGATACGACGACTATCATCGTGCAAACGTCATAGGGACACAGAACGTGATTGCGGCATGTCACTCAAACGGGATTCGCAAACTCGTTTACACGAGTTCGCCAAGCGTTGTTTTCAACGGCCATGACGAAGCGGGAATCGATGAATCCGTTTCCTATCCCGCGCGCTATCTGGCCCATTATCCCTTGACCAAGGCGATCGCCGAACGAATGGTCATGTCGGCAAACGGGCCTCAATTGGCCACGGTCTCACTTCGACCGCACTTGATCTGGGGGCCGGGTGACAACCATCTTGTTCCAAGGCTGATTCAACGAGCTCGGGCAGGCCAGTTGAGGCAAGTTGGCGATGGCAAAAATCTGGTGGATACCACCTATATCGACAATGCCGCCGATGCCCATTTGCTGGCCGCAGAACGACTGGAAGCTGGTTCAGCCGTAAGTGGCAAAGCCTATTTCATATCCAACGGTGAACCGCAGCCGCTTTGGGGTCTGATCAATCGGCTGCTTGCGTGTGCTGACGTCGGCCCGATCACGCGTCGCATTTCAGCCAGTGCTGCCTACACCATCGGCGGGGTGCTCGAATCGATCTATACACTCACCCGCCGCCAGGACGAACCGAGAATGACCCGGTTCGTCGCTCGCCAACTCTCGACAGCTCACTGGTTTCGACTCGATGCCGCTCGACGTGACCTTGGTTATGTTCCTCGAATCAACATCGAAGAGGGGCTTCGACGATTGACGGAGTCGTTAAAGACTACATCGATCGGCCGTCACCCATAGGAATTCAGCGTGTGACCGAGTTCCGGGACTGCCATACGGCAGCTGCGGAAGGAACTCCTTGAAACATGGATGTTTTCCGGGCCGGCGCAGGCGTGGTTGCTTCGTCTTTTGGGATTGGTACACCACCGCGAGGTGCGACGGTTTCGTAGGGTTCAGGGGCCGAACGAGCAGGGACCGTCTCTTGCTGTGCTGGCGTTGGCTGGTAAGCAGGAGCGGTGATCGAAGCCGTTTGCTGTGGCGGAACGGTATTGACCGGCACCTGAGGAATTACAGCTGTCGCATAGGGAATGGCCTGGTATGTCGGTGCGTATCCCAACTGAGTGGCGAACAATGGTGAGGCGAACGCCTGGACGTTGCCACACGTATTGCAGGCAGGCCGTGCGATGGCCATGGCTTGGACGGGAACATGTTCTGTCACATATTGAACTGACTGCACGGGAACCATCTGGGTTGCCATTTGGGGAACTCGACGAGTTACCTGAACCGGAACAGAAACGGTTTTCACCTGCTGCTGTACCTTCGTTTCGGCAACTTGTCTGGTCACGGGTTTGGGAACCCAAACCATCTGATAGCCACCTTCATCAACAGTGACATTTTTCGTCGTTGTGATGGGGACATTTTCGACGACTTGCTTTTGTTGCATTTGCGTCTCGGTCACATCGCGAAACGTCGTGACCGCTTGTGGGCGAAGTTGAGTTGTTACCACAGGACGCGTTTGAGAGATCGTACAACTGGCCGGTGCGGTAGCCATAGGCATGACGGGCGGCATCATCGGTTGTTGAGCACATTTACGACACTGAGCGTCCGCGTTCACCGGAATAATGCTCGCCAGACCCGCCAGCGCTAAACAGTTTAAAAGTGTGCGGTTCATGGATGCAGCTCCTCAAGTTCGCGACGGCCGAATTCTTCAAAATGGATTAAAGTCTGCTGAAACGGAAGCCCTGCTTTCGGGGCACCATCTGTCGTCTCATCGGCAGACAAATCCTGACGGCTGAAGTTATAATCCGAAAAATCTGTTTAGATCATCTAGAGAAAGCCCCATTTCGGCAGCTCACGGTACGGATTGCCGGTCAATTGTTGAAGGTTCGGCGAAATCTGCAGATGGAGTTGGTTCAAATCGACGAAAAACGCGCGCAAACTCAGGTTCGCACTGGTGAAGCAGCCATCCGGGAAAAACGGTTATTGTGATCATCAGGGAAAACATCACTATGATCGAAACGGGAAATCGCCATCCGTTATTCATTACTGAACCGGTCCGTTTTTCGATTTGGTAATGGTCCTCAATCGCCAGTTTGAGAACGCCTAAAATCAATGCGGCAACGACGAATACCATTGCTGCAAGAGGCAGGCTATCGACGACTAACTCCGACACAATCAGAAAGCTGCTGGCAAAAAAGCAGAGTATCGGAAAACAGGTTAAGAGCAGCATTGAACGAGTACTCAACATCGTTCCCGATGGTGGTTGTTTGACTTGCACAACGTTGCCCAAAGGAGTTTGGCTATCATCAATCATCAAAAGAATCGAACACATGATCACGGTCAACTGCTGTTGCATCAGCCACGCACCACTCATCCCGATTCGAGTGAAACAGTAACAGCCCAACAGCAGGACGCCGGAAATGCTTAGAAAGACGTACGCCGGTCGTTGGCGTGATTCTGACGGAGCCAGGGCACGAAGCGCACCCCAAACGGCACCCCCTAACGAAGGAATCAACATCCAAACGTCGAACGAAGCCATCAGGTCAGGAGCCAGAGGCATAACAAACCTGAGCCAACCGATTCGACTGGCCGATATCGTCCCCGCCAGAAAAAGCATGGCAATTGCAGGTTGAGAATGACTCATCACACGGATTTGGAAGGAATGAAACGGAAACAATCCCGCTTGAATTGCGAACCCCATCGACAACACCAACAGCATCCACGGAAAGCATTCGTGAACATAGTGGTAAGCCAATTCGTTTCGCGTCGTCCATTTCTGGATCTCTTGAGTGATGTTGGCAATGTTCCAGGAAACCATCTGCGCGTTTGTCGAATCCTGAATTTTCATCCAGGGGACCGCGACAACAAGCATCGCAAACCCCATGGTGATCAACGCACCGCCGCAGTATTGAGTCGACATGAATTGTTCGGCGTTTGCGCGACGTTCCGAGTTGCCGAATTGTCCAACCAAAAGACTGATGATGACCGTATTGGCGGCCGACATCATCAGGTAAATTCGAACATCATAAGTCGTCATGAGAGCGAGCGACGCAGTCTCAAACAACATGACCGTGGGGATAAACCAATTCGAGTTGTCGCGTGACGAATCCGTACACTGGATTACGATGATTGTCGTGACAACCAGAAGAAGGACCGGAAACAGATTCGTTCCGTCGATGGCGAACCATTGATGACGAAGCCGTTCAACGCGACGTCGATCCAGGGTCCGGTGGACTTCACTCATCGAACCGATTTCGTTTTCGGATTTCGCGATTTCATTTTCTGCAAGCCGGACGACTTCTGCATCTAACGCAAGATCAAATTCAAATTGGAATTCAAATCCGACCAGAATAAACAGGCTACAAATTGCGTTGGAAATGGCGAGGATACGTACCAAACCCGGTTCGAACCGCGACGCAACCGCCGTCACGACAAACCCGATCAGGGGCGACAACACGAGCAACAGCGGTAACTGGTCTCGAAGTGAAGTCAGCCAATCCATTTCCGCAAAGTCCCTTTCTGTCGGACGTTAAGACGTATAACGAATCACTTTAAGCCCGATGAACTTCAAATTGAGGTTGAACAGTAGCGAGACAAATTGCTGAGCGATACCATTCCGCCTCCACGGATGGGCGATGTTTTGTCGGCGACAGCGTTTCGCCACGGTTCGATTCGGTCGAACTTCGACGGATGACACAGGCACCTGCAACTCCATGGGAAATTGATATGTCGAATTCCGGTACTGCGGAAATCGTACGCGAAGAAACAGAAGCCTCTTTGATCGCACGTGCTCAAGTCGCGGTCAGCCAGTGTAATTGGGAAGTCGGTGAATGTGCCGCTCTTTGGACCAAGCGATTTGCACGAGGCAGGACGGATGCCGATTTTGCCGCGCTCGTTTCGCTCAGTGCCGACCAGGTTTATCAGCGGCGTCGAGTCTGGGAGACATTTGCGGATGTCTATCAAAACTATTCGACGTTGAAATGGTCGCATTTCTACGCGGCCATTAACTGGGACGATGCCGCCGAATGCTTGCAATGGGCCGATGACGTCCAGGCCGGTGTCGCTGAAATGAAAGCCTGGCGTCGAGCACAGCGAGGCGAGGATTTGAACGCCCCCGCGATGGATGAGGCACTGGATGGCCTCCCTTCGGAACCGGCACTTGCTCGCGAAGCGGCTCCATTCGATCACCAATCGTCGTTTTCTGTTTCGGCCAATGATCATGCAGAAGGGGAATCCGAACCGAACCTGGCCCTCGCTAATCGTCTGCCCAACGGCACCGAGGACTATGCTCCTTTTAACGCGAATGCAACCACGGTCCCCGGACGCGAGTCCGGCGATCGACCGGTCCTGAGCACCGAGCAGATTGCCAAACGATTCACAACGACGATCGAACGCTGTGTGAATCTGATCACTCCGCAGTTTCTCGAGGATTTTGCAGAACTTCCCGACAAAGTCCGCAAACGCCTGATCAAAGCGGTTGAGCAACTCACCGAAAAAGTCGAAGAACTGGGGTAGTCGGTTGCAGCGGCTCATGCCTTTTTTCGGTCTCTCATTGATCTTTCCATTAGCAATCCGTCGTGAATCACTTCGTACTATTTGGCGTCAGGTCAAAATGCTTGAGGCCACTAGGCTGACTGTTTCAGCCTAGCGCTTGGCCAAGCTTCTGAATTAGGGTGCCACTGGATGACCGTCTTCGGTCATCCAGTGCTCTTTCACCGGCAGAACGAGAAGCCACTGCTTCTCCGAAGACTCCGAAGCAGTGGCAACGAATCATAATTCTGCAGTTTGGCAAAGCACTACTCTTGGGCCCCTGCAGAAAACTCTTTCATCTGATAAATGATTCGCCCATCGACGGACAAAAAACCTTCGGCCGTTAACTGCTTCGTGGCATCATCAACGTGCTTGATGACCGCAGTGACGGTCACGAGTTTGTCTCGAGGGATGACTTGGCCTCGATAGACCCATTCATGTTTCCCGTGAATTTGACCTTCTGGTTTGTGGACGACGGGGGTGGTGAACTGAGCCTTTTCGCCGAGTCGCCATCGCTTGGCCGCATAGAATTTTACCAGTTGAAAAAACGATTCCAGACCAAGCGAACCTGGCACCACCGGGTCCTGGTAGAAGTGGGCCTTAAAGAACCACGATGTCGGGTCGACGGTCGTCGTACCGATGACAAAACCGTTTCCGAACGGTCCGTTCGTTAAAGACAACTTCACATCATCGATCATCTGGAAATGCAAGTCAGCATATGGGGGTTTGTCGAGGTAATGAAAATTGAGGCAATGCTGATCTTCTGTGGGTGATGGGACAAATGGTTTCGCATCACGAATGCCAATCTGGTTCATAAGCGACGCTTTGGAGAAGAATCCAAAATACGTGTTGCCGACGTAAACAGGTTCGTCATTGCACCTGAGGTCAAAGTCGTAGTGCTGGATGATCATGCCGCCCGAATTCGAAACTCGCGTCATTTTCACTGTCGTCGTCAGTGTTCCCGATGCGGCCGTCACGTCGCGGAACTGAGTTGCCGTGCCACCCAGGTTGCGGAACGACAGGTCGGTGTCGCTGGTCAATGCCGATCCGACATACGCGGCCAGCCATCCACACGGTTGCAGCGCCGTCTCAAGCAAGACGGCAAACGGCATTCGAGTCTGGCGGTTGGATGCAAAATACCAGGCATCTGGCGGAACGTCGTACTGTGCCACAACCTCACCCCCTGGTTTCAGTACCCAGGGCTCACACCCGCTAATCGCGACGATCCGGTCCAGAAACTGAAACGGGGGGCCGGGGAGTCTCGCGATCATTCGATCCGAATCAAAAACGCGATAATGTTCGCCAAACGCGTCCGAAGGGTTTCCAATGGCGAACGCAGTGATACGATCCGTGTCGAACAGGGCTGGACGTCGGTCGTATTTCGGGTGAACGGGAAGCTGTGAATCTCTCGTACCGAAAGGTGTCGCAGGCACGCCACCCACTGTCGACTGTCCTGACCAAAGGCGTTCGACCATGTCGCGTGTCAGCCCGGACAATCGGACTGACATATCGGTAATCTCAACGATTGGTTTGCCATCGGCATACATCAGGGCATCGGCAAGACAGTAAGGCGTTCCGGACTCGGTGTATCCAATCTCCTTCAACGTGATTTCGTACCAGACCTTTTTCGTACTGGCGAGAACCTGGCCGCGGCACTTCAGGCGACTGCGAACTTCCGGGATCGGCTCATAAGCCAACTGTCCCGATTCTCCGACCCATCCCATGCGCAACAGGTAAATTCGCAGCGTATGCATGCAGCATTCATACATAAGCGTCCCAGGCATCACCTGATCGTCACAGAAATGACAGGTCAGGAACCAGTCATTTGGATGAATATCCAATTCACCCAGGATCATCCCCAGGCCAAATTTCCCGCCACTGGGATCGAGCTTTAGTACGCGATCAATTAACCACATCTTCGACCGTTGGCTGGAAGCCGATTCAGGCAGTGTGGCGAGTTGATTCCGAGAATCAACGCCAATCTCGTGAAGATACTTAAGTCCCGGGATGGTCGCTGGACAGTCCAATAAAATCCGCTGAAATGCCGGGCCGAAACAACTGCCAAGCTCCCCTTGTCGTAACGCCAGCAATTGTCGATCGTCATAACTCTCAATGCTCATCGGAACCATGTCGTTCCAGTCTGCCGGTCGTTTTCCTGGTCGAGGTTGTCGGTCAAGAGCTGTATGAACGATTCCCTTCCCGCCAGCCAGTTCCGCTTCAGTAAAGAAGCCGGCACACCCTTCCCGCATCGTTAACAGAGGTTGACCGTTGATCGTGGCGTCGAACTCGAAGCGGAACAGATATGTCTGGCCCTGACGGAAGAAGTGATTAATCCGGATGTCGTAATGAATTGTCTCACCCGGCCCTGGCAACTCACGGTGGAACGTCACGACGGCATCCAGCAATCGATAACTGGCGATCCCCTTCGTCTCAAAATCGATCCCTAGCCACCCGGACAAAAACAGGTCAGCCTGACCCGCTTCAACGGCAATACAGGTCGGAATCCGATTGCAATCGAGATACCACGCACCGGGATGAATATCATGTTCTGTGACGACTCGACCGGACGTCATCGAGAGTGGTTCGCCATCAATTTCAAGAATGCGGTCGACCAGCATCAGTGGTTCATCAGGGAGTCTGACTCGAGTGGGATGTTGATCGATCTCGGCAAACGTTTTTCCGAGCACGCAACCGATCTTGCCGATCGCGAATTCCATACACTGCGAACGCGACAATGATCGGGGCGGAATTGCAGGAATGACCTCGGTCGACAACTCGGACGTCAGCTCATTCGTGTCGATTGGGGTTGGGTTCGATGCCGATCTGTTTCCATTCGATGAAGCAGCCGTTTCAATTGGCTCACCACCGGCAAGTCGCGATAGCAATTCGAGTTGATCGGCCATGATCCGTTGCGCCTCGGCTGACACACGGAGATACGTTTCGTGTGTCTTCATTCGGGCGGCCAGCAGATCGTCCAACTGTGTCATAACATTCATTCCGAAAGGTTCAGGTGTAAGGTGTTTCGGTTTTGTTGATGCGGAAGGTTTCGCTTCGATCGATGCCAAACGTGAGCCGTTTTCCACAGCGTTCGGTTTGTGTGCCTTCTCAAATTCATGACTGATCGTGATCGGTCGTAATTGAAATCGCCAGCCGTTTGAAGGCGTTGGGATCGAGAATCGTGGCCCGCCTGTTTCGGTCACGATTTCGCGATTTGACGTGACTTCAGTCGACAGGCTTAGTTGCGAGTGTTCATCGCCGTAGAGATACGTCAGGTCGGCTGGGTCTCGTTCCGCGATCAGCGCTGCCAGCAATTCGAGGAACGTCGAAATCGGATTCGCCGTGGCTGGAAGTGCCGACCGGGCAAGATGCGGACGATCGCCGAGAATTTCGTCAATCATCCGACTACACGATGAACCTGGACCGATCTCAAGAAATGTTCTGACACCATCGGCATAAGCCTGCTCGATCACGCGGGGGAAATCGATCGTGTTGACCGCTTGTGCCACGATGGCCTTGGCGGCGTTTTCCTGCGTCAGCTCGTAGGGGCAACTCCATGCCGTACTATAGAAGTCAATCGGTCGCGTTGCCTGAATCGAAGTACCATTCGGGTCTGCGACACTCGGTGCGGTCGTCCGCATCACGTGTAGTGCGTGGTAGGCGGATTCAACCTGGCGAAGGACTTCACAATGAACCGTGCTTGGCGCTGCAAACGAAACGAATGTCGCTGATAAGTCACGAACCAATCGTTCGACCTCGCTCCGATCGCCTCCGATGACACATTGACTTGGCGTGTTGATGATTAACAAATAGACTCGCGGTGGGGAGACCAATTCACGCGCGGTCTCTTGCAAGATTAACGCGGCTATCGCTTTTCGAACTTCGCCCGCAGAACGGTCGATCACACCAGAGACCCACGGGACGTCAGTCCCCTCGGGAATATTCCAGGCACGCCTGGCCGCATTGAATGGGTAGACCAGATCACTACCAAACAGCGTGGCGGCATCCATGCGGCCAAGCATCTCGTCTCGATCTTTCCAGGCTCGTAATCCGAATAATGCCGCAGACTCGCCCAGACTATATCCAAGACTGGCGGAAGGGACGAAACCGAAGCGTGCAAGCAGATCGCACACTGCCGTCCCGATGGCAACTTGGCCAAAGATCATTGACTTATGATCATCTAACAGTTCGGTGGTCGACTTGCCGTACCAGATTAACTCCGGACGATATTGGTCCATCAATCGTTCGTTCTCATAATCTTGCCGAATCAAGATCTCGGGAAACGCCGAAAGCAGTTCGCGGCCCATGCCAAGAAACGCATTACCCGAACCCGGAAATACATAGGCCAGTCGACCGGTCTTTCCCAGCGGATCATGTGAAAAGAAGATTCGCCGATCAATGTCATCGACAGTCGAGTTTCCGTAAAGGCGAACCTTCGCCAATCGAATGACTTCTGGCAGTTCATCGATCGACTTGATCACGAGAGCGACAGCCAATCGCCGTTCTTCACATGGCGGTCGCTCGTGAAACCAACGTTTTGCCAACGGCCCGATCGACTCACGTGAATCAGCAAACTCCGCCAACCGTTCCAAACCCGATTCGAGTTCTCCGATGTTGTCGCCATCGATCACAAACAGGCCCACATTCCGCAACAGAGTTTCCCGAACCTTCGATTTTGGAGTGTGATAGAATGTTGAGTCGGGGTGATCCGCAAGTTCAAAAGCGAGTCCTCGGCCGTCGACCCCTCGGCCGGTGACGCGAATTCGCCTTGCTCCGTCCGACCGATTGTGTAACCAATGATCGGACGTTGATTCTGGCACAATGCGATACCGCAATGAGCTCACGGCGGTTGCCAACTCTAATAGACCAGTCGCTGCGCCAGCATTGATTGATGAATCAGACTTGTTACGGCCTCGATTCGACGAATCGATTTGTGTGATCACAGCATGAATCGGGTCGCCATCAGCAATTGCGTCTTCAAATCGCTTCAGCACAAACGCCGTCGCGCTATCGACGGTTTTTCCCGTCTTCGGTCCCGCTGGCAATCCCCACGCCGCCAACTGACTTCGAATATCGCACGGCAGGTCAACCGCACCAACGAGTGCCTGATCGAGTTCCCCCTCGCCGCAATGCATGGGCGGCCATTTCGCACGCGCGTAAACCAGAATTCTCGCCGGCAGAAATCGTGAAACTGGGACCACCGACATTGAATTCACGAGCCAATCGGCTGGCAACGATACCACCCAGGTTACCCATCACGCGATTCGCTGTTAATGGCGGGCCAATCGATTTCTTCAGTTGAGCGACCCATTCGGTCAACTCCTCCGGCGTAAGGATCAGCCCGAGCATGTCGGCCCATTGTGGGGCCAACTCTTCAATCGACCAGCGGAGATGAAAGTTCGTCGTATTCGGATCAAGCTCGATACCAATGAACACACCGGTACGGTTTCCCAAAGTTGCAGTGGCGGTCCGAAGAGTCGGTTCCTGGTCTGCATGCAGGGCATCGCGCAAGGCCTCGGCAGCAACCTTCAACATCAATTGCTGCTGCGGCAACATATCCTGCATCTCCAGCGGAGGAATGCGGAATTCCCCAAGGGGCAGATGAACTGATGCAACCGGATCGCTCAAAGATTGGCTGGTATCCAACGCCAAGCCGACTTCATCACGATACCACTCGGTCGTTGTCACACCCCAGTCATTGCGCGAATCCATTTCGTCTGCAGATCCACGCGGCGAGCTTTTGTTGGCCGATGACGATACTGTTCCCGCGTGAACGGCAAGACCGACAATCGCGATGTTCAGTTTCGACTCAGGTAGTGATGAAGGTCGGGTTTCCAACCTGATCGGTAAGCCGCCGTCATTGGTTCGTGATACCTCCTGCGACGGTAATTTAATAAACTCTTCAATCAACACGTGAGCGTTAATTCCGCCGAATCCAAAGGCATTGATCGTGGCGCGACGAGGGATCAAGTCCGATCGCGTCCCATGATCCGTAACCGATTTCTCGACACGCCGTTCCCATGGTTCCGCCTGACGCAGAACGCGAAACGGGCTTCCGGGTTGAGCCAACGCGGAAGCTGGCTTCTCATAGTTTGCGGTCGGTGGCAGTGTCTGATGCCTGATTGCCAATAACACTTTCATCAGGCCGGCAGCCCCAGCACCCGTTAGCAGGTGACCGACGTTCGACTTCACACCACCAATCACACACTGACCGGGAATGGCTTGTTCCCGTTCCCATAACTGATGAAGACTATCGATTTCGACACTGTCGCCAACGGGAGTTCCCGTCGCATGACATTCGATCAGATCGACATCACTCGGTTGCCAGCCAGCCTGCTGATACGCCGATCGCATGGCGCGAAGCTGACCTTCGGAATGAGGTGCCAAAAGGTTCGCACCCCGATCATTCGATAGACCAATCCCGGCAATCACGCCATAAATGTAGTCGCCAGAATCGATCGCATCGGTCAATCGCTTGAGAACGAAAACGCCTGCCCCCTCGCCAACGACCAGACCGTCGGCGGCGGCACTCAAAGGAGCACATCGGCCACGTCGCGACAATGCCTTGAGCTGAGCGAATCCCATCTGAGTGTACTGGCAGTCAGGTCGCGACATCCCTCCAGCCAGCATGGCATCTGCTCGATGAGCCAGCAGTTCTTCACAGGCAAATTTCAGTGCATAAAGTGACGACGCACAGGCGGCATCCAAGGTATAGGCCAGTCCCCCCAGTCCCAGTCCTTCAGCGATCAATGCCGCCGGAAGACTGGCCGCATAGTGGTTCCAAGGATGCCAATCCGATCGCTGGAAATTGCGACGACATTCCGACATCAATTGACTGCGGCGTTCGACAGTGAGCTCCGCCGATTCGACGATCCGTTCCAGGAAGGTCCGTCCCAGTACGTCGCGGCACATTGCCGAAGTTGATTCGGTTGGAAGGACAATATTCCCGAGAATAACGCCGACGCGATCCGGACTGATACCGCCGAGTCCACGTGCGTCCTGAAATGCCATCCGAGACGCCTGCAAACCAAGATGAAACAATGGGTCTAATTTACCCGGTAATTTGTTGTAAGGGCTCAATCCCTTCGGATCAAACTGAAAATCTTCGATGAAGCAACCCCAAGTCGAGTAGACTCGATCGGCTTTCGGTCCATCAGGATCAAACGCGGTTTCCGGCCTGAGGAACCAGCGGTCTTTCGGGACGTTTCGACCCGAATCAATTCCGTTGGCAATATTCCTCCAGAATGTGTCCAGGTTGGGCGCACCTGGAAAGATGCCGCCGATGCCGACAATGGCAATTCGTTCGGTTCGGTCAATCGTCGACATCACGGCAAAGACTTCAAGTTGAGCAGGGAGCGGGGTGAGTTCAAACCGACATCATAATCAGCCAGCTCAACCCAAACCACGCGGTCAGCAATGTTCATGATTTCCAGGGTAGGGTGGGACAAGTCTTCGAAGTCCCACCAAAATCCATTGGAACAGTTTGCGATCTAGACTTCAGAGTTCCCTCGGAATAAACCTACGAAAGAATCTTCAGAATAAACGGGTCGTTCAATCCGCTGGCAATGTATTTCGAATGGCTGAAATCATGACCGGCGGTATGTTCGTGTGGGACCGAGACGATAAACGCACCAGCCGCTGCGGCCGCACGAGTTCCCGTTTCCGAGTCTTCCAGTACCAGCATATTTTCAGGTCGGACACCCAGATGTTCCGCTGCCTTCAGATAAATTTCGGGATTCGGCTTTCCCTGGGTCACGCTTTCCGCAGTCAGTTGAATTGGAAAACGCAGAGACAGGTCAAAACGCCCAAAGATATTATTGAGGTAATCACGAGGCGACGACGTCGCAACGCCTTTCGGAATGTTTTTCGATTCGAGCAAATCCAATAAGTCGAACAAACCCGGCATCGGCTTCAGGTGATCCGTCAGCATTTCGTGGAAAATCACACGTGATTCCGCCAGCAGATCAGCGGGTTCTTCGTTCAGTCCCATGTAATCCCGAAAAGCGGTCAACGATTCGAGCGGTCGACGTCCGAGCATCGCATCCATCGCACCTCGCGACATCCGCATCCCGCGACGTTGCAACAGTACATCGGCCGAGACGTAAAAGACCTCTTCCGTATTAAACATTAATCCGTCCAGGTCAAAGCAAACCGCCTGAATCGTCGGAAGCGTCTGGGTCATAGCGTTTTCGAATTTCCCGCAAATACAATTTTTGGTCGAGAGGTCGCTCAATCGGGTTGCGCACGAAAACTAAGTCTAGTTGCCATCTCGACCGTCGTCCACGATTCATCGAGGCATTATCGACGACGAATTCTTCGGCTCTTGTGCTACTGCTCCGTCCTCGGTCAAAAAATGCTCTTCAACGATGACGAAAACCGAGAAGCCACTGCGTCGGAGAAGACTCCGATGCCGTGGCACAAAACTTAAGCTCTTCCACGTCACAAAGCGTTATGCGCGCAACGCGGCCAACCAATGTTTCAATGCCGTCTGATAAATCGCGCTGTCGGCACCGTATGCAACCAATCGAAAACCCCGTTGAAGTTGAGCCCGTCCTTCCTCGACACTGTTCACCAGAACGGCAGGAACCTTGTCATGTCGCTGACATGCGGCAAGAACACTTTCAATGGCCGCTTGAATCTTGGGATGATCCATCTGTCCCGGAATCCCCAACGAATTGGCCATGTCGTACAAACCGATCCACAGTACGTCGATTTCAGCCACGGACGCAATTTCTTCAAGATTAGCGAGACCCTTGGCGGTTTCGACCTGAACAATCAATAGCGATTCGGTGTTCGCAGAATGAACGGCATCGGTGATCGATTCGGCTCCGTAGCCGTCATGCGGCACTCCAAAAGCCGCTCCTCGACGGCCCAATGGTGGATACTTGGCCGACTGGACAAGTAACTTTGCCTCCTCTGCCGATTCCACCATCGGAGCCATCACCCCCATCGCCCCCATATCGAGGACGCGTGAGACGAAGTGATATTGAGTCGTCGGAATCCGCACGATCGGGACCAGTTTCTGACACGGGGTCGTCGCGATCAGCATCCGAATCGATTCGATCTCCCAGCCGGTATGTTCCATGTCGTAAACGGCAAATTCCGCTCCGGCATTCGCGGCAATCCTGCCAATCCCCGTGGTATTGAACTCGAACATCATCGTTCCGATCGCAACCCCGCCAGATTTCACCTTATGTTTGACCGAGTTCTTAATCATCCCGCCGTATCCTCATTCGTGATTGGAAAAAAGTGTTCGATACCGGATTTTGCCAACGTTGATTTGCCGACTTCCCGATTCAATTAAGATATCTGGTCGACCGGATCGGTGTTAGCCTTCAGATTCCTAAGATCCCTTGCTTCCGTGTCTGGATGGCCTTTATGGATGTTTTTTGCAGGGAATTGCGATGAGTTATCAAATTCAATTCGTGGTTTCCAACTCCAGGCTGCGGTCTTTTTCTTTTCGTTTTTCGCAAGAGATTCCTGCCACCTATTCCCACACCCTTGAAAAGCCGAGTATACTTTTAGACAGTTCGCGGTTCGGTGGTTTTCCCATGTGCGCGAGTTTGCTCGCGGATGTGATTGAGGCATTTTATGAACAGACTTGCTTCGTGTCTGGTTGCAATGGCCTGCGGATTAGGCTTATTCGGTTTGAATATCAAAGCGTCTCACGCCGCTGCGGAAATGTATGCTCCGCCGAAAACTGACGAGGTTCGTGGTCGGGTTCTTGCCTGGCTTAGCGAGAAAAACCTCTCGGAAGCACAACGAGAGCAAGTGACTGCCGTCTGGATGGGATTGGGTGAGTCTGTCGCTCCGGATCGGCTGCTTGAGCTTGTAGTCCAGTCTTTTGCGATTGCCGATCCCGATGTCTTGAAGCTACAGAATGAATGCAATTCTGTCGCGTCGGGTCTGACCGGGCCAAATGCAGATTTTCTGAAACAGCAAGCGCGAAGTCCGTTTTATCTTGCCAACATGAATCTGTTTTACGGTCGCTTCCTGGTTGAGCGACGTCTATTTGACGAAGCCTGGGAAATCTTGAAGAGTATTGATGCTCATCAGGTTGTCGACCCTTCGTCGTTGTTCTTCTTTCAGGCTGTGGCTGCTCAGGGAATGCTCGAATTGAAACCGGCCCTGGACGCCATTGATCAACTGCTGACACATACCGAGCGGGTACCCGTCCGTTACTCAGCGACGGCAACATTGATGCAGGCGGACTTAAAAGGTTTGCAGGAAAAGTCGCTGGGGGAGTTGGCTCGACTGATGGCCGATTCCGAGCGACGATTGGAACTTGGGCGAGCCGGTGAAAAAGTCCAGGGGGTTCAAGAACGAATTATTGCGAACCTGGACGAGATCATTAAGAAGACTGAGCAGCAACAAGGTGGCGGCGGTGGTGGCGGAGGCGGGGGAGGCCAGGGCGGAAGCAATCAAAATTCTGGTGACGCCGCCGATGATAGTCGGGTCAAAGGGGAAGAAGCCCCTGGTGAGACCGACAAAAAGCGTTTTGAAAATAAGGGGAGTTGGGGAAATCTGCCGGAGAAAGATCTTGCGAAAGCCAAGAATGATCTCAACAAGAATTTTCCATCGCATTACGAACAGGCGATTGAGAAATACACGAAAAAGCTGGCCGGTCGGACGGCGAAGAAGAGCAAATAAGTTGGTTGAACAGAATGTGGTCAGACCGTGCCACTGTATCGTAGTCTTCTCCGACGCAATGGCTTCGTTTTTTTTCGACATCGGTTTGAAGAGCACTGATTGACCGGGGACGGTCAATCAGTGGCACAAATACTGAACTAGGAATGATCTCTCGATGAACGGCTTGTCATTTTTGGTACTGTTGACCGTTGCGCAGGCTCCTGCGGTTGAAGTTCAGACATTGTCAGAGAGGCAACTTCAAGGGACGCTGGAATCGCTGAACGCGAATTCTGCGATTCTGAAAACTGGATCGGGTTCGGAATCGGTTCCTACGTCGGACATTTTGAAAATCCGATCAGCATCCCCTGATTCGGCCCCATCGATCGAATCGATTGTGGTGCGACTTGTCGACGATTCACAGCTAAGAGTCCGAACATACCTTTCTTCAGGGACCGTCGTGACGGTCACACATCCTCAACTCGGGGAACTTCGGATTCCGGTAGCGAGTGTCTCAAGCGTTCGATTCGCCGCTGTCGATTCGAAGGTGGAACCTGAATGGAATCAACTCATCGAACGTGCTCCCAAGAAAGACATGATCGCCGTTCGGAAAGGGGATGTCCTGGATCATCTCGATGGCATCGTCGGTTCGATGAATGACGCAACGCTCCAGTTCCAACTTGATGGCGATGACATTCCGGTCAAACGGGAAAAAGTCTTTGGCCTCATCTTTTCCAAACGCGAATCGTCCGCCAGAAAAGCGGTGGCACAAGTCGAACTTTCCTCGGGTGACTTGCTGTCCGCAAAGCAGATCGAATGGAATGGAACGAAGTGGCTGGTAAGGCTTGTGACGGGACTGGAAACGCAAGTCGCGCCCGAGTCTATCAAAGTGATCGACTACAGCATCAGCAAGTTCACGTATCTCTCGGACCTTGAACCGCGTGGCATGAAGCACACTCCATTTTTTGGAGAGTTTTCTGATTTCAATGTGTTTGCGTATCGACGTGACAAAGACTTCGAAGGAAATCGGATCAGCCTGGGTCATAAGACCTATGCCAAAGGTTTGGCAATTCACTCAAAAACGGTCTTGAAATATCGTTTGGGTGGCGACTACCGACGATTTCAAGCAGTGATGGGGATTGGCGACGAAATCAACCGAGGCAACGTCGATGTCACCGTTAAAGCTGACGAAAAAGTTGTTTTTAATGGGCCGGTCAAAGTCGGTGAAAACGGGGCGCAAGGTGCTCGCCGTCCCGCACCACAAGTTCTTGACATCAATGTAAACGGCGCGGTCGAACTGGAAATCCTCGTGGACTATGGAAGTGATAAGATCGATATTGGTGATCGACTTTATCTCGCCAACGCTCGACTTGTCAGATAGGCAATCAATCTGGCAAGTCACCGAAAATGACTGAGCGAGCACTGTGGTAATGACACAATGCGACGGCAAAGGCATCGGCCACGTCGTTCGGTTCGAGCAATTTGTCCAGTCGCAATTCTTGTCGAATGGCATGTTGAATTTGTTCTTTTGACGCCTTTCCGCTCCCCGTTAACAGTCGCTTGATCTGTGTCGGCGTATAATGAACGACAGGGACACCTGCATCGGCGGCAGCGTAAAGAAGTGCTCCGCGCGCGTGAGCCATCAGGATCGCCGTCTTCGGGAATTGTGACGTCGAAAAGACCTGTTCGATCGCCAGCACTTGCGGTTTGAATTCGTCGATGACTTCACGTAGGCCGCGGCCGAGTTCGAGAATTCGTTCAGACAGAGATAAAGTTTTCGTGGACTGAATGACCCCACCTTCACGAAGGACAGGCTTTTCGGCGGATCGTTCGAGAATTGCGTAACCGGTCCGGTTTAAGCCCGGATCGACTCCGAGCACGCAATTTGGCCGGTCCGATCCGTCGAAATGCCGTGCTTGTTGGTTTGTTTCAGATGTCATGGAAATCCATTTCCGAGTCGGCTAACGAGGTGTAACGCGCATTATTCAAAATTTTGGAGCAGTTTCGGTTTTCGTAGTGGAGGCTTTCAGCCTCCGCGAATCGGAGTGAACGCTGGATGGTCCGTACGAGTTGTTGTGGCGCACGGGCTGAAGCCCATGCTACGAGTTGAGGCTTGCTCGTTTCAATTTACAAACGCTCAGAATCTTGGGGCGAGTTTTTCGACGATCAGTTTTCCGATATTCAACGATGCTGTTGCAGCGGGAGAGGGAGCGTTGCAGACATTAACGACCAGGTCGTTCTCCTGGATCAGGAAATCGTCTACGAGGTTTCCGTCTCGAGTCAACGCCTGTGCTCGAACCCCGGCAGGGGCGGGGACTAAATGTTCGCTCTGAATCTCGGGGACGAGACGTTGCAGTGCCGCAACAAAAGCATTTTTGCTAAACGAGCGATACATTTCGTGGAAACCAGCTCGCCAGTGCTTCCATGCCATTCGCAGGAATCCGGGATAACTGAGCGATTCCAGCGTGTCAAACAAATTGAAGCTTGTCTTGTAATACCCCTCGCGAGCGAACGAGAACACGGCATTCGGGCCGCATTCGACTCCTCCGTGGATCATCCGGGTGAAATGAACGCCGAGAAAGGGGAAGTCGGGATCGGGAACCGGGTAAATCAGGCTGTGGCATAGGTGCTGTGCCGACGGTTTGAGTTCAAAATATTCGCCACGGAATGGGATGATCTGAGCGTCGGGACGCACTCCCGATAGCCAGGCGACGCGATCGCTTTGTAAGCCAGCACAGTTCACAACCAGTCGAGCGTCCAATTCACCGGCTGTATTCTGAACGACCATGCGATTGTCGTGACGGAACATCCCTGTGACTTTCGCACTCATTTTCAGTTCACCGCCGGCCGCTTTGATTCGTTCGGCCATTTTTTCAGCAACTTGTCGATAATCGACAATTCCCGCGTCGGGGACGTGAATTGCTTGAACACCTAAAACATGTGGCTCTATTTCTTTCAAGCGTTCGGGGCCGATTCGTTCGCAACGAATATCATTGGCCAGCCCTCGTTCGTAAATCCGTTCCAACTGCGGAATCTCGTTCGGTGTTACGGCAACGATGACCTTGCCGCACCGATCGAACGGGATATTTTCCTTCTGGCAAAATTCTTCCATCGCCAGCTTTCCGTTACGGCAATTCGTTGCCCGCAACGATCCGGGTTTGTAATAGATACCGGAGTGAAGCACGCCCGAATTATGGCCAGTCTGGTGCTGAGCGACTTCACGTTCTTTTTCGAGAATTGTTACCTTGCGACCAGGAAATCGCTCAAGCAACCGATACGCGGTGGCCAGCCCAACGATCCCTCCACCAATAATGACAACGTCTGCGTGCTGCATGTGCGATCCTGATCTCTAGCGAACTGGTTCCCTCGCCACATCGGGTCGCCGGAAACTCTGTCGGCAGTATAGTTCACCTGAATCCCCGAAAGTAACCAACCTGCCTGCCTCGTCGGATTCGATCGTGCTTTGAGCGAGCAACGAAACGAACGAAATGACTCCAACAGTCGCTGGAACTTGGCTTTCAATCGTTAAAAGCTGCCGAAGCAGAACCACCTGAATAATCGTTAACGATTGCCCTCTGTTTTCGCCGATGACGGATGTAGCGTGGGAATTTCTGCGTTGCCTATGGGGTTGTTGGTTTTTGTTGTGTGGGCTTTTTGCTCGGACAAGATTTCGTGGCGCACGGGCTGAAGCCCATGCTACGGCTTTTGGGCGGCTTGCAAACTTCGCCGGTATTAGACCAGAGGCAAGTATTGTCGGCTGCCGAGTCGATGCCGGAGCCTGAACGGATGACACTTTGGTCGTACCGCCGAGGGAGACCGATCGCCCAACTGTGCTTCACACTTCTTTTGTGGTTGCTGTTGGTCGAAGTTCTGCGTGCGCAAGATTCAGACGATGGTGCCGTCGGGTCTGTGGACCTGCCCGCTGCAAACATCGAACAGCGGATTGACCAATTGGAACTGCGTCAATCAGAACTTGTCGAGCAGAACAGGCTGTTATCACGTCTGTTACAGGATCTTTCGGCGAAGAACCCGCCGCGTTCAATAAGCGAATTTGATCCGAACGGTGCGTTGATTCCACCCGTACCTTCAACGGATAACTCGGCGATTGGCAATGGTGATGGTGCGACGTTTAAAAACACCCTTCGTAGCCCTACCGAGATCTTTCCTTCGCCGGCGTTTGATACAGCTTTAGAATTTCCGCTGGAGCGTAAGTCATCCACGTTGAATTCAGGGTCTGGGCCACCGAAATACTATGTCGGCTATGATCGGGGATTTGTGTTCCGACCGATTGACCCTGAAGAATCCCCATTTGAACTGAAAATCAACGGTCAGGACCAGATTCGTTATACGGGGTTTGAACGAGAACACGCAATCTGGACCGACAGTGCCGGGATACCGACAATCATCAGCAATCAGAGTAATTTTCAGATCCCTCGCGGTCGACTCATTCTTTCCGGATTCACGTTTCGCAGGGAACTCAAATACAACCTGAATATCGATTACAACACGGTCGGCGCAAGTCAAATCAATTTTCGTGCCTATTGGTTAGCATGGCGTTTCAGTCGGGCCATGACGGTTTTCGCCGGACAGAGCAAAGTTCCGGGCAGTCGCGAGTGGCTTGAATCCTTTGTCAATACGCTGGGGGCTGACCGATCGATGGCGACCACGTTCTTTCGTCCCAGCCTAAGCCAGGGTATCTGGGCAACGGGCGAACCGGCTGATGGACTGTTCTACCATGTCATGATGTCCAACGGATTCAATACTGTTGGATCAACTCCACAAACACTCAGTTCCGTCATGGCGTTTTCTGGTTCGGTCTGGTGGGAGCCGTTGGGTGACTTTGGAAACGGCTATTCCGATTTTGAATGGCATGCTGAACCATCCATCCGGTTAGGGACCAGTCTGACGTACTCACCCGAGCAAGGACCGCAAGGTAGCACTACTGCACCCGAGAATTCCTCGATTCGACTATCGAATGGAACCCTGATCACAGAAACGGGTGCCCTGGCGCCGGGTGTCACTTTGAATGCCTTTAAAATCGGACTCGAAACGGTCGATCTGTCTTATAAACATCGTGGTTTCAGCGCAAGCACCGAGTTGTTTTCGCAACAATTATTTGGCTTAAAAGGAAGCGGCCCTCTCCCCATGACCTCCATTTCGCAATACGGCGGATTCGTGCAGGGAGGTTACTTTGTCATTCCACAAAAAGCCGAGCCGTATCTCCGTGCATCCTACGTCACCGGTCCTTCTGGTTCCGGCTCTGAATATGCGGGTGGTTTCAACTGGTTCTTCCTTCCCGGTAAGCAGAACCTGCGATTCACCTTCGACGCGGCCTGGTTGGATAATAATCCGGCCACACAGAACCGAACGAACCTTCAATCGGGCCAGACCGGGATCCTTGTCCGCTCACAGATCCAGATCTTTTTCTAAGATCCGCTTGCGATGTGAGTTTGATCTCGGATGATATGCACTTGTACCCATCACGCATTCAATATCGATCCGAAACCGGGCTCTGACGCAATCCTCAGGGGTTGTCGAGGTGTGCATCAAAGCGGGAATCTTCAGAACGAGTTAATGAGTAATCTTTTGAAACTACAGTGAGGTGGAAGATGGTCACTGCGTCGGAAAGATTGATCGCGATCGGTGACGTACATGGATGCGTGCATGCTCTGGACGCTTTGCTGAAAGAGATTGCTCCAAGCTCATCGGATCAACTCGTGTTCCTGGGCGATCTGATTGATCAAGGGCGTGATAGCGCCGCCGTACTGGAAAGGTTGATCGAATTACGTCAACAGTGTCAGGTTGTCCTGATCCAGGGGAATCATGAAGAGATGCTTTGTTCCGCACGGGAAAGTGAAAAATCACTGAGATACTGGGAGGAATGTGGTGGCGTCTACACGTTGAACTCATACAAATTCGGCGCGAGTCTCGACGCGATACCGCCGGAGCACTGGCGGTTACTCTCCACATCCGTTCCATACTATGAAACAGACACATTCATTCTGACGCACGCGAATTATCATGCAGATCTACCGATGAATCTGCAGGAATCGTATCAGTTGCGGTGGGCGTTGTTTGAGCCTGATGGAATGCAGCCTCACAAGTCTGGCAAGACGGTCGTGGTCGGACATACCGAGCAGCGCAATTGCGAAATTCTCGACTTGGGTTTTGCAATATGCATCGATACAGCGTGCTGGCGACATGGTTGGTTGACGGCGTTAGAACTGAATTCGCGTACGTTTTGGCAAGCGAGTCGCTGGGGGCTTCTTCGTGACGACGAAGAACCAACGCATAAAGGGAAGCTGCCACAGTTCGCCCGTTGACGGGACACCGACCGCATTCATTTTCAGAAATCCTTCGACTTCTTTTCAATCAAGTTTTCGAAAGAGTTTACGGTTTCGATGCCTGGATCGCGGTGAGCGCTATGGTATAGACGATGTCTTCGATCAAGGCACCTCGAGAAAGATCGTTCACAGGCTTTTTGAGTCCTTGCAGCATCGGGCCGATACTGATGACGTTCGCGCTGCGCTGTACCGCTTTGTAGGTCGTGTTTCCCGTATTCAGGTCGGGGAAGACGAAGACGGTTGCTTTGCCTGCCACCGGACTGTCAGGAGCTTTGGTTCGGGCAACGTCCATTGCCGAGGCGGCATCATACTGTAACGGGCCGTCGATCAAGAGATCGGGTCTTAGTTCCTTGGCGATGCGGGTGGCTTCGCGGACTTTGTCGACATCTGCCCCGCTGCCGGACGTCCCCGTTGAGTAGCTGATCAGTGCGACTCGCGGAGTGATTCCGAACTGGATTGCGGACTCGGCACTTTGAATGGCGATATCAGCCAAAACGCGCGCGTCGGGGTCAGTCACAACGGCACAATCACCATAGACAAGAACCTGTTCTGGCAGACACATAAAGAAGACCGACGAGACGACACTGGTACCCGGCTTTGTTTTGATCAGTTGTAGAGCTGGCCGAACGGTATTGGCGGTGGAGTGGACAGCGCCTGAAACAAGCCCATCGGCCTCGTCGAGCGCGAGCATCACCGTGCCGAGAACAACGTTGTCTGTCAGTTGATCTGCAGCGGCTTGCATGGAAAGCCCTTTATGCCTACGCATCTCGAAAAGGGGCTGCACGTATCGTTCGCGAACGGCCTGTACGTCGAGAATTTCGAGTCCAGGGGGGAGTTCGACCCCCAGTCGTGTTACGACCTGTCGGATTTCATCTGGATTACCCATCAATACACAGCGCGCGATTCCACGCTCCTGACAGATGACTGCGGCTTTGATTGTCCGTGGTTCGTCTCCTTCAGGAAGCAGGATCCGTCGGTTCCCCTGCCGTGCCCGTTCGGTGAGCTGGTAACAGAATGCGGCTGGTGACATTCGCGGTTCGGCGTCACTTGAACGGTGGGCAATCAGCCATTGATCGTCAAAGTGACGTGCCGTGAATTCCATGGCCGCACGAATCCGTGGCGAATCGTCGATGGGGATTTCCCGGCTCATCGCATTAAGTGCGTTTGCGGTTTCGTAGCTGTTTGTCGTGACTCGAAGCACGGGCAGTCCAGTCAGAAAACCAGGCCGGCAGAACTCCTTGACGTCCTCCTCGATCGGAGTCTCGCCGGTCAACACGAGCCCGGCGATGGGAACCCCTTTGAGTGCCGCCATCGCGACGGCGACGATGACGTCATCGCGGTCGGTCGGTGTCACCAGGATCGCTCCCGGTCGAAAAGTGTTCAACATGTGCGGAACCCGGCGGGCTAGCAATGAAATGTGCTCGACGCGTCGCTCCTGCATTTCACCGGCGAAAATAATCTCGGCCTTGAGGTGAGCGGCGATGTCGCTGGTTCGACAGTGCGTCAGTTCAGGGTTCTCGGGGACGCAACCGATGATGGCAAAATTCGGGATTCGACCAAGTCCCAGTTCGCTGCTGTAACGAGTTCGGAACTGGGCGGGAGACTCGTCCCCTTGAGCTGTTGCGCGATTCAAGATACATCCCATGACGCGCTGGCTGTCGAGGCCGCCGTAGGGATTCGCCGCGTTTTCAAGATCTTGCTTGAGGCGACCGATGTTCATGTTCGCGCACGATGCAACGAGCACAACCTCGGCACTCAGTATCCGGACAAGTTCGACGTTCCAGTTGCCAGCGAACGACGATTCCGCAGTCGGGACGAGACCTTCAATGACAACGACCTCGGCATCGGCAGTTGTCCTTTGAAACGCGGCAATCACTTCGCTCATCAGTCGATCCGTCTGATGCTCGTTAACCAGTCGTTCGGCCTGCTCGAGCGGGATCGGCGGCGAAGGATTCAAGTCAGTGGTTGTGCGGATGAAGTGAGTCGATCGTTCCGGCCCAGGATCATCTGCTTCGTGTTGACGAAGAGGTTTGAAGAACGCCACTCGCACGCCAAGTTGATCAAACGCGCGGATCATTCCCAATGCAATTGTGGTCAATCCGCTTCTGGGATTTACCGGAACGAGATAAAGGATCTTTTTCATTATTTTGCGGCACCATCTCGGCCGAGTTTTTCGCAGTGCTGCAAGGCAAAACGACCAATCATCCATTCTTCATTGGTCGGAACTACGAGCGCAACCAGACCTGCAGCATGGTCTCGCGTAATCCACCCATGCGATTCTCGGCCGTGTGCGGCATTGCGGGCATCATCGATTTCAGGTCGCAGAAACGCCAGGTATTGAAGCGTCTTGGCACGAACTTCAACGCAATGTTCGCCGATGCCGCCGGTGAAGACCAAAGCGTCGATCCGGTCTAACCCCGCACACATGCCAAGAACGTGGCGGGCAAGCCGGTAGCAAAAGACGTCAATCGCCAGCGCCGCCTGTTCGTGTCCCGCGTGAGCAGCAGCAACAAGAGTACGCATGTCGTTGCTAAGCTCCGATATCCCCAACAAACCGCTTTTTCGGTTGATCATCTCAGTGATTTCGTGACTGCTCTTCCCGGTCTTCCCCGCGATGAACTCCGTCAAATTGGGGTCGATGTCACCACTACGCGTTCCCATCACCAACCCTTCGGACGGGGTCAGTCCCATACTCGTTTCAACACTCTGTCCATTCCGGACTGCACAGACGCTGCATCCATTCCCCAGGTGAGCGGTGACAAGTTGGCAGTCATCGATCGGTCGCCCGAGCAGTCGCGCGGCCTCGTTCGCAACGAATTGGTGACTCGTCCCATGAAATCCATAACGCCTGGCCATAAACTGCGTGTACCAAGTGTAGGGAACCCCGTAAATATAGGCTCGCTTGGGCATGGTTTGGTGGAACGCCGTGTCAAACACGGCGACATGTGGCAGCGTTGGGAAACGCTCCATCGCGATTCGGATTCCCAGTGCATTGGCAGGATTATGGAGAGGGGCAAGTTCGGCACAAGCCTCGATTTTAGTGATCACACCGGCATCAACCAGACACGGCTCACGAAAATATTCACCCCCGTGAACGACGCGATGTCCTACAGCACACAAGTTTGCTGGAACCGCCCCTGTGGACCAGCAAAGGTCGACGAGTTCACGCAGCGCTGCACCATGGTCCGCTCCTGGGATGGCCTTTTCAATCACCGTACCACCCAAATCGAGCCGGATATTGGCTCCGGCTTCACCGATTCGTTCGGCCAGCCCTTTGGCCTTGGCGATTCCGCTACCAACATCGAGCCAGGCATACTTCAATGAAGAACTACCACAGTTGATGATCAGTACTTCGAGCTGCGGGTGGGAATTCATACGAGCTCCCGTTTGCGGCCTGAATCACAATTTGACGAATTCAATTGATACACATTTTTCTCGCAAACGGAGTCACCCAGCTGTTTTCCGTATTGTATCAGGAATTCATCAACGCCCGGACGAGAATTTCGACAGGAAGCGAAGATGCCGCCGCTAAAACGATCATTTTCACGCCATAAATTGCAGACTCATTCCATTTCATTGCAAACATGCGTCGACATTGCAATTCGCAACCCGTTTGGCTGATTGTGCTTGCATCGCATGAGTGAAGGGGGAGTCGCCTTAAATCATCGCTTTGTCCAGCTCGATTCGTTGTTAAGAGAAACGAGATATCCGTCTTTTTCGATTGTTTCTGGCCTGTCGAAGACGATGAAGTTGTTACGCGTTCTGAAGCCACCGCATACGCCGACTTCAGTTGGCGAAAAAATTCGGATGAATGGAGACAGCAAATGAAACTTCGATGGCGAAGCCTGTTTTTGTTGGCGTTGCTTCTATCGGTTGGCTGCATGAAACACCGAGTTCGCGAAAATGAGCCCGTTGTAAATCCTTATGACGAGAAAACTGAGCTACAGCTCCTCGAAGAACGTCTCGGCGTTTGAAATCCATGTTGGTTGACTCTGTCGACTTTGCGGTTTTTAGCGATTACGAATGTTAAGAATCGTTTATCCTGTTCGATGCCGCAATCAGGTCGTGTAGGGTGTTCTCTGACGGGTCCGATAGAAGATCACGTCGAGTAACAGTTTCAACCTTCCCCTGCGAACCGCTTTGAAAAGCGTGCGCCTGGGTTGCAATGTTTGCCTCTGATGTTCGCTCAATCGATCGCATTGACAAACGCATATACCTATAACGGACTGAAAACATGCACGTGACATGGAGGTCATGCTGGCGCAAGACGTTGCGCTCAGCTATTTCTGTTGCCAGAGTCCCAGCGCTGGTCGGATTAATCGCAACCGGAAGTTCCGCTTTCGTTCCTTCGGCATTCGCCGACGATGCGTTGGATGAATTGAAAGCGCGGATCAACAAGTTGGAACAAGACAACGAAGATCTGCGTTCGTCATTGGGCCAGCAGCGTTTGTCGTCAACTTCCGCACCCGATCCGCTAATTTCGATGGTGCCTCCTCCGCCAGAAGAGACGGAGGTCGAAGAAACGGAAGAAGAAAAGCGACTCGGAAGTATTGTCCAGAAATACATCCGCAGACTTAACGCGAGTGCGGCGCCCCTGCCGAGTTCTGAAGATTCTGTGCAAGACAAGAAGATTGCGGCACTGGAAAAAGAACTGGCTGGCGTGAATAAAAAAATCAACGACCCCAAGACAGCATTCGGCAGTTTCGGTAACGACGGCCTGTTCTTCACGTCCAATAATGGCGATTTCAAATACCACATGGGTGGTGTCGTCCAGATGGACTATATCAATATGGGTCCCGAAGCCAATGGCATCGTGAATCCCAACAACTATGCCATGGAAAATTCGACTTCATTCCGCCGACTAAGATGGCGCGGTGAAGGAACGATGTATAAATACATCGACTATGTTTCCGAATTCGACTTCGGCCTTGCGTTGCAAAACAACAGTCCTGGTACTGTCGGCAACAGCAATGCTGGTACCCCGATGAGCGGCCTGCAAAGCACTATCGCACACGGTGGCTCAGGTGTTCAAAGCGGTAACGTCAATAACGTTATGCAGCCAACGACCATCTTCGTGACGTTCAAAGAAGTCCCTATACTCGGAAATATCCGTGTCGGCAATCAACAAGACTGGTTCAGCATGGAGCACATCGAAAGTGCTCGGTTCCTGGACTACATGGAACGATCGGTGTTGATGGACGCTTTCAGTGGCCCGAACAACAATGGATATACACCCGGTGTGTCTGCGTTCAACACAACCGACGACAAGAATGCTGCCTGGCAGATGGGAGTCTATAAATCAGCCTACTATGATGCCGGCTACACGTTTAACTATGGCAACGACTGGACTTACGGTGCTCGTGGAACATGGACCCCCTATTATGACGAAGAAACCAAGGGTCGGTACATGGTACATACGGGCTTAGGCGGGGAGTACCGTCAGTTCAATGACAACCTTCGAACACTGGAAACCGGCGGCACAAACGTTCGAGTTCGCTCACGCGGTGACCTGCGTAACTCGGCTTCGACACTCGATCCAAACTTTGCAGATACCGGTAACTTCTACGCTGACGGTCAAATGCTGGTTGCCCCTGAACTCGTGGGACAATTTGGGCCATTGCTGCTTCGCTCGGAATACATTGCAAGCTGGTTTCAAGGGGCAAGACCGTTTCAGGCATCTCACACGCAACTTAACGATGTCTTTATGTGGGGTACTTATGCCGAAGCGATGTATTTTCTGACTGGCGAGAACCGCGACTATAACCGCACGTCGGGTGTGTTCAACCGGGTGATTCCCAAGAACAATGCAGATTTCAGCAAAGGTCAATATGGGGCCTGGCAAGTCGGTGTTCGCTACGACTATCTAAGTCTTAATACGCCGCAAATCAACGGTGGTCGTACCCAGAACACGACACTCGGTCTGAACTGGTTCTTGAATCCGAATCTCAGGTTTCAAGTCAACTATGTGTTCAGCTACATCGACAACTATGTGGGAGCCGCAGGCAACCCAGGCAATATTCCCGGCCTTTCGAATGGTGCCCTTGTCGGATCGAAGTTCCTCGGTGAAGGTCTAATCCAATCACTTGGAACTCGAATTGACTGGACGTTCTGATCTTCCAACGGAATGATCGTGACCTGACACATTGGCGGTCGCCGGAAACACCGACGACCGCCAATTGCTTTGGTGGTCGGCACTCATTTGCGACCGCCTCATCAATCCGCATACGATATCGCTTGTGGATAAGCGAGTGACTTCTCGAACTCGCGATTGACGATCATCTTAAGGGGGAAGTCGGTCAAGTCCCTATTGTATCTTTGCTCTGCCCGTTTTGTTGCGAAGGCTTGCATGAATCCCATCGCATTCGCCCTGCGTCGACCGTGGACCGTGATGGTGGGGATCGTGGCCGTTGTTCTGGCTGGTTCGGTCTCCCTTCGCCCGAAAGTCGTCGACCAAACGCTGCAAAAGTGGGGAATCGAATTACCGCTGCAGACCATGAAGGTCGACATCTTCCCGGCACTGAACCTGCCCGTCATCTACGTCTGTCAGCCCTACGGCGGCATGGACCCGGCCCAGATGGAGGGTTTGCTGACAAACTATTACGAATACCACTTTCTTTACATCAGTAACATTCACCACGTTGAAAGCCGGAACATCCAGGGAATGTCCCTGATGAAGCTGTTTTTTCACCCAGGCACCGACATGGCTCAAGCCATGGCCGAGACGATCAATTACGTCAATCGATCTCGGGCCTTCATGCCGCCCGGGACCGTATCACCATTCGTAATGCGATTTGACACGGGTAGCGTTCCGGTCGGTTATCTCGTGCTATCCAGCGCGACGAAGACAATCGGCGAGATACAGGATCAAGCTCTGTTCAAAGTACGTCCCATGTTCTCGGCATTACCGGGAGTCTCGGCCCCGCCGCCGTTTGGCGGCAGTGCGCGGACGATCGTCATTCGGGCAAACCCGGATCGACTGCGCTCATACAACATTTCGCCGGACGAGTTGGTGAGTGCTCTTGCGTCCGGCAACACCGTGAGTCCGTCGGGCAATATGCATATCGGTACCATGTATCCGGTGGTTCCAACGAACGCGCTGGTCAAAGATATTCGGGATCTCGGCAACATTCCCATTCGCACAAACAAGGGACCGCCGGTCTACATGCGGGATATCGGTGCAATCGAGGATGCGACGGACTTGCCGACCGGATACGCACTGATCAACGGTCGACGTGCTGTTTACATTCTGGCAACGAAGCGAGCCGAAGCATCGACGATCAGCGTTATTGACGAGATCAAGAAGGCTTTGCCTTCGATGCAGGCTGAATTACCCGATGACATCCGCGTCAGTTTCGAATTTGACCAGTCACCCTATGTGACACGGGCGATTAACAGCCTTTTCACGGAAGGGATTCTGGGCGCATTGCTCACCGGAGTGATGGTCTTAATCTTTCTGCGCGACTGGCGAAGTGCGCTCGTCGTGATTCTGAATATTCCACTGGCCATCACGGCGGCCATTCTTGGGCTATGGCTTTGCGGACATACAATTAATCTGATGACGCTTGGAGGCCTGGCGCTAGCCGTGGGAATTCTCGTCGACGAAGCGACCGTGGAAATCGAAAATATCCACACACAATATGTCCGGACAGACTCCATTGCGCTCGCTGTTCGGTTGGGTAACGCCCAGACGGCCATACCCCGACTGCTGGCGATGCTCTGCGTTCTTGCAGTATTCGTTCCCTCGTTTTTCATGCAAGGGGCGGCCCGGTCGTTGTTCATCCCGCTGTCGCTGGCTGTCGGGTTTTCAATGATTGCTTCGTACATCCTGTCGAGCACATTTGTTCCGGTGATGTCGGTATGGTTGCTGCGACATCACAGCCATGCGTCGGGGAGCGACACACGGACGTTATTTGATCGAATCACCGATGGTTATGGGTCGTTACTGAAGACGCTGGTTGCGCTGCGATGGATTGTTGTACCTGGGTATCTCGCATTGTCATTGCTGATCATTGTTGGACTCGGGTCGGGGCTCGGTTTGGAAATCTTTCCCAGCGCTGGTGTCAATGAGTTTCGCCTGCGGTTCCGCGCGCCAGACGGTACTCATTTCGATACCACAGAACAGTACGCGCTCAATGTCCTGGATACTGTCAGCCAGCACGTGGGACTGGCGAACGTACAAATCACACTCGGTTACGTCGGGACAATACCTTCAAGCTTTCCGATTAACGGTGTGTATCAGTGGTCACGCGGTCCTGAAGAAGGCTTGCTTCGGATCGCACTGAAGCATGGAAGTGGTATCGATACGGAGCGGGCGAAAGACGAATTACGAGAAATTCTTGCTCAGCGGTTTCCGGAATTGAGGTTTTCGTTCGAGCCGGCGGACATCGTCAGCGAAGTGATGAGCTTCGGGTCACCGACTCCCATCGAGGTCGCCGCTCGCGGATCGAATCTCGACGAAAGCCGGGCGTACATGCTTGAGGTTCAACGCGAACTCGGTTCGATAAAATCGTTGCGTGATCTTCAAATTGCGCAGTCACTGGATTATCCCACCGTCAGCGTGCAGGTTGACCGGGAAAAAGCTTCCTTTTCAGGGACGACGACTGCTCAAATTGCTCGATCGATCGTTGCGGCCACTTCGTCAACTCGGTTTGTGGTGCAGAATTACTGGCCTGACCCCAAGACCGGGATTGGTTACCAGGTTCAAGTTGAGATTCCACAACAAACCATGACGCAAGCAGAGGACCTTGCCACGATTCCAGTCGACTATCGTGATGGTCAGGCCCTTTTATTGCGCGATGTCGCGGGAATTTCTGCGAGCAAAATGCCCGGACAATTCGATCGCTACAATATGAAACGCGAGATCTCTTTAACAGCAAATATCAGCGGTCAGGATCTCGGTTCAGTTGCGACAGACGTTCGCAATACATTGGCCAAACTGGATGCTGAAGGTAAGAAGCCCAAGAGCGTCACGATGGAAATTCGTGGTCAGATTCCCCCACTACGTCAGATCACAAGTGGACTCGGTGTTGGCCTGCTCTTGGCAATCATCGTGATCTTCTTGTTGCTGACAGCCAATTTTCAATCCCTGCGGCTAGCATTGATCACGATCTCGACCGCCCCGGCCGTATTGGCAGGTGTGGTGATCTTGCTGTGGCTGACACATTCGACGCTCAACATCCAATCATTCATCGGTGCGATCATGTCGACCGGCGTGGCCATGGCCAATGCGATTCTGTTAGTGACGTTTGCCGAGAAATCGAGGCGCGAGTTGGGGGATGCGAACATTGCTGCGGTTCGCGGGGGCGAGCGTCGTCTGCGAGCGATTTTGATGACGAGTCTGGCAATGGGGGCTGGCATGGTACCGATGGCACTCGGGTTGAGCGAAGAAGGTAAACAGACAGCTCCTTTAGGCCGGGCGGTCATCGGCGGTCTGATTTTTGCCACGCTTGCGACGTTGCTCATTCTTCCTGCCGTCTTCGCACTATTGCAGCGGCGTGCCCCAAATCGCTCGGCGTCGCTTGATCCGCTTGATGCACAAAGCCCGCTCTTTCGAGAAGAAGCTGTCAGACTGTTGGCATCGGAGTAATTCGTGAAGTCTCACATTCAAAACGTTGTTATCCGATTCGATCGATTCCCGGTCCTTCTGGGGTTGTGCCTGTTGGCTGGCTGTGGCCAACCGAAGGCACACAACGCAGAATCCGCTGGCGGTTTGCCGCCGGTTCGTGTCACAACGATTCAACCCAAAAGGAGCCTGTTCGTACGGACTGTAGAACTCCCCGGTCGAGCCGAGGCATTTGAGTTTGCTCCCCTTTGTGCCAAGGTGACGGGGTTTGTGCAGAAGGTTTCCGTCGATATTGGTGATCCGATTCAAGGGCCAAAGGGAGCAACTCCAGGTTCGATTTTAGTCGAATTGCTGGTCCCGGAACTCAACGAAGATCTCGCTGAGAAGGCCGCGACGATTTCGCAGACGAAGGCTGAAATTCTTCAGGCTGACGCTGGTGTGAAATTAGCAGAAGCCGCAGTTCGCTCAGCAGAAGCACGTGTTCTCGAAGCGGAAGCGCTGGTCGCAAAGGAAGAATCGCATTACACGCGATGGAAATCAGAGTATCAACGCGTCGCGCAGCTTGCCGAAAGCGGAGCTGTGACGAGGAAAGTGGCTGACGAAACCCGAGCACAACTCGATGCCGCAGACGCCGGCAGGAAAGAGGTTGGAGCAAAAATTGCGTCTGCGATGGCAGAGAGTCAAGAGGTCATTGCGCGGCGGGAAAAGGCTCGGGCCGATGCGGTTGCGATACGTGCCAAGCTCGAAGTCGCAGACGCAGATAAACGACGCGCCGAAACGATGCTCGATTATTCGATTCTGCGAGCACCCTTTGATGGTATTGTCGTGGAACGCCATATCCATCCGGGGCATCTGGTGCAGGCGGGAACTGCGACCACCGCCAAGCCGTTGCTGTCCGTCATGCGAATGGACCCGATCCGCATCTTCGTGGATATTCCAGAGAATGATGCGGTCTATGTCACGAAAGAAAGCAAAGTGGAAATGAGGATTCCGTCGATGCCCGGCGAAGAGTTTGTCGGCACTGTGACGCGAACCAGTTGGGCACTCAATACTACTTCGCGGACATTAACTGCCGAGATCGATGTGCCCAACGTTGATGGTCGCTTGCGACCCGGATTGTACTTGCAGGTCAAGGTCACGGTCGCTGAATTGCCGGACGTATTCACGCTACCCCGCACAGCGATTATCACCCAGGAAAAACAGACCTTTTGTTATCGCGTGGCGGCCGATGGGAAAATCGTACGGCTCCCGATCGAACTGGGCTTACAGTCCGGTGGGAACGTCGAAATTCGCAGTGGTTTGACGGGTGACGAGCAGATCATCAGCGTCAATGCCAACGTTTTTCGCGAGGGTCAAACGGTTCAGGTCGCACCACCAGCAAAGTGATCTCTCCAGGATTTTCGTCGTCAAAGTCTACTTGTTCGTTATCGCACTCACAGATGTGACAGATGGAAGATCGCAGTGCGCATCCGCGTTTAGCCGTTCATTCACGAACGTCGATAACATCGAGCGGCGGGAAAGCTGCCAATCGTGCTGGAACACCAGGGACGGTGGTCATGATGCGTTTTCTACGCCTAAAAATGGCGATGCCATTTGTTCTGTTAGCGCTGCTTGCGCTAACTGGCTGCACCTCCACGCGGTCATGGAAGGACGCATCTGCTAAGCGACGTGCCGATGAATCGAATTCAACGCAAATCAGCACGGCGATTGTTAAAGATCAAGACCTTCCCGCGCGGCAGCACGTCGCTGATTCGCCAACCGCTGCTTCCCTGGATCAAACGGAAAACTCCGAAGTCAAAATCGCTCAGTTGAGTTCCACCGAAGTTGATAAAGCGGGAGTCGAGCAAAGCGTTGTTAGCCTTTCCGATTTGGCAATTCATCCCGACGACACAACAGCAAAAGAGGACTTGACACCACGATCCGTTGAGGACGCTCTTGCAGAGACTGGTAAAGAGACTGCGTCCCGATACACACTCAGTCTCGCGGAAATTCTGCTTCAAGCGGATTCCCAGAATCCGAATATCGCGTTGGCACGCGAACGAATCAACGAAGCCTACGCTCGCGTCGACAGAGCCGAAGCCCTGTGGCTTCCTTCGCTGCGCGCAGGACTGAATTACAACTACCACGAGGGTGAGATACAAGATGTCGCGGGACATCTCTTCCAGACAACTCGAAATGCCTTCAGTGGCGGATTTGGTGCCAACACGGTGGGAGCAGCGTCACCTGCGGTGCCGGGGTTACTTGCCCAGTTTCATTTAACGGATGCGATCTTCCAGCCGAAGATCGCATCTCATCAGGCCGCATCACGCCAATTCGGTGCAACGGCGGCGCGAAATGACGTGCTTCGTGATGCCGCCGTCGCATATCTCGAAATCGTTCGAGCGGAACACTCCGTAGAAATCGCGAGACAGGCTTTTGCCAATACGGAAAAGCTTTCTGAAATCACGCGTCAATTCTCCGAAACAGGCCAAGGGTTGCAGTCTGATTATCAGCGGATGGAGGCAGAATTGGCTATTCGTGCAGAGCAGGTGGCGGTTCAACAAGAGGTGGTTATCGTCGCTTCTGCGAAACTCGCCCAAATCCTGCATGCGGATGCGACAATCCAGTTCGTGACGAATGAGCCTGCGGTGACACCCTTAGACGTTATTTCACTGCAGGATTCGGCTGCCTCGTTTGTCGTTTTGGGACTCTCCCGCCGACCCGAACTTTGCGAGCAAAAGCATCTGGTTTGCGAAGCAATCGAGCGACTCAATCGCGAGAAATATGCCCCCCTGATCCCCAGCGTGCTTCTTGGGATGAGCTATGGCTCGATGGGGGGCGGCGTCGGGAGTTCGGTCGTAACCTCGGGACCACGATTTGATACCGATGCCGTCGCATACTGGGAACTCCGAAACTTAGGCGCTGGTGATCGCGCAGCACGAAATGAAGCGAACTCAGCGGCACGTCAAGCAAAATTTCGGGAAGTAGCGCTTCTCGATAAAGTCGCTCGTGAAGTGATGGAAGCCTACGCTCAGGTGCAACAGCGGAAGAAAAGGCTGGAACTTGCCAGCAAAGGGATCGTTGCTGCCGAGAGATCTTATCAACTCAATCTTCAGCGGATCGAGAATGTTCAAGGGCTGCCGATTGAGGTGTTACAATCCATTCAGGCTCTCGCATCTGCTCAACGCGCGTATTTGAACGCGGTCGTCGACTTCAACATTGCCCAATTCGAATTGTGCCGCGCCACAGGTTGGTTCGTTGAGTCCTAGGCAGCAAATGGTTTTTCAAAACGCAGCTCGCAGGTCTGCCACCTCGGCGAGAATCGCCATGCTCAACTGAAAGCGCCCGCGATTGTAGTGGTTCAGCTTTGGTCGAAGAACACTGCTTAACTGAGTGCTGTCAAGCAGTGCCACAGGTGTTTTTCTCTTACCACGGTTTTTCTGACGAGAAATTGTCCGAGGGCTGAAGCCGCCCGGCTCACTTCGTCTTCCGGTTTTTGCGAGCTCGACGCTTCCAACACTCCATCATTCCCATTATCTCATGACCACGATAAAAATATATGAACAAAGGTGTTGACACGACACGGCATGTCGTGCAATGATGCCGTTGTTGTGTTTGTATTTGTTGGAACGATTGGAGGACTCGAATGAATCTGGAAAAGTTGAGCGATATTCCTGCGAAGCAGCAGGGTTGGGTTTGGAAGGGTGTGATCCCTGAGGGGCAAGTAACGCTGTTGACAGGGGAGCCGGGTGTTGGGAAGAGTCTGTTTGCGATGGATGCCATTGCCCGGTTGACGCGGGGTGAGCGTGGACTTTCAATCAGAGATCAGGGCGAGGCGGGCCAGGTCATTCTGTTTTCGGGTGAAGATGGGATCGCCAGCGTGGTTCGAAATCGTCTGGAGGCTGCGAATGCTGCACTCCCTTTGGTTAACGTCGTCGTCAATGACACGAACGCCTCGTTGGAAAAACCGGAATCGAAACGCAAGCGGATTGATGATGATCATCAAATGGAATCGCTCGAATTGTATCTGACGTTGCTGCGTGAGGCGGGTGAGTCTTGTCGTCTGATTGTGATTGATCCCGTCAAGAGTTTACTCGCAGCGACGAATGGTCGTGACGATGTCAGACTCAGGGCAACGATGGCGAAACTCACGGAACTGGCGGACCGGACGGGTGTTGCGATCCTGCTGATCGCTACGCCGTCCAAGGTTGAGAAAGGGAAACGTGGCGACTGGACGCCGACGTCTCCGGTTCTTGCCGAGGTGGCTCGTTCGGTCTGGACGATCGTTCGTGATCCCAACGAACCGGGTCGACGAATCCTGTTGCCTGTCAAAACGAACCTGTGTGAAACGCCTCCTGGTCTCGGTTTTACGATTCAGAATCAGCGGATCCACTGGGAAAACGAGTGGGTTCGTCAGACTGCGGAACAATTCGTGGCTGACACGACCGAAACGGAGAAACTGAAGCACGTCGCGGCGAAGAGTGAATTGTCGCGGGTGGCCGAATGGGTGAAAAACCAATTGAATGGCGCACCTGTTTATACCAGCGTCCTCAAAGCGGAAGCGGCTGGCCATGACATCAGTGAAAAGACGCTGAATCGCGCACTGATCCTGTTGGGTTGTCGCAAAGGAAAAGAAAAGAAAACAGACGGGCGATGGTTTTGGTGGCTGCCAGATCCGCTGACGGGTCCCGTCCTCTCGGACTCCCCGGCTCGGCGGCCAGGAACACTCGAATTGAAGTCACTGGCAGAGTTCTAGGCCGAAGCGGATCAGACTCGATCGCTCGCAAACCCTACAAAAAAGGGAAGTTGATCAACTTTGCCAACTTTGCCAACCGTCTGAAGGCAACGCCAAGGCAGCGGTGGGACATCGAAGACTTGTCCGCACCCTACGGGCCAGTCGGGCTGAACTTTGCCAACTTGGTCAACATTTTTTTGTGTGATTTGCTGTCTCTGGCTAAGAATTCACAATTCCCGAACAGATGCTTCACACGGGCGCTCCGGTTTGTTTCAATTTCGCCAAGTGCAGGAAATGTTTTCCAGGTCAATTTTGGCTTGCGTGAAAAAGCAACCGGGTGGCGATATACTGCCATTTAAGAAATTTCTGAACGGCGAAAAGTTTCGTCGTGGTGACTTTTACGAATCTCAACAACAACGGAACGACGA
The DNA here is from genome assembly GCA_903834925.1 of uncultured Schlesneria sp. GTDB lineage: Bacteria > Planctomycetota > Planctomycetia > Planctomycetales > Planctomycetaceae > Schlesneria. Next base: position 76,817 of record CAILLA010000209.1, read on the forward strand.
CGATGACGGCAGCGGCGATCAGCCCAGGGGTGACACGAATTGGCTGGATTGGGACCGGCGTGATGGGGTCCAGCATGGTGGGGCACCTGATTTCCGCAGGATATTCCGCCACGGTGTTCAGCCGGTCCAAAAGCAAGGCCGAACCGCTGATTTCTCGGGGTGCCCATTGGGCGGAAACCCCGAGCAAGGTTGCGGAACAATCCGACGTCGTGTTTTCCATCGTCGGATTTCCCAGTGACGTTCGCGAAGTGATCCTTGGTTCTGAAGGGGCACTGGCGGGATCAAAACCGGGGACGATTCTTGTTGATATGACGACCAGCGAGCCTTCATTGGCCGTCGAAATTCATCAGGCCTCTGCCAGCAAGGGTGTTTTCAGTGTCGACGCACCGGTTTCCGGCGGCGATATCGGTGCCAAGAATGCCACGCTTTCAATCATGATCGGCGGCGACAAAGAAGTGGTCGATTCGCTTCAGCCGCTTTTTTCAACGATGGGAAAAACGCTGGTTCATCAAGGGAAGGCCGGGGCTGGCCAGCATGCAAAAATGGCGAACCAGATTCTGATCGCGACGAACATGATCGGGGTCTGTGAGTCACTTCTTTATGGTTACAAGGCGGGACTCGACCTTCCGACGATGCTTCAATCGGTTGGACCCGGCGCAGCGGGAAGCTGGTCGCTGAACAACCTTGGTCCTCGGATCATGAACAATAACTTTGATCCGGGATTCTTTGTCGAACACTTCATCAAAGATATGGGGATTGCGCTTTCGGAAGCGAAGCGGATGGGTTTGTGTCTGCCGGGGCTTGCGCTGGGCGAACAGTTGTATTTATCCGTCAAATCCAAAGGCTGGGGTCGAAATGGGACTCATGCTTTGATGCTGGCTTTGTCGGAAATGGCGGGAATTGATTGGAAGAACAGAAAGTAAATTCAATGACTCGAAAAGGTGAACAGTTCGCCGGTTTGACTGTGGCTATTGTTACTCCGTTCAAGAACGGAAAAGTGGATGAGTCTGCGCTTAAGCAGATGGTGGATTGGCAGATCGCTCAAGGAACGAATGGCCTTTGTCCGGTCGGGACAACGGGCGAATGTCCCACGTTGTCGACCGCTGAACACGAACGGGTCGTTGCGATTGTCTGTGAGCACGCTGCTGGACGAATCAAGGTGATGGCTGGAACCGGCTCAAACTCGACAGCCGAAGCCATCGAGCTGACAAAATTCGCGAAATCGGTCGGGGCCGATGGGGCGATGATGGTAGCTCCTTACTACAACAAACCAACCGGCGAAGGCTTTTATCAGCACTACCGTGCCGTCGCGGAAGCGGTCGATATCCCAATTATTCTGTACAACATCCCAGGTCGGACCGCAAAAAATATTGAACCTGACGTCGTCGCTCGGATCGCCGAGATCCCGACCGTCGTGGCCATTAAAGAAGCGACCGGTTCGATGGATCAAGCTTCGCAAACATTGGCGCTGACAAATCTGACCGTGCTTAGCGGCGACGACAGTCTCACACTGCCCATTCTGGCAATGGGAGGAAGTGGAATCGTATCTGTGGTCGGAAACATCGTGCCCGGTGACATGCTTCAATTGTTAAAGGCGTTCAAAGCGGGAAACATCGCGGAGGCCCAGAAGTGGCATTTTAAGCTTTTCTCACTTTGCCGAGATATGCTGGGTATCGCAACCAACCCGATTCCGGTGAAGATCGCGATGAAGATGCTGGGACGAGACACAGGCGAACTGCGACTCCCACTGACGCCACTCTCACCAGCAGAAGAAGAACGGCTGCGGAAGACTCTGGTGGCTTATGGCCTGTTGTGACCAGTCGTGTTAGACTCGATCTCAATTATGCAGAGTGATCAGTAGATTTCGCTCGCCGATTCAGTGGAATTCACGTTGAATCCGAAGCATTTTTTGCGAATGACACAATCGATTAATCGTTGACAAAAGGGCGAGTTCCATGGCTTTCGGTTTTGGCAAGAAACGCGACGATTTCGACGACGAAGATGAAGATGACGAAGAAGAAGAGGAAGTCGATCTCGTCAATTTTCAGGGAGCCATGAACGGTAATACTGCGGATATGGCGGCAAACGCACGCCTTGTACAGGCCGCATTACGTCCAACAAAGGACATGATTACCGACGCCTTGGAACGCCGTGCCGAAACGATTCGTGTTGACGTCAAGGGCGAAAAAGCCCAAGTTGCTTTATCAATTGACGGAATGCCTTTCGCCGGTGGACGACTTGCAAAGTTGCAGGCGACCGCGATCACCCAGATGCTGAAAGTCTTATGTGGATTGGATGCTCGTCTAAAGGGTAAGCATCAGGCCGGCGGCGTCAAAGCGGAATTTCACGGGACGAAGTACGAACTGACGGTCGATATTGCGCCGCAACCCGATGCTACGGAACGATTAACGGTTCGAATTCGCAATCTCAGCCACAAGCTGGAAACCCCGGTTGATCTCGGTTTCAGTGATTCTTTGAGACAAACCATTCGTGACATTACTGGTCATCGGCATGGAATCATTGTGTGTTGTGGGATGCCAGGTTCCGGTGTGACAACGACAACCTATGCGCTCCTTCGCGGAATCGATGTCTACCTTTATTCGATCTACTCGATCGCGAAAACCGATCGCGAATTGCTGAATATCAAAAAGTTTGAGGTCAATCCTGGTGATGATTTGCAAACTTCGATGATGCGAATGATCCGCGAAGAGGCAGACGTGATCTTTGTCGATCCCATTCGTGATGCAGATACAACGCAACAATTGATGAGTGTTGCCGATCGAATCTGTATCATCAGCGAAATGCAGGCGAAGGATTGTGCGACCGCGATTGCTCAGCTTGTTGAATGGTCGGGTGATCCACAAAAGGCGAGCGAACTGATCGACGGCGCATTCAGCGCAAAACTGGTTCGGCTGTTGTGTACACAATGTCGTGAGGCGTTCCGGCCGAATCCAAAGCTTCTCGAAAAGGTCGGTCTCCCTCCGGAAACGAAAGTGCTTTACCGTAAAGGTGAACCAGCGGTTGACGAAAAGACCGGTGAAGAAGACGACCCCTGCGAAAAATGCGGCGGCGTTGGTTTTTATGGTCGGATGGCCATGATGGAAGTGATCCTTCTCTCTGATCCGATCCGGAAACTGGTTGCGGAAGGTGCTCCTCCCGATCAAATCAAGGCACTCGCCCGGGCAGAAGGCTGTTTGACGTTCCACAAAGACGGTTTGCGGCTGGTCGCCGAGGGAAAAACGTCGCTGGAAGAGCTTCAGCGGGTCTTCAAGGGCTGATTTTTTTCGTCTTTCCGGCAATTCGTGCTGAATCTGGGTATGACTTACCCCAGAAATCTGGGTTAACACGTCCAAACACCCCGAAATTCGGGTTGATCCGTTTGGACGTCGTGGTTACAACGCGCCCTTCTCCCATATCAGACATTTCGTTTGCACGTCTCATTTGTCCGAAGAACGGACGCGGTTCATTCTGCGCCCAGCCAGCCCCATCGTAGAGGTGCCTCGATGCACGTGTCGCTTCCTCGACGTTATCACCATGTCGGCCGCTCCATGCGGTTCCTGCTGTGGATTTGCTTCGGCCTGTTGGCCGTCGTCCCCTGGCAGGCTATCTGCGGTCAGGATCAGGCTGAAAAGCCCGTCGTTGACAAAAGGCCCGACACGAAAAATCGTGACTTTGATGGCGATCCGGCCGAGCGATCGGCTGATGAGTCATCATCGGACGAAAAGTCAAAGCCGGTTCAGTCGACTACATCGAAGCGAGCTGCTAAGGTCTCAGGTCCTTTGCTGACCTTCCGAGGCCAGGACGCACCATTGCAGATGTCCCCGATTCAGATGGGCCCCGAGACGCCGCGGGGGCCCGAGGTTGAAGACCCCGGTTTCCTGGCAAGTGACCGGGTTACCGGCCGTACCGGAGAGGCGCTTGGAAGTCTATTTCGAATTGGCGGATTAACCGGCCCTGCGATTGGCCGCAGAAATTCATTGTTCCCCATCGAATACATGCCGTACTCGCTGGTCGACAATAACCTGATCTTTGCCGACTTTCGTGGTTTTAAGAGTACCACAGACACCTGGGGTACGAATTTAGGCGGCGGCTACCGTCGTTACATTCCTCAACTGGATCGAATCTTCGGTGTCAACGCGTTCTTCGATTATGACAACACCAGTGGTTCAACCTTCCGGCAAGTTGGATTCGGTGCCGAATGGTTAGGTTCACTCTACGATCTTCGTGGTAATGCCTACTTCCCGACAGGACAGTCAGCGGTGCAAACCAGCCTGGTCAATGTCGATGGAACACAACAATTCGTCGGACACCTGTTGACCGTCAATAAGCTGCATACGTTTAACAATGCTCTGCACGGATTTGACGGTGAAATTGGCGTTCCGATTCCCGGTCCAGTCCCTGAACGACATGACGTCCGAGTGTTCGGAGGCGGTTACTGGTATGAAAGTGATCTCATCCAATCATTTGGTGGTTGGAAGACACGAATTCAGGCCAATGTTATTCCCAGTGTCTCACTGCAACTGGAAGTGACCCACGATCAACAATTCAAGACCAATGTGGTCTTCGGCGGTTCGTGGAGTTATGGCGGGTTCAGGCAATCCCCTGGCACACCGAAATCGCAGTACGACCGCATGACAACGCCAGTCATCCGAAACTACAACATCATTGTGGGAACCGCGTATCAAACAGATATCGGAACCGTCGTCGACGACCCCACCACGAACAAGCCCTACTTCTTCGAATTCGTCGACAGCAATTCCAAAGCACCCGTCGTCAATGGCATCGTCGGCAACGGTACCTATGAAAACCCCTATCAGGTGTTCACGAATGCTCAAAAAGCACTTCTTATCGATACACCAGCACCAACAGGAAGCGACCTTCGCGGTATCATCTTCGTTAAAGGGGACAGCGTTTTTGACTCGAAAGTTAATCCTGTCGACAATCCAACCGTCGCGCTCCAGGACAATGTTCGTGTACTTGGCGGATCAGCAACTGTTGAGCATGTCGTAAATACGAATGCATTAAATTCAGACGCCAGTCTGAGCACCTACTTGCGATTGCCGCAAGGCACTGGCGCTAAGCCCGAATTCGACAACACGCCGATCAACCCCACGACCAATGCTTCGATTACTCTTGCCAACTACTCTGAATTCAGCGGATTCAATGTCAATACCCCTGTCGGGATAGGAATCTACGGTGCCGGGATCACGGGATCGACCCAATACAGTACCGTTCGCCAAACGAACGTCACTGGTGCCGGTTTAAATTCTGTCGTTCTTGATAACACCGCTGGCACGATCCTATTCCAGGGCGATGCCATCACTTCCTCAGGCAAGACAGACGCAACGACGTTCCTCGTCAGTAATACACAGGCGAATGGTCAAGTCTACTTCACACAAGATTTGTTGAATGCAACCGGCAAAGCCACGCCGGGTACAATTACGAACGACATTACAGCCACGAACATTATCAGCACAACGTTAGAGGTTAAAGGGACAAAAGCAAATAGTAGGGTCGACTTCTCGAATTCGACCGTTAATGACTCTGGTGCCAATGGTATTCAAATTCATGACAACAATGGCTACGTCGCGATTGGAAATGCAAACCTGACCGATGACGTTGCCACGGCACTTGGCATTATCAACGACAACAATGTGTTTTCCAGTAACGGGACGCTGACGATTACTAACTCAGGTGGCGATTCAATTGTCATTCAAAACCTCGGTTTAAACGGGAGTGCGCAGTTTCCTGGCGACCCGAATGTTCCCGTCGGTGTCAATATTCTGAATCGTAACAACGGCCGTGGAATTTATATTAATGACAATCTCGGAAGTACCTCCTTCACAACAGGCGTGAATATTGTCTCCCCTGCCAACGTTCCGTTTGCCGCGATTGACTATCAACACAACGGAATACTGCAAACCGTCAACGGTGTTTCTACGAAAGTCGGCGGGAACGCCAGCTTCAACAACATTTCGATCACTGGTGGTGGACGTGGAATCTTGATCGGGCCACTCGTTGCGACAGATCCAACGAACTACGGTACGTTCACAGTGTCAGGTTCGACCACGATCACAGGCACGAACGATGTTGCGATCGAGGTTATCAACGACAACTCAACCGTAGTCTTCGGCACCGGGACTGTCGGTGGCTTAACAACGATCAATAATCCACTCAATATCGGCATCGAGGTTCTGTCAAATAACGGAACGGTCAATTTCGGTGGAACCACGACAATCAATCAACCCGCCACAAATCTTCCGGGCAATCCAACGTTTCCAGCGATCAATATTCAGAGCAATACGAACCTGCTGAGTTCCGTTTCGTTTAACTTTGCGGATATCGTCGGCGGTAACGCTACCGGGAATCAACAACAAACTGGTGTAAACATCGGCGGTGTCGGGGCGTTTGCGAATCCTGCACAAGTCAATTTCACCAGGCTGGATATTCTCGGTTTGCAAAATGGGACTGGTTTGTTGGTTAACAACGAAGGGACAGCTCCAACCCCGGCACAGAACGGCGTTGCCGGGACTGCTGGCTATGGATTGTACATTGGCAGCGGACACATTCTTGTGACAGGTGGACCTGCGGTCGATATTGAGAATTCGACCATGAGCGTGACTTTGAATAGTGTCACGGACTCGCCATCATTAACCCAGGCACCGCAATATGGGATCAATCTGCTGAACGACAATGCCATTGTCGCGACCAATCTACCCCAGTTGAATCAATTCATGTTCACGCTGGGGGCATTGCCGCCTGCAGCGCAGAATTCGGCAGGTATTATCACGGGTGCCACTGTCGCGGGGATCAATCTCAACCAGACCAGTCAGAACCTCATTCAGACCGGTGCCGTCGAAATCAACAGCGTGACACTTCAGGCCAACCAAATTGGGTTGAGTGCTAACAATCTGCTGCAGTTGAGTGTTAGCAATTCCGCCTTCATCAATAATGTTGGTGGCGGGGTCGGTAATCCGAGCGCTGGAATTGTCGGTCAAACGGGTGCTGGCATCGACGCGCTCAATACACCACGTGTCGACGTAGAGTACTCAACCTTTACTCTCAATGGCACTGTATTCAATGATCACGCCATTTATCTGCATGCCACAACTCCGCTGATCCAACCGGGAATCTCGGGAGTCCCGATTTCGAACAACGGTACGGCGACGGCGGGCAAGTATGTCTGGAGTATTGACAATAATAGTAATAGCGCGACCGGCAATTTCATCGGTGGCTTCATAGGTTCCGCCGCTGCCGGCGACGTGGTGCTGGTTGCAGGCCCCCCAACGGCACCGCTGACGTATTTGGCGCCGGGAACTGCAACGTCGCCAATTAATCTCTTGCCGGTCCCTCTGGTGTTTCAATTCGATAATAATCTTGTGACCGTACAAACATCGGCATTAGGTGTCCCTGTTGCGGCTGTCGACGTCCACTGGACGGGTCAAATCGATCTCGCCTCGACGGTCGCGAATATCACTTCTTCTATGAACTACAATACGGTGAATCTGGCTGGAAACGACTATGCCTTCTGGGTGCAGAACGCGAGCTCGCAATATGCGACGAACTTTCTGATCGAAAATAACATCATCCAGGCAAATAATGGGGGTAATACAGGTATCTTGATTAATGACCTGAATCAAACGAACTTGACGATCGACAACAATAACATGAATTTCCTAACCGCTGTCGTCAATGGGCTCGTGACCAATCCAGATTATGGGATGAGAATCTCTGTTGCCAATACGTCAACAAACACCTCGTCAATGAATATTTCTTACAACACAATAAAGATGGCGCAAGGGCCACTGGATCAAGCGATCGTCTTCCCGACGATGTATGCCCCCGCATCCATCATATTTAACGGGAATAATATCAACATTACCGGTGCTCAGCCAATTGCCGGTCAAGGGATTCAGTTCCAGCTCGTGAATGGAGCACCTGTTCGACTTGGTGGAACAGTCAATAACATCATTTCGGTCAATGGAAACGGAGCAGGCATCAGGCCGATTAACTGGTTCAGTCCGATACCATCCACCGTGACACAAGGTCAATTCATTATCAACGGAGCTTTCGGGCCGTGAGATGATTAAAACCGGGCATTTGATGATACGGATTTCGATGCCCGTCGTACGAAGCGATGTGTGCGTCCCCCCACTAGCATAGCTTGAAGCGAACAGTCGCACTGGATTGCTTTAGGGAATGACTCCGGCTGCATGGCGAAAGATCAAATCTGCGATATGGTCGGGATCTTCGGTTCCGACGATATCGATGGGGTGGCACTCGTCGAGATTGCGGAACCATGTCGTCTGGCGTTTCGCGAATTGGTGGGTGCGGATTTTGATCGTTTCTTTCAGACGGTCGACGGATGGATGAGAACCATTTGTTCGAGACTCCGTTCCCATCGTGATTTCTGTTGGTGACTTTAAGTCCAGACAGTCGATCACCTCTTTATAGCCCAGTCCCTGGCGGGCGGTGTGGCTGAGCGTGTGTGGCTGCGAGATCAGGTGCCTGACTTCAGCGATCAACCCCTTGGCAAACATCTGTTCGACCCGTTCGTCGATTCGGCGATACAGCCAATCTCTGGGTGGAGAAATCCAATAAACATGCGGGGGACGTTCATGAAGCGGTCTGAGTCCTTGCTGCTGGAGTGTCGACAACGGCTGGCCCAGTATTTCAAATACTTCCAAAGCTCGGATAATCCGCCGTTGATCGTTGGGATGCAGTCGTTTGGCCGAGATCGGGTCGACTTGCTGCAGTCGGTCATGCAAAGCGACTGCCCCTTCCGATTGAGCCAAACATTCCAGTCGTTGCCGGATTTCCCAGTTTGCAGGTGGGCCTTCGAAGACACCTCGCAGAAGTCCACGCAAATAGAGTCCTGCACCACCGACAAATAATGGAGTATTCCCGCGTGCGATGATACTGCGGCAGGCGATTTCGGCTGCTGCCAGGTACTCGGCCAGGCTGAATTCTTCGTGCGGGTCCAGGATATCGATCAGATGATGAGGCACGCGAGATTTCTCGTTGGCAGACGGTTTTGCCGTACCAATATCCATCCCACGGTAGACAGTCATCGAGTCAAGTGCGACGATTTCCGCCTGAAGCCGTTCGGCCAGTCGCATGGAAACAGCGGTCTTCCCACAGGCCGTGGGGCCTGTCAGAATCCAGCATTTCGGCAATAAATCGGCAGCAAAAGACACGAAAACACTCAATCTTCCTGGTCGAAAAACAAAGGGAGCAATGGGAATTCCGAAGCGTGAATTCAACCCAATTCAGAAATTTGACGTTGTCAATTACAATTCAGAGTCATATCGTTTACATGCAGTAGTTCGGGTTTTATCCCCACGACACGGATAGTAACGGCCACCGGGCATGATCGTGAAGCGCCACCGAAATTCTTCGCCGCTTCGACTAGAATTCGCGTGAAAGGTCAAATGATGAAGCTGACGTCACTTGGGGACTGCTCAATCAGGATCAGGTCGCAAAATGCGGTTCGGAACTTCTTCTTACAGTTGTTCGTGATCGCGACAGCCGTTTTTTTGATGGAGGCAGCAAACGCTATGGCCGAGCCAAAAAAGGGGCCGCAACAAGAATCAGAGTCCGCTGGAACGGCCCCTCCAGTGGCAACGATCGAAGAAGCAACATTCGGTTCGGGATGCTTCTGGTGTACTGAAGCGGTCTTTCAGCAACTGAAAGGGGTCAAGTCAGTCGTTTCAGGATATAGCGGTGGAAGAACCAAGAACCCGACGTACGAAGAAGTCTGCACGGGAACGACAGGTCATGCAGAAGTGATTCGGGTCACGTTCGATCCGACCGTCGTTACGTATGTCGATCTATTGGAAGTGTTTTGGAAAACTCACGATCCGACAACGCTGAATCGTCAGGGGGCAGACCATGGAACCCAATATCGGTCGGTGATTTTCTATCACGACGAGACGCAGCGAAAGCTGGCCAAGGAATATAAGTTAAAGCTTGATGAATCGAAGGCCTTTGACAAACCGATCGTCACCGAAATCTCACCGCTGAAAGAGTTCTACGCCGGGGAAGACTACCACCAGAACTATTTCCGGAATCACCCGGAAAACCCCTATTGTACAGCAGTCATCAACCGCAAAGTCGCCAAATTCAAAGCGGTCTTCAAGGACAAGTTGAAGAAAAAGGGCGAGCTCTGATCGGTCGGATTTCGCACAAAACACCATGAAACGTTAGCCCGACGCGCAAGCAAGGGACAACAAGCAAGACCCTCGCTTGCGCGTCGGGCCATGTTGAATAATCGGGGCTAGGGCAAAGGCCCGTTAACCACCCCGGTGGAGGGGGTGGGGTTTGGTTGGGGTTGCCAGAAGGAATGCAGCACCAACATGATTGCCCCGGTCACAAGGTAACTGTCCGCGAAGTTAAACGTGGCCCAATGAAATCCGCCGTTGAAAAATACGAAGTCAAGAAAGTCTCGAACTCCATAGATTTGACCTTTCGCGTCCTTCCAGCCATGCAGACCCAGCCGGTCGTACAGATTGCCCATGGTCCCTGCGAGTAACAGTCCACTGACAATGGTCAGCCACCACGATTCGACCGCCTGGCCTGTCCATAGAAAATAGGCAATCACTAGGATCGCAATGAGACTCAGCGAGGCGAACAACCAGGTTTGACCTTGTCCGAGACCCCAAAGCGCACCAAGATTAAATGTCGTTGCCAGTTGAAAATCGATAGGGACGCCAAGAATGGATCCCTTCCAGACGGCGAAATCCCCTGGAACGTTTAGCCAGCGGAAAACATACCACTTTGACCAGAGGTCCCAAGCTAAAGCCGAGGCTGACAAGATGGCGAACAGTGCGTATCGCAATGACGGCCGCTTCGCTGGTCCGTTCCGTACAAATTCAGACCCAGTTCCGACAACTGTAGAATTTGTCAGTGGGGAATTGATTAACGATGTTCCTCGCGCTTCCGTTCGCATTCGACGCAGTTCCTTGCGTAGGGGATTTCCCGAAGGCGAGTCTTGGGAATCATTGACCGAGCGGCTGGACGTCCCGCTTCACGGCAGCTGACGCAAACACCAAAGGTTTCGTCATTGATTCGCTCGAATGCTTCTTCGATCTCTTCCAGAACTTCCTGTTCGTTTTCAACACGTCTTAACGTAAATTCCTGTTCGTAAGTCTCGGTTCCAAGTTCCGCCAAGTGAGTTGGAGACTTCGATTCTGAACCATTTTCATTTCGATCTAACGCATCTGCCGTCAAGTGTAGCACGTCACCGCGAACACGCGCACGAAGAGTTTGCAAAAGATTCTTGAACTCGTCCAGCTCGGCTTTTTTCAACATCGGCTTGGTCTCTCGGAAAACCCTACACAGCGGTGCTCATACGGGTGGCGAGCTTGTGATTATACGTTTCTGTCATAACGAATATCAAGTTGCCCAACAATTTGCGTTTTTAATACGACAAAATACGGGGAAATGTGAACAAACAACCGCTTATAACGAATAATCCGGTGATTTTTCAGATCAGATTTCTCGAACAACGATGCGATTGCCCGTCATCGCGATGACTTCCAGATTTGCTTCAGCGGCAATAAACGGTCCTTCACTGATGACGTCCAGAATGTGATTGTCGAAACGTCCCTTTCCAGAGGGACGAAGCATTGTAATTGCCATTCCAGTGTCTCCAATCGAGACCACATCGCCAAGCCCCGTCGTTGATGGAAACGTCTCCAATCGAAGCCGAGGTTCATCAGCAGCGATGCCTGGTGGACCAAGGACCATCGAATCGAAACCCGGCAATGACGGAAGAAATCTTGCGAATGTGACGCCGAACGCGACGACGATTCCCAGCGATAAAATCACTTGTCCAGTTTGCCACGTCAGTTCTTCGAGGTTTGTCGCGAAGTCATAACTCCAGGAATGACCTGCCATGATCAATGACGCAAGAACCAGCAGAATGCCGGATACTCCAAACACCCCAAACCCTGGTATCACAAAGATTTCTAATCCCAGACAACCGAGTCCCAGTACGAAAAGAACGACTTCCAGCCAGCCCGCAGTTCCTCCCATAAAACTGCTCCAAAAGAACAGAGCGAAGCACAAGACCGAAAGAATTCCAAGGATTCCGGTCATAAAGTGCATTTCGACATAGATCAGAGCCACCCCCAACACGATCATCAGCATGACCATTGCCGGATGATTCAAAGTGAAAACCACTCGATCGACCCATGTTTTTTCAATCGGAACCAGCTTAATTCCGATCGGGACTCCGATTCGGGATTTCAATTCCTCGAAATCGCTGACGGGTGCTTCTGAAATCTTCAGTTCGTTCGCGCGAACCCCATTCGCCGTAAACAACAACTCGCCATTGGTTTCCCGAAGCTGAGCACCCTTTATCCACTCGCCGTTCGAGGCATGGATGTCGAGTTCGCTCATGTACCAGACTCGACCGTTATCCCGATGAGTTACCTGAAAAACTTTGAGCGATCGATCTGCCATGGCTTCGCAGATTGCCACGGGACGATGTTTCTTTTCTGCCAATTCACGCAAAGCGACTTTGAGCGGGCTGAGGATTTTTTCTTGGGCTCGTTCAAAAGGCTGCCCGGGACGCATTTCGATCGGTCCCGCATCTCCGATCTTCGCATCAGGATGCATAATGATTTCATCACAGCCGAGCGAAATGATGGCCGCACCACTGATCGCCTCCCGAGGTACATAAGCCACGGTACGAATTTTTCTGGTTTCCAAATCAGCAATCGCATTCGCCAGGGTGATGCTTGCCACCAGCAATCCACCTGGAGAATCGATCTCGAACACGATCGCTTGCGCATCGTCGGCGACTGCTCGGTCAATTTGACGAACCAGGAAATTCTCCTGAAGTCGATCAATGATGCCATCAACCTTGATCAGACGAACTTTGCGCGTTTCTTTTTCGATAGGGACCTCACGCAGCGATTCCCGCTGTAACCCGTAAAGCCCCGCGACAGCCAGGCGATTCTCGGCAGTTTGGGAAACCAGGATGTCCAGCGACCGAGCCGCACTTCCTTGAAACGTGCCTAAAACTCCTGTTTCTTTGACGATCTCGACGTTTTCGATCGTGACATTTGTCTTGCGAAGGGTTTCGAGTTCGTCCTTTGTGACGACTCGCGATTCTAATTCGTCAGTCCCCACGTCCATCGACCTGACGCGGATTCGCCAAAGTTGTTCCTGCTGGTCCATCATTCCCCGAACGATGGCGGAATTGATTTTGTTGTTATGTCTCTTTTGAGCCAGTGCGAGAATTGCCTGCTGCTCGTCGATTTCCAGCGGCTTTCCCCGGCCGATATCTCCAAGCTTTGCATCAGGATGCATCACGATTTGTTTGCAAGCCAATGCGATCAAGACGTTCGGACCTGTGACCGTCGCAGGAATCCAGGCAACCGTCGTGATATTTGATAACTGCGACGACGTCAGAAACTTCGCCAGTCCCTGTACATGGTGAAATTGACTGGTTCCAGGCTCGATTTGCAGGACCAGTACAGCCGGACGTTCTTCTTGCGATGCTTGTTGTTGCAGCTTCAATGCCGTCGTTGAGATTCGATTAAAGACCGCATCATCCACCGGACTGGTGACGGTCAAAAACTGCCCAATCGGCGGCCTATTCTTGACCGGAACGTCATCGGCAACCAACAGGTCCAACGGGCTGCACGTCGCAAAGAAGGCAACGAAGCTGCTCCAAATCAAAAATCGCGGCGAAACAGATTTCATGACAGACATCATTTTTCCATTCCCGATCGCGGAACGCGTCAGGCACTGGCTGGCGCGGGAATCGACTCGGTGAATTATACACGGCGATCAAGTCGTAGGGGAGGAGTCGTCGTTTGATTGTGTTTTTCCCCAAGCCGTTCGACTGCCCTGAGGCGTGTATCGTCTGAACCCTGTCGCTAGAATCTGTGTCACTGATTCGTTTTACAACCACAACAGGGCGGTAATTGACGTCCAACACAACGGGTTTTGTTCATGGATTTTCTTTCTGAATTGCGGACTCGATTGCGAACCGCTTTGACGTCATTGACCGACTCGCCCGATTCCTATGTTGAAATGCTCAAACCGTCCCAGGACGGAAAGTTTGGGGATTTTCAGGCCAATTGCGCGATGCCGCTGGCCAAACAAACGAAGAAAGCCCCCCGCGACGTTGCCTCTGCATTGATCGAAAAACTGGATCTTGCGGACCTTTGCGATCCCCCTGAAATCGCCGGCCCAGGCTTTATCAACCTTCGCCTCAAAACGGACCGACTGGCCAAGGAGACCGGGAAACTGACTGGGGACGACAGGCTTGGCGTGGCTGAGGTGGATTCACCCAAGACTTACATCGTCGACTTTTCGTCGCCGAATGTTGCCAAACCGATGCACGTGGGTCATTTGCGAAGTACCGTTATCGGTAACGCATTATGTCGCATCCTCCGATTTCTCGGCCATCGAGTCCTCTCGGATAATCACGTGGGTGATTGGGGAACTCAGTTCGGCATGATTATTTACGGGTACAAAAACTTTCGTAATGAAGCGGCGTATCAACGTGATCCCGTTTCAGAACTCGCCCGATTATACCGGCTGGTGAATCAACTTTCCGACTACCACGAACTCGTGGCAAATCTGCCAAAACAACGAGAAAAACTTCCGTTAAGCGAAGCCGCGCTCGTCGCCGCCCGGCAAGCCGCCGCCGCGAATCCTGCGGACAAAGATGCGTCACGGCTCGTGAAAAAGTCAGAACAGGAATTGTCCGATTTGAACGGGGCGATTGCCTCGGCAGAGAAGAAATGCCAATCAATTGAAGGGAATTCCGCGTTAAAAGCACTCGCCGATGCCCACCCTAAAATTGGCGAACTCGCACGACGAGAGACCGCCAAGTTGCACGCGGGCGATTTGGAAAACAAGCGGCTATGGGATGAGTTCGTCCCCAAATGCATGCTTGCGCTCGAGTCCATGTACCAGCGATTCGGGATTGTGTTCGACATGACATTGGGAGAAAGCTGGTACAACCCGATGCTCGCGGGGATTGTTGACGAACTCAAAAACAAGAATTTTGCTGTTGTCAGCGAAGGTGCGACTTGCGTCTTCGTTGAAGGGAACGACGCACCTTTCATCGTTCAAAAAGCGGATGGAGCCTTCACTTACGCGACAACGGACCTGGCGACCATCCGGTATCGAGTCGATACACTTCACGCCGATGCCTGTCTGTACGTCGTGGATTCGCGGCAGAGCGAACATTTCCAATTATTGTTCGCGACGGCAAGGAAAATTGGCTACGACAAAACAGAATTCCGTCACGTGAGCTTCGGAACAGTTCTTGGCGAGGATCGTCGACCCTATAAAACCCGATCCGGCGACACGATCGGACTCGAAAGCCTGCTCGACGAAGCGATCCAGAATGCTCGAAAGATTGTCGATGAAAATAGTTCGCATTTGAGCGAAACCGATCGAGCCAATGTTTCGGTGCTCGTCGGGATGGGGGCGATCATCTATGTCGACCTCCATCACAATCGAGACAGCGACTACGTGTTCAGCTGGGAAAAGATGCTGGCCACGAGTGGGGATACGGCGACGTATATCCAATATGCCTACGCACGAGTCCGTGGGATTCTCCGAAAAGGAGAAGTGGATGTGAACGACCTGCGATCGGCTGGACATTCCATTCTGCTGGATACTCCGGCGGAACGAACACTTGCGCTTCAGTTGAATCGCTTTTCCAATGCACTCAGTGACGTGGCGATCGATTACCGCCCGAACCTGCTGACTCAGTACCTGTTCGAGACCGCCAACTGCTTCGCGTCGTTCTATAACGAATGCCCGGTGCTGAGCGCTGAACCTGCAGAATTGAAGGCAAGTCGCTTACTCTTATGCGATACGACGGCTCGAGTGCTCAAACAGGGACTCGATTTATTGGGGATTGGTGTCGCGGACCAGATGTAATCCACCATCTTGTGACAACTGCTCTGGCTCCCTGTTGTTCGAGGGAACTTCGAGTTGGCAAGAAGCTGCGACCCGAGTGGAAACCGACATCGTGTCAAACAACCGTCGATTTTTAGTAGGACTTTTACGAGCGATCGGGCTGCTCGACATGTTTGCCTTGTTGGCGGTCATCGCTCCGCGAAGTTGGATTGACGATTCCCATCAACTACTGGGGATGGGCCGTTTTCCGGTCGAACCGATTGCAGGATACCTCGCCCGCAGTACGTCGTTCTGGTACGCGTCGTATGGAATACTACTGTGGTTCGTTTCATGCGATGTCGAGAAGAATTCGCAGTTGATTACCTGCCTGGCCTGGGTAATGGTCACCCAAGGATTGGTGGTTATCGGAATCGATACTGCCGAAGGGATGCCAGGCTGGTGGACGACCGTTGAAGGACCGTGTTGTATTGGACTTGGAGCCAGCCTGTTGCTTGTGCAGCGATCCCTGAAATCCACCGCCACGTCGTAGTGGCGACGGATTGTTTCAGGTTGTTAAATTCACCTGCGAGATTCAAGCTGCAATTTTCTGTTTGTCATCTTTTCCGCCTGAAGCCTCTTTAGGCTCATTAGCTTTTCGCTGGACAATGTCAAGCAGTTCTCCAACATGCACCGCATCGGCCAACTCTTCGTGAGAGAGACGAATCTTGAAATGACGCTCAAGCTGCATGATGAGGCTCACCATGTCGACCGAATCGAGACCTAATTGTTCGGCAAGATGTTGATCGTCAGACAAACTTTCGAGCGGCTCACCAGTTTCGGCTTCGAACAATTCCAACAACGTCTCACGAATCTGATCGCGTGTAACCACGATATCTCCCGAAATCATCCATGATGGGAGGCTCCCCCTATTTGTGTCGCGTGCGGAGCCGATGCAAGCGACAAAACACCGATCCCACAGCGGCCAAAAATGGTCGCGGAGATCGAGTGCGAGGGGATCAAATCAACTTTTTGCAGACGCCACAAGATCGATTTTGAGAAAAAGCGGTCAGAGACGTCACTTTTTTGCCAGAGAGATCTAGTGGCAAAACGGGAAGTCGCTAGACTTCGCCCCCGCTACGCGCTAACGACCGAATCATCAGGAAGATGTGACGAGACTTTTGATCGCGAGCGGTGCGGCAATGGTATCCGCAGGGGGGTGCCAGTTTCACGGTAGAAAATGCTCCAAGGAGGGGGCTATGCGAAAGTCGTTTGCTTATTGGTCTTTCGTGTGTTGTTGCGCAGTGTGGTTCGTAGGCGATCAGGCAACGTTCGGTGCAGATCTTCCCAAATCACGTATTACGAACGCAAAGAACAAAACCGAATCCATCGAAATCCGCGACTTTGAAGTTCGCGTCGACAACAAGACTGCGGGAACTCATCGCCTCACGATCAAGTCCGAAGGGGACACAAACGAAGTTGCCTTTCAAACAGACGTCAAATTCGATTTCATCGTCTATGCGTATGTCTTTAAATTTCGAGGAACAGAAGTCTGGCGCGATGGACGTCTCGAACATTCCGATATTCGTTGCGAGGACGGTGGCAAGAAACGCGCAATGGCTCTGAAAACTGACGGGGAAATTCAACAGATCTCTTTCAACGGAAAATCAATCCCCGCGAAATCTCAATGTGTCATGTCAACCGCGTATTGGCGACTCCCTTGCGAAGAGTTGCGAGACAAACCCCTGGCGATTGTCGATGTCGATTCCGGGGTGACACGCAGCGCCAGCTTGAGCGTCGTCGGGCCGACGACAATTACCACATCGGGTCGATCACTGACCTGCCTTCATTTCAAAATTGACGGTCCATCGCCTGCTGAACTCTGGTTTGACGAACACGACCGATTAGTACGCCAGAAATCGGTTGAACAGGGGCACCATATGGAACTGCGACTTAAAGACATTCGGATTGCGAAAGACGACAAATAATCACAGCTTAGGTTAACAACGTTCGCTTATCGGCATTTTGCAAGTGACCTGAGCCCTACGGAACCTCATTACAATTCAACTCTCTTCGTCCTGAAAAGGATTACCGTGCCCACGATGAACACCACGAACAGAGAAACGGCCACGGAACACGATTCCCTGGAATGTGCGGTTACGACTTATGCCACCACACGGCTCACCTACGATAGCGTCAACGCCTTGAGAAAGCAGTCTGATACGTTGCCGGGAGCACTTGGCAACAGTGTTCTCAGGCATTGTGACGAACAAACTCTGACAGCCCTGGTCGCCGTCAAGGATGCAATCAGCCGGTTCGAGACACCACCGGAAAGCTTTAAGGATTGGGGAGTTGTCTTTTCAACTCGATATCTGGGACGCACCGCGTTTGCCCAGGCGCTGAACAAGTTCGCGGTTGATGGACCCTGGAATGTCTCGGTTCAAGTCGTCCCGAATCGATCACTTCATTCACCAGCCAGCATGCTGGGATTGGCTCTTGGCTGTCACGGCCCCTGCGTTGGCGTAGGGGGCGGTCTTGATGGCGAACCCGATGCCTGGCTGACAGCGACGTCACTGTTGGATCAACAATCATTACCTGGTCTCTGGCTTGTTTTTTCAGGCTGGGAACCGGACGAGCGGATCGACATCGAGGGAACGCCTCTCACAGACACTAGCTGTACGACTCTGGTGTTGGCATTGCAGCCTGCCTCATGTGCAAATCCCGTTGCTCGCCTACGCATCGTTTACGATCAGTTTGCCCCCGTTGCACTTGAGGTACCCGCCAAAGTGACCGCGATGACGCTGTTTGAAAACTTCGTTGCATCAGGTAACGATCAACATCTGACCGCAATGCTGGGAGGAGGACTTCGAGCCGAAATGAATTGGTCAAATGCCGTAACATCCACAATTCCGCTGCTGCGTCCGATTCCGTCAAGCAACATCAAAAAAGCCGCCTGATTAAGTTTACCCGACACGGAATGTTTCGCCCGATCCAGATCTCGTGAAACAGAGCCTTTACCAGATATTCGAACCTAACCACGTTAACCCGAGTAACATAAAAATCAGCTTTCAATGATACCTCAATCATGAACGCGCGAACCAAAGTAACGGTGAAAGAGGAACTTGGATGAACAAACAAGATTCGGTTTGCATTACGGGCGTTGGTCTGACATCTTCGATTGGCCATGGGTATGAGGAATTTGCCTCGAATTTGCTTTCCGGTGTTTCGGGAATTGAACGTGTTTCGGCCTTTGAAGTCACCGACCATCCAAGTCAGATCGCCAGTTTGATCGGACAAATCCCCTGCCCGGAAGGTTTTGACGAAACCGAATTTCGTTCACGACTGCGAATCGAACAATGCGGTATCTGGTGTGCCGAGTCGGCGCTCAGGGATGCGGGTTGGCAAAAGCGACCCGAGGGACTCCGGATCGGCCTTGTTCTCGGACTGGGAGCGGAATGGATGCAGAGCTGGGAAATGGATTATCGGCGTGGCGGACGTCGAGCCTTTGATCCGACCGAAGAGCCTGCAGGACTGACCACAAAGTTACATCGATTGCTGGATCTTCGGGGTCCACAACTGACCATCTCGGCCGCCTGTGCCAGCGGGAACTGGGCGCTCTCTCAAGGGCGTCGCTGGCTGGAACTGGGTTGGGTCGATATCTGTCTTGCTGGAGCGTGCGATATTGGTGTGACACCTCTTTCGCTGGCGGGATTCGGCAATCTTCGAGCGCTTTCTCGAAAGAATCAGGCTCCTCACGCAGCACTTCGTCCGTTCGACAAAGATCGAGACGGCATGGTACTGGGTGAAGGAGGTGCGATTTTCGTCCTCGAAAAAACGTCGAAAGCCATGGAACGAGGTGCTCGTCGTTATGCCAACGTTTCCGGTTTCGGTGCCACAAGCGACGCTCATCACATGGTCATTCCTTGTCCAGAACCACAGCAGGGAATCGCTGCCATGAAGCTGGCACTGGCTGATGCTCAAATCGCGCCAGGTGACATCGACTACATCAATGCTCACGCAACGGGAACACCCGTCGGGGACATCTGTGAAGCAAAAATTCTACAGTCGGTGCTCGGGGAATCAGTGAAGGATGTTCCGATCAGTTCGACCAAAGCGTTGACCGGCCATCTTTTGAGCGCTGCCGCAGCAATTGAAGCGGTCGCGTGTCTGGTCGCTCTGGAACGGCAGGTAACACCTCCTACAGTGAATCTTGAAGATCCCGATCCTGATTGTGCCATGCTGAATCACGTACGAAACGAGCCTCAACCCCGGCCAGTCGACGTCACGGTCTCAAATTCCTTCGGCTTCGGTGGAAACAACACCTGTCTGGTTCTGAAGAAGGCTGCATAACTCGGTTCTTTCCGTCTTGTGCCACTGCTTCGGAGTCTTCGGAGAAGCAGTGTCTTCGCTTTCTCTCACTCGAAATCAAAGAGCACTGCATGACCGAAGACGGTCATACAGTGGCACAAAGCAATGCGCCATCACTGTGCCTCAGGTGGCACATCCAGCAAATAGACCTTGCCGTCGTTAGCCATTAAGGCAATCTGTTTACTGCTTGGCGAAAATGTCCCTGAGTAAAGAATTGCAGACAGTTTCTGGCTGAACAGTGGTTTCTCTTGATTCGGGTCCCAGATCGAAACGTTACCTCCATACCCAACTGAGAGGATTCGATTGCCGGTTGCCGAGAATTCCACTTTGTAAACGTCGTCCTTGTGCCCGGATAGTCCCTTGATCGGTGTGGGGTTGTCAAAATTCCACAGGTAGATTTTACGATCAAGGCCAGCAGCGGCGACTTGTTGTCCGTTCGGACTGACGGCGATGGAATAGACCGCATCTGTTGGCCCGTTGTATTCTCGTACCTGAGCACCGTCATCCTGCTTGTAGGCTCGAACAGTCTTGTCCCCGCCAGCAGTGATCACGTGCGAACCATCCGGCGTGAAGACTAATGAATAAATTGCGCCGCCCTGAGCTGCGAATGAGCGGACATTCTGATTCTTTTCGGTGTCCCAGATCTTGACTGTCTTGTCGTTCGACGCCGATGCAATCAAGGGTAAAGTTGGATGAAATCCCACGCCATAGACTTGTGATTGATGGCCCGCCAGCGAAGCTGTGGCCTGGGGTGACGCAATCATCCACGTTCTGACCGAACCATCAGCGGCAGCACTGATTGCAAGTCGGCTGTCTGGTGCAAAGCCTAAGCTGGTAATCGAGGCCGGATGCCCGTCGGTCACTTGAGCCGGTTCTTGAGAAGGAGGAGCGGGCGGCACTGGATTCGGTAGTGTTGGATCAAATGCGCGAATTAAATGATCACTCCCTGCGACGATCAATTTCTTTTGATCGGGGGAATACGCGATATGAACGATCTCGGTCGTCGTTTGAATGTCGAACTGAGGTTTCGATGGATCATTGATATTCCAGATCTTCAGCTTCTTATCGCTGCCACCACTGGCAAGTTGCTGCTGATTGGGGTTCACTGCAATTGAGCGGACAGGCCCGGCGTGACCCTTAAAATCTCGAATCAGATTACCGCTTCCAACATCCCAATACTTCACGACTCCATCGTCACCGACAGTAAAATGATGAGCGGAATTTGGATGGACGGCAAGCGCATTCACACGTTTCTCATCCGCAATATGCAGATGCTGAATAGCGTGAATGTCCCAGTAAACGACTTTGTCAGCTCCGGCAAACACGAAATTCTGATTGTCGTTCGACCAGCCGATTCCGTGGATCGGTCCTCCACTCGCTGCAACGTTGTGTTGCGTCTGACGCCCGAGCGCCACGTTCCAGCCTCGCACTGTCCCGTCGACACTCGATGAAAGCAATTTCAAATTGTCGCGGCAGTACTCCAGCGAAGTGATCTTGTCCGTATGACCGGTGTACGTTGCGAACGGGGCTCCGTCTCCAAGATTCCAAGCACGAATCGTCTTATCGTCACCACCCGCAGCGATCCGTTGATTATCCCATGAGACCGCAACTGCTCGTACGACGTCAACGGCGTCAATTTCTCGAATCTGAGCACCGTCGGCAGGATTCCAGACTCGAACTTTTTTGTCGGCCCCTCCCGAGACCAGGTGTTGTTGCGTCGTCGCATAGGCCAGGGCGAACGTCCCACCCGCGTGGCCAGCGAGAGTCCGAACTTCGGTCCCTTCATTCGCTTTCCAGATTTTGATTACGCCACTGGCGTCAGCCACGGCCACTTCTTGATTGTTCGGATGGATGGCGACGGCGGTGATTGCTGCCGCTTGTTCAGGATAAGCTTTGATCAGCATCCCATTATTCACGTCGAAAAGGCGTGCAATCTTGTCTTCACATCCCGTAACGATTCGACCACCATCGAACTGGAAAGAAAGAGATGTGACCGCTCCGTTGTGCCCGTCGAGATTTCGTACTGGCTTCTGATCACCGTTATTCCATAGCCGACATGTCTTGTCCGCCGACCCCGTAGCCACCATCGAGTTGTTTGGGTTAACGCGTAACGTCAGGATCGGTTGTTCGTGACCTGCCGCCACCTTGGTTGCTTGACCCACGTTCGGCCAGCGTTTGACCAATCCGTCGGCACCTGACGTCATAATCCAGGTATTATTGGGGGCATAGGCCAGACCCGTAATTTCCGATGAATGCGCACCGAATACTCCTTGCGGTGCTCCATCGGTCGGATTGAACAATCGAACAAACCCGGCGGCGTCAGCAACACCGATCTGGGTCTTGTCGGCTCGGAATGCAACTCGAACAACAGGGTGAGGTAGTGGACCAATTTCTTTCGCCAATTGACGATCGGCCGCGTTCCAGATGCGCAGCATCTTGTCGCCACCACCCGTCAGCCATTGAGTCCCGTCTGCGTTCGTTGCCACAAAGGCCGTACCCTGATGAGGCTGCATCGTCGCAGTTGGCTTCGAAATCGGCACATCCCAAAGCTTGATCGTGTTATCGAGCGAACCACTCGCAAGACGATTTCCATCTTTCGTGATTGCCACGCATAGTACCAGCCCCGTGTGCCCTGTCAGTGTTCTGAGCGTGGTTCCCGAATTCAAATCCCAGATCCGCAATGTCTTGTCAAAACTTGCTGTGACCAGTTTTGTCCCGTCCGGTGTATAGACCGCTGCATAGGCAGGATCGGTATGGCCGATGAGAAGCTTTGGCTCAACAGCACCGAGTTGGGACGTCATCACGGCTAACAAGGCCAACAGCAAGGCAGTGCGTTTGAGCATATTCAAATCCTGTAGAGGACGATCAAAAAACGTGAGTCAGTTTCGTCAATTCAACAAAACAAAGTCTAAACAGACTTTCCCGCCAGTTGTATCAGTAATCGTTCCAGTTGCATTCGTTCGGGAAGCGCGTTCGCCCCCTTCATTCCCGCATCGACATTTACCAGTCGTTGCAGGATCTGTTCGGCTTTGGCTCGCCCCAAACGGCGAAGGTACGATTGCCCTGCATTCACAGCCGCCGGAAAAACACCCGCTTGACGGAGTGCCTGATCGAGCGAACTCGCCGTACGTGACAGGTCTGTCGCGATGGCATACTTTTTGAAAACATAAGCAATCCCACCGAGCAACTTCATCGGCGGTTCGCCAGCAGTGAGCAATTGATCGAGTGCCGTCAGCGCAAACCCCAGATCGTCGTCCCGTGCCGCATCCGTCATCGCCCAGGTCGTCTCTGTCCGCCAACCGCCGACGAGTGATTTGACATCATCGAGTTCAATCTTCCCCTTGGCACCGACGTAAGAGCCGAGTTTTGCCAGCTCCGTGTTTAACATGCCAAGTTCCTCGCCAACCAATTCGATCAACAGGGATGCAGCGTCACGAGCCAGGGTTTGTCCATAAGTATCCTTGGCGGTCTCTTGCAGCCACTTCAGTAACTGCGGACCTTTCAATTCTGAGCAGTCGATCTCCAGCCCCTTAGCGGCGATTTGCTTATACAACCGCGTCGTCTTCGGCCAGGAATTCACATCGAGCACCAGCACCGATTTCTTCGCCGGTTTATCGACCAGCTTTTCCAACCCTGGGCGATTTTTTGTCACAAAGTCATCGGCGTCATCCACGATGATCAATCGTCGGTCACCCCACATCGAAACGGTATGCAGTTCGTCCGAGACCGACGACAATTGTGCATCGCGTCCGGTAAATCGAGTGAAACAGGTGTCGTCATCATTGATAAGCTGCTGACGAAGGATGTTCAGCGCGGCCTGTTTCAAATGCCTCTGGCCACCCGACAAAACGACAACACCGACGATGGACTCAGGGATTTTCTTGAGAAACTCAACAGCATGCATGAAAGTGTCTGTTTCTTAAGTTGGTGTTGAATTCAGGTTTGTTGGAGACCAAAGCGGAGTCTGTCTAACTTCGACTCATGATCGCGAGAGAATTATGGTACAATTCGCGTTCAACAATGTCACCAACGTCAGGCGATTCACGCCCGCAGAAACGAGAGGCTGACATCGTGAATTGGGCCTCAGCCAGCGTTTTACCTCTGACACGACCAGAGTGGTAAACCCAGGCGACCATATTGGATCAACAATCATGAAACACGGCGGACTGACAGACGGAGCCGGCCAATTGAAAATGGCCGCCGACAAGCTGGAAGAAGCATGGGAAGCGGCGCGTACCAATTGGAACGACGTCGTCAGCCGGACAATGGAAGAAGAACAGCTTCAGCCACTGTTACAACAACTGCGAGCCACCCTGGACGCCGTATCACGAACCAGCCACGTGCTGACCACCGCCTGCCGCGAGTGCGAGGACGAACAACGAGCATAACGAAGTGAAAGAAGGAATTCGGAATGAAGGATTCACGCCGAGCCGCCGACACCGTTCTGACAGCATCCTGCCCATACGCGATTGCCTTCCCTTCATTACCTTCGTTCGAATCCCACCATTCCCCCCCCCAGGCGAGCCGAGGATGTGAATCCGCGGATTCTTCGCCTTTCTCCTCTGGAATAACTGCGCTCTGCCACCTCTGCCGGTACTCATCACAGACATCGAAAAAAGTTGGCAAAGTTGGCAGAGTTCCTATTTTCATAGGCTTTTATGGAATTGAACTTGGTCAACTTCGTCAACACGTTGTGCGAGTGGTCTCCCGACCCCGCACAGCCTCAAGGCAAGCAACGAACCCGCACGTACCAGCCCGCACCGATTGATGGCTGCGGGGGCGATCCGTAATTCATTCCAAGTTGTCAAAGATCAATTGTCGCTGTCTGGCGTTGCCTTTCGGGAAATCCGGGCAAGCGATTAGCCGTAAAATGGGCTTCAGCCCGTTCCAGTCAACAGCTTGAGCAGGCACACGGCCCATACGGACGCGATATCAGTGCAATGAAGGCAACCTTGACTTCCTGTGAGTTGTCGTCGACCTTTTTTGCAAACGCCAAGAAGTGACATAAAAACACAAAGACAAATGTCTGTGGTCAATTGAAAAATGAGATAACTTTTTAACGATTCGAGCGTGCTTATGGAGATGACTTGTGTTCAGGTGGCAAAACAAGCAGAAAGGACAGGTTCGTGCCTGCCGATCCTGACGAATTGCGATAGCCGGTAGAATATCGAACGATTGCAAGAAAAATCGCCACAACGAAACGACTAAGTCTGAATCGTTTAACCCGCAGCCACAGGCGCAGGCGAATCGGCGTCCACCCGATTTCTTCGAACGTCGCACAGCTTTGATTGTGTAAGATGCGGTACGTCCGCGGCAATGCCCAAGCGAAAAATGACACC
>CAILLA010000210.1 GCA_903834925.1 uncultured Schlesneria sp.
AACACTCCAACCGCTTTGCACTCGCAGTAGTGTTGATAACATTGCTCGTTGTCCTCGGTCAGAGATTTCGGATTCTCCGGCGTTCCTTTCGGACAACCTTTGTTAGTCCGGCACGGCGGCGGGCATGTCCCTTTTCCGAAATCCAATCGTTTCGCCAATGTGCCATCTGGATGCTTATCAATCCCTCCGTACTCGTCGATCAAATACACCTGACAAACGCGGCAATCGAGGTTTGCGACCTCCGGGTGATTCAGTTTGACCCAGAGGCCGCTTCGGAGTTTCCCAGTGTTTCATCGTCCGATTTTGGCGGCTCTGTTGACCCTGGCTTCACGTCTGGAAGTCGTTTCTGTGTGATGATCCCATAAAGCTCGTTGAACACGTACGGGTGAATAATGTCGAACATCGAATCCGAGTTGACCGGGGCTGACCTGCCTTTGACGTCCTTCAAGTCCCATGACTGAATCTGCTTCGCGACAAACTCGCACACCACCTGTTCAGCTTCAAGGCTTTCCAGATTGTCGACGTTCTCGTATTGAGCCTTCGCCACCTTCTTCTCGTTGAGAATGATTTGTCGTCGCGTCACTGTTCGGTATGAAAACGATAGTCCGTTGTGAATTCGCTTTCCGTTCTCGCCTTTTTCCGCTGGTTTGATATATCCGTCACGATTCCAGCCGTCGTCAATCATGTCCGCCATTGAATTTTCTTTCCTTTTCCTCTTGCCTCTGCTTATACTGGCGTCCGCGAAACTGCGAACAAGGTCAACCAGTAATGCCCGACGACAAGCCGATAAACTTCCACTTAGAGGTGCATTGCGAGCCTGTCCCCAATGACGTGATCGAGCTTGCGATCATGATCCGGGACAGTTCGCAATCCTCTCTCGAAATCAAACTGCTTGCGAAAATCGCACTTCAGCAGATGTACTTTTTCAATAAACTCGTCGAGTCTCTCGAATACGGAACCGTAACCGTCTCCGTAAAACCGAAGGACATCCGACACCGTGATTAAACCAGCGTCGTGACCATTTCTTTTGTGGTTGATACGCCAAGCAAGTCGTAGGTCAGTGGCAATCGCAGGTTCTGATGACCACCGGGAATTGAAACAGTTCGCGAATGTGCGGCCATTGCGGCCCAGGTGAATCCCATCGAATTTGTTCCGTTGGTAAATCCGATCGATCCAGCCAATGGAGATCCGATGACCGGTCCAGCTTGAGCCAGTGTCAACAACGCCTGCTCAACCGCGTATCGCGTCTCAATTGATAGCGTGCAAATTCGGTCCGTCGGCTCCAGGTCGGTTGGCAATTGACCGTTCATATAGGTCGGAACGATCTTGTTGTCTACGACCAATTCGAACTTGCTGATCGAGTAGGCCGTGCTGTTGATCGTCAGCGCTGTCGACGATCCAGAATCTGCGAACATATACTTTCTGTTCGATGTATCCGGAGCAGTTGACAATGTTCCGCCACCAGCAAACGACGCACTCTTTCCAACAAAGTCAAGTTTCAGATTCAAAGGTTGCCCAGGTGAGCCGGAAAGCGTTCCCCTGGTGAACCGACCGACGTAAGTCGAAGCCTGCGTAAACGTGTCTACGATTACCGTCACGTCCTGCATGATGTCTGTGAGTAGATCCGCATTTCCTGAATTGAGCAAGAAAGGCAACACCAACGTCATGTCTGCCGGGGTTGGTTGCATGACGATCGATCCGCCGATATGCGTCTGACCGAGTGCGAGACGTTCCATTTGCCGCGTACGAGTCCCGCGTAGACCGTCGTCTGCAACAAGGTCTTTCTGTTCTGTGATATCGCACGACACGAACTCGACGCATGTTCCGCCGATCGATAGCCTTGTTTTCCAGCTTGGAATTTCGGTGTATGTGTAAGTCATTTCCGATGCTTTCTATTTATTGAGCGGGAACCTAGCTGGCGTTGTTGGTGTTTTCCGAATTTGTCGGCGGATTCTTCGTTGAATCTTCGTCGGTTGGCGGCTCTTCTGGAGGTGGCTGAGGAACCACACCGGGAATCTCAGGCGGATTCGCCGCGTCGCTCCACGAGTGAGCATAAGTCACCGCTGACTTGATCGTCGCAAACGGACCTTTCGACACGACCGATTCTGTCGACACGTCTTTTCCGTCCGCATCCTTTGAGACAATGACGAGCGTTCGTGACACCGTCGACGAAAACCCTTCTTCGCTGTCCTTGTCCAGCTTGCTCACGATGTGGCATCCGTTTATGTGCATGGCCGCTCCAGTCTATTGTTTCAGTTTTTCAACCGTCGCGTCTGCGACCCTGTTTGCAATCTTGTCGACGTCTGCGTCTGTGATTCCGACGTGTTCGCGTTTTGGAAGCGTGATCGTATCGCCGGGACGTTTCATTCCTCCACGACGACCAATCAGAACCTCGTCTACCGGGAATGTTCCACCTTCGTTGTTTTGGAACGAGTAGGGAACTGACGTTCCGAAAATCATTCCTCGTGGTGCGACTTCTTCAATGTGATCCGATCCACTAATCAACGATTGCTTCAACCTGCCCGTGACAACCAATGTTTTGTGGTCTGATGGTGCGTTCTTCGCTCGGAAATACCATTCCGCCCATGTCGACCCATCCGGCCCCGCAGACCGATCAAAATACCCTTCGTGAATCGTACGGAAGTCGTCTGCGGTTTCTCGCAGTTGCTCCGTGTAGTCCATTGCCGAGACTTGATCGCCGATGCCCGCAAACATCGCTGATAATTCGTTGATGTCGATTGTATCGGTCATAAGTTCACCCCTGCCGTCTCACGTGGACTGGATGCTTCCTTCTGTGGCTTGCGTTCCGGTGTCGCATCGTTTTTCGCGGCTCTGTGTGCTTCAGCAGCTATTCGATGCAGTTCGGCAGCACGCTCGTGCATTCCCCTGGTATTGTCTTTACCCGTTTTGGCCTGTTGATCGTGAATCTCTGCCGCGCTTTGGTGGAAATGATTAGCGAATCCATGCTGACTAGCGTGTGCCGCATCCATCGCATAGTTGCTGTTTTCCATTTTCGGATGTTTTGCGAAATGATCTTCCAACGAACGACCTTGATAGGCCAACGTGCCTTCGAGTTCTGGATCTGCACCGCCATTGGCATGTTGCGAGGCCTCATGTGCGATAGCGGATCTGCCTTTGGCAATCTTGCCTAGATTGTCTGTACCTTTTCCTCGATGCTCCGCATTCCACTTGTCCCAGTTTTTGTAAACACTTCTGCCGACTTTCCGACCGTCGTTTGACACTTCAATCCGACCGCTCGTTGAATTGAATGCTACAGATGGAGCACAAAGGCTTTTAAAGGTCGTCATGATCGCGGCTCCTGGAAGAAACATCGGACGACAAAACCGCTCACAAATCCGTTGCGATCAAGATACGCCCGAGGTTCCACAACGTTCCCTGGCTCGACCTTAATGTTGTAATTGTTCGGGCCACCGACAGCGTAAAAGGTCTGGTTATTCAGTTTTCGACGCATCGACTGACGCCAGCCGAGTCGCGTTTCGAGTGCGTTGACATCCGGTTTCGCGATGATCGCCACGAGTACGCCGTAATAGCATCCGTCTTGAAAGTTCGTCTCGTCGCCAATCTGCTCCGGACCGTACGGGCTGATCGAGATGAATGGCAGAACGCTTTGACCATCCTGATACGTCGCGACTTCCTGAATCACCGTGCCGCCAGTCAAACCGGACAACGACAATGCGTCGATCACAGCTTTGATCGCGGTAATTGAGTCGTAATGGTTTGAAATTCCGGACATTTGTTAACTCGATGGAAATTCTTGTTGGACGTCGCAATCCCAGACCGTTCGAACTGTTCTCAGGTTTCCGCCAGCTCCGGTGACTCGATAGTTGTTGCCGCCGAATGTGATCGTGTCCCCCGCTCGAATCTGCCGCCCGTTACCAGTCGGATTCAATTCAATGTCTGGGATCTTGATGATCGTTTTGTCTTGCTCGGTATTCACGTTTCCGTAGGCACTTAACCCGCCTTTGGTTTGCTTGATCCATGCGTTGTAAACGGTCACTGTCGTCGGGCTGCCCGTTCTCGCATCCAACGTAACGACCGCCTTTCCCTTTTCAGGAACGATGGACATCAGCGATCTTGCAAGAGAACGACTTAACACGATTCACCTAACACACAATGGACTTGTACGCCCCTAATGACTTCTCGATCGAACCAAACATGTCAGCTAGATCCTTGGGAGAGAAC
>CAILLA010000211.1 GCA_903834925.1 uncultured Schlesneria sp.
ATATCACCCGCCCGGATCGTTGAAGCCAGACAGATTCTCGGAGTCTCCCAAGCGTTGTTCGCCGATTTTCTGGGATTCTCGGCCAATTCGGTTCGAGCGTGGGAGCAGGGCCTTTATCAACCCCAGCGATCGGCTTGTTTCATGGTCGAGTACATTCACGAAGACCCCGTTTACTGGCGAAAAAAATTGATCGCCCGAATTGGTGTAAAAAGGAAAGATGTGAAGCAAGTCGCCGTAAAAAAAGGGGAAACTCGGAAGTCCCCAAAGACGTCTAGAAAGCCCGTCAGTTAGCCACAGATTCGGCTGTCGAATGAAAAGCCTTGGCGCAAATGTCAGACCCATACCACAGATCTTCAAGATTGGATTCGAAACGGCCAAGCGACAAAAACTTCCGAATCCAGGGACAGACTCTGTTTCCCTCGCTCTGACAAAACGATGACGTAGCCATTCGAGTAACGCTTTTGCATTTTGGCGCCATAAAAGTCCTTCGGTGAATTCTCGGCCCGAACCCTGTATCCCGTTGTTGAAAAAGGCAATGTGCCCGAGGTCTGGCTCTGTCTTTACGCCAACGGCGTTGTATATCAAAGCCCAGGGTTGGTCGCATGCGACCTACCCTGGGTCGCGATTTCTGAATTTGGTTTTACTCCAACGGAGTTACATCATTCCTCGGTCCAAGCGAATCTGCGTATGCATCATCCTTAAAGGCATCGGGGATAAGTTTACGAAGCGGAAAAAGAGCGATGTAACACCTTTGGTGTAAAACACCCTTCGCGGGGTCTGACCCAGGGTGCGCTCGCTGACGCTCACGACCCTGGGCTTTGATATGCAACGCCGTTGGCGTAGGCAGAACAAAAATGGGACAAACTTCCTCACACCACAACAATTTGAAATGCTGCTACCACTGGCTTGTGCGTGGGCGGCAGAGCAGGAACAGGCCATTTTGCAGTCCGGTGTCGCGCTCACCGAGGCTCAGATTGCCGACGCCAGACGAGTCGGTGTCATTCGGCCCGACCGAGTCCGTTTGCTCAAAGTGCAGGAGATTCCGAAACCGATCCACCCGGCATAGGTCACCGCAGGCGAGGCAACCGGTCTGATTTCACTATTTTCCATCGGCCTCATACTGCGTTACGGCATTTTCATTCGCCACGATCACTGGGACGCGCGGCGTTTGGTCGTTCACGAGCTTGCACACACGATGCAGTATGAGCGACTCGGCAGCATCGAATCATTCTTTAGGCAGTATTTGCACGAGTGCATCACCATCGGCTACCCGGCTGCACCAATGGAGCAGGAGGCCAAGAGGATTGAGCGCGATACGTGCGCCTAACGATGCGCTGCAGCGAACGGCTCCGTATTCAATTGGGTTAGAGCGTTTTCATGCGATTTTACACGCGTATCGCTGACGATAAGAAGCAGCTTGGCCGGTGTCTTGTGTCGTACTCCGTTTCCATCGCTCTAATGAAAAACTGATGTGGTCAAACGTAGGATTCTCGCCATGTGTTGGCGGTAGAAAATTTTTAAAAAACTTGCCCCGAGCGCTCGGTCTCGTTCTTGGAAAGGTTAGCTTTCCGACGTGTCGGGAAAAATCTCCGAGTGACTCAAGCCGAGTTCGATGCTAGACTAATGGCAAACGGAACGTGGAGAACAATAATGACCGTCAGTTTCGCTTTTTCAGAAGAGATCGAGACAGCATTGCGCATCAGGGCTGCAGCGGTCGGGAAAGACGTGGCCGCTCTGGTAACGGAAATGGTTATCGAGCAGTTGAATGACGTTAAACCTTTACAGCCGACAAAAGTCTCGCCAGAAGCGTTTTCCAAACGGTCTGAAGCTTGGATTAAGCTCCACCCCGTACTTGATCACGCGATCGATGACAGTCGTGATTCGATCTACGGCGGACGCGGTGAATGAACATTTTGATTGACACCAATATCCTGCTCAGGCGAGCACAACCAGCAAGTCCACAGCATCAAGTTGCGCAACAGTCCCTTTTGGCACTCGTACGAGCTGAGATCGAGATTTGCCTTGTTCCGCAAGTGATCTATGAATACTGGGTCGCTGCCACGCGGCCAACTGAGGTCAATGGGTTGGGGATGGACGTGCCATCTGTTCAGAAATCGATCGACGTGCTGCTGCAAGACTTTGTGTTGTTAAAAGACGAGCGCGGCATCTTCGGTAACTGGCAATCGCTCGTCGTGGCCCAATCCGTGAAGGGCAAAAGCGCTCACGATGCGCGACTGGTCGCCGCAATGCAGCGACACGGGATTTCAAATGTGCTCACGTTCAACGGACCCGATTTTACCCGCTTCAATTCAGTCGAGGTTTTCTCACCTGCCGACGTCTTGGCCGGTCGGTTACCGTCGTGACCTCGGGGACAATCTCCCCGACGCTCTTTGACGCATCGCCGACGGCAAAAACTGGAAACTTCCCATCGCCTTGCGATTGACCGATTGGTATCATTCGTTCATGGAAACCAACGTACTTGATTGGCTTATTGAGCCGTTTGCTGAATGCCTCACCATTGAAGCGGCGTGGAAAATCGTGGCCATGAAGGCTGACGACGCGTCCCAGCATTACGTTGATTTATTGGCCGATAAGGCGAATCAAGGGACACTGACGGAAGACGAGAAGTCCGAATACGACCGATGTCTGGCGGCCTTTCATTTCATTACCGTCATGCAGGCGCGTGCTCGGCGCCTGCTTCAAGTGTAGTTGATTATTCGGCTATTTCACCCACGTCAAGATGAGTTGGATTCACATTTCGAGTACCGGGGCACGATCATTGTTGGACGTACTTCGGTAGGCGAAGCCACGATTCGATTGCTACAGATGAATACGGTTGAACGAGTCGAAATGCGTGCGGAACTGCAGAAGTCAGGTGACTTTTAAATCAGCGGCATTGATCCTAGTACATCATCACGATGTACTGATCAGAGAGTGTCGGTCAACCCTTGGTGAAACGGCAAAATTGCGGTCCTGCGGCCCAACGGGTCAGCAGTTCAAATAGCCAGGGTCGCAGGTCTTCCGGAGGCCCTGGTACCGTCCGTTGATCAAGACATCAGGCCTGTAGGGCCGACAGTTCCCTCGAGACATCACGCACGATTCTCGATCCACGCCGGTGATCGAAATCAACCGAACGGCCGGCCTTTCATGCCTCTAAGATGTCTGTTGACCAATCACCAGGGCCTCCGGTGGACCTACGACCCTGGCTATTTGAACCACCGGCCACGTTGGGCCTGAAGGAAAGCGGACTCACTCAGCCCGACCGAGTCCGTTTGCTCAAAGTGCAGAAGATTCCGACACCGAGCCGCCCGGCATTGGTAGCCGCAGGCGAGGCGACCAGTCTGATTTCACCGTGTACCATCGGCCTCACACTGCGTTACGGCATTTTCATTCGCGACGACCACCGGGACCAGCGGCGTTTGATCGTTCACGAGCTTGCACACACGATGCAGTATAAGTGGCTCGGCAGCATCGAAGCATTCTTGAGGCAGTATTGGCACGAGTGCATTCGCCATCGGATACCCGGCTTCGCCGACAACGAACCTTTTGACATCGTTTTTCGGCTATGGTATCGTGAAACAGGCTAAACGAATTTATTTACCTCGCCTGCGACGTCTTGTCGTACTGAAATACCAATGATGGGCGAAACCGATTGGGTTCTGGGACTGCTCATGCAAAAAAAGCCGACAATTCATGACCGAGGTCGGGGACCAGAAATTGAAGGGACTCGGATTACGGTCTATGACGTAATGGACTATTATCTTGATGGTTGGCCAGCGTCCCGAATCGCTATTCGATTGTCTCAAGGGACTCCAGAGATTGAAGCGGCGATCGAGTATATTGAGGCTCATCGAACGGAAGTCGAAGCGGACTATCGCAAGATCGTGGCTCGGGCCGAACAGGGGAACTCGCCCGAAGTACAGGCCATCGTTGATGCCAATCGGGCGCATGTTGAAGCGAGAAAGTCGGAAATCCGGCAGCGAGCCAAACACGCGCGAGGCGTGAACCCGAACGGGTCTCAAACGTGAAGGGGATTCTTGCCGACATCAACATTGCCGGTCAATTTCGGGACCTCGTCGAAACGTTTTACAGTTCGGAAGACTGGGCTGACATCTGGGATGAACTGGGGCTGGCGTATTTTGTCTTCGCAAACATTGGACTCGACCAGCGATCTCCAGACGATTTGGTCTGGCAAACATGTCAGGACAACGAGCTGATTCTGATTACCGGGAACCGCAATAAGGATGGTCCTACTTCATTGGAAGCGACCATTCGCGAACGTCTCACACCGGAAAGCCTGCCGGTCATCACCGTATCCAACCCAAAATCGCTCGGCTTAGATGCCGAATACACGGCAAGAGTCGGCATCAAGTTGCTTGATTATCTGCTTGAAATCGAAAATTACCGAGGCACAGGACGACTATACGTCCCGTGAAGCCAATATCGGAGTTGCCCATCCATCCGGCGTTCATCGGCAGCGCCGCAGACCAGGCGACCCCGCAAGTCACCCCGCAAGTTCGTGCCTTGCTCAAGACTGCGATGACTTCCTGCACGCGGGAGCAGTTGCAGGCAGTTTCTGGAATCAGGGACCGTGAGCATTTTCGCAAGCAGTATCTGGCGCCTCTGCTGGAAGCCAAGTTGCTCGAAATGACGATCCCCGATAAACCCCGCAGCAGCCTCCAGCAATACCGCACGATTCCCGCTGGGCGCGCGGCATTGGTAATACGGAAAACTAAATCTTGAACTCACGAGCGACGTCTGTTCCAGCTCATCTTCTGGAGGAGCTGCCGACACACACGCAGATACCGGGAATGCAAGTAATTCCGAAACCAAGCCACCCGGCATTGGTCACCGCAGGCGAGGCGACCCGTCTGATTTCGCCGTGTACCATCGACCTCACACTACGTTACGGCATTTTTATTCGCGACGACCACTGGGACCAGCGCCGTTTGGCCGTTCACAAGCTTGCACATACGACACAGCATGAGCGGCTCGGCAGCAGCGAAGCATTCTTGAGGCAGGATTTGCACGAATGCATCACCATCGGCTACCCGGCTGCACCAATGGAGCAGGAGGCCAAGAGGATTGAGCGTGAGACATGCACCAAGCGATGTGCTGCTGCGAATGGTAGCGAGTGCCATCCGGATAGAGCTTTTTCATGAGATTTGACAGAGGCATCGCCGACGACAGGGGTGAACTTGACTGGTGGCAAGCTCACCTGACGGAACCATTTGAATGGCGAGACCGAGTCTCGTTTATCCCATGATGGGCCACGAGGGGGCACTGGTTTTTTGCCGACAAACGAAAAGAATGCCACGGTTTTGGAGTCTTTGAGCAGTCCCCAAGGTGGTCAGTGACTCTTTACGAGACGCGGCGGTTTCGCAGGCGATCTTGAAGATCAGCCGTGTGTGACTGCAGTTCCACCAAAGTTTTCCCTTCAAAATCCGATTCGGTGCTGACAGAAAGCCCCAAAATCTCTTGAAGCATCCGAATCATTTTGATCTCCCCTTCGATCTTCCCTTCGATCTTCCCCTTGGTCTCGCCCTCAATCAGCCCCTCGTTGCGTGATGCGTTCAGTTCCCATTGCCGGTCGCGGATTGCTTTTTCTCGTGAATCGTACATGGCTTTATCCTCCGTAACTTGTGCGATCTGGGTGATGGTCTGTGTCGCTTGGCGTATTGCTTCCTGAGGAAACAGTTGTAAATTTCACACCCATAAAAGACGATCCGCTGGATCAATCCGGTAAAGATCGACAACTACATTTCGACATCGTAGATCGCGCCGGTCTGATCGATCGCTTTGATGTCGAGGATCGAAAGTTTATCGTCCTTGAAGTCCTGAAGGTTGTACGGGTTTTCAATGGTCACATCGACAATCGGCTTTGGCAGTCCAAGAATGGAATTGAGCAAACTGATTAAAGCCAGCTTGTTCTCGGGTGATCCAAACGTTTTCTTGAAGGCAAAGTCATTGATGGGGCGGATACCAATCAGCATGATGATGCTTCCATTTCGAGGGCGAAAACTCACCGATTTCTCAATCGGAATGTAGCACATTTCAGATACGGTAGCGATTCCAGGTAAACCCAGGGAACACCGAGCTTCGTGTCCACGGACACAGCTTTTCTGTGGAAAATGCTGTATTGCCTTAGCCAGTAATTTGAAATGCTCCTACCAATGGCTTGTGCGTGGGCCGCAGAGCAGGAGCAGGCCATTTTGCAGTCTGATATCGCGCTCACAAAGGCTTAGATTGCCGACGCCACACAAGTCGGTGTCAGTGTAACCGTTCACGGGCCGGGGACTGACGCATTTTCATGGCG
>CAILLA010000212.1 GCA_903834925.1 uncultured Schlesneria sp.
ACTTCTTCGCTCTCTTCAACGGCAGCGAAATATCCAATTCCCGCATTGTTTACCAGAACGTCGATACACCCAAATTCCTCTTCCGCGTTTTTGACAGCGGCCTCAACCTGACTTCGATCCGTCACATCGAGCATGAGGATCAATACGCCCTTCTTGCCTTCGAACTCCTTCAATTCATGCGGGTCGCGTGCCGTCACAACAGTTCGGTAGCCTAGCTCAAGGACGTACTTCGTAAGTTCATAGCCAAAACCGGTCGAGCAGCCGGTAATAAACCAAACGGGCTTTTCGGTAATTCCTGAATTGCTGCGTGTCGTTGCCATTATCGTGTCTCTTTGAGATGTAGTTCATTCTTTAAAACATCGGGAGTAATGCTAAAATTTGGAAGATGACGTCGTACTTCATTTGACTATCTCCCTTCATTTCAAATCCTTCTTCACCAGCTGCCAAAAACAAATGACCGACGCGTTCAACACCGAATTGACGTTCAATCACGTCGGCCTAGTCCGCAACCAGCCCTCCAAACTGAAGAGCGTTTTACTTAGTCATCCGATTAACAGGTTGGTTCAACGTCTATGCGTTACGGTGAACTCGATCGGAACTTGCGATTTTTACCAACTTGTTGTAGACGCCGATCAGCATGAGAGGTGCCGCCCATTGACCAACGAATTGGCTGTCTTCCTTCTTGCACTGCATTTGCAAATACAGTGATACTCCCATCGCCCCCACTGCGGCAAATAACCAGATGTCGGACGGAACTCTGGCCGCTTGATTTTCTAACGTACGGGTCATGTAATCTTCGCTATGCTCTTTGGCTTCCCGTGCGTCATTCTCTGGTGCGGTTCTGTTCATCTCTCGAACTCCTCAAAGTGACCTCGTTAGAACTTGTAAAGTGTTTTGGCCTGAAACGAAAAAAGCCGACGCGGTATGCACCCGGATGGGTCAAACCGCGTCGGCTTACTATGAAACGTGCTCCCCGAATCTGCGAGTTGCACTTTTTCTAGTCTTTCGACGACCACGAAAGTAGGTCTGGAAAGACAGATATACGAGGAATCCGTTATTCAGAGCTCAATCGCTAGGCAGAGCATAGGTGAAGCTCTCAAGATAGCAAGCCGTAAACGCACTAAAAAATAAAGCAAAAAAGAATCTTTGTTGAATAATTAAGCGACTGTTTAATTTACATTTCGCCGAAAGCCGCTTGATTTGGCGGCCTAATCGTTTATCGTATGAGTGTGCAGAGCCACCGTAGTATTTGAGGCTTTTGCTGAATATCGACAACCTCGGACGACAATTTAAAGGGTAGCTCGGTCCATCGCCGGGAGATCCGTTAACGCGTAAGCCGATGCGACTTGACACAAATTGTGTCCGGTCGCATCGGCTTTTTTTATTGGGTTTGTATCGCAAAATGGTCAGGAGCAAGTGAAAGAATCATGAACGCACAATCAAAAGCTTACCTCGTTGGCGGAGGAATTGGTTCCTTAGCCGCTGCTGCCTTCATGATCCGTGATGGCGCTGTGCCCGGAGAAAATATTTCCATTCTCGAATCGGGATCTGTCATGGGTGGAAGTCTCGATGGCTCAGGAAATCCCGATGTCGGGTATTCCATGCGCGGGGGGCGGATGCTGACGACCGACAATTACGAATGCATGTGGGATCTTTATAAAACGATTCCTTCTCTGAACGATTCAACCAAATCGGTATTCGAGGAAACGGTCGAGTTCAACGAGAAATTCCAGTCGAATTCGAGAGCGAGGCTCGTTGACAAGCGACGTGCCAAAGTTCCCGTCTCCTCAATGGGATTTTCGATGCAAGACCGCATCGAACTACTGAAACTTAGCCAGGCCGAAGAGGATCGTTTGGCCGCGACCTGTATCACAGACTGGCTTTCGCCTTCGTTTTTTGAGACGGAATTCTGGTACATGTGGGCCACTACATTTGCATTCCAACCTTGGCATAGCGCTGTGGAGTTCCGGCGATACCTTCACCGATTCATGCTCGAGTTCTCTCGGATTGAAACGCTCGCGGGAGTCAAACGAACAATCTTCAATCAATACGATTCCCTGGTTCGCCCTCTGCAAGCATGGCTCCAATCGCGGGGTGTTCATTTTGTCGAGGATTGCAAGGTCACAGAGCTCAATCACAAGATGGAAAATGGCAAGTTCGCCGTGACCGGAATCAAATGTCTGCGGCAGAACGAGCGCGAAGTGATTGCCGTCAACGCGATCGATTTTGTCTTTCTCCAGAATGGTTCAATGACCGATTCATCAAGCCTGGGCTCGATGACAGATCCTCCCCAAAAACTCACCAAACTCGAAAGCAACAGTTGGGCTCTTTGGGAACAGCTTTCGAAAGATCGCCCGCAGTTTGGCAATCCTGCAGCATTCAATCGTTGTATTGCACAATCTTGTTGGGAGTCATTTACCGTCACGCTCAAGAATCCGGCGTTCTTCGACAAGATGAAACAATTCAGCGACAATCCTGCGGGAACCGGGGGACTCGTGACGTTTAAGGACTCGAACTGGCTGATGTCGATCGTGCTGGCTCATCAACCCCATTTCCTGAATCAGCCTGCGGACGTCCAGGTGTTCTGGGGGTACTCGCTTTTTCCGGATCGGATTGGCAACTTCGTTCCGAAAGCAATGGAAGAGTGCAACGGCACCGAGATTTTACGCGAACTTTGCGGACATTTGCGGTTCGATCTTGAGACCGTCGAATCGGCCAACTGTATTCCTTGTAGAATGCCCTACATTACGAGCATGTTCATGCCCAGGAAAACAGGAGATCGACCGCTGCCAGTTCCTCAAGGTTCAGCGAATCTCGCATTGATCAGCCAATTCGTCGAGATCGCAGATGACGTGGTTTTTACTGTCGAGTATTCCGTGCGAGCCGCCCAGATCGCCGTCTATGAGCTCTTTGGGATCAAGCGACAAATTCCCCGCGTAACTCCTCACGATAAATCACTCAGAACTCAATTCGAGGCGTTTCTCAAGGCTTTCAAGTGAAGTTGCGTGGTGATACAGGTGCATCACAGAAGACCGTCGCCATACCATGTAACTTCGGCCGGAACTCTGAGTGATGCAGACAACCGGCCTCACTCGTTACTTTTCTCAATCTCAGTAGCGATTCAATAGCGATTGCAATCCAGAATTGACATCACAGTCGATGGCAGGAATCCTCTAAGGCGGTCAAAATGTGGGCGCTACTTCGGTCATTACCAGTCAGGAAATTCGAGATGAAACGCTATTCCGTAACGGCGCTGCTGGTTTTCGTGATCGCAGCCGGTACGTGTGCCACTGCCGATAACCCACAGCCGTTCGGAGCGTCAGTTGACAAGCCGCAGGCGGCTTCGCCGGAAGGAATCGCCTACTTGCAACGGCTGCGCAGTAATACGCCTTTCGGCACAACAGACTTTGATCTCAATGGCTTGCGGGCAGGCATGGGTTCTCGCCAAGAACCGGCCAACAAAGAGATCAAACTCATTCGCCTGAAGATTGGGGAGATTCCCTGCGAATGGGTTGTAGCACCCGGCGCGGACCCCGATGTACGGTTGTTGTATCTGCATGGCGGCGGCTGGGTCTCAGGGTCGGGAGGAAACTATCTTCCGCTGGCGGCCGACATCTCTGTTGCGGCCAGATGTGCTGTTCTCTTGCCCGATTACCGGTTGGCGCCTGAGCATCCTTTTCCCGCCGGGCTTGAGGATTGTATCGCTGCTCACGACTGGATGGTCTCGAACGGACCAGCCGGCCCCGGCCCAGCCAAGGCGACATTTATCGCCGGAGATTCGGCTGGCGGTAACCTGACTCTTGCGACGTTGCTAGCGCTGCGAGACCGAAAGCGGCCGCTCCCGGCCGGTGGAATCGCCCTTTCGGCGGCTACGGATTTCACGCTGGCGAGCGAGTCATTGAAGACCGTGTATGATCCCATCATCAGTGCGCGAACCATGCTGGAATTTCGGGATCGCTATCTGGGGAAGAAAGGTGATCCCCGCAACCCGCTGGCTTCACCCGTTTTCGGCGATTACCACGGCACTCCGCCGCTGCTGATTCAGGTCGGCGAGCACGAAATGCTCCGTGACGACAGTGTCCGAGTGGCAAAGAAAGCTCTTTCAGACGGAATCCCTGTGAAGTTTGAAGTCTGGCCCGGTATGGTCCACGTGTTCCAGATCAGAGGGCTTCCAGAATCGCGGAAGGCGATCGATCAAATCGCCGAATTCATGCGATCGGAACTGCCTAAACCATAAAACGAACACGATCTCGCTCGTGAAAAGATTTTTACTTCCGATGTCCGATTTTGGGCCCGTGAGACGTTTAGTATTTCTATGGAGCGTGAAAATAGCGTCTCGTCGGGTTTTCCAATGGAGGGGCTTTAGCAATCGCGACGACGATTTGCCGCATCATCGTCAACGGTGTCAAGCATCTCGCATCATCGGCCCTCGTTCGTGATGACCGTGCCAACGATCCGCAGCGTCATTTTCCGGCGAATTGCCGGTTTCGATGACGGCGATTGCATCTTCTGCCTCCGCCGACATCGGCCACCAGTATCCGGGAGCAAGGCGGTGGTCCGTGGCAGCAATCTCTCGTAATCGCGGCAACGCGTCAGTAAACATCGCATTTGAGCGCGTTCGATTCGACGAATCGTTCTGCGCCAACTGCATAATGACATACATCGACCAGAATTTCACCTCGATGTCCGCGTCACCAATTCCCTTCCGCGCCGCCGCCCACGCGCGACGAAAGAAGGATGTACGGCGGTCGCGTAGTTGCCCGCAGCATCCCAGCGCATCTCCCGCGTCGCCGCGTAACCAGCCGGGAAGATCCGTTCGCTCGTAGATTGTGAGCAACATTTCTTCTGCTTCAGGTGGCGAATTGTTGAAAAACTTGATTCCCTCAATCACGACCGCGAACCAACTTCGATCAGGCGACTTCGATGCCAATTGAGTCCTTCCGATTCGAAGGAAATTGCGAATTGACCGACGACCACCAATCATGGCGAGCGCCGATGCACACGACTGGCGATAAGGTGGATCGTCATGAAGCATTCGCAACAACGTCGCCTCGGCGTTCCGGGGCCTCGTCACTTGAAACCACCAGATTCCAAACTCCTTGAGTTTCGGTGGCAAATGGGGAAGCACGGCAATCAACTCATTTACGGTAGTCACGCCACGGGCAGTCAATCGGGCAATGTGCCGTCGGTTTTTTCGATCGAATTGTTTCGAGTTCGTTCGACTTTCTTCTGTTCGCCGCCCGACAAACTCGCGGTAGAGTTCAGCTAATTTCCTGTCGGCCCGCTTCATTTTGGAGAAACCTCAATGGGTTAATACGGGTATTCATTTTACTCGAACCAGTTGTATCACGACTTGTCCATTCGCATCGGCGATAGAATCGTGTTGGCTCGCGCGGTGAAGCGTCAATCAATTGTGCCGTTCGATATCACGCTCGACAATTTACTCTACTATCGTGAAAGGCAATACAGATTCCGAACGGTACGAATCAGCAACCGATCTCCGGAAATGGAAGGCGTTGCCATGACGACTTCCGCGAAATCGTTGCTCGCGACTTCGCGATAGACGTTTCCTTCCTCAATCACCGTGACTTCGCCTTGTTCACTGACGAAATAAACGTGCCCGCCAGCTGCAACGGCTGAGGCGGAATATGTGTGGCTCGCCGTGCCAATTCGCTGGCGATAGATCAGATCCCCGGTGATTGCGTCTCGCACATCGAGCCGACCGTTGTCATTACAGGTGTAAAGTCGCTGCCCCTTAACCAGGGGAGTCGGCATGTACGAACCGTCTCTGGATTGCCACCAGGCCAAACCGGGTTTCTTAGTTCCGTCGTCGGAAGGTGTCACGTCTCCCGTCGCGGTCGGTTGAATCGCATAAATTGGACTGCGGCCATGACCGTTCGTCAGATAGATCAATCCGTTGGAGAACAGTGGGGTGGGAACTGGAACGTCTCCTCCGCCTTTGAGGTGCCAGATACGTGCGCCGGACTTCAGGTCGTATCCTGCCATCTGGCGATAGCCGTTGCAGACGATTTGCTTTCGATCTTCGGTCGTCACGACCAGCGGCGTCGACCACGTGGCGACTTCACCTTCGCGATCGATACGTCGAATCTCGTCGCCAGTCTTGATATCCAGGATCGCGACGAAGTTCGTATTCAGGCAATCGCACTGAACGATGACGAGGCCATCATGGATAATCGGGGAACTGGCAAAGCCCCATTCCAGTTCCGGGGCGTCGTACGGGCCGGACGACAGCTTGCCGAAATCGCGTTTCCAGATCATCCGCCCGTCGAAGTCGAAACAATACAAACCTTCCGAACCAAAAAACGCGACCACATGATGACCGTCTGTTGCCGGACTGCAATTAGCATGGGAGGCTTTCAAATGTCGCTTGAATTTAGGCTGACCGACATGCGCATCTTTCGTCCAGCGGATCTTCCCCGTATCGAGTTGCAGGCAGACGACCTGCCATGTCCATTCGCCAGTGTCCTTTGCAGACTCGCCCGCCCCACCGGACCAACCGGTTTCCACCGAGGGATTGTCCGTGTCAGTGTTGACCGCCGTTGTCAGGAAAATACGATCGCCCCATACAATTGGAGCTGAGTGTCCCAACCCCGGAATAGGCGTCTTCCACGCAACGTTTTTTCCAGTTTGAAGATCCCACTCGGTTGGAGGATTTCCGCTGCCGAGACCCAGACCGGCGTGTCCACGAAACTGAGGCCAGTTGTCGTCCGCATAGACTGCGGTTGATATCACACATGCAATCAGTATCGCGATAATCGATCGAGCGTGCACCGCGTGATTCCTTTCGATTGGTATTACGTCTTCATTCATAGACTATAGGGTAATTCTGTTGCGAGCTAGGAGCAAAATCGCCGTCAGATTTCGGTATGCCACGATTTTGGATTCCTTCGAGTTTGAAACTTGGTTTAATGAGTCAAGTTTCAGCATTTCTTCCAAAGTAGCCTTCTCGCTCCGCCGAGAAGATAGCCGAATTGCGATATAGCGAGTTATCCA
Organism: uncultured Schlesneria sp.; assembly: GCA_903834925.1. GTDB lineage: Bacteria > Planctomycetota > Planctomycetia > Planctomycetales > Planctomycetaceae > Schlesneria. The sequence goes on from CAILLA010000212.1 coordinate 7,015, forward strand.
TCGAAGCTTTCAAGTGCCAGTCGCAGTCTGCTTCAATTCGGCTATCCTCACAGCGGAGTGTAAGGGCTACTTTGGTCTGAGGCGAAGCCTCTCTTGAGCTGTTGCATCCCTGCGTCGAGGGCGTCCGCGTGACACGGGAGCGGCCGTCTTCTATGTTACGGTTGGCTTTTCGATCAATGTTCGCCGGTAGGAGTTCCCCATGCTGCGCCGATTTGCTGTCAGTCTGCTGATGTTCGGAACGCTTTTGGCCGCCGATGAGCCGAACTCTTTCAAGCTCGCTGCGCCCAAAGATTGGTCCGGTGAAACCATTGCACTACCACCCGGATTTGCTCCCGACATGAAACTGAAAGGACATGAACATATTCGGTTTGCACCGGGAATGATGAAATCGGAGTCCGACACATTTTTCAGCTATGCTTTTGTATTCGAACTTACGCCGAAGCCCGAACTGACGGAAGCGGTTGTCAAAGACGAATTCTTGAAATATTACCGAGGTCTTTGCAAGGCAGTACTCAATGGCAAGCTTCCAGACGTTGATCCGTCTGGATTCACGCTTGAGCCGCAGCGAGTGAAACCCGATCCCAAGGCTGCCAAAGACGAAATCGCCGCTGATAGGCCGACGCATTACACCGGAAAGCTTGACTGGGTCGAGCCGTTTGCCACAAAGAAGAAACAAAAGCTGAACCTTGAGATTCAGACATGGACAACCAACGAGCACAGTTACATCTTTGCCTGTGTATCACCTCAGCCAATGGATACAGCGATCTGGAAACAGCTCCACGTAATTCGCGACGACTATTTGAAAAAGCAAACCAAATAAACAACGTTCCAGTGCGTCTTCAATGCTAAAAGTTTGCGTTGTGTGCCACTGCATCGGAGTTTTCTCCGACGCAGTGTCTTCCTTATTTTCGAGGCAATCGAAGAGCACTGGGTGACCGAAGACCGTCATCCAGTGCAACTCGACTATTTAGAGCGGACAACGCACTGGTCGCACTTCTCGATCCCGTTACCGCGATGAATCGACTGCTTGCCGAACCTGAGTTGTAAGGTTCCCTGTATTCCGAGTTGATGCTGCTCACACGGCCATTCCAATGGTCTTGCGTATCACTTTCGCCGAGATATACTATGTCAAAATGTCTTAAAGGCGTTGGTCACGAGGTTTTGATGCCAGGTTCGTGGATAGAAAGAAGTGATCCGTGTCGCGATTCACAGTCTGCTTTTTGGCAATGATAGCGTTGTACTCTCATGTTGGTATCAGCACGATTTTCGCAGAGGACGACGTTCAAAATATCGCGGGCTCCGATGAACTGAAATCGGAAACGCACGCTGCGGTCGTCGCTGAAATGAAACGCCTCTTGGACGGGATCAAAATTATTCGACAAACGGCGGAGCCGGTCGTTGAAGAGTTAGTGCCCGAGCCGATATTGAATTGGGATGACCTTGCTCGTGGACATCACCACGGAACTCTTTGGGTGTGGGGAGGAAAAGGTCGGCCGGCAGCGATCATTGAGGTCTACACAACGGTTTTCGAAAAGAAAATCAAAGGGTGGCCTGGAAACGTCGTACACTCGCTTGCTCCTGAAGGTTTGAGAACGGCAGGAACTCGAAAGTGGGACTGGGCTCCAGACGATCCAGGTTTCAAACCCGAGAGACTGCTCGATGCGCCAGCTCCTGCTGCCACGAGTAAACTTCGTCGCTTACAAATGCGGACTTTGGCCAAACGATTCAGTTCGAACGAAACATGGAATGCAAGTCGAACGGAATTGCGGCTGCTTCCATCACCTGTAAGACTCTATGATTCGGACGACACAGGTACTCTCGACGGCGGCCTTTTCGCATTCGTACACGGTGGTACGAATCCCGAAGTGATCCTGATCATAGAAGCGATCCAGCGCGACACTGAGAACTTTTGGCAATTCGGGTGCGTTCGGTTAGGGCACGCCCAAGTGCAAGTTTTGTTCGACGATCGTGAAGTATGGGTCGCTGAACGGTACGGAGAAAATGACCGGAAGTCTCCGTACTACACGCTGCTTCCGTGAAAAAGTGACGGCCTTGATCAGTGAATGTTTCCCCATCCGGTCGAGCTTGATTACTTGAAGTGATGGAGCCATATCGGCATCAGCCGCTGAATCATCGACGGAGCCCGGGTCATGTAGTTTGTTCCAACCATCTTGAATTCACTGAATACTGAAACTAAGAGCCAACGTCATGCAACCGATTCTGCTTTCGCTGATGCTAATACTTGCGAATCAACCCGAGTCCGAGAAAGAGAAGTCTACGCCCAATGCTGAAGATGCAGCGCTTCGGGCATCCATCGCCAAATCCGCGCGCGAGTTCGCCGGGCGGTGCGAATTCACCGCCGGTGCGACCACCAACGCGAAACTTGTGCTGCATCCTGAACCGATTTTGCGCTGGTCAAATCCGACCGCTGGAAAGGTCTTCGGCGAAGTCTTTGTCTGGACGGACAATGGGCGACCGGCGGTGGTCGGGAGTTGGTATCGATGGATCTCGCCTGATTGGGGTCGCACGTTTGAAGTATGCTCGCTTTCTGATGGACGATTGAGCGGTCGGATCAATGATGCTGGCTTTTGGAATTCTGAAAAGCCAGGTCTCATTCTTAAACCGCTGAGCGACGTCGATGCTCCGGCCAGGACTGCAGCTTTGCGGCTACAGCAGATGCGGCAGTTGGCTGGAGACTTCGTTGCAAATCTGGCCGACACACGCAGTACCGATGAAGGGGTAAAGCGGCAATTGCGGTTACTTCCTCGCCCGGTGTTCCGTTACCTCCCGCCAAATGCTGAATCGACGTATCTTGATGGAGGTCTATTTGCATTTGTCGAAGGAACCGACCCCGAGGCATTCCTGGTGCTGGAAGCAACCAAAGCAAACAACGACACTCATTGGCAGTACGGCCTTGTTCGCATGAACTCGGACGCGCTGCGTATTACTTTTCGCGATGAGTTGATCTGGACAGTTCCAAAAATCGACAATCCGATGAATCTGTCACAGGAACCCTACGCGCTTTTTGTATCAGAGAGTGTTCTCAAGGCACCTGTGGACGGCAACCAGAAGGACACTCCAGCAAAGGCAAAACAGCCTTGATCATCATTCTCAAATTCGTTGATCACGTCCTTCACAATTGTTCGAGGACGATTCGAAATTAATAGGCTCGGCCGATTTCAAATGGCAATTGGTAGCGAAAACAATCGCTGATACCGCACACTAAGTTCCCACAAATGCGATTAATCAAAAGGAGCGCAACGATGATACGTTTGATACTCAGTCTCACGGCGATTGTATGTTTGGCCAGCAACTCGAATCTTCTGACAGCACAAGGCTTCGTGAAAACTCACTGGAATGTTGATGCGAAGAATGACATCTTCAAATTTGGCACATTTGACAAACCTGGTGACGTCAATGTTCCTGACGGATGGCAGAATTTGTCCGCCTTTGATTCTGGAAATGCAACGTTTTCTCCTCGTGGTCTCGGCATGATCAGTTTGAACTCGCCGACGGACGACGGGGATGTCTACATCGAGACGATGATTGATGTTCCTGCTGATGCGAAGTATCTGACGTTTATGGTGAGGCAGCGGGGACCGATGCTGACAAAAACTTCGAAACCGGCATCTGGTGGCGGCGTACGATTCTCGCTGATCAAGGGGGATACCGTGACGCGCACTTTGAATCGCATCGAACCGTCATACGAAGGTTATCGAAATTGGACCATCGCGATTCAGACGATCCAGGTGATGCCCAGCGAAGACACGCTCCGAATCCGAGTGGAAATTACGAATGCAACTGGCTCGCTGGACATCAACAAAATCCTTGTCGTTCCATCCGAAATCATGAAAGAAGCGACTGTTGAGCAGCAGCGCCAGCTCGATCAGGCTCTGGCAAAAGACGATCCTGAACTCATCCAACAACTCATCAAAGCAGCCCCGCACATGTTAGAGGTTCGAACGGGGAATCATGATAACGGCACACCGTTGATCCGCACTGCGTTTGTGGGTGCTCCCAAAGTGGCTGCGGCGCTGGTGAAACTTGGTGCGGATATCGAGGCCAAAGATTCGAACTGGGGAAACACTCCGCTACGGTGGTGCTGCTGGTGGGGTATTCCCGATGTCGCAGAGATTCTGATGGAAGCTGGTGCTGACGCAAATGGCGCGAGTGCGATGGCTCGCAGTTCCAAGACAAACAATAGTTTCACAAAGCGAACACCCGAAGACTTCGACCGCACTGTCAAAGTTATCGAAGATCAACTGGAAAAGCGTAAATCAAAGTAGTACGTCGTCAAGATATAAAGTTCGGGTCATGTGCCACTGCATCGGAGTCTTCGGAGACGCAGTGTCTTCTCTTTTGCGAGGCAATCGAAGAGTACTGGGTGACCGATAAGACGGTCATCCAGTCGCTCCCTAATCTTTAGCTTTGAAAACAAATGAGTGACACCTTCAGTGTGGAGACGAAAAGAGAGCGATGCAAAAGCTCAACGCACGGAATCTTACTCGGCAATCTCTTTGCCATCGGCAGTGAAGCCGGGGATCAAGACTGGAGTTGCGCTGCCTGTATACGGAGAACTGGGGCCTGGAGTGACGGGCGGGCCTTCCCAGGCGACGCGTCCGTCCAGCGTCACCGCGACCACTTCCGCACCGGTCATGCGCCCGACGGCGTACGTCCATTGTGTGCCATCGGATTCGATAAACAAGACAACCTCTGGGTTCGTGCCGAATACAAAGAGAAAAATCGCGCCATCAGCATGTTCCGCGGATACGGGCTTGTAACGGTCAATCGGTTGCGGCAACAAACGTAACTCGCAACGTTGATCCTTGTCGACTTCACTGCTTGCAAATCGGTTAGCCGCTTCACGCATCTGAATGAGGCGGCGGGGAGCGGATTTCTCTGGTGCCTGCATATCAGGAAGCGACTTGAACTCATAAAGTGTGCATTTCGGCGACCAGCGCATATCAGTGGATGACATGATAAATGGCAATTCAGTCAGCGAACTATATTCATACAGCGCAGCCGAACCACCGGGTGTCGAACGATGCAGTTCCATCGCTAAGAGCGCTTTCGGACGTCCTTCTCCCCCCAATTTCCACAACGAAGCCGAAATACAATCGCGTGCCGGGTCGCTATACCGAAAGATCGGCCTGGTTTCGAGTTTCTGGGGAAACCCTTTCTCGTTCGACTGTACGTCAAAACCGTCCGCGAGCTGACGCATCAATTTCCCGCGTTCCTCGACGAGCGATTCCTGGCGGGATTTGCTCGTCGATGGCTTTTCATCAGCCGCGATGGCGTTTGTCGCATGAAGTGCAATCACAACGGCCAGAATCGGTGCTAAGAATTGACGCATGAAACAATAACATTTAAGTGGGGGCAACATCTAATACTCCGTTTGGCTGATCCAAGGCTTGCGTGCAAAGACCAATTGAGATCAGCGATTTACACTATTGATCGGCCAGAGGGGCGTCAATTCGACGTCGCCTGCAAATTTTATGGCTAACGACGGATATGCGGAATTGAAAACAGGTGGCCACACAACTACTCTGAACACAACCACCACACTTCTTTTCGTGACACTTTCCATTTTGCATTCCTTGTCAAGCAAAGGGTTTCTTCGATGCAATTATTCTTTCGACGCGTTGTTTGGCTTGGGATGCTAGTTTCACTAATGCTCGGTTCCAAACTCCAATCTCAGGATGCGGCTGAAACCGCGAAAATCCAGGCCGCCAGGCAGTTCGAGTACTTAGGCTGCTTAGCCGACAAGTTCGAAGCCAAACTCGTGTCAGGAGTCCCTCTCAAACGATCGCACTCTCCGATCCTGAATTGGACCATCGACAGTTCCTGGCAAGGAGTTATCTATGTCTGGACCTGCGATGACCGCCCCGCTTTAGTCGGATGCTTTCTGGCTGATACCGAATTTCCCAATGAACGCCGCGTCTTCGTCGAAATGCACTCGATGACCGACGAACCACTTGCACCCGTACCAATTGCCGGCGTCAGAAACTACGAATGGAATCCTGATAAGAAAGCAAATTCGCGTGTCGAAATCGCCGACCTCCCTCTTCCCGTTGAAAACGAACGTTTACGAGGCAGCCAAATGCGAGAACTCGCAGCCCAGTTCCAGGTCACCATGTACGAAGAGGCGACACGCGGAACTGGCAAAGAGGAACTGCGGATGCTTCCCAGACCTCTTTATCGTTACCCCGGCAGCGCGGCGCGCGACGGTGCAATTTTCGCTTTCGTCACCAGCCGCGGTACCGACCCTGAATTCCTGCTTGCCATCGAGTGCGACCCGAAACGAATTCGTGACGGATGGTCGATCCGCCCGATGCGGTTTTGCACTCGGCGACTCGATTTGCGACGTGGCGAAAAATTGGTGTGGTCGATCGGGGAGTATGTCTTTCCTGATTCGGAAAATGTGGCCAACGGCCCAACAGTCAAGATCACCGAGCCCTATACGATCATCACGCTGCTGAAGACCTCAACCAGAGACTTTGAAGAAATCCGAACGCGAACCTTAGCCGAAGCAAAGAAATAGACCCTGTTTGACGGTTACAGATCGCTATTTGTGTTCGGAGACGCTTCGTCAGCAGGCTTCGGTGTTTCCTGCGGTGGGGATTCCTTGAACGGAAATGGAAGCGTGATTGACTTCGCGAAAATGCCCTCTGCGTTGGGTTTGGGAGGCGATTTTGCAGTCTTCAAGCGTTTTACTCGACCACCTTGCTCCACGGTGAGGTAATCGATCTGGATATCCGTCCCGCGACCGTCACCGTTATCGTCGAACAGGGGATGTTCGGTCGCCAGAAATTCGCCATCAAGGAATGATTGGGCGATGTTTCTCGCAAGAGTCACATAGAGATCAAACAACGTAATCGCCCCATCTTCGTCGACATCGAAATCCTTGGTGATTGGTGGGTTTGTCAGCACGCGGGCGAGTTCGTGCGGGAATTCGGTCTCGTTTGTTTCCCATGCTTCTTCCGTTGCTGCAATCACAATGCGTTCTTTCGCAGACAACGGTTTGATATAGAAACCGCTCGTAGGAATCGTGAGAAAGAAAACTTGTTCACGCGCTTTGAGGCTGCTGAACAGTTTCGCAAATTCAAATTCGTTGAGATCCGGCCCGGGAAGATTTAACCAAGAATGATTCGCGTCGTAATGACTGTGCCCCAGGACAAGGACCCACAGCGTGTCCTCAGGCCCTGAAGCCTCGCAGATCCTTTTCGTCGTGTTTTCCAGTTCTTCGCGGGTCGCTCGTGTGGCCGCTTTGAGAAACTCTTCATCACCATCCTTCGGCTCATCGCCGAACATCACGACGATGTTCGACAGATCGAACCCCAAATTCTTGGACAGCCCGTCACGCAGTTTTCCGATCGTTTCCGCAAATGTCTTATGGTGTTCGGCATCACCGGGAAGACCACAAATGATTAACGCACGCTTTGTTCCAGGTTGGGTTGCAACCGACGATGGTGTCCTGGTCTCTGTTACGACGCTGTCTAGATCCGCCGGATACACAAACTGTGTCATTGTGAAGATCGAAGCAATGACCAACCCGACCGTCGTCATCAAGTGACATTTGGAATGTGCCATGGGAAATCAACTTTCTACTTAAGCTCGGCCAGGATTCGGGCGTCGATCTTAGTTGCGAAACTGAAATGTACAGAGCGTGCATCGGTCGAAATGGGAAATCGGTCGGCGTGCCAGACAACCTTTCCATCGTGACGCGATTCAAGTTCACCAGACGTATTGCGTACGAAGGCGTACTGCCATTCGTACAGATCGCCTTTCGCCACGGCCTCGATAATTAACAGCGTCTCGGGGTCCGTTCCCTGTGTAAATGCGAAGACGGCTCCGTCGAGAATATCTTTCCGTTTGGTTTCGTAACGGAAGAGAGGCCTTGGTTGAAGTCGCAGCTCTTCACGATCCGTTTTGTCTTCCTTCCATCCCAACATTGTCGAAGTAAATCTTCGCGAGAGAACTCGCAGCTGCAGATTTCGCTTTTCAGGAGTGTCGTGCGGTGGGTCCGCATCCAGCACCTTTTGTAATTGGACTCCCGGCTTCTCGGGAGTCCAAACAGCTCTTCCATCAACGCGTGCAATCGGCTTTTCGCGTGACAGCGAATCGAATTCCTGAATCAAATTCTCTTGCCAGGGATAGATGCTGCAGACCACTTCAGGTCGACCATTCGCAACGTAGAATATTGTCATCCCGCTTTCTGAGCCACGGGCATTGTTGGCCCAGATGCTGCCGACGACTCTTGTGAGTGGCTTCGTCGGTTCATCGCTCATCACCAATTCGACCTTCGTCAGTGTTTCATCAATCAGCTTTCGCAAGGGGGAAACCACTTTGGCAGCCTGAAGGTCGGCACTCGATGCATCCGTGGACTTGCTCGTTGCCGCTTGACCAAAACAGATCATCGGCATGATCATCAGCATCGGGAAAAACAGAATTTGTTTTTGCATTACTCACCTTAAACAAACATCACGGTTTGAATTCAATGACTCAGTCGCGATTCGCAAAGGATGATACGAACGCAATCTCTCGCAATTGTGGATTATCTGGTGAGAATGCCGCTGCCGCCACGACACTTTTGTCCGCGTTCGCGGCACCGATAATCTTGTGCTGAATTAGATTCCAAAGCGTTGCGTGACCGCTCCACTCCCCAACGATCAATTCGTCGTTGCTGACAAACGTGACGGCTCCTGGTACCGCATCGCATATAAGCGTCTCGGTCTGCATTAATGAGAGATTGATCAGGCGCACTTCGCCGCGTGCATTGGAACTCCAGTCGCCCAGGGCAACGGCAAGTCGTGATCCATCGGGCGAGAATCGAACGCAATTGACAGGCATCGATTCTCGAAACGCTTGGGTCCTCGGCTGGCCTGTTTGCAGATCGAGAATCATCACCGTCCCGTCCTCGGCTCCTGCGGCAAAGACATCACCCTGAGGCGAAACCGAGACGGACCTGAGCCCCCTTTCGTGCGTGTGTAAAACGCGAAGTTCTCGACTTTCCAACGCGTCCCAGAGCGTCACGCGTCCGTCGTTTGTCACCGCCGCAAATTCATTTCCATCCGGAATGAACGAGACGGCTGTAATTCCGTGCTGCGACAAATCCGATTCGCGGCCCGAAACCCGATCAGTTAAAAGAATCCGGCGACCCGTTGTTGCGCGGATCACGAATCGTCCATGCGACGATACGGCATTCGACCAGACTTTCTCGCCTCGAAGTCCCTTTGATTTGGAACTGGGAACTGAAGCCGAAGGGCTGGGACGAACAGGCATTGACGCTTCTGTCTCTGGTTCGAATTGCGATTTGCTCGACGACAGATTTATTGGATTCTGCAGATTCGTTGCATCACTCGGCAATTCATCGGGCGATGCGACCACATGGGGGTTGGAAAGAGTGGCGGGCGTTGGCGCAAACGACCTGCTGGCCGATCCAAAGACGAATGGTTGCAGTGGAAGTAAAATCAGCATCAGCAAAGCGACGAGTGCTCGAACCCGACCAGACATCCTCTTCGGTGAGGCACCGCGCATGATGTTGGTCAGCCGACGGCGCAGGAACGACGCGTTTCCTAGACGGCTGGACATCGGTGATGGAACTGTTGAGGCACCACAGAGGAAATCGATCGTGTCGAGGAGGGCTTCAGCGTAGCACCGCGGAACCTGGTGAATTTCTCCCACCACCCAGGCATCACAGCATTCTTCTTCGGATTCTTCAATTTGCCGCCGTGCCAGCCAGACAACCGGGTGCCACCAGAACAGTCCCGTCGCCAGCATTTCCAGCAAACGGACCCAGTGATCGCCACGACTGAAGTGGGCCAGTTCGTGAATTAATAATGTTGCTCGCGATTCACTGTCGAGTCGATTGAGCAATTCGGAAGGGAAAAGCAGTTTTGTCACCGCGCCACAACTCCACAACATCGGTGAAATCGTGGCATTGACGACGCGAACCTCAGGAGACCGCTTCAGGCCCATTTTCCGAGCAAGTCGCTCCGTTTGCATTTGCAAGCTTTCGTCGCGAGATGACACTCGCGCGATACGACGAGTAAATCGCACGACCAACCAACATTGAATCGCGAGCGTTGCGACGATTCCGATCACCCAGACCGATAATAATAAAGGCTCCCATGTCGCCAATGCGTCGCCAATTGAGGAGACAATCGAAATCAAATATGTCAGCGGAACGAGCCACGTTGAACGAGAGTTTCGAACGACAACACGCGAGTTTCGGTCAAGCTCGTTAATCAGACCAAGTTCGTTTTGCGCTGCAAGACTGACGTCACCGCTTGTTTGGGAATTTTCTTGAATCTGAAAGTTGATTGATTCATTCGTCGGCAGGCTCGCTAGTAATTCGTTGTCCTCGCCACGACTGGCTTCCTGCGCGGTCGCTTCCAATTGAACCAAGCCGTGATCGCTGGCGGGGTCGCTGAGGGGTAGAGGGAGATGCACGAGTGGAGGCGTCACGAGTTTCAACAGAACGATGATCCATAAGGCATGAGTCAGCGCGGGCTTCCGAACGAGACGGCCAACCAGCCAGGCCAACAGAGCCAGTGGAACCACAACGATGGCATTGGTGACGGCGATGGCGAACAGTGTCGACATATCGAACAGCCTTTTACTCGACAACGAAACAGCCTCAACTCACTTTGACACACGCGAAGAAATCATTTGTTCTCTCGATCCAATTCATCTAATAGCCCCCGCAGTGATACCCGATCCGCGTCGCTGAGGCACCTGGTATTGACCAGGCAACTGAGTAACGGCTTGATTTCCCCTTGGCACAGTTTGTCAGCCATTGTTTGCAGTTGCCCTGAAATCATGTCATCCCGCTCGATACACGCGGTGAATTGGTGAGGCCACGTCGATCGGTCTCTTTTAACATACTCTTTTGCTTCGAGTCGCTCGAGAAGTTTTTTGACGGTCGCCTTGAGGGCAACCGGACAATCTTTGTAAATGCGTTCGGTCAGTTCCTGAACGGATGCCGATTTCCCTTCCCACAACACCTGCAGCACGGATAGCTCAGCATCTGTAATATTTGGTGGCTTATTGACCATAGAACGATTTACCATTTTCTCAGAAAACAATCTTGTCGTTGAGTGAAAATTGTCAATGGACTTGGAACGATTTCATGACAGCCAGCGTGCCTTGTAGAAGAAAATGAAAGCGATCGAGTTCCATCCTGTTATTTTCCCAGTTGGAGGAGACTTTTAACTGATAGTTCGCGACTGTGAACCAAAAGGAAAAAAGGCTCTTTAGGATTATACGGGCCCTTTCGCCAGGAAACCTCCCAAATTGGTTTGTCATCAAGCGAAGCTTTCAGCGCGTAACCGGTCATCGGTGCAAGTGAATAGTTCCAGCGCCAATCATTTGCGGACTTCATCGCTTCAACCACGATCATGAGTTCTGGATCGGTGCCGTGTGCATGAACGAACAGCGCACCATCAAGAACCTCGGTGTTTTCTGCCCCATACCGAATCAGCGGCTTGGTGAGGAGTCGTAATTCATCTGATTTGGGTCTGCCTTCAAATTCATCCGACGCCGAGAACCGCTTGGCAATATCCCGCATTTGGACCAGACGTTGAACGGCACTGGATGCCGGCGTGGGGGCATTCGGAACCGCCGTCACCTTGACCCCCGGTTTGAGCGGTTCCCAGACGGTTTTTCCGGCGCGGCTCATTCGGAATGGAACGGGGGCGAGCGACTGGAATTCGTGAATCCAGAGATCTTCACCAGTCAGGAATATTTGTGCCCCAACCATGGGTCGTCCCAGCTCAGAATTCCAAATTATAAAACCACCGTCCTGGAGACCGCTGACGGGGTTCGTAAAACGCAGCAACGGATTCGGCTCCATGACAAGCTTATGCTTGAAATCCGGGCCAAGTAGAAACTCATATTCCTTCGCCGACGACTTAATAAATTCTAACCGACGCGCGGCAAGCTTCTCGGTTTTCGCCTTCTCGTTCGACTGCTTTTCAGTTGTTGGCTCGTCCGATGTCTTTGAGTCATCATTGGCGATCGCAACCGTTGTGGCTCCGAAAACACACAGAACGACAGACGCGAACAATAGACACTCCGCTTGCGCAAGTGCGCGCCGGTCGAACCGACCGGCAACTTGGTTTGATCGATTCTTCAAATTAAGTATGTTCATTTTGGAAGACTCACTTTGATTTCAAAATCTTTGCTGCGCGAATCGAGAGTTTCGTCAACGTGAATTCCACACCGCCAGCCTTGTCGCCCGTTTCAGCACTGACAAAGATCTTCGTTATATCGCGAGTACCAATTGGATATTGAGAAATGAGTTGAGCTTTGTTTGAGGTTGGGTCCAAAACAAATGAGTAGAGAATGTTGCCACGTCGCTGCAGCCGCAATCGACCGCTCTCTTTGAATTCCGGATACGCTTCGTTGGTAAAGTAATCCGGTCGGTTTGGCTCAAAACGAGCAACCATGTATTGCGTGAGCCGGGTCGTCGATTTGGTTGCCTGACGAAGTTCGATTCCGTTTTCATAGGATCCCTCGACTTTGATCTTGAACCCCATCCCCGAACCCCACTGTTCTTCGGAGGCGAACGTTTTCAATCCCTCGTAGTCCATTGTGGCGATGAAGTCGCCGGTAATCGAGAGATTCGGTGCAAGTCCAGCCATCTGCGGCTTCGTCTCTCCCGCTGGATTAACGAAACGCAGGCCACGCACCGTCGGAGTCATTTGCTTTGCCGCATCCGAATTCCAATAGAAATGAAATTCCTCGCGTTTGAACTTTGAGTTCGTGAAATCCCAACTGACTTGATCAGGCAAATCGGCGTCGTTCATCACGATTAGTTTTTGTGGTCCACCGGCAAGCTCCTGATCTGCAACACTCGGCAGAACTTTTGGCCAGTCGCCACGATATTGCATATTCCGCACTTGAACACTGGATTCATTTGCGAAATGGAACAGGCCAAAGTGCCGTAGATTTGTCGGTTCGATATCGCGAGAAAAGACCGTTTCGCCGTTGAGTTCGATTGTCAGTCTGTCCCCTTTTGTTGCGAACTTTACTTCGTTCCATTCGGCTGGTTTCAGCGGAAGTGGCTTACGTCCGGGCCAGCGCCTGACATGTCCATCATCAGTGGCATCAATGTTGTCAGCCATCAACCCCGTGTGATCCCATCGACCGTCGGTCAACCAGTGAATCTTGACTCCATCAGGTTCGAAAAGGCAAACCATGCGATCCAGCGCGGGATGCACGAGCTTTTGACCGCGAACGGTTCGCTTTGGAGCTTCTGACCCGAGAGACCGGAATTGATCATTGGGTGGAAGGAAGATTTTCTGGTCAGTCTCGTAGAAGAACTCGTAGGTGATTTCACCATCCTCAATCATCGGCCGGTGATAACGAATGATATTCTCGATTTTAAGTCGTCTCTGAGGCGAATACTGTTCCAGCGATTGCGGCGACGTGAGTTCACCGTTGAGAAAATCCCACTTGAATGGTTTTTCCCCCGGTTCGACCGCGAAGTAGTCGGTCTGCCAGCCTTTCAAATCAGGCGTCGTTAACAAGCCAATTTGTTCGGGAATGACAGGTTCACCAGTGATGACAAGGTCGCGAACAGCGCGCGACGAATGCCCCGCCTTGCCAAGCACAGCCAGCCACGGATCGTATTCAGTCCCCACCACCTCTTCATAAACTTTCTGCTTGTTGACGAAGCTTGCATAAACACCATCCTTAACCACGATTTTGTAATCGAACCAGGTATCGACGCGTGGCGTAATGGCTTCCCTTAATGGAACCGTCTTCAGACCACCAGCAAAAGATGTCACCATCAATTCCTGTTGATTGTAAGCGAGGATATTGCCAATCCCTGCTCCCATCAGAATGATTTCGCGGAAGTGGAAGTGCGACAACTGGCAGCGAGCTTCATAATTTCCACGAAGCGGCGATTGGAAGTAAGCGCAGTCCATTTCGTGACCACCACGCTCGGCCAGTTCACCACTTATGAAATCGAAAGATGCCAAAGGATAGCCCATGCCGCGTGATCTGGCGCAGGGCTGAGCGACGGTTCGCCACTGACGGGTCTTCGGCTGCAAGCCAAATTCTTCGGGGGCACCTCCCTGCATCAGGTACACGCACTGTCCGTGGAGCTGTCTCGCGAAACGCAAGAACTCGGGCGCACCGGGTTGACCCATTTGCAGCTGCGTCCTGAGGATGCAGTCAAGTAATTCAAACGCGGATTCTCGCGTCGACGGGTGATGGATTGCCAGGCTCGCCAATGCGACATCGCCCCAGCGCGCATGCATCGGTGCCTCTCTTTGTTGACGCAAAAGCGACTGGCAACCACGGATTTGTTCGGCGGCTGCGTCCGGCAGATCCTCAAGCAGCGAAATCATTCCCAGCATCGCATTCCGGCTTCGAGCCATCTCCAGCGAACTCGCTGGATTCTGATCCGTCACCTCGCGTTTGAGTTCCGCCAGTCGATCTAATTCCGACGCGGTCAGCGCCAGCAGAATCGCCGGGCAAACAAAGTTTCCCCCGGCTTGGACCATGCGACGATCCGCGATCAGACGAGGTTCCACCGTCGCCGTGTCGATCGGGTTCTCGTTCAACATGGCTGGCACGGGGTGCGTCGGCGTAAAACCTCCTGACATTCGCAGCAAATCGTGAGACTCGTTGGGCATGACCCAACGGTGCAGTCGCTTGTATCGCTCGGGCGCATCGAGTTTGACAGCCTGCCTTGCGACCTCGAATGCGTCTTCCGAAACAACGGATTCAGGGACCGCGTGGGGTTGAAGCAAGAAACGCGTGTTGGGAAGTGCTTCCGTCGACGTGGGGAATTCAAGTGCCGCACGGACCGTGTCATCAAACGACGTTGGCCAATGACCGGTCAGCACGGCATTGCGAATCCGACAATCAGTTCGTGCCGCATCATGATAAAATCCAATCCTGCGAGAATTCGTCGCCAGAACTTTTTCCGTGACGAGCGGTTTGCCGTTGACCTCAATCGACAAAGAACCTTCCTGCAACGATGTTTTCAGCGAGTTCCAACCCTCTCTGAGGGACTTAGCGACAATCGGCTTTACCGTAAGCCCACTATCGACTGACAATCGGCGCGCGATCGAGGCATTCGCATGTTCCTCTGTCTCTTTTTCCGCTTCGAGCGAATAGATGACTTCACCAAAAGTCGGAGAAGCGCTTGTGCGGCCCGGTTCATAATAAAACTCGTACTGCACCGATTCGCCGTCTCTTAACGGACGCTGGTAGTACAGCCACGAGGGTGACACTTCGCCCCAAAAATCGCTTCGACGGCTGGAACGCAATTCGCCATCGGCGAATGTCCAGTCGCTCGCAACGGAAACCATGTAGTTGTACGGCGTTCCTTCCATGGTGCCGTCATCCTGGACGACGTATCGCAATTCCTGGCCGTTTCGGTTGACCTTGACCTGAATGTACTGCGGAGTGGGAATCGAATTCGGTTTCGATTCCGAGAAATAGGATGCGATCCAACCACGGAGTCGTGCGTCGCTCAGCAGATTCACTTCACGAGGAATCGTTGGCGTCCCCCGAATTCGAATGTTGTGGTAGGACGGCGTGAATCCAGCGACCCCTCCCAACGTGAGCCAGGGAGATGACAAATCCGACTCGTCCTCAAAGACGAGTTGTTCGTGGGAATAGTACTTGGCACGATTCCCATCGACGCGAATTGTGTATCGGTTCCAGGGAACATCTTTGAACATCCCCGGCATCGTTGGAGTCTTTGCGTAACCAGATCCCCCTTTGCCGTACAGAAACGTCGCGTTCTGAAAGCTATAGATATTACTTGCGACGCCCCCATATCCAACCTTTCCCTCGGTCCAGCCGCTCTTACGACAATCGACGGTCACCTCGAAGGTCCCGGCCAGCGGCACGGCAAAACACAAGTCCGACTCATTGCCGGACGAGACGTGCGAAATATATCCTTCATACGCGACCCAAGTAGGAGACAGGGCACCCAGCGCCCGCTCGTTTGCAGTTTCAAAGCCGAGAACATCCCACATTTTCGGTCGAAGTTTCATCCAGTCGAGATGAAGTGCCGATGTCGCACCATCCGCACGTTGCGAGTTGGCCGGACCAGTCAACAAGGGCGTTGCCTGCCCCCCGGCGGCCTGCAAGCGGACCACTTCCATCAGCGCCGTCCGAAAATGATCTCGCTTGCCTCCAGACTGTGTGACTTGAGAGTGCTCAATCAGTTGTCGCAGAAGCTGTTCTGCAATTTCGCGCCACTCCGGGTGCAACGCCGCCTCGACGGCAATCACATAGGTCTCCATCGAAGGTTCCGGCTTCTCGTTCGCCGACCAGTCAGGCACACTGGCGGTCGTCGTTTGGAGCAACGATCGCAGTTGCACCAACGTGTCACTTGCGGAACTCTGGGTCGACGATGTCGGCTTGAGATTGTTTGCCGAACCATGTCGCATCACCATCGCGAGGGTTCGAAGTGATCGAATCGAGTGGTTCTGCGAATTTATGGCTGCCAATTCGCGAATCAGTTCATCCAGTTTGCCAAGTTCGCGCGAGGTTGCGACCAACTCGTAATTCGTACTGTAAACATCGAGCAGCAAGCCGGAACCAATTCGGGCCGGAACTTCGCTCGGCACAAAGTCGACGATCGAGCGAACCGTTTCTCGTTCGTTGTTTGGCAACGCCCAACCTCGTAAAAGCTCCAACCGTGCCGCTGGTGTCAATCGTCTGAGTTCGCGTCCGAACTTTGACGCGAGATTGACCGAGCCGTCACCGCGACCATATTGAGCAGCGCTCCCCGGTACTCTCACGGGAGCAAGTTCCAATGCCTCGCTGAGCGCCCCGACTTCCAATAGCGTTGCGATCGCCTGTTGACGCGTGAGATAATCCAAATAGGATGCATAGGCAGGGCCGAATCGCGTTGAATCATACTTCTTTGCGTGAACCGCCAAGGCGACGTCCTTCGCCCTGGCCTTTTTCCCCGCATGGGCAAGCGCCGCTGCCGCACGAACGCGAAGCCAAGGGATATTTAATCGAAAAATCGTTTGGACCGGCGCTGTTTCTTCGACGCGGTCAAGAATCGTCGTAAACAAGACCAATCCTGCTTCGATTGTCTTGGACTCTTGTAACGCCGACGCGACAGCGTGGCAAAGATATTCGAGCATCTGTCCGTTAGTTTGACTAATATCAACATTTAACTGACTTAGTGTCTTATTCGCCAAGTCGAAATCATTCTCAGCAATCGCAAGCTGAACGGTGATGACGCGTGCAATGGTCGCATCCGCTGAGATGCTTGGAATATCCAACTTCTTCGACTCAGGCCTTTCGTCTTTAACGTCCTCGTTCTTCTGACCGTTCTTAATTGCAACCAGCAACCGCTTCTTTAACTCCCCCGTTTCTTTGGAAAGAATTGACCATCTCACCAACTCGGCACCAGCGCTCTCGGGTACGGTAACCCGCGAATTCGGACGGTTGGCAAGCATCAGGTTCTCGGAAACGGCCCACTCGCCGATGTACGGTTTCACGCCTCCGGGTCCCTTTTCGGGAAATACGACATTGAGCAGCGCGGTTGTCACCTTTTTAGGATCGACGTGCTTCGACTCCCAGACTCGAGATAACCGCAACAACGAACTCGATATGTTCGGAGCTTCTGGGCTTTCAAACGGATCGACCACACCTCCGTCTTTAAACGCCGCAGCGAGCATCGTCAACGATTGCGCTTCGTCGCCATTCTCGGCGGCCGTCACGGCGTCATTAAGTGCTTGAAATCCCCGAAAGGGCTGCATCGGTTTCGCTGCCGCCCGAGCGCCGAACAGATTATTCAGGACTTCAAACTGCGCAAAGCTCGTTCGTTCCACCAAAAGCAGCCCGAGGATTGCAAAAACTCGTATGACTCGCGTTCTCATTTGTTGCGTTTCATTCTCGAAAAACTTTTGGGATCGTGACATCACGCTTATGGCTTCGGGTGATAGCTATTGTACACCTTGCCGATATTTTCTACGGCTCCGATCTGATTGGTCTCGTGTGATCGGTCGAGCGGTGCTTCCCAGACCTTGGTATCACCGTCGTAGACCACAAGATTCCAGTAATGAAACCGGGCAAAGCCATATCGAAATCCTTTTTGCAGCGATCCGTTCACGTCCTCCTCGAACGCTTCAATGAGTATCAGAACTTCAGGATCAGTTGCGACGGCAAGTGAAAAAAGCGCACCGTCGAGAACATGTTGTTTTGGTGCTGAGTACGTGATTAATGGCCGTGAAACGAGCCGAAGTTCCGTTCGTTCATTCTTAGGGTCGATCAGTTCCCCGCGAAACGGTCGACACAATTGACGAAATTGAAGCAGCCGTGCGTTGTGTGTCGATGCAACATCGGGGGCATCCTTGAATTGACGCCACTCGATGCCAGCGGTTTTTGGTGTCCATGCCAACTTGCCATCATACGACGATTTTAAAGGCTTCGTACTGAGCGAATGAAATTCGTGCTTTGAAAAGACTTTATTTTCGTATTCATACGTGAATAACGACCCGATCGCATAAGGGCGTTCATTGAGCGACCAGATATACACGGCCCCGCGTTCTTGCTGCCGAACCGGATTTGTCCAGTTCAATAACGACTTTTCGTTCAACACAAGCTTTGCTCGATCGCTCGGTGATTCGATGACGTACTTCTTCGCCTCATCCAGAAATTTGCTTTGCTCGATCGGCTCGGAATCGGAAGTTGCCTTCTTCGTCTCTTGAGCCGACGAGTCGACCGACGCGGTGAGAATCAGCATCAGCGCCGTCAAATAAATCGAGAAAGATTGCCACGTTCTCCCCTCATGCGAGGCGAATGCAAATCCAAACCGATTAATGATCATAGGTCGTAACATGCCAATTGCCCTTCGCGAAATGGTCGATGTTTTATTTGAGGATCGGGTTCTGTAACTCATCAGGTGCGAGATCGCGGCAGAGAAAATAGGTCTTATCTTTGTTGCTGTACGAAGTATCGAGCTCTTCTCTCAACGAGCTCCAGACTCGCTGGCCCTTGTAGTCGACATACAGGTCGGAAATTGAAAGTCGCACCGCGCGGTAGTACCACGCTTTTTGCCCGAGTTCTTCACGAGCTTCCAGCATCAGAATAATCTCCGGGTCCGTTCCCGCATCGCTGACGAATGCCATCAGGGCACCATCCACGATGCTCCGTTGAGGCTTTTCATATCGATACAGAGGCTTTGGCAAAAGTCGCAATTCCCAGCGTTTTTTTGTGTCGTCCACCGAATTCGCAGTAAAATCACGTCCGATTGTTCTCAGTTGCAATGTCACCTTGGCCGCAGTCGATTCTACGTCCGGCGAATCAGGCAATCGTGTCATGGCAATTCCAGTATCCGGGCGCCATTGATTTTTAGATTGGCGAAGATCGGGAAACAATCGATCCGGCCCCAGTGCGTGAAACTCGTGCATGACGTAACGCTTGTCACTTCCGATGGCGTTCGAGAAAACACCTCCAATGACAACCGGTCGGCCTCCATCGACCCACACATACATGGCTCCCGTCTGGCCATTGTCTCGTGACATGTTCTGCCAGCGAAAAACAGGCTCGGCGACCATTTCCGCCTTTCGCTTTTTGTCGGCCCCAACCCACATCTCCCAACGCTTTGCCTCGGCCTCATAGAGCTTTTGCAATCGAGGATCATTGGGTGCAACCTCCTGAGCCTGGCAATTTCCAGGGATCACTGACGCTAGCAACGCCGTGAGGAAGAGAGCGTAATAAAAAGCCATTCGCTTCATGATTGTCCCTTAAGTTCAATCCATTGTCGGCTGGCTGGTTGTTTCCCGTACATCAGGCCAAACCCGCAAAACGGCGCAGTACCCATTCGACACTAAGCAACCCCAGTAGCCAATACCAGAGCCACCAGGTGCTCCACAACGGTGTTCTTCTGACGATCGGATCTCCCGCTTTCATGGGAACATCTTTGAGAATTTCTGCGAGTTCCGTCGCTTCTGTAATCACTTTCCCGCCCGATTGCTTTGCGATCGAAGCCATCAGTTCGTGGTTAGGAAACGGATTCTGCTGTTCAAACGGGTCGTGCAGAATCTGAATGTCGAGGGATGTACTGTCGACCTGAGTGAACTCCTCCATGGCCGTCAGTTCAATTCGCATCGACTGGTTGGCCGATCCAACAGACAACCCATCAGCGATCGGGAGTTCGAGTGTGAACGTTGGCTTTCCCGCGATCGCGTCGGAACGAGGCAAATCGAATTCTTCCCCCCAAGCGATAAAGGGCCCCGTCTCGCCGCTCACCCGCGGTTTCCCATCAGGCCAGCGAACGGGCGAATAGTTCGAGTCAATGTCGCTTAATGACGCTTGAGGTTCGATCATGCTGGAAATCTTGTACAAACCCGTTTGATTTGCCGCTTCGTCGAACGCTGCTGCCGTAATCGAGATTGTCTCACCGGGCTGATAGAACTTTTTGTCGGCCGTAACAACAAGGCGACGTCGCCCGATCGACGAGCTCTCCGTCAACCAGTAAATGGTATTTCTCCAGAATTTCCCGTAATTCTTCGAGCCGGCATCTCCCCATTTATTGAGAAAATCATTGGCCCAGGGTGACGTGATGGGCATCGCCATCGCCATCGTTCGTCCCTTTCCGAACTGCCCTACGACGATCGCAGGTTGATTGGAGGGAGGTGCCGAAGGCTCACCCTTCTTCACGGAAGGTGTTGTCGGATCAGGCTTCTTTGGTTCGGAATTTGTGACTCCCGGTGAACGACCCGTCAAATTCTTTTGAAGGTTCTCGAAAAAGCTTGGCTTTTTCGCCACGTTTCCGTCAGAAGTTGTGGTTGTCGCGACTTGAGGCGGTTCCGCAACAGTCAAATTTGACTTCGCGAGCACTCGTGTGAGATTTGGCTTGACCCCATTCCAGCGATTGGCACCGAAAAACGATGGGAATTGACTGACGATCTCACGATTCATTTTGTCATCGGTCGCGATTGTCCAAATCGGATGTGAGATCGCATTCGGTTCGGCGACGATGCTCACCTGCAATCCAGGGATCCAGTCTGTCTCGCCATACATTTCGATCGGAAGCATTGACGCCACGGGTGTATCGTCCCATCGGCCCGCGCGGAAGCTTCGCTGGCCGCCAACCATCAGCAGACCACCGCCGCGTTGACTGACCCACTTCTCCATCCACTCCAACTGTTGATCCGTGAAGGAATCCGCGCCGACATCGCTCAGGATAATCGCGTCGAACGCAGACAGTTCTGCGACAGTCTCAGGAAATCCGCGAGCCGAATTGACCCCGCTGTCTCCCACTCGCGATACCCGACCCCTTCCATACGGAGCATGCAGCGTGACGCACTCGATGTCTTCGTCTTCTGTGAGCGCTTGCTGCAAATCCGAGTAGGGGCCACGAAGTTCGTAATTGTTTCCCTTTTGAACCGGCTGCAGCGGCTGCGAACTTCCCTCAACGTAAAGCACGCGAATCTTCGTCCGATCAACTTGAATCTCGGCCTTGAATGAATTGTTTGTCGTTGAGACTTCGTCCGGCATCGTTGAAACAGTGAATTGCAGTTTGCGGGCCTTTGCCCCCGTGCGGAAGCTCAGTCCCACCGATTGAAACCCGTCATGCAGAGTTACAGGGACGGGCGGTGACAAGGCTTGATCGGCTTCTCCCTCGACATTGGCTGGCGACGTCAGTGTCACTTCGCAGCGTCGCCCTTCGTATCCATAACTTCGCAAAAAGATTTGTGCCTCAACTTCGGCAAACCGCCTCGACCGTGGGGGCACGACGCAGGAAACAATGGCGACATCTCCCCCCTTCGCAGTATCGCCGACTGGGACGACGTGAACGGGAACATTCAACTGAGAGAACTTTGCTGCAATTTGTTCAAGCCCCGCTGATTCGTGCGCGCGTCCATCTGAGAATACCACGAGCCCTGCAGGAGGGCGTCGTCCAAACCGACTCGATACTTGCTTGAGAGCCGCCAGTAATTGCGTATCCGAGTCGGTCGGCGCGAGCGGTTTGGATTTCGATTTTGGCGAAATACGAGCGGTTTCGGCTGCTAACAAATAATTCGATGGTTTGGCAAGCGGCGGATTGAGATCGTCTCGACCCTTTTCCGCCAAGCCGAGTTCGCTGTCGACCGCAGCCAGGCGGTGACCGAATCGAAACAGCTTGACGTTGGCATGTGGTGAATTCGCCGTTACCGAGTCCGCCTCACGCATCAGACGCAGCGCGTGCTCAAACCGAGTTTCTTTGTCTCCAACGGCCATGCTTTGGGATGAGTCGAGCAGATAGAACACATCAGGACGGTCAATCGGTCCCGCCGTCTGAGAGACGTCGGAAGGATTCAAGAGAATGACGAGCAGTGTGAGAACGGCCAACGCTCTGATGGCGAGCAAGTCCCAACGTCGTGACACGGCGGCAGATGGTCCACTCATCCATCTCAGCAAGACAAACCCCGCCAGTATCGCCGCCGCTACCGCGAACGCGACGGAAGCCGTCAGAGGAGTCAAAAAGGTAAGTGCAGCCAACATATTTTGTAATCTCAACGCTAAATCACTCAGGGTTTCATCACGGCATCCGAATGCCTTACTGCGAAATTATTGATTTCATCGCATCGTTTCCGCGTCCAATAATCGATTGTCTTCTCATGCGGTCGAGGTCACCCGGGCGAGATTTCCAAAACCATGCTTCAAAACATTCTTCATGGCGTTGCCTTTTGAGTTGCACCGATGGCGTTGACATCGAGCTGCCCCATCGAGCAGGTCACATAGTTATCTCGAAGGGTCGTCGATTTCCAAAATTCCTCGTGCAACGGCACGCGCCAAACTTCCTTGTCCCGATGGCGAACCCAGACTTCCCGCCAGGAAAACCGAATGGGGGAATAGTGCCAGCGTTGGCCCTCTGCTGTCTTGATTGATTCGATCATGATCAGAACTTCGGGATCAGTCCCGTTGTCAAGCAGGAAACTGAATATCGCACCGTCAAGGACATCCGGGTTCGTGCTGTTGAATCGGAATAGTGGCGTGGTCGTCAATCGCAATTGATGAGTTTGCTTCCCAGACTGTAACTCAGCGGTAAACTCGCGCAAGATCGCTCGCATTTGAACCAGTCGAAGTCGCTCATTCGATGCAGGTTCGGGAGCGTCTGTTAGTAGTGTCGGTTTCACGCCGGGGATGTTCGATTCCCACGTCCGAATGTTGCCGATCGCCACTTGCTGCAGAGGTTTTCGAGTGAGCGAATGAAATTCGTGAAACGCCTCAAGTTGACCGCTCCCGTTGACGTAAGCACCCAGACACCCAATCAATTCAGCCCGACCTTGTGACGTCCAAACCCAGACAGCACCCAAATTTCCTTCGGCTGTCCATCGCATGACGGGCTTTTCGGTCAGAGTGAGCTTCTGCTTCTTCGCGTCATCGAGAAAGAATTCGTACTTCTCAGCTTGCGCTTGGAAATACGGCTCAAGAATTCGAACAACCTGCTTCTCGTCAAGCTTTGGGATTTCACCGGCTTGACCGATCGCGGTCGACATCAACATCAGGCATAGATCAAAGACAATCATTTAAGCTGCTCGTCGTTTCGTTCACGGAATATTTTCGAAAGGGATCTTTTCCGAAGTTTGCGTTTCATTTCTTGTCGGTTGGAACTGTCACTCGTCCGCCAAAAAATGTTTCATAAGGCTTCTTCGATTCACCGGTCACCCAGCCGCCGCCCCCTTTCGACGTCCAGACCTCACGGTCATGTAGCGTCAAACGAATTGGTCGCGAAGTAAAGGTGATTGGTGCGTAATACCAACGCGGAGCCGGCTTCTCATCACGACATTCCAAAAGCATTAATAACTCGGGATCGGTTCCTCGAGTCCAGACATACGCGAACAATCCTCCGTCGATGACTTTTGCTTCGGTAGATTCGTAACGAAAAAGTGGTTGTGGCAACCAACGCAGTTCCCAATCCTTTTCTTCGTGCTTCATGACGGCATTGAATCCCCGCGCCAACGCGCGCATCTGCGACATTCGGAGCGACGCCGATTTTGCAGGAGTTTCGGAATCGGGGAACGGAGTCATCGTCAGACCGGCAGTTGGCTGCCAGATCCCGTCCCCCACCATTTTCGTGCGCGGCAATCCTTCAGTCGCGAGTGAATGAAATTCATGAGCAACGCTACGAGTTCCCTCTTCGGTCTTCGATGCCAGAATGCACCCAACCACCTCGGGACGGCCCAGGTGCGTCCACAGAAACAGATCCCCCGACCAGTCGTCGTCTTGCTTCCAGCGAAAGACAGGTTTGTCAACCAGTTTCATTTGCATCGAACGATTTTCGTCATGGAAAAACTCGTAGGTCTTCGCTTGCTGCAAATAGTACTCGTGCAACCAACGATGCGAGGCGGTCTCAGCGACGGCCACGTCTTCCTTCGCGTCCGATTGTGCGCGGACAATGGCTTGCGACATCAGCAAAAGTCCGATCGTCAGTATCATCCCAATTTTCACGTCATTACCTTATTTTCTTTTCACAGGGCGGTTTGATCTTGACATTTCGCTCTGATCACTTCGATCACCAGACAGGACTTTGTAGTAGCGTTCAACGAATTCCTGATACTTCGGTGGAGTCGCATCGTCCGAGTTATTGCCGAAATCTCCGAGTAGCAGGGTTTGGATTCGAATCTGAACTTCTTCCTGAAGATTAATCAGGACCACATCGTAGCCGTTCGGAGGAAGGTAGTAGTCATTGTTGAAAGCCCAATTGACCGCCGCACGAGCGGTCGATTGATCGACGGCGAATCCCGCTGCTTTCATTTCCTTTTCCAACAACGTACGGGCCTCGGCACCAACCCCCAGCTTGTCGAGTTTATCCAAAAGTTCCCGCGCCTCACGGTGCCATGAACTCACTTGAGAGGGTGTTTCCAGTTCTTTGAGTCTTTCCCGAAGATCAATCAGCGCTGCCTCAAGCTTTCTTAATTCCTCGGCCTGTGGAGCGACGATGCTGCGGTATGCCGCGTCCAGACGCTGAGCCATAATTTCAAATCGCTCTGCCAGATCAAGACTGGACATTTTCGCATCCGAATTCTTGCCTGAACGGATCAGAGCGCCGACTCCATCCATCTGTTCAACCATCTTGTTGATGTCCATCTCTTTCAAGATTGCCTGAATTCTGGCGACGGTCTCTTTCGCTGCGGGATCGTCCGAACGAGCGACTGTGGTGAGAACGTCTTGCAATGTCTTGCCCGTCTGAGTCAACTTGTCGGCTCGACGAGCCACCGCCTCACGCAGTTGTTCGGCAGTCATTCCGTTCGCGCCACGACCATTTTTATTTTCTGATTTCTTATCGCCGCCCCCATAAGAGCCCTCAGTCCCCTTCGGCGAATCATCGCTTGAACCACCCTTTTCTGAATCACCCTCTTTCTTCTCGGGGGACAGCTTTTTGCCCGTTCCATCAGCGGAGTCCTGATCGCCGCCTCTCTGAGAATCCCCTTTTTCTTTCTCGCCGCCGCCTGGATTCTTAGCATCAGCTTCTTTGGCTCCGGCACCGCCGGTGTTTTTCTCATCCGTTTCTTTGTCACCGGCACCGCCGGGGTTCTTCTCATCTTCTTCTTCTTTGGTTCCGGCACCACCGGGATTCTTATCATCTGCTTTTTTGCCTCCGGCATCACCGGGTTTCTTAGCATCTGTTTCTTTTCCACCGGCACCACCTGGATTCTTCTCGACGACCTCTTTAGCCCCAAGTTTTCCAGGTTTCTTCCCGTCATCTGTTCCGCCGTCCGAGCCTTCTGGATCTGGCTTGTCTCCCGCCGTGGATTTGTCTTTGTCATCCGACGATTTTGCAGCGGCGTGATTTTTTGCAGCATCCTTCTGGCGTTCACGTGAATCTCCCTCTCCCTTTTCATCCTTGTCTCCCTTCCCCTTACCTCCACTTCCTTTCGAATCGGGAGATGACTCGGGCGGGGTCTCCGACTTCGGGTCGACTTTCATTTTTCCAGAACTCGAGACGATCGGGTTGAGCGCTCCCTCAAACGTTTCGGCAAATTCTCGTTCGAGTTTGCTCAGTTCGGTCGCCAATTGCCTGGCATCCGCAACTTGTTGAGGGGCATCTTCTTTCAGCAAGGTTTCGAGCTGTTTAATGATCTCTCTAAGCTTCTCATTCGCCTCATTCGCCTCAGTCTTCGCGGCCTTTGTCTCTCCCTTATTGATCAATGTTGTCACTGATTCGGTGGTTGTGGCAGCCTCGGTAATGCGAGTTTTTGCTAGTTCCGACGCCTTCTTCAGCTTCAACAAAACACGTTCGATATCCCGTGCTTCAAACGAAACATCAATCTGTTTGTCTCGCAATTCATTGCGAGCGGGCCTCGCGACCTTTGCAGCAGTTGTCGTGGCATTTTCGTTCGAGGTTTGGTCCTGGCCCGAGCATCGGTCAATCGACGCAAAGTGTCCTAAAGCAAACGCACAACCGAGCGCCAACAGCTTGCGATGTTGATTGATCCCCATTTCCCGTTTTCCTTTCGAGACGTCCAATGATCCCGCGAATCGACGATCACCGAAATTGTTCGTAAACCGTAGTCCTGTCCACACACCCAAACGCTCTGTCATTGTGTGTCCCCCTTCGACTCGCGCGTCTCTTCTGGTTCGGCATCGAGCGATTCAGCAACAGAACTCTCTTCCGCGATCAGCGCTTCGAGGCGCTGAATCAGTTCACGAGCTTCCTCTTTGTCTGTCTTTGGTCGACGCAGTTTTTGAGCCTGCAATCGATCATACGCCCGCATTGCCGCCAGTTGGGCCGCATCAGGGTTTTTGAGAATGAACAGCGCCGCGAGATCCCGTTGCTCAATCAGGAACTTGAGTGCATCCTTCATCTGCAGCGTCGCGTTCTCCCACTTACCAACGGACATTGAATCGACAGCGGCCAGCATTGCGGTCTCGGCTTGAAAGAAGAGATCAACCGAATCGAAGCCACGTGCCAATAACCCCTCTGCCGACTCCCGAACATTCTGAGCCAGGTCGGTCTCAAATTTCATCAACTGATCAAGCGTCGACGCATCCGGATTTCGTCCCGCAGCCGCTCGCTTTTCGATTTGCATTGTGCGGTTGAGACCAAATCGCTGTTGTTTGATCAACTCTTCCAACGTCTTCAAACTACCCCCCCCCATACTCGGCATCGGATCGGGATCAATCATTTTATAACTTCGCTTGAAGGGCCGAATGTCGATAAAACGCATATCTGTTTCAGTTCGTTGCGGGTTGTCAGGGCGATTGTCTTCGGCATACCCGAAGTACATCACGCTGTCCTTTTGCGTGAGCTCGAATAACTCCAAAGGTAAGGCTTTTTCTAAAGCCGTTTGAGTCGTCGGCGAAACCTTGCCCGTGGCGGTAAATTCATTCGCGGCAGCAACCACCGTCGCGAACTCTTCAGCGATCAACGGAACTGTCTGCTCGTTATTGACCTGAAACACGACGCCGGCCTGTGACAGGCCGTAATCGTCCCGAACGCGAATCCGCATCAACAATTCCGCCAGAGAATGAACTTCAATCGAATCACCGGGTGACTCAAACGATACCTGCGGCGGTTGATCCTGACGTACGCGGATGCGGTATTTCGTTTCTGCCAACTTCGTGCCATCTCGGGCTTCGGCGACGATCGTGTAATTTCGATCCTCAACGAGCGCCAAGGACGTAGTAAACGTGTTCAGAGCCGCCGCAGAACTTCCCCCGGAAGATGACTCGGCAGTTCGTTCTCGTAGCGGAAGTTCAATCGGGAGATTCTTGTCTTCGTCATCAATAGGAGTCCGACGAGGAGCCAGCACAATTGACGCCGACTTAACCGGCTTGTCAAACGTCACGTCAAAGACCGCAACGGTCCCTTCGAGCGCCGAGAGATTCCCATCTAAAAAGGTTGTCTTTTCCTGGCCTGTATACGCTGGCGGAGTCAAGTCGATCTTCAATGCTTCGATCGCAAGCGGTCGACGAACATCGATCAGATAGGTTGCACTGGCGAGTTCGCCCGCGACAACGCGGTACTCGACTGGCTTCACGATCCGATCCAGCTTCGCAATAAACTCGGCCCGAGGACGAGAAGCCGTTCCCTTCGAAGATTGTTCGGTGTTGCTCGGTTTCAATTCTTCGAGCGTTCGTTCCGTCCATTCCGCGTTGGCCTCGTCGGCCAGCCTGGTCATGAGCACAACTTTCCGGTTTGTTCGGCCGATCAAATCGATTTCGATCTGCGTCCCCGCCCCCTCGTCGATCGTCAGATGGCCGGGTTGCACTTCCAAATCGCGGTAAGAAGTGTCGGCCAATGCGGCCCGTTGCGCCGCGCTCCTCCATTCCCAGTCAAGACTCGACGCGCCGAACAACAATGTCGCGAAACCTACTGCAATTCCTGCGAGCAGCCACAATCGCTTGACGGGAATGACATCTTCGATGGTCAATGGCAAGGCTCTCTGATGAGTCTGCGCGGCCATCGCCGCGACAAGCGATGATGCGACCCCGTCGTTTTTGATCTCTTCCGCCGGCATCTCGCCAAACTGCACCGTCGTGCGCACAGCCTGACCTAGTTCTGGAAACGCTTGCTCAATCTCGGACGCCGTTGCAGGGCGTCCCGTATGTGTCAGTGTCTGCCACAGCGAACGAACGAAATAGGCAACGACACCAACTGCAACCGAAATCAATAACGTGGCACGAATTGATCGATTGAGTTCCCATGCATAGTCGGCCATGGCAATCAGGCCGAAGCCAGCCACCGCCAACAGGAGACTGCTGGCAAGCACCTGCCAAAGCTGTGTTCGTCGTTTTCGCGACCAGACTGACTGAAAGCGATTCAGGAATGCGGCTTCGCGAATGGTTGTTGCACTCATCTCACTTCTCCGAATCTCAAGACGCGAACGTCCAATGAACCCCGTAATATCGATTCCCGATTCATCTCTGTCATTGCAACACCAATCCAATTCAGGCGGTCGTACGATTTCCGACAAAGCCCTCGAGCAAAATGACTGCCAGCAAAGCACAAGCGACCCAGTGCCAGATTTCGTCGCGCTGAAATTCGACATTTGTCTTGAGGGCGTTTTGACGATTCGACGATCCTTCGTCATCCACAAATTTCATCGCGAAGCGGTCTTCGAATTCCTGGCGGTTACACCGTTCCACATCCGACTCGCGCGGGCTCGTGTTCACGACATCCGCGTACCGCTGAAACTGAAAGACCCCAGGAATCGACGGTGACGCATTCGTCGCGTTCTCCGGCGTTTGGTTCTGCGACTTGCCAGCCTTCGCATCCTGCGTCCGTAGATCCTCTTGATCATCCTTCATCTCGGTATCAATGAACTTCGATCGTACACGGCCCCCTTGTGTCATACCGACTTCATAGCCAAGCATTTGATGTACCAAGGGCAGGAACAACCGGCTGCGAGACCAATCGCTCCAGTCGCGACCGCACGAAATTGTGACCCAAAGGACGGTTCCGTCTCCAACATGTCGTTCGAGCACGGCAGGATGGCCGGTACCAAATTCCACAAGAGTATTCGCGTCCAGCGATGGAGTTACCTGCGTATACGCGGCAAAAATCAGACGACGCAGGTCACCATGCTGCGGATCACTCAGCGGCTGCAATACCGGATGCGATGTGTCCCACTTCGCCAGCCGAAATGGAAGGTCAACGGTAGACTTCGTATCACCAATGACACCCACATTCAGTCCGACATTTGTCAGAGTGTCGGTACTCCTGGCATTCACTTTCTCGCCGGTAAAAACCAATAATCCACCTCCACCACGAACAAAAGACGCCAGTTTCTCTGCGGACTCAGCTTTCAAGTCGGCGACATTCGACAGAATAACGGCGTCGAATCGGCTCAGATTGGGTAGCGACGATTCATTGTCAAAGACCACAACAGCCGGGTCGAAGGGACTTTCCGAAAACGCTTCCCCCTCGTTCGCCAATCGCAGCGCCGCTTCGACGAAGTAGGTTTCGCTGGTGATGGACGAATTGTGATCGCCGCCATTCAGCACCAGAACTTTGTATGCAGGCTTCGCCGCGATTGCGAAGAATCTTTGATTATCGAATGCCAGGTCATCATCGTATTCAACGACGATGCGCCCCTGCCAAAGTCCTTCACTTAGAGGTGGCAATTCAAAATCGAGTGAGATTGTTGATCCGGGTTCAAGCTTTACGCGTTCACGTTTCGTAATCCGCTCGGCTAGCTTTGAAAAATCTGTCGTCTGAGTTGGCAACATCGACGAACCTGGACTGCTTTCACCGCTCTTCGTCTCTCGGTCGTCCAGTCGTCCAATTTCCATCACAATCGGAATCTCGGTCAACGTGAACGCGCCACCATGTTGGATCGAAGTTTTGACCGTTGTGGTTTCGCCAGGTCGAATCCAGGGGCGAGGCGTTCGGATTTCAATCACCGCCACATTGTTGACGACGGGGTTTCCAAAATCGTGAAGGTACGATGTGACGTCGGCCGGCATCGCCTCGACGTCTGTCCAATCAAGGCCTGATCGCTGAAGATCCGTAAACAAATGCAATTGTTTGCGGCCGGCCGGAGCCTTGACACAAATATCTCGCGCCCAGGCAATGGCTGAGCCGTAATTGGTCGCTCCAAAACTTGATTTCGGAGTCTGCAACCGTTCCAGCACGTTGTCGCGAGTTGCGTTTTCCGACTCGCTGGTCATCGTGAGCGGACGCACTTGATGATCGAAAAACGCCAGTTCAAACTTCGTTCCTGGCCCCGCCGATTCAACCAGCTTCTTTGCCTCTGACACCGCTTGTTCGATCAGTCGACCCCGTTCCCCTTTGAGCTGCATCGTGGCGGACTGGTCGATCAAAATCACCAGCAATTCCTTTGCTCCGCCGGTCTCGGCAGCCGAGAAGTACGGTCGAGCAAACAATCCGACCAAGAGCGCCACAAACGCCATCCTCAACGCAAGCAACAGCCAGCGCATCACCTTTCGTCGGCGCGCATTTTCTTCCAGGACGATCCGCAGGAATCGAATCGTTCCCAACTCAACTCGCTTCGTTTTCAAGCGGAAGAAGAGATGGATGAGGATTGGGATTGCAATTGCGATCAATCCACCGAGAAACGCTGTTTGCAAAAAGTGTGGCATGCCGTCCGGTTAACCATTAATCGTGAAAGTGAGTGACTCGGTCACCTCGTTAAACCTTTGCTCGTCGAACTAGATAATCGACGAGTGCCTGATCCAGGGGATCGTCAGTTGTCGTTTCAATGAGATCGACACCCCGGTTAAGGCAAAGTCGACTCACTTCGCCGCGCCATTCGTCGATCGCCGCCATGTACTTCTCTCGGACCCCGTCTGCATGAGTTGTAATTTCTTCGCGCGACTCTAAGTCGGTGAAACAGATATTGCCGTCCAGTGGCAGATGCCGCTCCCACGGATCCCACACCTGAAACGCCAGCACCTCATGCTGACGAAACCGAAGTTGATCCAGCCCACGCGTGATCGCAGGCAGGTCATCGAAGAAATCGCTGATGATGACCACCATGCCTCGATGACTGCAAAGTTCGGCCGCCTGATGAAGAGATCGCGAAGCATCGGACTTCGGCCGCGCCTTCGTGCTGGCGATCACTCGAAGGATCTCCTCCAGTTGATGCGGCTTCGCTCGCGGTTCGAGATGCGCCACGACCTCATCCGCGAACAACGTAATGCCGACCGCGTCGTGCTGTTTCAAAGCCAAATGAGCGAGCGCTGCCGCTAGTGTGGTTGCATACGACAGCTTGCTGATCCCCTTGCTGGCACACTCCATTGACCCGCTGACATCCACCAGCAGGTGCAGGTTCATGTTCGTCTCGGCGTCGAATTCCTTCACGTACAGTTTCCTGGTTCTCGCATACAACTTCCAATTCACATGCCTGAGATCGTCACCCTGTGCGTACTCGCGGTGCGAGGCAAATTCAACGCTGAATCCGACAAACGGACTGCGGTGCAGCCCGTGCAGGAATCCTTCCACGATTCCGCGCGCCCGCAGTTCAAGGTTGTCGAGCCTTGAAAAGAAGACGGGATCGGTGATTGTTTCGAGACCCATTTGTCGGTTACCTGAACATCACGAACGGTTGTTTCCAAATCAGTTTCCGCAGAAGCAATCTGCGACAAGACTTCACTTCTTTTCCTCAGTGGGAACCGCTTCAAGCAATCGATTGACCAGGCCATCGCTATTGATGTTGTCAGCCCGTGCGTGGAAGTTGAGAACAAGCCGATGCCGCAGGACCGGGTGCGCGACCGCTTTAATGTCGTCGAAATCGACATGGTATCGCCCCGCCAGAATGGCTCGGGCCTTAGAACCCAAAACCAGAAATTGCGATGCGCGCGGACTGGCTCCGTACGAAATGTACTTGTGAATGGCTTCCAAAGCCTTTGGCGACGCTCCCGAATCAGGCATGCCAGGCCGTGTTGCGGCGACCAGTCTGGCGGCGTACCGGACAACGCTGTCAGCGATCGGAACTCCGCGGACCAACTCCTGTAATCGAATGACTTCTTCCGCACGCAAAACGGCTCCCGCTTGCCCGGTCAGATTGCTGGTCGTTCCCTTAATGATCAAGACTTCCTCGCTGACCGTCGGATATTTCACCTTCAAGTTGAACATGAATCGGTCGAGTTGTGCTTCAGGTAGCGGATATGTCCCTTCCATTTCGATCGGGTTCTGGGTGGCGACGACGAAGAACGGTGGTGTCAGTTTGTAGGTTTCGCGACCGACCGACACTTCCCCTTCCTGCATCGCCTGAAGCAACGCGGCCTGAGTCTTGGGCGGAGTGCGATTGATTTCATCGGCAAGCAGAAAGTTCGTGAAGATCGGGCCTTTGAGAAACGACACGCTGTGTTTTCCGGTTGCCTGATCTTCTTCCATCACGTCTGTCCCGGTGATGTCAGCCGGCATCAGATCGGGCGTGAATTGAATCCGACGAAACTCCATCTCAAGCGTCTTCGCAAGAGTCCGTGCCATCAGCGTCTTTCCCAACCCGGGCACGCCGTGCAACAGAATATGACCTCGACAGAGCATTCCGATCAGTAGCGAATCGATGATTTCGTCCTGCCCGATCACGACCTTGCCAAGCTCGTGCTTGATCTTCGTTCTCGCTTCGCGCAAGCGTGCAACCGCGGCGGCATCGTCATTGGGAATGGCATTGGACATGAATATGGCTCCGAGTTGGTTAATTGCGTTATTAGGAAATGGCTTCGTATCAGGATCAACAATTCAAAGTCATTCACCGATTTGTTTGCAGTGGCGCATCGCTCGCCGATCCTTCTTTTGGTATCGCTTCTTTGGGTACGACATCGGTCTTCGGCTTTGGAGAAATCGACGCGGCCGCTTCCCTGGGATCAATCAGGTCATCACGATCGGCGTCGAGTTGTTCGAAGGCATCGCGTGGGCCAAGGAATTCTCGCCACGTAATGTCACCGTCATTATTCCGATCCCAACGCTGGAACCAGATCGGTCCGACGGGAGTTGGCTTGACCGAGGCAACCGGCGACTGGGGTATCCTGACGTTGACCATTCGTTCCGGGTTCCCGAACGGATTGAAGACCCCTCGCACAAACTCGATACGATAACGGCGGGCCGGTTCGCTGCTGGATAGCCCCGGCTTTCCATCGCGTTCCATCTTGGAAAGTGTCTTATCGGCATAACGCATTTCGCGAACGGAAAGACGGCGGTCGCCGTTGGTATCCAACGCACTAAAGAAGCCTGCGCCATCGTCATACGCTGTGACCTGGCATGTCGCAGCGACAGGCTCCCCGCGCGAACGAATGAATTCCTTCATTTCTTCGCCGAAGATCTTTCCGTCGCCATCCGTATCAATCTGATCGAACAGTCCTCGCCCAAATCGCTCGCGAACCATTGTTTCGTCTTTTTCAAGATATCCATTATTGTCGATGTCGAGTTCGTTGAAGATTCGCAGGGCGATGGCCATTGAGGCTTCAAAGGGATCGACTTCACGCGTCGAAAACGTCACGACAGCGTTGGGAAGCGTCACTTTCGCCAGATCGCTTGTCGAATCGGCCTCATTGCGATCACTGGCCGAAGTGATTACGCGAAGCATCGGGACACCCGGTGTTCGAACGACGTCAACCGCCAGTTCAATATCGATCGGTGCCTTCTTTAAGCCGCCAAGTTCTTTCAAATTCAGCTGGCCGTCACCATCAGTGTCGCAGGCCGCCAGCTTTTCCTTGGACCAGCTTAGCTCGTCGGGCGACAACTTGTTGTTCCGATTCGTGTCATATTTCTTTAACAGCAATGCGGGAAGCAATGTCTGATTCGTGTCGCGAATGATTTCCGCGACCGAAGTACTTGGCCCCTTGGGCGCCGTCGGTATCACCAGAATGGGCGTTGTTGGTTGAACCGGGGCTGGAGCGAATTCTTCGAGAGTCACGCACTCGTCATCATCAGCGTCCTTTGCCAGTAGCCCGTCAACCGAGTCGGCCATTTCGGATTCACTGATCACTCCATCGCCGTTGACATCCAGGTTCTTGAAGACTTGATCGTCCGTGGACGAGGTGTCGGTGTTTTGCCGATACACGACCGATTCGCCCCCAAGTTGCTCGATTCGTTTGATGATATCATTCGGCGAGACGGTGAGGTTTGTGCCGAGCGACTTCACGAATTCCTTCGCGCCCGGTCGCTGCTTCTCACGAAACAACGACGATCGATCGGCTTCTTCTCGAGTCAATTTGCCGTCCCCATTCGTGTCGAGGGACTTTAGTAATCGTTCCATCGTGGATCTTCGAGCCTCTGCCGGAGACATCTGCCCGACCGACACATGAAGCCGCACATGTAATGGCCCATTGTCGAGCATCAGGATGACATCACGTGTTTCGCCGGGCGGTGAGGCTGGCGTATCGGCTGCGCTGAGACCTGATGCCGCAAGTGTCGTAACAATGACAAGCATGCAGCCGACGATGCCCATCGGGAATCGGGCAATGTTCGACCTTCGCGTTACAAGCGGAAACCTGGGCGTATCGCATCGCGCGAACCGCTTCAGACTGTCAATTAAGTTGTTCATCGCGATTACCCCCCGCGTTTCCGCTGCCGTAAACTGACCACCACGAGGCATGCACAAGAATGGGCATGGCCCTCTTGTTGCACAGTGCTCGCCCCCGCTTTGTCATGGCGATCAGCCTTGCGAATTCTTTTTGACTTTCTTTTCTGACTCAGGAATCGCTGCGATTTCTTCGATCACCTTTCCGCCTCGATCGACTAATGGAACGGGACGACCTTCGGGCGAGATATTTTCGTGATCAGGACTGACTCCGATCCCCGCACACATCGTCGCATACAGGTCCGCAATTTTGACGGGTCGTTCGGTCACTTCAGTTCCCGCCTTTCCTGTACTTCCAATAACCTGTCCCCCTTTGACTCCGCCACCACCCAGAACCGTCGACCAGGCGAGTGGAAAATGATCGCGACCCGTGGTGGCATTGATCTTTGGAGTACGACCAAATTCACCCATCCAGACGATCAACGTCGATTCAAGCAAGCCGCGATCACGAAGGTCAGACATCAACGTCGACCAGGCCGGATCGAGCGTCTCACAATTGCGTTTCACTGCGTTGAAATTGTCCGCATGAGTGTCCCAGCCTTCGAGCGTCACTTCGACAAACGCCACGCCACGTTCAACCAGTCGACGTGCCAGCAGGCATCCCTGCCCGAATCGGTTGCGTCCGTATTTGTCACGAATTGCTGCCGTTTCCTCGTCGAGCTTGAAAGCCCCTTTCGCGTTTGTCTCGATCATTCGGCGAGCTCGTTCGAAGTTCGCCGTATGCGATTTCGTCGAGGCTCCTTTTGCTGACTTGCTGAAATCATCCTGCAAGAACTTGGAAATCTCGAAGCGTCGTTCCATCGACTCCTTCGTCACACCCACAGGTGCCTTGAGGTTCTCGATCGACAGGTTGGCGCGGCTTTCGGGATCGTTGCTGTCACCCGATACGACAAGAGGAGCATAGTTCGGGCCGAGAAATCCTGGACCACCCACGTCTCCAAACCGCATGGGAGCGATGCTGACATACGCGGGAAGATCACTCGACTCGTCACCGAGCTTCTTGGCGAAAAGCGAGCCGATGCTCGGATAGTTGAGCGCCTCCTGGCCGGGTCGATGCCCCGTCAGCATCAATCGAGTCGCCCGATCATGATCACCTTCCGCAGTCGTCAAACTGCGAATAATGGCCATGTCCTTCATCTGCTTGGCGACACCCGGAAGGTTTTCACTGATTCGAATTCCCGGCACCGAGGTTTCAATGCTTTTCGATGGACCGCCATTCGGGTGGTCGGTCTTCAAATCCACGGTGTCCGTTTGACTGGGACCGCCCGCCATCCACAACAGAATGAACGCCTTGTGTTTTTCCGCCCCCTCGGCAACGGCCGCCGCCCGCGCCATGCGAGGAAGCCAGCCGGAATACGACACACCAAATGCACTGGCCAATGAGAAATTGACAAAGTCGCGTCGCGTCAATGTGGACATGGCTTGAACCTCACAAATAACGTTTCAAACTGGGATCAGAAACCGATTTTTGACTAACGAATGTTGGTCGGGGAAAGGGAAAACGTAGACTTACCAGCAGGACGATTCCGGCCTGCTGACTCACTTTTCTAATACAAACTCGGGACTGTTGAGCAGGCCCCAGAAGATTTCGGCATAGGCTAGTTTCTGATGTTCATCATCAGGTTGTTTGGCAATGTAGTCCATCAGGAATTGCTTCTCTTCCGTCCGAGGGACTCGGCTGAAAACAGCGAGATACAGCGTGTTAAGCTTGTCTTCCGAGTTGAGAAACGGTGCCTCGACAACACCTCGTAGCGTGCGGCTCTGATCCAGATCCGTTGCTTCCGTTGTGATCCGTCCATTCATCAGTAGCAGCGTCTGAGGAATTCCCGCTCGAAACTCTTCCGGGTTGTTGGAGGCCGCTTCGTTCATCCGCGCGATCAACTGATCCCTCAATCCGTTGAAGCGAGCACTGCCATCCGCACTTCCTACGGGTAAGGACAACGCTTGTTCGAGCGAGTTGAAAACCTGCTCGGGGGTCAATGTCTTCACAATCCGTAACCCTGGAAGCACCCCTGCCAGTGATTCGTCCGTTGCGGCGCATTGACGCTGATAAAGCTGACTTTTACAGATGCCACCGATCAACCATCGCAGATCGAACTTCGCTTCAATGAACTTCTTCGAAAGCTCGTCCAGAATCTGTCCCTCTGCGGTCGATGGTTTATCGAGATCATCCACCGAGTCGGTCAGACCGCGTCCGATCAAATGCAGCCAGACTCGATTCACCGCCGTGGCGGCAAATTGTGTGTTGTTTCGAGAGGTCATCCATTCGGCGAGAATTTCTCGCGAAGTTTTTCCATTTTCAAATCTAGGCTTTTCACCACCGAGAAACATCGCCTCGTAATCAACGGTCCCCGTCTCGGGCCGAATCTTTGCATCGGGCAGATCACCCACAACACCGTTCTTGATTCCCGAGAAGAAAGCTGCCATGCCCCAGAAGTCTTTTTGCTTCCATTCTGCAAAGGGATGATCGTGACACTCGGCACAGCCGATGCGAACCCCCAGAAACATTCGAGTCACCGAGCTGGCGGCGGACTCAGGCTTGCCTCCAACAACTTGAAAGTACATTGCCGGTCCACCCGAGCGAATTCCCAGCCTTGCATTTGCAACCGTCATTGCGGTCTGAGGTTCATTCTTCGCCGTAATCAGGCTCCGAACCATCTGGTCATAGGGAACATTGGTCGAGAATTGTTCTTTGAGCCAAGGCTCGAGTCCAACGGCGGCCTGTGCTTCGGGCGAGTTGCCCGGCACCATCATCCGTCGCCAGAGCGAGGCCCAATGTGCTGCCGTTCGTTCCGCGTGTTTTTGCGGCCGACGCGTGTCATTTAACAGTTGGTCAATCAACGTGTCTCGTTTATACGCCCCCTGATAGGCCAGAAATTCGCGAGCCTCGGAAACGGCTGGGACCGAGCCTGAGAGATCAAGATAAGCCCGCTTCAAGAACGTGGCGTCGTCGACAACGTCAGGAGGCGAAATCGCTGATTGATTCCAGGCTTCGGCGAACTTCGCATCAATCCAGCGCGCCAATTCCGTCGACGACTTGATTACTTGGATGTACTTTGATTCGTCCGGCGAATCAGCACCCAGAACCAGCGGAACGGTGCTGCTTGAGAGTAGAACAAGGACGACAAAGCTCCAAAGGAATTTGCTCATCATGGTTCATTCGCCTCCAGAAACCGGCCGATCAAGAAAGGAGAAAAAGCGACCCGGCACCAAAGATAGACAACCTGTCTACATTTATCAAGATATTCTGTCTTAGATCTGCAAAATTTTTCGAAACAACAAAAAAAAGCCTGGTGAGGCAACGCCGCAAAGGATTTCACAAAGCCCCCACCCCACTGCCCCTGCGGCAGTGGTTAACGGGCCTTTGCCCTAGGAATTCGCATGAGATTGTGTGTCAGTGAATGATCGTTCGCGCGCTGATCGAGGCGAGCCGTGCGACGTAAGTCCCCGGATTCTCTTCTTCAATCGATTCCTCGCGCCCAGCAAAGAAGTCAAACGTTAGTAATTACAGAGGAGTGGTCAATCTCGTTCTCATGACTCTCCGTGGCTCAGTGAGAGATCAATTCTTCGATCGAACGTTAAATGCAACGCGGGCGTACTCGCCTCGCGTTGACCGAATTGGTCGGTCAGTTTTTTCCTGGTTTTTGCTTCGTGCATTTCATTGCAAACCAGAAAAGCAGAATGTCCCCTTGTTTTTCCATCAGTCCGGCGTCGACAAAATGGGGGCGCTTTTGCATCTCACGATGCGAGTGACTAAAACGAACCATCACAACCGAAACCTCGAACGAGCGTGAATCATGGGCGAGTTTTTCACATTTATGATTCGATTCATCAAAGGTTGGCGGCGAAAGATTGGCGTTATGACGTTGGTGATGGCGTGCGCATTTATGGGACTTTGGCTGAGAAGCCAAAGCGTATTTGACCACGTCTATATCCCTCTGGGAAACCGCAAATGTGACTTCTTGGATTCTTGTGAGGGCAAGATGAGTTGGGGCAGAAGAGACGAAGTGGAATCCTACGAAATGCCTCCCCTTCCGGGTTGGACCAGAATACGCATTGACGTTACGGGCGACCCCGTAGACGCAACTGAGGATGATGGATTGAGATGGCATTGGAAGTGGTACGGATTCGGCGTTTATGATTGGGTCAACGAGCCTGTCAGAGCGATTGAGATTCCGCACTGGTCTGTCGTCTTGCCGCTAACAATTCTCTCTGCCTATTTACTGCTTACCAGGACCCACCAAGATGGTCACTCAACTGCTGCATAGGGAACAGAATCAATGTATTCGTTCGGCCCATTTGCTAACTTGAATCGGACACGGCTGCTTCCCGAACTGCAAAAGCATCTTGTTGGAAATCACCTTCAACATCCATTACTGCACTTCGAGAACGCTGATCCGGGATTGTCAGCCCGACTTAACCGTCTCTATGAACTTCGACTGCACTCCAAGTCTGCAAATGAGAATTCTCCAAATGAATGGGAAAGGCTTCGACCCGATCTGGCAAGCCTTGATCGTTTGAATTGGTATTTGCAAAAAATCGCCGATGAAGACTTGCCGACCGATTATCAACTTGCGGGACAAATCTGGTCTGACCCTGAACTTCTGTCGAATACTTGCGACGTATTGGCAAGGCTTTTTAACGGGCACCTTCCGTCATTTCCAATTGCATCCTTCATGGTTGCCCGCGAACGGCAGCAACTGGCTGAACTTCCCGACGAGATTCAGGTGTTTCGAGGCCATGTTCCCGTTCTGGAGCAGCATAGTTCCTGGACCCTCAACCCCGTCGTCGCACTGGACTGGGCATGTCGCAGAGTGGCTCAGGGTGGGATTCCGAACGTTGAATCGTTCACTGACACGGAACGGCAGTTTTGGATGCCGGTCGTGACAATCGGAACCGTGAAGAAATCCCAGATCATGGCATTCGTAGACCGCCGTGGGGAAGATGAAATCCTCGTCGATCCGCAGTATGTCAAAAACCGAACAACGTTCAATGTGGTTCACACCACTGGCCAACATTCTGCTACTCGACACGCCACAGACGATAAGATCGAAAGCGACGAACCCATCCCAGCCGAAGGAACCTGAATCATGCGTGAGTTCTTCAAAGGGTGGCGTCGAAAAGTCGGGGCGCTAATGCTGGTGATGGCGTGCGTAGCGATGCTCGGCTGGGTGAGGAGCTTTCCTTTTGACGAGGCTGTGTGGTTCCCCACCGGGAAGAGATCATACTCTGGATTGATATCGCAATCTGGTTTTCTGGTGTGGGTGTCATTTCATCATGAAGCGGACGCCCAACGGGCGCCTGACTTTTTCGATTGGCAGAGTCAAGCATCACTAGGGACCACACCATTTGAGGATTATTCGACGTGGAAGGTTTTGTGGAATTGGAACGAGTTTTCATCAATATCCAACGAGAGTCCGGGTGAGCAGCAGACCCGTTGGATTGCCCCCTATTGGTCAATCGTACTTCCCGTGACCCTCATCGCCGCTTACCTCCTCCTCTCCAAGCCCCAGGAGGCGACTCAAAAGAAATTTACCGAACCGATTTCCGACGAGGGCGCGTGAATTATGGGAGACTCCTTCAAGGGATGGCGTCGAAAAATAGGGGCGCTGACGCTGGTGATGGCGTACGTCTTTGCGATGGGGTGGGTGAGGAGCCGCTACATTGAAGACCGATTATTCATGCGACCAACGAAATCAACATTGGTTCTTTTGAAAACTAACGACGCAGGTTACTTATTTGTGGTAGCACATAATAGCGAGGAACACATACGCCAATTTGTCCCCGGATGGACTTGTCGTAACGCTCCGCATTTTCATTCCGAGGGCCTTCCGGAAGACGATCTCGATTTCAGCGACGGCAGTTGGCATATTTGGCGATGCGGTTTTTTGGTCGGCGAGTCTGATGATTATTGCCATCTCGGCATCTTCTCACCAGCGAAGTATTGCATCGTCCCTTACTGGTCCTTCGTCATCCCGCTGACCCTGCTTTCCGCATACCTGCTGCTCACCAAGTCCCAACCATCGAAGCGTGTACCACGCGAATCACAAGCACCGCTGCCGTAACGCCCGTCTTGCTTTCCACTATGGCTCGCCCAAGTGGAAGCAAATTTGGAAACCAGCATTCGTTGTTCCACCGCCCAATTCGCTCCCTCCTGGACGAACCAGCGTGGAAAGCAAGAATGAACAAGCGAGTGAGGGGCCGTTGTCTGGTTTCCACATTTGCTCACTCTTGGGCGAGCCAGGGTGGTAAGCTTAACAACCAACCCCTGTGTAAATCCCGACATTTTCGAAATCAGTCCGCACACGTTTCGTTCACAATCTTGCGATCCCTACTCACGATCCTGATCGGGTTCTGCCAGTCGGTGATCCTCTCCGACGAGGAACCGAAAAAAGCAGAGCCTCCTTGGTTCTTGGTTCAGACCGCGTTGCGTCGAATTCCCATCATGACATCCGTTCAATGCATCAACGTGCAGTGATCCGTTTAGCGAAAGATTGTGATGGTCGACAAAATGGTCGACATCGCTATTATCTTGGTGTACCCGCTGAAGTCCCGTTCCTGGCCTGATTCTCAGGTCATGGAGACCATCAAGGAGGAATCTGCGGCGTATCAGGCAAAGTGTTTCCAGTGCGACGTGCTCGCCGGATTGGAACGCTGTTTCTGCTTGGGGCAGTCAGGATGGCTGGATGTCAACCAATGCCAAGATCTCACACGCCTCAAGGAACCTCGAACAATGTCTGGAATTCTCGACGTACTCATCAACAGTTTATCGCCTGAAACCACTGCCAAGGCACTGCCACAAGGACAAAGCAAGGCTGCTGACCCGAATGCCGCTGCTGGAGCCGTCTTGAGCGCGATCGTCCGAGGGATGGCCCAAAAGTCGCAGACCCAGGAAGGGGCTTCCAGCCTTTGGGATCTGATCAACAAACATGCAGGGCAGGGAAGTCAATCGACGAACTCGCCCGCCGCCGGCAAAGGTGTGGAAGTCCGGGATATGGATCCAAAAGTGACTGACGAGATCCTTTCGCAAATCTTTGGTGAGAATGCCGACAAGGTACAAGGTCGCATCGGCAAGGTGATTACACTCGATGCCGAAGCGACGAAGAAGCTCATGGGGGCCGTACTGCCGTCGATTCTTGGTGGCTTGTTAGGCCATGCCAATCAATCTTCTGGTGCGAGCCCACAAGCGCTGCCCGATATTCTCGGCAAAGCCCGTGAAGAACTGAATAAGCGACAGTCCAAGTCGGGCGGTGCATTCGATGCGATCCTCGATCGCGATCATGACGGCGATGTCGATCTCAGCGACCTGATGAGCATTCTTCAGGGTGGTGGATCACACGCGCCGGCCCCGAAAGCCCCATCGTCTGCTGGTCCTACCGATTTCTAACGTTTCAGAATTAGAGATGCCTCGCGTGGCAACGCTTTGACGGAGCTTGCGTCTGGAAAACCGGGGTTCGAATGGAATCTTGTGCCACTGAATGACCGTCTTCGGTCATTCAGTGGGTTTTAATCGCGAGTTTGAAAGTCGTGACGTAGCATCGGAGAAAACTCGGATGCTGTGACACATCTCGTGATTGCCATTTTGTATGGTTAGTGCCCCTTGTTTTCGCCGATCAGATTTTTTCCCTCCTCATCGATACCTTGACCTGAGATGCTCAACGCGTGCTGCACTTCGTTTTGTTGATCGCCACGCGGTTGCGTCGCAGCGATTCTGCTGGCGTAGGTGTCATGTTGAAAGTTGGCTTCAACTTGTGCAGCGGCTGTCGATTCAGTGTTGATGTGAACGCCCGCTTGGCTGAGTTTCCGTTGCGATTCGATTACTGAAGGGCTCGAGATCTGGAATACCGCAGGGGGCGATGCGGGCTTGATCGCCGCTTTCTGTAAGGCCACCTTGGTAGCAAGTTGTGCGTCACTCAAGAGTTTTAAACGGTCCATCCCTTGTGATGGAAGCCAGAAATAGGAGCGCAGCCGGATCGATCCCTGTTCGATCGCCTCCACGAGTATTCTTGGTGATGGCGACGGTTCAAATCCTTCGTGAGTTCGCAGCGCCGTTGTGATCGCTTCTGTCGCGGTGGCAATCGAAGCATCCCAGGGGATGAGTACGTCGAAACTTGCCCGCATCGCCGTCGACGCCGTTCGGTTGACCAGAATTTCCTTAAAGATGATCGCGTTTGGAATACGGATATGGCTTCCATCCATTCCGACAAGGATTGTTGCCCTGGTATTCACCGATTTTACGACTCCTGATTTTCCGGCAATTTCAAGATAATCGCCTACACCGAACGGTCGACGGACGCCGAGCATGACTGATGCGATAAAGTTTTCGGCAATGTCACGGAATGCAAATCCCACAGCCAGAGTGACAACTCCCGCCAGCCCCATGAACGAAAGGACCGCCTCGGTCATTCCCAGCAGGTGCAATCCCGCCAGGAAGCCTCCACACGCGATTGCCAGCGTAATGACAGATCCCAGCACCGATCGCAACAGGACATTGCTCGTAAACGGGGTTAACAAGAGGTCGCTGAATCGACTGAATAATCGTGCCAACGTGATCCCCGCAAGTGTCATCGCGACCACAAATAAATACAAAACCCATCGTCGTGCAATCATTCCTTTGAAGCGGTATGAACTATTTTTTGATGAATGTAGATTGTAAGTTCAAGACGACCAAATTGCAGTCCGTTCCAAATCGACGGAAAGTTATGACCGAGGAAAGAAGTTTGACCTCTATCGCAGGCTGGAGTTGCTTCAGGAATACGTGCTCGTTTCTCAGGACGAACCACAGTTTGATCGCTTCACTCGTCAGAATGACGGTTCTAGGAACCTGACGATCACCAAGCGACTGGAGAATTCGATCGAGCGGATCAGCGTATCCGGTGTTCTCCCGGTTGCAGGAATCTACGAAGATGTTACGTTTGGTCCCGAAGAAGCAGTATCGGATGTCGGTATCCCGTCGGAGTGACGAGGCGTGTCGATGTGCCGGCCTGCCAGGATCGAGACTTCGCTTTCCAATCATCTTAAAACAGTGACAGATTATCAGGAGTCCATAAATGTCGGTTCGATTCATTTCTGCTTCGAACGTTTTGCCTTTTTCTCGCTTGGTGGCCCTAAGCGTTTTAGGACTTTGCTCAAGCATTTGGGCTGACGAAAAACCAGCCGATATTCGCTGGAAGATGCATACGATCAATGATCAGTCCCCCTACGAAGCCTGCGGAGCAGCGGATTTCAACGGTGACGGCAAAATCGATGTTTTCTGCGGTGATTCGTGGTACGAAGCTCCCAACTGGACGCGGCATAAAGTGCGCGACGTACCCGCGAGTGGTCCGAATCCGCACTATTACGAAGATTTTTCCGATTCGCCCCTCGACGTAAACGGAGACGGGCGAGCCGATATCGTG
Organism: uncultured Schlesneria sp.; assembly: GCA_903834925.1. Taxonomy (GTDB): domain Bacteria; phylum Planctomycetota; class Planctomycetia; order Planctomycetales; family Planctomycetaceae; genus Schlesneria. The sequence continues at coordinate 51,386 of CAILLA010000212.1, forward strand.
ACGTGCAACTACTTCGGGAAGCGTGTCGGCTGGGTCGAGAATCCGGGCGGGGATGCGACAAAGCCGTGGATCGAACATGAAATTGATACTCCGGGAAATATGGAATCGGGCGAACTGGTCGACATCAACGGCGATGGGAAACTCGACTTCCTGCCAAATCCCGGGAACGTGGTGGTCTGGTATGAATTGACGCAGCAAAAACCCGATGTCGTCTGGAAGAAACATGATCTTGGGAGTGAAGGTGCTGGACACGGAATCGGAGTCGGCGACGTCAATGCCGATGGCAAACTGGATATCGTTACTCCCAAAGGCTGGTACGAGCAGCCCAAAGGTGATGCGTCTGCCAAGTGGGTGTTCCATCAGGAGTTTGAATTAGGTGCCGCCGGCATCTTTATTCATGGTCGCGATATTGATGGCGATCGGTTGACCGACATTGTCTGGGGGATGGGTCACGGCTTCGGGCTCCAGTGGCTGAAGCAGTCGACAAGTGCCGACGGGAAACGAGTCTGGACGAAACACAGCATCGACGACACTTTTTCTCAGGTACACACATTGGTCTTTGCGAATCTGGACGGTGTCGGTGAACCAGAACTGATCACGGGAAAGCGCGTTTATGCTCATGAGATTGAGCCAGGTGCCACGGATTCGTCAGTGGTCTTCTACTATCAGTTTGATCGTAAGCTCGAAAAGTGGATCAAACACACGATCTTTCACGGCGACCCCGCAGTGAACGCACCGAAAGATGCGAAGGATCGATGGGCGCTAAAAGACTTCCCGCGAGGAACAGCCGGGACCGGACTACAAATGAGCGTCGTGGATATCGACGGCGACGGAGATCTTGATCTCGTCTGCCCTGGTAAGTCAGGACTTTATCTTTTTGAAAATCTCGGACACTAATGAGTGCCGACGAAAAAAACAGCCAGTGCCTACGAAAAAACCCCAGCAATTTACTAGGGTTGTGGGCTAAATCGATAAATTTCGCAAAATAGCCAAGTGGCGGGGGCAGGATTTGAACCTACGACCTCGAGGTTATGAGCCTCGCGAGCTACCGGGCTGCTCCACCCCGCGTCAGGGTGTCGGTGTCGACAGAGGGAGTATATCGGTCGACCAGCAGAAGGGAAGTCAGTTCTTTCAGGAATTCGTAAGTTTTTTGCTACTCGACAGTTCAGATAAGGTCGTCTGAACTCAAAATACTGAATTTCATGGGGATTTTCTTGATCTACCACCACAGAAATCTGAAAGATTATTCTTTCGCCGCAAACTTTTCTGGTTGTCGCTGGAACGTCAAGACGTTCTGGTGGTTGCTGAAAAGATAGAGGCGTTGTTTGTGCCAGACAGCAAAATCCAGTGACCCTTGGGTGACTTCCTGATTGGTCTGAAATGCAACAATATCGAGTCCGCCGGCCCACGGAACGAATTGATCGGGATTCGCCTGAAACTTTTCAACTGCTTCTGCAGAAGAAAATCGATAACGCTGAGCATGGTATTCCGCAGTGAATTCCCGCAGACCGTCTGTGAACGTTCGTTCTTCTCGGAATGTTACGAGGCAAAACTGTTGAAAGTCCCGTTCTTCGATTTTTTCAACTTGAACTTCAAAACCATCCGGCGAAGACCACTCATCAGCTTTTGCTGATAACGAAGATTCAAGTGATTCTTCAATTTCTTCAGCGTCCGGGGCGTCCCATGCTTCGTTTGACACGTTTTGGTATGTAACGGGTGAAGAAACGGGTTTGGGCATTTCAAACTCGATTTCTTCGGATTCGTTCGCGGTTGGTTCGACGTGTTCCCTCGTATCGGTTTCTTCGTGTCGAGCCATTTCGACTCGAATCGATTCGGTTTTGGTCTCCGAATCGTCTGATCCTTCTGTTGCGGTATCCGTCGAATCTTGAGTGGGAACAACGTTTTTCGGTGAGGAAACTTCGTTTGAAGTTGTCTGAATCGAAGTGTTTTTGGTTTTTCGCTTCGGCCTGGACGACGTTGCCGCGATCGCAGGTTCGTCTGCGGTCTTATGAGCCTTAGGAATCGCTTTCGGCGGACTGGGTTTTTCGTCAACCTTCGTCAAAGTCTTTGTTTTTTCATCATGAAATGCAGTCTTTGGGGATGCGGTTTGGGTTTCCGTTATTGCCAATCCGTCAGTCGGCGAATCCTGCTTGTTCGTATCGCCCTGTGCAGAAAGGGGCTTCTCCCGTTGCACTGCGTAGATTTTCGCTTCTTTACGCGTGAGTTTCGGTGGACCACTATGGCTGAGAAAGGGAAGGCCAATACATCCCATTCCAATGAACGGCGCGATCGTTAAAACGGCACAAAACGTGGTTCGTTTGAATGGTCGCATCCGCTGGTCCTTGCACAAAAAATCATATCCTGCGTGCGCTGATTTCGCCGCGAACTCGTCTGCTCTTGTTTTTGGAATCGCGACCAACGAACCGTAGCATGGGCTTTAGCCCGTGCCATCCAAACTCGTGTGCGGACAGGACGCCCAAACAACAAAACAGACAGCCTCAACGCGAGCGCGCACTCCGATCTCACCGTTCTCTGAGTATATGTATCGGCTGCGAAGACTCTTCGGCTTGGGCAAACTTTGCGGACGGCGCAGCTTCGGCAGACATTGCCGCAGTGTGCCGAAGCAAACGAGCGAATTGTCCGCATTTTCACGGAATTAATTGTGTTGAGAGTGTTTGCCCCACTTGTTGGTCAAAGGTATCATCATTTCAGCCTCTTGATCTGGCCGCGAACTGCGGGATTGACATGTTGTTCGCGTGCGACCGAAGTGAAGGTCTTTGATGATGGTCGATGACGTTCGAAGCGAGTTCGGGTCTGTGTTCCAGAATTTGAAATTGCGCCGCTCGCCGTTGCGTCTATTGGATTTTAGTGCGTCCATTAATGGCTTTGTGTCAGTCCTTCTCGTCTTTGTTCTACTGTTGTTGATCACGCTGATATCCGTTTCCCCCCTTCAAGCGGCCGATGCGTTAGACGATTACAACGTTGCCGTGGCGATGTTTAAACAAAGTCGTTGGAATCAGGCCGCCGAACAGTTTCGTGCGTTTTTAAAGGAGCATGAAAAACACGAAAAAGCTCCTTTGGCCCGACTGTATCTCGGATTGACGCTGATTGAAAACAAGGACTTTAGAGAGGCTCGCGAAGTTCTGAGGAAGTTTGCTGCGGAAAACCGGCAGAACCCCAACATCAGCCAGGCCAATTACCGAATTGGCGAATGCAGTTATCTGATGGGTGACCTGCAAGCGGCTCGTACTGAGTTAGAAGGATTCGTACGGGACTATCCCAATGACCCATTACGAGAGCACGCGTTGCCGTATCTCGGGGATGCTCAACTGAGGTTGAATGACGCTGCTGCCGCTCTGAAGATGTTTGACCAATCAATCGAAAAATTTCCGACTGGTGCATTGATTGAAGATGCCAGATTCGGCCGGGCGAGATCACTGGAATCGTTGAAACGGTACGACGAAGCGATTCGTGAGTTTCAAGAGATCGCAGCAAACAAGGAGGGAATCCGAGCCGCCGATGCCCAGTTCCACCTTGGAGCGAGCTATTTTGAACGCGAACAATTTGACGATGCCATCACGGCCTACACAGCAATTGCCAAAGACTTCCCTCAAAGTTCGCTGGTTCCGGCCGCTCAGTTAAACGCAGGGTATGCGCTTTATAAATCTGGCCGATTTCGTGATGCCGCGCAGCAATTTGAACTCGCGTCAAAAGAAAAGTCTCAACAGCCCACCGCGGGATATTGGCTCGGCCGCAGCCTGAAGTCACTCGGTGAATATTCGAAAGCATTGGAATCATTGAATGTGGCCGCCAAGTCAGCGGTAAAGCATTCGCTGTCCGAACCAATCTTATTCGAACAGGCATTATGTGAACGTTACCTTCAGCATGTTGTCGAAGCGCGTAAGCTCTTTGATCAGTTGATCACGAGAAATCCCACCGGAGATCTGGCCGATGACAGTTTGCATGCGTTGATCGAGATGTCGATTGAGTCGGGTGATCTTGCTGCGGCTGAACAATACCTGACGAGATTCCCTAAGGAGTTTCCTCAAAGCGGACTGCGTCTTCACATTGAATTGCTGTCGGGTCGGTTGGATCTCGCGCGAGCCGGACAAAAGGTGCGTGAAAAGAAGGCACCCGCCGAGGTGAACGCTCTATATGACTCGGCAGCCAGGCGATTCGAACAAGTCATGAAACAGAGCACGATTCCGAAAACAAAGGGGCAGGCGAGATACTACCTGGCCCTGGCCCGGCAGGTTCAGGGGAACCAGGATCAGGCATTGGAATTGATCGCTCCGCTGGTCGAAAAGGCAATTGCCGATGGAGAGAAGAGTGAATTCTCGGATGCGATTGTCCTGCAAGCCGACAGCCTTTATCAACAGCAAAAGTATGATCTGGCAGGTCAATCGGCGGCGAAGTATCTGGAACTGCTTCCCAGGGGACGTCAGGCTCCCCGTGCCTTGTCGATACAAGCGTTGTCAGCCGAACGCCAAAATGACCACGAGTTGTCTCAAACCGCTCTGTCCCGCCTCGAACAAGAGTTCGCCGATCACCAGTTGACCGTCGTAACGGTCCAGCAACTGGCTGAACTCGCCGAGTCGCAAAGCGATTGGGACACGGCTAATCGGCTGTATGAGACCAGTCTTCGTCTGGAAAAAGATCCGGAAAAGAAGGCTTACGCACTACGAGGGATCGCGCTTTCACAGTTTGAACGATCCGAGTATCCGGCGTCAGCAGAAACTTTTGGGCGAGTGATCAAAGATTTTCCCAAACACAAGCTCGTCATGGAATGCACGTATTACAGGGCTGAATCACTGAAGCGAGCTGATCAACCGGATCAAGCGATCGCATTGTTTCAAAAATTGTTTGATACATTTCCTGGAGACAAACCCGCCGCCAGCGGCGCGGAGTTGCAGCAACCACTCGAATTCGCGTTTAAGGCCGGATTGCAAGTCGCGCGAATCCTGAATAAGGCCGACAAGGTTACTGAGGCGGATGCCGCCTATGAAGAATTGCTCAAGCGATTCCCGCAACCGGCAGATCTTGATAAGCGATTGGATGAATGGGCCATCTTCAATTACCGCCACGAACGATTTGAGCGATCAGACGCCATCTGGCGAAGACTTGTGAATGAGACTCCCAACAGCCCCTTAGTCAACAGCGCCAAGCTAAGCCTGGCGGAAAGTGATATGTTCGCAAACAAATTCGAAGAAGCCCGACTGGCATTCGAAGTCCTCGCGGAAAGCGAAAAGAGTACTGATGAGATCAAAGAACAGTCTCTGTTTCAATTGGTCGTTCTGGCTGTGGAACGCCAGCGTTGGGCGGATGTCCGTACGATTGGTAACCGGCTTGTCGCCAAATTTCCGATGAGCGTTCACCGTTTTTACGTCGCCTACAGTCAGGCGGAATCGTTACTGGCGAGTCTGAAGCCAACGGAACAAGAATTGGTCGAGGCACGGGCCAAGTTGCAGTTCCTGCAGTCTGAATCCGCTGACGAAAAGGTCAGTGGGGCTGAGTGGTTTGATCGAATCTGGGTCTTGCTGGCCGAAGTCAATTTTCGCGAAAAGAAATATGCCGATGTTGTTGCAGTTGTCGAGGACCTGAAGCAGCGCCGACCTGAATCTCGATTTATTTATCTTGCTGAAGAGGTTCTTGGTCGCAGTTACAAGCAACAGGCGCCACCCAAATTCGACGAGGCTCGAGCCGCATTCGAGCGTGTCCTTTCCGATCCCGCCGCTCATCGGACTGAAACCGCTGCCAAAGCGCAGTTCATGATTGGGGACACCTATTTCTTTCAGGAAAAATGGGATTCCGCGTCAATTGCGTATCAGAAGGTCTACAGTAATTACAAATTTCCGGAATGGCAGGCGGCCGCACTGTTGAGTGCCGGGAAATGCGATGAAGCACAAGGGCATTGGAAACTCGCCGCCGAAACATACAAGTTGTTAATCAAAGAGTTTCCCGCAACCACTGCATTCGACGAAGCAAAGAAACGCCTTGAATCGGCTCAGAAACGAGCCGCCGGAGGCTGAAGAGCATCGGCGAGATGCCCGATGGTTTTCGCGGATAGTTCTTATCGGACCTATCAGATTTATAAAGCGAATTGTCGAGAAAGACGTTCGCCCCGAAACGCAACGCGATCCTGTAGATTCTGTAGGGTGGGACAAGTCTTCGAAGTCCCACCAAACTGTTGCCAGAATGAATGTCTTCGAAGACACAACCTCAAGGCGCACATCGAACCGTCCCGGCTGGCCCGTCGCCTCAAACAAACGACGGGGTCAGCCATATGAATTGATACCAAGTTGTCAAAGATCAAAGAAAAAACGTAGGGTG
>CAILLA010000213.1 GCA_903834925.1 uncultured Schlesneria sp.
CGCTCAACGGTGGCGAAGGCGCTCAACGGTGGCGAAGGCGCTCAACGGTGGCTGTTTGTTGTTGGAAAAATAGGAATAATACGACTTATAGGACTTATTGCCGAGGTGCTCAACCGGCGTCTTTTCAAGGGGGCGCAACTGTGAACTTGGTCGGAGATATTGCCGACTGAGATGTAGTGGTTGCCCGCACAAAGCCTATGAGTTGCATTGAATGGTCGAAGCGGTTCGAACTTTCGATCGAACTTCGTGGGTGATTCGATGCAGGCACAGTGGCTGTGGTGCTCGCTTCTCTTCGAGGTGCGGTTAAACTTATGCCTGACCCCAGAACAAACGGCTCCCGAATTCAATTGGAGTTTTGAAAATGTCTCGTGATGATGATCTTGCTTTGCTGCATCGCTATACCGATAGCGAAAGTCTGATCAAACATATGCTCGCCGTTGAGGCGGCGTGTCGGGCGTATGCTCGCAAGTTTGGTGAGGACGAGGCGAAATGGGGGACGGTTGGTCTGCTGCATGACTTTGACTATCAGCGCTGGCCAGACCCGCCAGATCATCCGCTGCAAGGAGCCGCGATTTTAAAAGAGCACGGCTATTCCGACGAAGTGATCTATGCGATCAAGTCGCATGCCGACTATCTGACCGACTGTCCGCGAGTCGCGTTGCTCGATAAGACGTTGTATGCCTGCGACGAATTATGCGGCTTCATTACAGCCTGTGCCCTGGTTCGACCCGGTCGACTGGAAGGGCTGACACCTTCGAGCGTCAAAAAGAAATTGAAGCAACTGTCGTTTGCCGCTTCGATCCATCGGGATGATATCACCAGTGGTGCCAAAGATCTGGGCGTCGATTTGGATGAGCACATCGCATTCTGTATTGCGGCATTGCAACCGATTGCCTCAGAACTTGGATTGCTGCCTGAGACTCAGGCAGATTGAAGGCCGGGATGCGGGTCACTGATTCTGAAATTTCGGGTCTGGTCAGGCCGGAATCGTCAGATTGGGGTTGGCCCAATTTGGGTCGAAAACTATAGTCCGCTTCCGCAGGCGGCGGCCTGCTTTCGACCCTTACACGCCAGAGCATGGAGGCACCGCGTGGACAAGATTCTTGTAGCTGGAATTAATACGGTTGTTGGAGCCAATCTGGCCGAGGCTCTGTCGAGCCAGCATTCCGTGGTTGGCGTTTCGTTCGATGGCAAAGTCGATCTGCCAACCTGTAGCGTGGAATCAGAAACTCCTCGTAAACCGGGTGCCGTCCTCGAATACTTGCAACGCACACAACCAAATCGAATTGTGCTCTGTGGAGCAGGAGCCGAATCGAGCTGGGACGAGAGCCGACGTCCTCAGGCTTCCGATGTTACTTTGGCCAAATTGTGGATCGATGCCGCTCATGAAGCGGGTTGTCGACTGACGCTGATTTCGTCAGACGCGATCTTCACTGGTCCCTGGATGTTTCACGCGGAAAACAGCCATTCGCTGTGCCCAAGTACTGAAGCCAATTTGCTGAAGCAAATTGAACAGCATGCCGCAGACAAATCCGCTGACACATTGATTGTTCGGACGCATGCGATCGGATGGAATCCTGGTTCCAACCATGGCTGGCTTGAAACGTTGCTGACGGAATTGGAACGTGGCACGATCGGATCAGTCGACTTTGCTCGACATGGGACTCCGATGCTCGCTACCGATCTGGCCGACATCCTGGACAAGAGTTGGGAATCGGGTCTTGTCGGAATCCATCATATCGGTGGAGCCGAACGAATCAGTCCTCGCAAGTTTGCCATGCGACTGGCCGGTCATTTCCGACTGGCAACGCCCGCCTCGCCGATTGCTGGATCACTCGCTGATCGTACCTGTGGCTTCGGCTGTGGCGAGACATCGCTGCAAACACGAAAAATCCGACGTGCCTTGGGAATCCCGCTGCCACTGCTGGACGAAAGCCTCGATCGTCTCTACCAGCAACATTTGAACGGCTATCGAGCGCAACTAAGCGGCCACGCCACAGCCAGCCGCGTCGCCTAACCGGCACAGCCGGTTCATGCGCGTCGGAAGACGGGTTTAGAATAGGAATATCGTTTTCGCGTTGACGGGGAGGGTGAAGATCCATCGAACTTGGCCGCGTGAGTCAGGCGTGTACTTGTCTGACTCGTAGCGGCGGCTTCCAGCCACTGAGAAAGTAAGAAGGCACTCTGGGAGTGCCTTCTTCTATTTTTCAAGGTTTTGATTTCGCACGGTGTCTACTTATCGGCGGCTGGAAGCCGACGCTACGTAAAATGCGCCTCACTGAATTGGCCGTGAGCCGGTTCAAGAGCGCGTAATTGCGGGTTCAATTCTTCAAACAACTTTGGAATCAAAGACTCATATTTTTCCACCGTTTACGATTGCGGCACCTAACAAGCTTGCAATAGCGATCAGCGAGATCAGCGTCATCAGACCGCCGAGAATCATGCCAAACCAGGCACGTCCGGAACCCGAAAGATCAGGATCTTTCTTGATTGCTTTGAGTGCGATGATTCCACAAACAAGGGCTCCGATGGCGAAGGGCAAACCGCAAATGGGCACGATACCGAACAGCGCCAGATAACCCGCCAGGATCGCGGATATCGGGCGTCCGACCGGGGTCAATATCCGATCGAGACTCGACGGACTATTGTCAGAAGCTTGTCTGCGTCCATCGAGAAACATCTCGCAATGACGACATTTGATTGCCACGGTTCGAATTTGTTCGTGGCAGAAGGGACAGGGTTTCATCTCGTCGGTGGATTCGGCGGACATTTCGTAAATCCATTTCAAACGTGAAGGACGTCCGCCATTTCGCCTGCATGATAACTCGACCGAACAAACGGGCCGCTGGCGACCATGCTGAATCCGAGTCGTCGCATCTGTTCTCCGATCTCGTCGAACTCTTCCGGTGGAACATAACGCTCTACTGGTAAATGTTGGGCAGTCGGTTGCAGGTATTGGCCCAGCGTCAGCATGTCGACACCAACCGCTCGCAGGTCGGAACAGACTTCGAGTAGCTCCTCGCGTGTCTCGCCTAAACCGAGCATCAGGCCGCTCTTCGTCGGCATTTCGGGGGCTTCGTCCTTGATCTGTTGTAGCAGATCAAGCGTACGGCGGTAATCAGCGTTTCGGCGGACCCGGTCGTACAACCGAGGGACCGTCTCGGTATTGTGATTGAAAACATCTGGCCGTGACTGGATAACTCGTGAAATCGCGTTGCGATTACCGCGAAAATCCGGAGTCAGAACTTCCACCTTGGCGCCAGTTCGCTCGCGCACGGCACGAACGCATTCGTAGAAATGGTCAGCGCCTCCATCCGGAAGATCGTCCCGAGTTACGGACGTGATCACAACGTACTTTAAGCCCAATCGTTCTGCTGCCTCGGCAACGCGACCCGGTTCGTCGAGTTCGACTGTTTCCGTCTTTCCCTTCAAGACCGAACAGAAACCACAAGGACGAGTGCAGACATTTCCCAGAATCATGAATGTCGCGGTCTTCTGTGACCAGCATTCTGTCTGATTCGGGCACTTGGCACTTTCACAAACCGTTTCCAGTTTGAGGTCCGCAATCACATTGGTGGTAAACTGCATCCCCGCCTGAGGCAGCGGCCGTTTCAACCACTTGGGAAGCCGTTGCCGAGTCGGCGCAGAATCCTGACCATCATTAGAAATTATCGGCAAAAGTTCCGCCGTCATTTTTACTGCTCGCGTCAATGAATGTTTTTTAATGCTCGCGTTAATGAATGAGATTTATCTCAGGCACGTTTCCGCGGGCTACGTTAATTAGTGCTCGATGGTTGTTGAGGGTTTTAAGGCATGTTTCGGTGTTTCATTCTCGGGTTCGCTACCAGTGGATTTTAGCCGAAACGCAAGATTAGACCATTTCGATTCTGAGTGTCAGGCATACACGTACACCTTTCGGGTTGTGCGGTGCAAAAGCGGATGTCCTGTGTAAACGTGGTATCCGTCGTAGCCCAGAGCGCTGGCGACGTTTCTGATCAAGGCTTCTCGAACGGTGGACATGGCCGTGGGGCGAGTTCGCTGTGAGGCGAGCGACGTAACTTTGACGTCGGAACGGGTCCATCGTACGAGATCGAGTGCTTCTTGAGGGAGCGAAACGTTGACGTAGAACCCGCCGTATGACACCCAGTCTCGTACCGAGGCTCCGATGAAGGCGAATTGGCCGCAACGGCACATCGCACCGGGAACAGCGGATGCGGGTTCGGCAGGGACTTTTAAGTCGGCGGCCGTTGCAACCAAGGCAGTTTCCAGTGCCGTTCGAAAGTCGAGTACACCAAGCCCTAATCGGTCCAGCGGTACGATGACGTAGACAGCCAGTTGACCGGGGACGTGAACGAAAGTCGCTCCGCCCCGATTTAGCCAGCGGACATCCATCTTTCTTGCGATCAACTCTTCCGATTCGACAAGTACGTCTGCAAAACTTCCTTCGCGTCCAATGGTGACCGAAGGGGGATGCTCGCAAACCAGGATCGCCCCGTGGGAATCCGTTCTCGAAGCAATATCGCTGCGAAGTCGTTCTTGCAGTTCTTTTGACGAATCAAGAACAACCGTTCCCAGCAGAAATACGTCGAGCGAAGACGATGTCTGCGAATGGTTTACGCGATCAGTCAAAGGGGCGTTCATGAAATCGAGTCAATGCAACAGAGCTACGGTCAAATACGGCACTCTAACAGTCTACAGCAGTCGTCCAGGTCCCGCCAATACAGGGAATTATTGCTGGCAGCGTTGACACTTGTCGGATGAAATCTCGACATATTCCATTGATTTGTCAGGGATTGAGACTTGAGTCTTTCGCCGCGCTTCGTTGTGATCTCTGGAGAGATTTCCGTTCTGATGATATTGCCGATGTGTCACTGCGGTGAGGGGATACTTAAAATGCCGTATCGATTTGCGAATTTGTGGGGACCTGCCCACTCATCGGGGTTCGTGTCATGAATCAGTTTCCATCTGAAATCAGCCGACGATCATTTCTGGGGGCGACCGCAGCTGGAATTGCTTCAGCTGGCTTTGCTTTCGGAGCGGATCAGCCAGGTGTTGCTGGGGGGATCGCGGAGACTACCGTGAAACGGAAACCGCGAATTGCGGCGATCAATTCCGTTTATCGGTTAAAATCGCACGCTTACCATATCGCCGGCCGGTTCATTCACGGTTACACGCGAAACGGGTTTCATCATCAGCCTCCGTTCGAACTTGTTCGGATGTGGAATCACCAGCAGCCGGTCGCGGACCTGGGTCCCAGCGTTTGCGATCAACACGGAATCGAACTCTGCAAGACGATTTCACAGGCGCTAGGGGAGAAGCAGGGACTCGACATCGACGGGATACTGCTCATCATCGAACATGGCGATTATCCCAAGAACGAGCGAAATCAAGTCCTTTATCCTCGCTATGAGTTCTTCGAACAGATAGTTGAAGTCTTCAAGAAGACGGGATCCACGGCACCGATTTTTGTGGATAAACATCTGTCGTACGATCACAAGCTCGCCAAAAAGATGGTGCAAACCTCGCGTGACATGAAGTTTGGGCTAATGGCGGGTTCGTCACTTCCCGTGACCTGGCGTCGCCCTGAGATTGAACCGACATTGGGAACCCCGTTTAAAGAGGGGCTTGTCTGTTTCGGTTACGAAGGGAAAGCGGTTGAGATTTACCTGTTCCATGCACTTGAGGTCTTGCAATGCATGCTGGAACGTCGCAAGGGGGGCGAGACCGGCGTGAAGTCTGTCGAGTTTCTCGAGGGAAATGCAGTCTGGGAAGCGGGGGATGAAGAACGCTGGTCCTGGCGGTTGCTGGATGCCGCACTGGCTCGTTGTCCCAGTAAGAACACAGGCCCAATTCGCGAGAATGTGTTGACGCCTCAGGCGTTGTTGATCGAGTACGAAGATGGAACTCGCGGGGCGATTTTGAACTTATTCGAGCAAACGTCCGATTTCGGCTTTGCAGCGAACATCGAGGGATGGTCTGAAACATTATCAAGCTGTTTCTATCTGCCGGCCCCGCCGGGTGCCCGATTTTTTGACCCGTTGACTTATAATATTGAGAAGTTTTTTGCTTCGGGAACTCCACCGTACCCCGTCGAACGAACGTTGCTTACCAGCACGATGACCGATCTGGCCATGTTGTCACTGCATGAGGGAAGCCGAGTCGTGACCGATCCCGCATTGAAGGTGAAGTACGCAGCACCGAAGGACAGCGGATTCTTCCGGGGTCCAATTGTCGATGCCGGGTGACGCAGCCCAGATGAAATATCCCGCCTACTGGTCGTTTGATTAAGCCAGGGCGAATCGTTCGTTGTACCAGCGAAACAGCGATCGAAAACAGTGTGTGAAATCGTCGGGGTCGCGTTCGATCATCTCGGCGATATCGGTCAGTGGACGAAATTCGCCTGAAAGAATTTCGCCGGGATCAAAAGTGGGTGTCTGATCCGTGACGGCACGATAAAGCCCACTATGCTCGAAAGCGGTTTCTATTCCGTTCGCAGGAAAGATCCCCAGGAATTCCACCTCGGCACGCAGTCCCAGTTCTTCTTCCAGTTCGCGGACCGCAGCGGTTGCATAGTCTTCACCGGCACTTAAGTGGCCTGACGCCGACGATGTGCATTTGAGTGGTGCTTCGTCTTTGTTCGCCGAGCGTCGATGAATCAGCAATTCACCTTTGGAATTGAACACGAAAATATGGACAGCTCGATGCAGCCAATGATTTGCGTGCACGACGGAACGTGGAGATTGAAAAAGGACACGATCTTCCTGATTGACAACATCGAACATCTCTTCGGTCATAATTCTCGCAAACTTTTGAAGCGTCGGGACAGGCATCAAGCGTTGTATGGATGGATAACGTGCTTATCCATCCGCTGTGCGATTTCGGTCAGTCTTGGCAATTCACCGCCACCGACTTCGGCCGTTGCCCAGCCCGAATAGCCGATCTCTTTTAACGCCTTCAGTACGGCTGGCCAGTCGCAATCACCTTCGCCGATTTCAACCCCGAATCCGGCTCCTTTGCCCTTTTCGTTGGCGATTTTTCGGCTGAACTCCTTGATGTCCAGCTTGCCGATTCTCGATCCAAGGGTTCGAATCCAATGTTCGGGCCAGCCGTAATTCACAATATTGCCGACGTCAAAATACGAGCCGACAATTGGACTTTGGAATTCGTCGATATAGCGTTTCATTTCGACGGGACTGAGCAGAAAGTTATTCCAGACATTTTCAAACAGAATTTTGATTCCAAGTTCTGTCGCCAGCGGAATGCACTTTTTGATTTCGGCTTGTGACCGAATGTAAGCGTCTTCGTAAGAAATGTCTTTATTAACAACGGCGGGGACCAGCAGAACTGTCGTGCCGCCATAGAGCTTGGTTTCCCGCAGACATTTCTGCAGAATTTCCACTCCTTTTGCCCGAACGGCGGGGTCAGGACTGCTGAGCGGCTGACCCCAGTGAACATAATCGACCATGCCGTGAACGATCAGTCCTGATTCACCCATCGCACGCTTGACGTCTTCGACCGGTTGATCGCTATCAACGTCGATCCCTTCGAATCCAGCCTCTTTCACCATCTTGAACTTGTCGACGAGCGAACCCTTTCCTCCCACCATGCTCAGTTTAAGAGCTTTATGGAGACGGGGTTTTTCTTCGGCTGCGAGAGCTGTCTGGTTCGACATTGATAACAGTCCCGCGGCAGCGGCGATGCCAGCAGTATTCAAGAAGTCGCGTCGATCGAGGGTCGGGGCCATGGTGTCTTCCAATGAAGAGGGATGCGATTTGAACACCACGATCTTAGCAGTTATTTTCGCGCGATGCAGTACAGATAGCGGTTGGTTCTCAGGAACATCTGCCCATTGGAAAACGCGGGAGTTGCGTTACAGGTCCCTGCGTCCTCGTCGACTGCGTTGCGAGCAACTGATTCAAACTGGGGTTTGGCGGCATAAACGTAAGTTCCATTTTCGCGAGAGGCGGCGAACAGCCGACCGTTTGCTACAACGACTGAAGAGTATAATTGCCCGGCATCGGCCAATCGCTCGCGATAGACCAGTTCGCCGTCGGCGGTTTTCACGCAAAACGCGATACCTCGATCACTGACCCAGTAAAGGTGTTCGCCAAACAAGACTGGTGATGTGACATAAGAGCCGAAATCTTTGCGCCAGACCGTGTGTGTTTTGGTGACGTCGTCTCGACCACCAACTTGAATGGCAACCGCTCCACCTTGTCGCCCGCCGATGGCATAGACGACCCCGTTTTGGGAAACCAGTGTGGGGCATATTGCACCTTCTTTGACACCTTCGGCAAACCAGAGGAAGTCACCGTTATTTGGATCGAGTCCCCAGATCTCATGCGGAACGCTGACAATCAATTCCTGTTTCCCATCGGGCAAATCAACGAGGATTGGGGAACTCCAGCAACCGCCAAACCCGTCTGCGTCCGTTTTCCAAACTTGTTTACCGGTTTCTTTATCGAGTGCGATCATTGCTTTGGATTCCGCGAAGGCGGGAACGATGACCAGGTTCTTGTAGAGGATTACGCTGGTTCCTTGTCCCCAGCCCATCTGCGCGGAGCCGTTCCCAACACTTGTTTGCCAAAGTTGTTTACCGTCCAGATCGAAGGCCAGAACGCCAGCTTTACCGAAGAAAACGTAGACGCGAGTTCCATCCGTGGCAGGAGTACTCGTCGCGTAGCCGTGACTTTGGATTTGTCCCTGATATCGATCTTCGTTCGGAGTTCCTTTCACCGGTGACTCCCAGAGAGTTTTCCCATCGGCTCGATTCAAGCAGACGAGAACTCGTTCGAGTTGACTCAGTTCACCCGGTGTGGACCTGTTGATGCCGTACCCCCGATAACAGGTGACAAAAACCCGTTCACCCAATGTAATTGGGCTAGAAGCACCTGGCCCCGGCAGTTCGATTCGCCAGGCCACGTTTTCGGTTGCCGACCATGTGGTGGGATAATCCCGATCATCCGCGATGCCTGCTCCGGCGGGACCGCGGAACTGAGGCCAGTCTGCGGCAGGAAGTGATTTGATCACCATGCCGACGAGACCAGCCAGAATCACGGAACGTAAAACGAGTCGCGACATGAAAGCCTCGATGGTCAGAAAATCAGAGAAGTCGTAAGAGGTATTACCCACAATCAATTTTGCTAAACAAAGCCCCCCAACCTTCTTTGCAGTAGGTCAGGGGGCTGAGAATATTCAATCGCAGTCGTGCGCGTCTTTATCCAAGAGATGTTTCCGGCTAGCGTGCCTCTGCGGAGCCCCGTGAAACGAGTCGCTTAGGATAAATTCTAATCGTCTTCATTCCGCTTTGGGTTGAGGACGCTTTGGACGACCGCCGGCTCCGCCACCGCCACCACCGCCGGGACCGCCACCACCAGGTCCGCCACCACCTGGGCCACGGCGCAGTTGAGCAACGTCGAATTCTTTGCCTTTGAGTTTCGCGAACGTATCGAGTTGGGCCTTGGTCAAGACTTCGTTGATCTTGGCATCGCGTTCTTTATTCAGTTCGATCATTTTTTCAAATCCGCCGCCACCGCCCCCTCCACCAGGTTGGAACAATTCACGAGCCTTCGCTCCGTAGTCATCGGTAATCGTAGTGATCTTGTCAGTCTGTTCCTTGGTGATGGTCAGCGCTTTGACGATTTCAGCGTCCGACAAGGCTCCGGTACCCTGGTTTTGCCAGTTGATCTGCTGTAGTCGGGTATATTGATCGGCCGAGACGGCAGCTTTCAGTTTTGGCAGGAATTTGTCTGATAGCGTCTTCATGTTCGCCATCATCGTTTCTCTGGCCTTTGTTCGTTCTTCCTGGGTCATGTCCTGAAAATTCTGACGACCGCCGGCACCCATTGATTCTCGCATTGCAGTACCGTATTCATCGGTGACCGCTTTGACCTTGGCAACACCGTCTTCCGTCAGTCCAAGATCCTTTTGTACGGCCTCGTTGCCGGCAAGCATCAACAGTCCGCCACCACCACCGAACCCGCCAAAGCCACCGCGACCGCCGCGACCACCAGGCCCTTGAGCCTGCGCGACCGTTGCGAATGCAAGACTGGCCACCAAACAAAGCACCCACCCATTTGTTCTCATCGCAATTTTCCTTCTCGGAATTCCTACGCATTTTCGCAAGGCCGAACGGAACGTGGACGGCAAATAGATTTCTCGCGAAAACACTCGTTCAAACATACACCCGACCAATCACTTCAACAGCAGTTCCTTGTCGATTTCATTCGATTTCGTCCCCATTGCCGGGACGGATTCGGTTGCGAGTGGCAACCTCACTTCAAGCGTCGTACCGACCCCGACTTCACTTGTCGCAACGATGGTCCCGCCGTGTGCTTCGACTATCGTTTTACAGATCGACAAGCCAAGGCCACTGCTTCCTTCGGCTCGAGATCGAGCTTTGTCAACCTGGTAGAACCGATCGAAAATACGAGTCAATTGATCGGCGGCAATTCCGACGCCCGTATCGGTTACTGATAGAATCGCTGTCTCACCATCCATTCGCGTTGTGACGCGAACATGGCCTCCTTGGACGTTGTAGCGGATCGCGTTGGTCAACAGATTTGTGACAACCTGTGACAGTCGGTCCCAATCACCTCGGACAAAACACGAATCGGGCTGACATTCAATTTGAATATGGCGTTCTGTGGCAAGCGGCTCAACAAGTTCCGCGCAGTCCGCAAGCAAAGGTTTCAGATCGAATCGGTCTTGCTTAAACGACGGTGCTCCTGAATCAAACCGGGCGAGCAACAGCAATGAGTCGATCAATGATCTCATCCGTTGTGATGCCCTGCGACAAGTCTCGATCGCCGCCCGATAATCTTCGTTCGACCTCGGTCGGGAAAGTGCCAATTCGGTGTGCGTCGAAATGACGGACAAAGGTGTTCGCAACTCGTGCGAGGCATCAGCAGTGAATTGGCTTTGACGCTCGAACGCCGACTGCAATCGGTCAAAAGTTTGATTGAGGACCGTAGCAAGCTTGCCAAGTTCACTATCGGTTTCTTTGACGTTGATTCGTTTTGACAGATCTAAAGCAGAAATCGATTCTGCCGTAACGGTCATCTCCGCGATGGGAAGAATGGCACGTGATGACAGCCAGCCCCCACCCAGGACACCCGCTGCCAGAATGACCAATCCAGCTCCGCCAAGCAATAATCCTGATCGATGATGGGCGGCCAGATCGTTCTCCAGCGATCGACCGACGAGAATGTTCAAGTCGAACATGCCGGCGTGAATCACTTCTCGATAGGTCTTTTCACCTGGTCGCGACCTGACCACTCGAATCGGAAATCCTTCGCGACCAATGTGCAGGTTGGGATAAGTGATTTCCGGCGCCGAATCAGATTGCTCGAGTTGGACTCCGTTACCACCCCAGATTACGAAGTAGAGTCGCGACTCTTCGTCGCCGTGAAACAGTTGCTTAAATTCTTCGGGAAGAGGTCCAGGATCAAACCGATCACGCCGTGGAGGTCCTGGCGGGACTGCCTGTTCGGGGGGTGATAACGGTGAATTTTCGGGACTGGATTCGTTTCGCGTTGAGTCGGAACGAGGCGTGACAGCGGCGATATTCGCATCAGGACGCGCACCCGTATCGGCTTCGAAAGTGGTTTCGGAATTGGTTTCGTCGGCACGACGAGGACGGCGACTACCACCGGGACGGCCACCTGGAGGACGCGGAAGCAGCCGACGCAGCTGAGACATGACAAGGCCCGCCGTACGATCCAATTCTGCATCGACTTGTTGAAGCCGAGTCTGCCAGTGAAGACTATGGACGATCCCTCCAAAACTGGTGAGTACGGTCAGCAGCACGATCGCGTGCCAGACCTGCAATCGCCAGCGGAGTGATTTGAACATGTTCTTCTCGTCGTTGTCAAAAAGTGATTTCAGTTGTCGAGATGAGAATCAATTCGAGATGAGCCATTCTTGAATGGGAGTATCGGAGACACAACAGGCCATTTCAACTGTCGATGATATAGCCCATCCCTCGACGAGTTGTAATTAATTCGCGACCAACCTTACGACGGATATTGGAAACATACACGTCGACCAGGTTTGATAGTGATGCATCGTATTCGTCGAATAAATGGTCATAAATTTTCGTCCGGGTGACCAGTTCGCCTCGATGGATCGCCAGGAACTCGAGCAAGCAATATTCCTTGGCCGTTAGGGCGACCGCAGCTCCGTCCACGGAAACGGTTCTTGACGTCATGTCTATTGTGACGTTGCCGATTTCAATCACCGGCTGAGACTTGCCCGCCGATCGTCGAATTAGGGCTCGCAAGCGAGCCGCTAATTCAGACAGTTCAAACGGCTTGATCAGATAATCGTCAGCACCTGTATCAAGACCGCGAACACGGTCTTTCACTGTGTCGCGAGCTGTCAGCATCAGCACTGGAGTCGTTTTGTTTTGTCGCCGAAGTTCCGACAGAACCGACCAGCCGTCGCGTCTCGGTAACATGACATCCAAAAGAATGGCGTCGTAATCCCAACTGACACCTTTGAAAAGGCCATCCTCGCCGTTATCCGCCGTATCAACGGAATATCCCTCTTCGCGCAGGTACATAGCTACCGCGCGAATGACATCTGGTTCATCCTCGACCACCAACACTCGCATGCTTATCCACCACTCAGGATCTTAATCATCGTTTCAATGCCGCATTGTGATTCGCGACCGGAAGCGAATTCTCGCCAGAAGCCCGTTTTTCCCGATGTCTCCATCGCGAAAAGAAGGAACTACTTCAAACTGGGTAGTCTACCGCAATAACCTTAAACCGAGATGAAGAGTCGAGCAGAAAAATAAGACCACTGGCGACGCGAAATGGTCGCCAGTGGTCTTCGGTTTGGAAATCAATTTGAGATGATCCGCTAGTCGTCCAGTGGATGCTTGCGACGCGGTTGCGGCGCGGCCTCATCGACGTCATTTTCGTCAATGTCCGCTCGATCATCATCGCCGTTCGATGGTGCGGGTCGAGGCTTCCATTTCAAGCGACCTGCGGGAGGACTGGCGACAGCCTGCGGCTTGTCCAACGCCAACGGGTGGATTCTAAGACTTGCCTGATTTGTCGGTGTGGCGATCGTCGGTGTGTTGGATTTTTGTTCCAATAATTGTTGAACCATCGATTCCAACTGGCGAATTCGTTCCGCTTCGGCACTCTCCTTAGGAGATTCGCTGACGACTTCATGCGAAGCGAGTTGGACTTGATTGACCTTTTCTTCCTTTTTGGGGCCGGCTAGTGATTCTGTCGTTTTTGGATTCGAACCCATTGAAATCGTCGTCGTTCGTCGCAGTTTTCCAGCCAACTCGTCGGCCGCCATGCGATCATTCTCTTCAATAGAGAGCGGCTTGGCACTTTCACCCATGATAGGCTTCTTGTTCCCATTCAAAGGCATGTTTGAAAGGTCCGAGAACACCACGGGTCCATTCTTCGGCTTCAGTCGAACTCGCAGTGCGCAGTTGGCGTCTTTGACTCCTCGGCGAACATACGGAACGAAGACGCTGTAGGTTGGTCCGAGCGACGTTTCCGTCAGGTGGATGCTCCACGATCCGGAGTCAAAGTCGAATTGTCGCAAAGGTTTGGCCTGCGCATCGGCGTCCCCCTGATCGTCAAACAGATAAATACGCACATCGCCTTCACACTGGACCGGTGTGGCGGCCTTATTAGAAAGAAACAGGATCTGTCCCGAGAATCCCTTGCACGGATACCCTTCAGGATCACGGCCTTCGGCTTGTTGCCAGAGGCACAAAACTTGGACGACAGGATCGGCTGCGGTCGCTTTGGGGATCTTTTTCTCGAAAGGAATATGAAACGTCGCGCACCCGACAAAACTGCACAAGAGCATTGCGCACGTCAGAGGCATTACGATCCGTTGAACCTGAAACTTCATTTCAAACTCCATCCGAAATTGTTGCGACAGCAACTCGATACTCTCTCAGTTTGATCGACCGACTGTACGCTTCTGAAAGAAGCCTCGCTTCTTGGGAGCCTCAGGCTTTACAAAACTCGCCTTCGACACTCCTGAACCCGAATCATCGGTTTCGGTCGCTTGCATCCGCGAGGCGTTAATCCGCGTCAAATTCGGGTCAGGCAACGGCGGTGGTGGTGGCACCACTGAGGGCTGTTCCGTGGGTGAAGCTGGAATTGCAGTTGGGGCCGGTGGAAGTGCTGATGGGGACTGTGGTGATACCGAGTTTGGAAGCTCCTGAGGTGTCTTTTGTATCACAGGTGAGCTGTTCATCGAAGGTGCAGGGGGAAGCGTGGGTTGAACCCAGGGGATATGTTCATCCTCGATCATATCGTCCGCAGCAGGAAGTGCCCGCAGTGGTCCATGAGCTTCCTCGGCTTCACTTTCGATAAAGTGAATTCGACCCATTTCAATATCCTTCAGACATTCTTCTTCGTCAGGACCGTTAATAATCCGCGGTGTCAAAAAGATCAGCAATTCTGTCCGTATTGATGATCGGGAGTCGTATCGAAACAAGCTGCCAACGAGCGGAAGGTCGCCAAGAAGCGGCGCCTTGCGAGTGAATGACTCGTCGCGTGAACTGATCATTCCGCCGATAACGATCGTGCTATTCGAGGGCACGAGGACCGTCGATCGAACATTGCTGAGGTCGGTGATTCTCTGACCGACGGCAACGCCTCGTGAATCCGTCGTCACTGTGACAGTTTCCTGGCTCAACTGACTGCGGTACGCATACATTTGGATCACGATGTTGCCATCATCATTGATTCGAGGTGTCACCTGCATGCCGATGCCAGTCTCACGCTGTGTCAGAATGGGCGATAGGACACCGGTTGTGGCGTTGGTGTTGAATGCGGTGACGGTTGGAATCGTTTGGCCGACGAACACTTCCGCCAATTGACTGTCTAAGGCTCGAATTTGCGGTCGGCTTAAAATTGTGAGTTTCCGATTTGCAGCCAAAGCACGGAGCAAAACGTTGACGGCGTCCGAACCTGCGGAAAGGACAAGGCCCCCATACCCGAGCTGGTTGTTAACCCGACCAAGTGAAAAGTTGCTGAGGCCCTGGCCTGCGACTGTCCCCGGGGCAGTCGCGAGGTTGTTTCCGAGTGGAAGCCCGGCATTATTAAAGTTGAATCCAGGTGATCCTGATTGCGACAAAATGTGTTGAGTTGTCGTTTGCAAGCCCGTGACAGCGGTCGTCGTTTCGGTCAAAACGACAGGTTGGTCCAGAACGCTACGTTGAAAGAAGACTGGGTTCTGTAATCCCAGCTCGATGCCGAATTCGTCCGTATTGTTGAGCTGCACTTCGACGATCAGTGCCTGAATGACGACCTGTTTCGGTACCGAATCGAGTTTTTTGATCATCGCGAGAATGTCGGGATAGTATCGCGGTGTCGAACTGACGAGCAGACTGTTTGAGATCGTGTCGGGTATGACGATTACTTCACGTTCGAGTTGTTCGACGTTGCTCGTCAGGTTTGGGTCTAGCTGTGTCAGATCTCGTTGTTGTTGAAAGAACAATGTTACGGCTTGAGCGATCTGTGTCGCAGGAGTGTTGTTCAAACGAACCACCATATTCTTCCGCGAACGAAGATCGCTTTCATCAAGTCGTAACATGATCGCTTCGACAACGCGCAATGCGTCACCGCTTCCCACGGCAATCACACTGTTCGTTCTGGTGTCGACCGAAAACTTCAGTGGAACAAGGCTACTGCTGGCGTCGTCAGCATTGGCAAGCTGGATTCCCAGCAGAGGACGCTGCTGATTGCCGGCTCCCCCTTGCCCTTGAGTCTGGACGTTGAACAGGGCATTCAGTTGTTGAACCATCTGATTTGCATCTGCGTGTTCGAGCGTGAAAACCTTGATTTCGGAGACAGTGTTTGTCGGTCGGTCAAGGTTTGAGATCAGCGCCTCGATCAAATCCATGCTCTTTTCCGAAGCCGTCACGATCAATGAATTTGAGTGTGCTTCGGGAGTGACGCGGATATCGGACAGAACCCCCGATTGCAGCTCGCGTGAGTTATTTCCTTTATCGATGGAAAGGAACTGCAACACGGCCGACTTCACATTTTTGAATTGTTCTTCAACTTGCCCGCCACCAAGTCCCTGTTGCTGTCCCTGGCCACCCCCTCCTGATGATGAAGGAGGAGACAGTACCGATTGAATGGCCGAATTAATGACCGCAGCCAACTCGGTGGCAACGGCGTTTTTCAATGCGAAGATTCGAACCTGGCTGATCGATTCGGAGCCTTCGCGATCCAGACGGCGAATCAAGGTCTGGATCTCTTCCAAGTCGCGCGCCCGAGCGCGAACGATCAGTGAGTTCGATCGAGAATCGGCAATCACCAGGATCTTGGCACCCAGTGACTTTCGATCCTTATAGAACTCGGTGAGCAATGTTTCGACTTCCGAGGCGATTGCAGACTTCAGTCCAAATACCTGAAACTCGGTTTCCGGATCGACTGGCTGATCAAGCTCTTCGGCAAGACCAAGAATGTTTTCCAGATCCGCACTGGGGGCAACGATCAGCAGCGAGTTAGGTTTGGTGACCGGGATGATCGCGACGCTCTCGCGTGGTTGCGTTGCCTTCCCAGGGAACTTCGTCAGTTTTTCGTAAACCGACGTCAGCAACTCGGCCAATGATTCGGAATCGACATTCTTTAAATGCAATAATTCGACCCTGGGCGCGGTCGCGACGGCCAGTTGCTCGATCTGCTTAATAACCTGTTCGACCTGAGCGACATCTTTTTCGTTTCCGACAATGACCATCACGTTCAAGTCTTCGATGACTTGGATGTTGACTTCACCCTTAAAGTTGCCCAATGCTCCGCCGAACGCACCATCCGCGTCAGTTGTCGGCGGCGCCGCAAATGAATCGTCTTTACTTTCGGCGTGGGCGAGTCGAGATTTCACGTCCGATCCGCGAGCGGCCCGGATACGGTCGATTTCCGCAGGAAGCTGGTCAGCAATCTGGCACACGTATTGTGTGCTTGCTTTGACATGGGTTTTCGTCTGACCATCCTGAGGTTGATCAAGAACTTTCAAAAGCATCAAAACTGAATCAACACTTTTGGAATTTCCGTCGATCAGCAATTCATCGTGCGACTCGTCAATCGAGATCATGAATTGGACCGGGTTCGTCTGGATCTTCTGTCCGGTTGTGGTTTCGACCTTGTTTGGCTTGGTGACAACGCGAAATGCGGGAAGTCCATTTCGTCCCGAATCGACCAGTTCCGCAGACGCCTTCATTGTTGAATAGACGCGTTTTGAGAGATCAACTGCTTTCAAGTGACGCGTTCGATAAACGACAGCTGGAGCGGCTGCAGCACCAACATTTTCGAGATCTTTTGGAACTTTTGACTCAAAGGGATGAGGTTTTCGCGATGGCTGGCCTTCGGGTTCTTCAAAGAACTCTTCGTGAGACGTCTGTCGTACGGCGCGAGGTTCCTTCGATTTTCGCGGCGCAGGTGTTCGTTCTTCTTCAGGCTCCGTTTCGGCCGCCTGTGGCCGTCCTTTGTTCCCTGTGTATCGCAGAGATTTTTGAGCGACGATTTCCTGATTGGAATTGATGTTTCCGCGATCATTGCGCGAGCCAGTCATTGATTCGGAACGGAATCCAGCCGGTTTGATTGACTCATCCTGCTCTTCTTCTGCCCCCTTCGGTGTTGCCCTTTTGGGGAGCACGGCAGGTGCGTATTGAGGTCGTGATGCCGTTGTTTCCAGCAGGATCAAACAATTGGCTTTGATGATCAGCCGCAATGATTGCGGTTCAAGTTCCTTATTAATGATTCGGATCGCGTCCTTAATCGAATACTCAGTTCGATCGAGACGCGAAAATCGACCATGGGGGACACGATCAGACACAAAGTCCAACCCGCCCGCATCTGCAAGATCTTGAAATACTCGTGGCCATGAGGCTGAGTAATAATTAAGCTTCAGTCTGGCTTCCGCAGTTTCAGAATTGGCCGCA
The DNA here is from genome assembly GCA_903834925.1 of uncultured Schlesneria sp. Lineage (GTDB taxonomy): Bacteria > Planctomycetota > Planctomycetia > Planctomycetales > Planctomycetaceae > Schlesneria. The sequence continues at coordinate 17,933 of CAILLA010000213.1, forward strand.
TTCTCTCCAGGTTTGGGCTTCGTCGCGGCAGAGAGATGTGGCGCGGTCAAAGTCGACGGCATGGCTCCTGCCAACCAGCCGATCATGGCCAATCCAGATGCAATCGCAAGGCCATTGCACGTGTGACGAAACGGCGAGCGACCTTTAAGGAATCGTAAATCCGCGCGAGCGTTCGGTTTGGAATCAGACTCATGGGTCTTCATAAATATTCATCGCTTAGCTGGACAAATCGTGCGCAAACACACTAAGCGATTTAATCGACAAAGTTTAACAATCGCTTGATGGTAAACTCATGCTAGACACTCCAAATTAAGGTTGGCTTAGGATGTGATGTTGATTTGAGAATGACCGTGTGAGTCTGGGCAAACACAGATCTCCGTGTGCGGCAGAAATAGCCGCAAGCAATTTTTATTTTAGAACGCCAATCGCCTGATTCGGCGGCTTCCAGCCGCCGCTACCGGTCGGCTCCCGGCGTAACAACCACAAGTGGCAGTCGCGAACGGTCACCGCGAAGCCGAAGCTCTTCCAAAGCAGCTCCGATATCGGGTATCACAAACTTGTTGAACTTGATTTGACTATTCACTTTGATCACGAGCTTCTTGTCAAAATCCACGAACTCAGCGGGTAGTCTTACGGTGATGTTGTCCGCGTTTCCCTTGATGACGACGGTACTTCCCGGAGTCACTTTAGCTTCGATTTCCATGGGGCTGACCTTTTGCGCTGAGCCTGATGGCGCCGGCAGGATATAGTCGCGTGGCAGTGATCCAACGGTCAGCCAGAAAAAACGGTTGTCTGCCTTACGCAGTGAACGGACATCGAACTCTTTTGGCAGTGTGCGGCGGACGTGTGTCTCCATCCAATCGAAAAGCTTCGAGAAATCATCGAACAGGTTTTCACCGTTGCGACCGAGGTATTCAACAAGTAGAAAATCAAATTTGGATCCACGAATCAGCATGTTGTCGAAAACCATATTGCTCGAATTATCTCGGTTTTCTTTTGAATCATAACCTTTGCCAACGACATACCACGAAGTGTAGCTGCCGTTCGCCCAGCAATAGTTGCAATAGTGAATCGCATTGCCGCCGATCGGAACAACCCCTGCGAATTCGTCGGGATGTGCTAAGGCAATGTCGAATGCGGCGTCGGCGCCCATTCCGTGTCCCGTCAGAAAGACCCGGTCACTGTCGACGGAAAATCGCTTTCTGGCATCCACAAGACAGTCGAGTACATACCTGTGCGCGGGGGCACCATAACTGTGTTCGGCTTGATTCGGTTCTGCGTAATGGGGGGCGATCACAATGTAGCCACGTTGATGGCCCAAGTCTGGATGGTTTGCGTCTCCGGCCCATGCCGTCAGTGTTTGCTCAATTGTTCGACTGCGCGATCGTAATGCGATGATAACCGGGTACGTGTGACGCGGCGAATATTCGGCTGGAAGAACGACGGAATAATTCACATCATGCGATGCATCGGTTTCGATTTGATGAATTGAACCCGGCTCAAGTTCGTTATCGTCGATGATCGGAGGGAGTTGCGGAATGAGATTGAGTACTGTTCGTGGGCTGAGACTTTCCATCGTTTGAAGTTTCTTAACGGTGTCGCTGTGAACGGCGGGGTCCTCGCTGCGAAGGTAGTCGATGACCAGTTGACGAGCTTCCCATGCACGAAACGTCAGATCCAGATCGGGGATCGCGTTGGCAGAACCCAGAACCCAGCCGGAATAGGCGAGCCCCAACCTCTGTGCTGGTTCGTATTGGTTGTCCGCTTCGGCCTTAATGAATGCGTCCAGTCGTGGCAATGTTTCAATATCGAGTTGTTCATTAATCTCAGACCTCAGCGGCTGTAACTTCATTTCACGAACGTTGTCATTCAGTTTGGCTTGCCAGTCGCTCAGTAACAATTTGACTTGTTCGATCGTATGGCGAGCCTGATCGAACCCTTGGACAGCTCGTTTCACGTCCTGCTCGATTTGTCCGGTCAGTGTCTGAGCCATTAGCTTTTTTGCGTAGGTTTCGGCAAGTTGAAATTGCCCAGCTTGCTTACGCCGCTTCAGTCGAAGCAGAACGACGCGACCGAAAAAGTTCATCAGCTCTTCGCGATTCTTTTCAACCAACTCTTTCCGATCAGGGAAGTCACGACCAATCGCGTCGAGTTCTGCAAACGCTTGTTCATAAAGTTCGGCCTGGGAATAAAAAAGGACTAAAGCGAAGCGACCAACAGCATCATCAGCCTTTACTTCTCTTTTGACCAAAGCCTCAATCGTCTCGATAGGGATCGATTTGAGGGGCAAACCAAATTTCCAATCGACGTTCGTGCTTTCCACTAACACGTGGTCTGGTGCAACCAGACTGATTGACTGAAAGACGTCCATCGGCTTCTTCGCTGTGGCGATGGTAATCCGCCGCCGTCCAAATTCGTCAAAGGGGCCAACGTACGTCATCGAACCAAATGAACTGACTGTCATGTTCTGGCCCGTCAGTTTCGGGCGAGGAAGTTTCAATTCTACAGGATTCGGAGCGGCGAGCGTTGCGCCGTCCAGATTTTGCCGTTGTAGCAACGGGAAATAGATCCGCTGCCAGTTCGTATCGATCCGTCCGATGTTGTGCGGGACCGGATCAGCGTCTTTCAATCTCTTCAGTTCATTTGTCCCGACAGCTCGACCGGCAAGGGAATTCATCACGAGGAACTCCCCTCGTAGTGTGGTTCCATTCTTCAGCCGAACCTCTGCCTTAATCAGATTCTGTGCGGTACATGGGATTTGTCCACAAACAAATGGGACGAATAACCATATGAAGCGATGAATCCGTATCTCTGAAACTGTTCTAAGCCACGGTCGTTGCCGTTGAAAAGCAGTTTGAACCGAGCTGAGAAAGGCTTGGAATCGCATGTTGGCACCCAATTCAATCTGGCGAAACGAACGGCATTCGCTGCCGATTGGTCGTCGTTCAAGGCATGATTGATCGTAAAAATGCGTGGCCGAACAATCCGGGAAGTAGCGATGTTCAGTTCGCCATTCCAATTTGTCATTTCGATTTCTATCTGTCACACTGTCTATCGACTTAATGATCGAGCTTAATCGCTTGGCGCTGCAACCATTGCGGCTTATCGTCGTGAATTCCCCTCCACAAGCCGTTTTCCTTTTCAGACGGGTGTCTCATGAATCGTCTTTGTACAAAGTGGCTGATCGTATTGACAACAGTTTTCGGACTTAGCGATTCGATCCGGGCCGAAGAGGCCGGAAAATTTCGCGTCTATTTCGGAACCTATACAAACGAAATAACCAAAGGGATCTACTCCAGTACCCTGGATTTCGCAACCGGCAAACTTTCACAACCCGAGCTTGCCGTTGAGGTGAAAAACCCTTCGTTTGTCGCGATTCATCCTACAGGTAAGTTATTGTATGCCGTCAGTGAAATATCGGATTTCCAGGGGAAATCCGTGGGTGGCGTCAGTGCTTTTAAAATTGATGCCGCGTCGGGACGGCTCAAGCTTCTCAATCAACAGTCATCAGTCGGGGCTGGTCCTTGTCATCTCGTTGTTGATGCGGCTGGTGAGAATGTTCTCGTGGCAAATTATGGCGGCGGTAGCGTCGCCGTTTTGCCTATTGAAGCGAAGACTGGAAACCTGGCCGTCGCTTCTTCATCAATCCAGCATCAAGGGTCCAGTGTCGACAAACAACGACAAGAAGGCCCGCATGCGCATTCGATCAATCTCGACCCCGCCAACAAGTTTGCCTTTGCTGCCGATCTCGGTTTGGACAAGGTTCTCATCTATCACTTCGACGGTGCGAAAGGAAAATTGACCGCGAACCTTCCGCCTGCGGGCGAGCTGGCTCCAGGAAGTGGTCCGCGACATCTTGCCTTTCATCCTTCGGGTAAATATGTCTTCGTGAATAACGAAATGACATCAACGGTGACCTCATTCGCATACAACCCGACCGGTGGATCGCTGACCGAGATCCACACACTTTCAACCCTGCCTCAACCGACACCGGGCAACTCGACAGCCGAGACTGTCGTTCATCCCTCTGGCAAGTTCGTCTATGTCTCAAATCGTGGCCACGACAGCCTGGCCATCTTTCAATGTGATCCGGCAACCGGTCGACTGACCGCAATCGGCCATCAATCGACCGGAGGCAAAACGCCTCGCAATTTTAATATCGATCCTATCGGGCGTTATCTGTTGGCGGCAAACCAAAGTACCAACAACGTGGTTGTATTCCGAGTTGATCCGAGCAGTGGTAAGTTGACTCCCACGGGAGATTCAATCGAAGTTGGTAGTCCAGTTTGCGTCCGATTCCTATCAATTCCCTGATTCTGTATTGTCGTCAGATGGCTCCGGTAGCGGCGGCATTCCAATCGCTTCTTCAACTTTCTCGGCAGCTCGGGCGAGTCGAGCGAAGAGGCGAGCCTGGATGCTGGTCAGCCGTGACTGCATCAAGTCGGTGACTTGCACCAACCCACCCAGATCATGTTCATCTGGGATTTGCGGTAATGCGTGAACTCGCAGCGTCATTTCTGCTTGAGCGTGATCGAACGGATACAGATGGTTTCCCATTTCCTGTTGAATCGAGACCAATCGAGAGCGAAGCGATTCCATTTGACTGAGGATCAGCTTCAGAACACGATCACTTGGATTCCGACCGCCGTTTCGTTCCCACAGAATCATTAGACGATGGAAAACCAGTCGCAACGATGGCAATTCGCCAATCAACCGACTGACGTATTGTGCCTCGGGTAAGAGATCCTTGATCTCGTACCACAAATCATCCCCTCGGTGAATTCTGTCTGTGACCTCATGGATGTGTACCAATTGTAGGGCATATGACAGCCGATTTCCGGCTTCGGTTTCAAATGGAAGCATCTTCCCTGCGAGATTGGCGATCCCTTCTCGGGCTCGAGTCAGTTTCTCGCTCACTGCCTCGGCATTCGAGTCCGACAGGTGAAAGTCTTTCGGGTCAAATGCTAATCGAGCCTGAATAATTGTCTGAGCGGCGATCGTTTCGAAAAGTGTCTCTTCTGCTGCTCGATACCGGGGAGTCAATCGCTGATAGGTCGGCAATTCTTCCATCATCCGAGCGCGACTGGCCTTCAGTTCTCGCACGACTTCGTTCGGGTCTTCGGGGGTTTCAGTCGATTGAGGTGCGATTGGCAATGGGCGAAGTAGTGGAATATCGGTCTGAAAATAACGCTTTAACGCCTTCGACGCATGGATTTCGTCCCCCTGACGTTCAAGTAGCTTTTCGACCGGATGCAACATCTTCGTCGAAATCTTCTGATTCAAAGCGTCGCAGTAAAATTGTTCCGTGATTACCCTTGAGATCTCTCGAAAGCGGTTGAATAAGACCGACGCCGGCAGATTGTCCACAAATGGTCCCGATTGAAAGATCCCGGTCGAGCCATCCGCCATCGCTGACTGAATACGATCACGATCTGAAGGATGTGAATCAAACAGACCCGTCACTTCCTTGGTCATCATCTTGTGTAATTCGGTCTTCACTTTCGGAGTGATGAAACTCACATTCGCCAGGGATAAAGCGATCATGTCATCAGGAAGGCGACCTTCTCCATAAAAAGCCGAGATGTCACGGAAGGAGATTTGATGAGCAACCCCTAGTTCACGCAAACGATGCATCGTTGAAGCCAATGAACGAAAGCCGACAACACTGGTCTGGCAACGGTCGGCGTTGTATTCCATTTCCCTGGACATCAAGCAGCTGATCGTCGTGCCAGCGAGGGCAAATCCAAGGATGATCCATCTCACGACCCATACGATCGCACGCCCGACGTAGCCAATCATAGCCACTGGACTGCGAACGGCACATTGTCGGAGCAGCCATTCGTCAATCGAATCGCGTTCGTAGGCGGCCTGTAAGAACCAGTGGGTCGTCCGGCGAACCATATTCTCCAGCCACATTGCAGTACGCTGAGTGAAGTGACCAAGTTCATGCGCCAAAACGCCGGTAAACTGCTGTAAAGTCAGGCCGGCAACGAGAGGCAATCCAAGGTGCAACGAGATCCCGCGATTTCCGAACAGACCAAGCCAGCCTCGTCTAAACTCGGCACCGGCATTCAGGTCACAATTGACGTGGATTGCGCAGGGCCGAGGCGCTCCCAATAAGTCGCACAGACGATCGACGTAGGCGACCAATAACGGCTCGGCGTCACGCCTGAGTATGCGAGGTCGTTTGACTGCACCGGCTGTCGCCAGCATTGGTTTCAATAAACCCAACACGAGCATCGATCCCAACAATGTCGAAATGCCAGTCGCCAGCAAGGGTGCTACCGGTCCCCATCCGGCGAAGATCCCATTCGCATTTCGTACGAAAGCAATGAGGCTCCCAATAACCAGCGCGATTAATGACATGTAGAGTATGGGCAACAGCAGTACGGCACAGGCAGTGATCACCAGTCCCGTGACGTATTTACGCGAGACCTTGGGCAGATCGACTTCGCCAGAAATGGCGCTCAGGATCTGTCGTTTCTGGTCGGCGGAAATTGGTGTCACGTTGGGATTCATACGAAAATCGTCGATTCAGGGTCGCCGCTCTGAGCCTTTAGTGGACTCGGACAAGGATCGTAAAAGCCCATACGGCTGCAATTAAGGCACAAGTAACAAGGCACGAAACCAGCCCCATCACGATCCAGGGCCAAGGTCCTGTTTTCTGTTCTGGTTCACGCCGACGTAATCGTCCATCTTCTTCCACGAAGGCTTCAGACGAAATAAAATTCTCTCGCTGGACTTTGATTTGAACTCCGCATTCCCTGCATCGAACCACGTTGCCACACAGGGCATCTTTAACGCGATGCTGGTTTCGGCAAATATCACATTCAGCCAAAATCGCCATCCGGCGAGTTTCCCCAAGAGGTTTCTATACGATTTCAAATTGACGCTGTCGGTAGGATGACGTTCTGCCAGCGTTTGGGCATTGTAGCAAATGCTGCTTCATACGTTTTTTCCAAAGGAATCATGACACACCCATTTGGTTCCAGAAAAAGTGGCATATCCGGGAGCATTTGGCCAATCGCAAGCGTTTCAATTAGGGCACGCGTGGTGAGATCGCATTCATATGCGACAAAGGTTAACGGTTTGTCCGTAGGAAGTAAAAAAGGATCATCCTGAACTTCTTCCCAAATGGCGGCATGAATGCCGTTCGGGTCTCGCGGTCCAGGTGGGAACGGATCGAGAATTAGTAAATGAATCCGATGTTCAAGGAACTCGCATGCCTTTTCCACGAAGGCTCGCAGTGCATGGCGATTGGATTTGTTTCCCGGAGAGACAATTTCAATCATGGCGACAATTCGATCGCCGCTAACGTGGCGCACGACAATCGAACTCTTCTTTCGTCGATAAAATTCCGCTTCCGTTTCCGCTTTAAACCGGGTTTCCGGTCGCGTCCGCAATACAGTGGCGGTTCCACCGACGCTTTCGTCATTCGATTGGTCCGGCGGGGCCTCTCTCGCGCTTTGTAGTGTCAGTACATCAGGCCCAAATCCTGCTGCGACCTGCTCCGGCAGTGCGTAGTAGTCCTTTGGCAGCAGCGTCCGGTTCAATTCTCGCGAGATTTCCGAGATCCATTCATGATGAAATGCATGAAAGATCCCCGCCTCCACCTTACTCCAATTATGCATCGGCATAGATGCTTCCCTGATCTCTGATGAAATTTCTCAAATAAACGGCACTCTGTTTGAGCGATGCTTTACGTGACTCGACGGTTCCTTCATACGCGCGATCTTCGACTTCCACGCAGACAGGACCGCGATAACCGACGTCGCCAAGCGTTCCAAAGAACTGGCCCCAGTTCACATCGCCTAAACCGGGAAGCTTTGGTGTGTGGTATTGGTTCGGATGAGCCAGAATCCCTACTTCGTCCAGCTTATGATGGTCGATGCGAACATCCTTCGCATGGATATGGACCAGTCGATCAGCGAATTCGCGAATCGGTTTCAGGTAGTCCATGTGTTGCCAGATCATGTGTGAAGGGTCGTAGTTCAACCCGAAATTCAGGCTCGGAATATCATCGAACATCCGCCGCCAGATTGACGGTGTCGTGGCCAGATTCTTGCCCCCTGGCCATTCGTCTTTTGAAAACAGCATCGGACAGTTTTCGATTCCGATTCGTACCCCGTGATCTTCCGCAAACTTCACCAGCGGCTTCCACGTTGCAATAAAACGAGGCCAATTGTCGTCGACCGATTTCGTCCAGTCTCGACCGACGAATGTATTCATCCGTTTCAGGCCGAGCAGTGACGTCGCTTGAATCACCTTTCGGATATGGTCGACGTAACGTTTCGCCTCTTCAAGATCAGGTGCGAGTGGATTCGGGTAATAGCCAAGCCCGCTAATTGAAACGCCCGCATCCGCCATGATCCCTTTGACTTCGTCTGCTTTGGATGGCGGGAAGTCGGTGACATCAACATGGGTCACACCGGCATACCTTCGCTCGGCTTTGCTCGGTGGCCAGCACATCAGTTCGATGCATGAGTAACCTGTCTCCCCTGCGAATTTTGCGACTTCAGCCAGGGAGAATTCCGGCAAAATGGCACTGACAAAACCGAGCTGCATGATCGAAGTTCCAAGATGAACTAGAGAAAGGTTTAAACAATAGGAAAATATCCGCTTGAACCGACTCTCGGAACTCGCGACTACTTCGGGATACGATTCAGATTATAAAACGCTTCCTTGTGAAGCAGGGGAAGGCCGTTTGCTGAACGTACTCCGCCCGAAACCAGTTCGTGAATATTTCCGGCTTTCAAGCTGTCGACGACCAGCCGAACCGTCATCTGATCAGCCGAAACGGTCGCACTCACAATCTTCGGATGAGTTTGATCGACTTCAGGGCTGCCGTAATTAGCCTGATAGATATACGCGTAAGTTTCGAGTTTATAACTGCCAACGTCGCCAGCCGTCTTCGAATCGACAGGCTGAGTAAACTTCAATTCAAAGCCATCGGGCTTGGCTCGCATTTCCTGGATTTCGAACGGGATCTTCCCCGTCCAGACGATTCGGTCTAACGAACCCGGTTTCGGACCCCGTGAACCCCAGCCACGGTTTGTACCACCGACAAACATTGTCCCATTGTCAGTCATCAGCATTCCAAGGCTGCCCGATGTAAAACCTTCGCGAAAACGAAAGCAAGCTCCCTGATAGTAGCCGTCGACCTTTTCCAGAAAACACCGCATCACAGTGCTGTCACTTTGATCTCCCACGAACATCTGATTCTCGAACGGACCGAACTTGCCTCTTGTCGTGTCACAGACAATACCGCTCGCCGACTTCCCCATTTTCCCATAGGGGAACAACACGGCCGACGGTTCGTATTCCGGGATTTTCGCGGCCTCAGTCATGAAACGGCTACCGCTTTCCGGTTCCTTAGGTCGTGGTCCCATTGAGGCTTTGACCTCTGCCAGGTCGTACCAGCGGTTGCCGCCCGGATGACCAACGAACTTGCCGGGCGAAAGATGCTTCAAGCCACACGTTCCATTCCACGGTCCCTGATTGTCAGTATAGAACATCTCACCCTCAGCGTTCATGCCGATCCCTCCTGGAGAACGGATTCCACTGCAAGTCGGAATCGATTTTCCATCGGGAGCGATCCGCAGGCACCAACCGCGATATTTGACGTCACTGCTGAACGAACCGGTCAGGCACAGCACAACCCAGATATTTCCATCACGATCAAACCGCGAGCCAAACGCGTACTCGTGGTAATCGCCGGAAATCTGCCAATCATCGTTGACCGTTTCAAACAGATCCGCCTTGCCGTCTCCGTCGGTATCTTTCAGACGAGTCAACTCACCGCGCTGAGTCGCATAGATCCAACCATCGCGGTACGACAGTCCCAGCACTTCATGAAGCCCATGCGCAAATCGACTGAATGTCGCATCGGTCGGTGAATCAGCAAACGGCTTATCCACCAACCAGATCTCGCCGCGACGAGTCGATACCGCCAGCTTGCCGGTTGGTAGTAACTCGACCCCTCCCGCTTCGAGCATGATCTCTTTGGGAATGTCGAACGACACCATCTTATAGAAATCATTCTCGACCGGGTTCTGATCGTCGGCCCAAGCCGGCGTGGAAACGATCGCGATCAAGCAGGCAATAACCCAGCATCGTTGAAACATTGATATCTTCCCGTTAAGTCGATTGTCGGTAATGTTGATCTTGTGAATGGACCTATTTATTCAGCACTTCGTCCAGGTTCATCAACTCGTTTGCCAGCATTGTCCATGCGGCGAGCGTTTCTGGTTCGATTGAAGGGTCCGCTTTCGATTCCCCTTCGGAAATCAGTTTTTTGGCATCGTCGGGGTGCGAGGAATAATATCTGACAAGTTGATCCAGCGAATTTCGTACAACGGGAAGTTCTCGTGATTTGAAAGGACGAGCAATCAACCGCATTGACATCGCATTAAGCTTGGATGTGTGATCAGACGGACCTTGTCCCTTCAAGACCAGTTGAGCCAAATTCCTGGCCGCTTCAACAAACTGCGTATCGTTCAGCGTGACCAACGCCTGTAGCGGAGTGTTTGTTCGTTCGCGACGGACGGTACAGGTTTCTCGTGCCGTGGCATTGAAGATCTCCATCGACGCCGGCGGCGCAGACCGCTTCCAAAAGGTATACATACTTCGGCGGTAAAGGTTTTCGCCCGTATCTCGTTTATAGTCGCGGGTGTTGCTTCCGATCATCGCCACCGCTTCCCAGACGCCGTCCGGTTGATAAGGCTTGACGCTTGGTCCGCCGATCTTCTCGACGAGCAGACCACTCGAAGCCAAGGCGTAGTCACGAACCATTTCAGCATCCATACGGAACCGGGGTCCGCGAGACATCAACCGGTTGAAGGGGTCTTTTTCCAGCTTTTCTTTTGTCACTTCGGCGGATTGTTTGTAGGTATTTGATGTGACGATCAGTCGGAAAAGCCGCTTGACGTCCCAAGCGGTGACAGATGCCTGCGTGTCATTGGGCCACGTCAGGCTGGGGCACCCTTCGCGGAATTCCAGAGCCAACCAATCGAGCAATGGCTGGTTCGATGGAAGTTCACCCGCGATTCCAAAGTCACCCGTTGTACGAACAATTCCGGCTCCGAACAATTCCTGCCAGAACCGATTCACGGTAACTCGGGCGGTTAGCGGATGCTCGGGTGCAAGCAGCCATTGTGCCAGCCCCAGACGATTCTTCGGTGCATTGGCGGGAAACGCAGGAAACGCCGCAGGTGTGTTCGGCTTGACCGGATCACGACGCTTGTCGTATTCGCCACGGAAAAGAACGTACGCCATCGCTTCTTCGCTTTTCTCATTCATCACGAGAGCCACCGTTCCACGTGCTTTAAGAGTATTCAGTTCGTTTTCCAGCGACGCCAACTTGGCCGTTCGTTCTTTAAAAGCGGCATCGTCCGTTCCCAGCCACCACGGATAGATCTCGTTCTTCTCAAGGTCCGTTCGTTGATCAGCTGGTTTGGCCAGGATTCCGGCGAACCGTGAAGCCTTTGCCATTGATTCGACTTCTGCGGGTGCCAGAGCACGCTTGTAAATTCGGAGATCCTGAATTGCCGCTCCGCTGATCGGTTCGCTTCCGTTTCGTTCGCCGATTCGGAATGGTGTTGTTGTCTTGATCGAACCTTGCAGTCTGTCAACTTCCACATTGGTCGCCTGAGGCTGGCCGTTGTAATAAATCTTCACCCCCGTAGCCTTCGACGACCCATCATAACTGAAGGCCACATGAGTCCATTCGTTGGCGGGGACTTGCGCCTGAGCGACAACCTTCAACGCATTGTCCGACCATTTACTGATGATATGCGTTCCGATTCGACGAGCCTGAACCCAGAAGTCCCAACCTTCATAGGTTTGGGGCTTATTCATTCTAGCGGCCAGTACCCCTTGCGAATCATTGGGATTTAACTTGACCCAGGCCGAGATCGAAAACGGCTGGTTCGTGTCAAAGTCGCCCACATCCGCCAGGTCTGCTGCCGCTCCTTGCAGCTGTAACGCCTTTGACGAACTTCCTTCAATCCATTTCGCAGAGGGATTTAATGTAACATCACGAGGTTGACCATCAACCGAAACTTTTGTCACCGTTCCATCCCCTTCATTTAACGGGGCATGCAGCGCGAGGTCCTTTGTTGGGATTGCAGACGCGATTGATTCGGCATTCGCTGCGGCCAGCCAGGCATCAAAAGTAGGTCGAGCTTCCTGACGTCGTGCTTCAACCTGTTGTTTCGCCACGGCGATTTCGGCAGGTAACGCATCAAATCGAGGTCGGTCTTGAGGCTGAGGAACAACGACGACTGGAGGCGTATCTTTAATGTTACCGTCCATCGCGTTCTGAGTCGTGTTATTGAAGAACGCTGCGAATTCGTAGAATTCTTTTTGAGACAGCGGGTCGAACTTATGATCGTGACAGACAGAACAACCACCCGTCATTCCCATCCAGACTTGAATCACCGTATCCGTCCGATCACGGTCGTAAAGCACGAGATATTCTTCAGCGATCGCTCCCCCTTCACTGGTTGTGATATTGCAGCGATTGAACCCTGACGCGATTTGCTGATCAAGCGAACGGTTCGGCAAAAGATCCCCGGCCAGTTGCTCGATCGTGAATTGATCGAATGGCGTATTTCGGTTGAACGCGGAAATCACGTTGTCGCGGTAAGACCACATTTCGCGATAGTTGTCGAAATGAATTCCGTGTGAATCGGCATAACGCGAAGCATCCAGCCAGTAACGACCGCGATGTTCGCCCCAATGTTGCGATTCCATCAGTGTGTCGACCAGTTTTTCGTAAGCATTCGGGCTTTGATCCGCCACAAATCGCTCAACCGTTTCAGGTGACGGAGGCAACCCGACCAAATCCAGACTCAATCGCCGTGCCAGCGTTCGGCGATCCGCTTCAGGAGCAGGATTAAGTCCCGCTGCTTTCAACTTTGCCAAGACAAACGCGTCAATTGGATTTTTCACCCAGGTCGATTCTGATGTCGCCGGAACTTGGGGCCGAATGGGAGCCATGAACGACCAATGCGGCTGGTATTCTGCTCCGTGTTCGACCCAGGCTTTCAATAATTTTTTCTGTTCAGGAGTCAAAACTTTTCTGGTCGCCGGGGGAGGCATGACTGCATCTGGGTCTGTCGAATCGATCCGACTGATGAATTCGCTTTTCGACAAATCTCCGGGAGTGATCGCCTTCTTTTCGATCGCAGCATCCCGTTTGTCGAGACGTAAATCTCCCTTTCGAGACGCGCTGTCAGGACCGTGGCAGGCAAAGCAGTGATCCGCAAGTATCGGACGAATATCGCGATTGAACTCGATCGGAGTATCAGCCGCCAATGCTCGTCCGGAAGCAAAGATCGTCCCGGCAACGGCGAAAGTAACAGCAGTCAGTGAGAGAGTACGATTTGGCATCGAAAGCTCCTCGGTTTCTACGGTAAATTGAATAATGACAATCAGTTTTCGAGCTCTGCTCAAGCAATTTATTCTACACTTCGAGATCCCATTTCTGAAGCAGCCGAATGACAAGACTTTGTCAGTCTTTCAAATTCCTGTGCCACTGCTTGACCCTCTTCGGTCAAGCAGTGCTCTTCGACCGGCAAAAGTCGCAAAAGTCGAAGAAAGTGCTTCTGCTAAGTTTCCAGAGAGGCGACTTTGTAAGAAATCCCAAAAGCTTGACTCATCGAGTCAAGTTTCAAACCGGAAGCGACCGGCCTGTTTTTCAGGCCGGACGCTCCCTAAAAACAACGCGTGACCCACCCAATTCTTGCGAACAAGGGCAAGTCAGAAGTCGACCTGATTGACCTCAGGTCGACTTCAGTCACCGATTACGCTTCGAAACATTCAACGAATTCTTCGATTGGTTCGTCGAGGATCGAAATCGGCGGCAGCTTTCGCGGTCCGTGCAGAAGAACGCCGCAGACCGTTCCGTGTTGACGGCCTGACCGAAATGCAAGGGCTTCGTTCAATTGCTGAGCCTTGAACGTCACCCGAGCCTGTTCGATGACAACGTAACTGGCATTCTTCAGAGGTTCCATTTCCTCGTCTGAAAGCGGTCGAATGTTGGTCATCGACTCGACATAGAACGATCGATCGGCGTTCTTGTCCAGGTCCTTGCCGGTCACCAGCCAGCGGCCCCGTTTCAGCAGCGGGTTTTGGGGCTGCGTTGTCGGGTCCAGCGGACTGTCGAGCGTGTCTCGAATCGACACGACCTCAATCCGCCGCAGTTCCGTTGTCGTCGGAAGCTGCTCATAATTGTAGCGCGGGTAACAGAACGAATAGGCGCAACCGATCTCAAAAAAGGCATGATGCATGGTGGATTCTCCTTTGGAGATGATCCGGCGCGATCTCGGGCATGACCTTCCAAGTCACGGCGCGCCACCCGTGAAAGAGTTCACGGTCCAATCCGAGCGATTATTGAAACCGACGAATCGACCTTTGTCGAGACACAATCTCTAGTGGTAGAAGTAGTGGACAACACCAATAATTGATCCCCATTTTCGTCACCGCGGCTTCCAGCCGCAGCGATTGATTGAGCCACGAACAAACCAATTGAACAACCTGTCGAAAGCAACGATTAAACTAACAGACTCGACCGTGATCTCAGCCGACCCTATAATCTGATGCATGATTTACCGATGTCTCTAACCTGCCTGAGTTTCCATGGAAATTGTTCTCTACCCGCATCCCGCTCTCCGTTGGAAATCCAAGCCAATTCAAGAGATCAACGAGGGTCTTCGGCAAGTGGTCGCCGAAATGTTCAAATTGATGTATGCCGCTAAAGGGATTGGACTCGCCGCCAACCAGGTTGGTCTTCCCTACCGTCTGTTCATCATGAATTTGACAGGCGATCCCGAGGAAAAGGATGAAGAAATTGTCTTCATCAATCCCGAGATCCTGAAACGCAAAGGAACGACCGAAGGCGAAGAAGGTTGCCTCAGTTTTCCCGGAATGTACGGGCAGGTCAAACGAGCTGCCAAAGTCGATATCGAAGCGTTCGATCTGAACGGTGAATGCTTTGAATATTCGCTCGACGAACTTGCGGCTCGAGCTGTTCAACACGAATGCGATCATCTGGACGGCGTCCTTTTCATCGATCGGATGCCAGAGGTCGGTCGCCGGGAACTCGATCCGGTGGTGAGTGACTTCGAAACCCAATTCCGTCGCTGGCAAGCTGAAGGTCGTTTTGCTCCGGATGAAGTCCTTAAGCAGGAACTGGTTAAGTTGGAACCAAAGCCACCCTCAGCGTCAAAAAAATAGGGTGTCAAGACCGGAGGCAATTCATTCGCCCGCGAAATTTGAGGTGATCGTGCCGATTCGTATTCTATTCCTTGGTACGGGACCACTTGCGCTCCCCACATTTCAATCGCTATGCGAGTCGACGACCCATCAACTTGTCGGGCTAGTGACTCAACCCGACCGAACGGGAAGAGGACACCATCAGCATGTCAATCCGCTGAAGGAACTCGCGATCAGCAAAGGACTGGTCGTCCTGCAACCTGATGTGATCAAAACCCCCGAAAGTGTTGCAGCACTGCGTGAAACGCAAGCCGATCTTTTCGTCGTCGCCGCGTACGGCCAAATGCTGTCGAAATCTGTGTTGGAAATCCCCAGACTGGGGACCATTAACGTTCATGCCTCTTTGCTACCCAAGTATCGTGGAGCCACGCCGATTCATGCCGCCGTTCTCAATGGCGATGCCGAAGCCGGAGTGACAATTATCGAAATTGTGCAAAAGCTGGATGCTGGACCAATGCTCGGTGCTGTCAGTACGAGTATTCGCCCTGACGAAACAACCGGCCAATTGGAACAGCGACTTGCTGACATCGCTGTCCCACTGACAAATCGCGTCATTGACGAGATCGCAACTGGCATTGCAACTCGAACCCCTCAAAACGAAGCATTGGTCACTCACGTTCGAAAACTTTCAAAACTCGATGGTCTGGTCCCCTGGTCAAAATCGGCCATTGAAGTCGAACGTCATGTTCGGGGAATGCAGCCCTGGCCTGGTTCGTTTTCCCATTTAAACCAGCCAGATAAGCCACCGCTTCGGTTACAGGTACTTTCAGTCAAGATTGTCGATCCCGTGACATCGGTAAATCAACATCCGCCTGGAGCGGTCATTGAAGTCACCGCAAACGATCTGATTGTTCAATGTGGAACTGGAGCAGTTCGACTGTTGCATGTTCAACCTGACGCCAAAAAGGCCATGTCAACAGCCGATTTTCTACGCGGTCGCAAAGTAGCCATCGGTGACACATTGACATAGGGTTCAATTGAATTCAAACCCCACCCCCTCCACGGGGGTGGTTAACGGGCCTTTGCCCTAGCGAATCTGATAGACCGGAACCGAAGCAACAATGATTCTGGGGCCGCAGCCAGGCTACCACCCACATGGATGAGATGGGGTTCGTTCTCATTAAAGGTTTTGCAATAGTGATCGCGGCACTCCGATATCGACCACATGCACCGCCCCCGTCCATTCCGTTGTTCCAGGAATGTCGAATCCAATTTTGCGAGCGACAAACGTCGCCGTGTGATCCGCACGAACGCAAATTCCAAGCGGTTGACCCGTATCGCAGTCGAGCCCCGACGGCAGATCCACTGCAAAGACTTTTCGTTTCGCAGAATTGATCGAGGCGATGGCCGACACAAACGGTTCTCGAATTGTTCCTTGGGTTCCCGTACCAAGCAGCGCATCAACGATCCAATCTGACCCGGCCAGTTCTTTCCCCCAATCGAATGGAGGTTCAAGGATCGGGGTGTGCCCCTTTTCAATGATATTCAGATTGGTCTTGGCATCACCCGTCAGTGACGGGGAAGGAACACAAAGCAGGATGTTCACATCCACCCCCGCATTTTCCAGATGTCGAGCCATCACGAACCCGTCGCCGCCATTATTTCCTTTACCGCAACAGATCGTTACGCGGCCACTGATTCCAAGTGTTCGAAGCAATTCGGCAGAATTCCGTCCCGCATTTTCCATCAGGACGAGACCCAGCATGCCATAATCTTCTATCGCACGCCGATCAACATCACGAACCTGCTCGCGCGTAAGCGACCGAGGGATAAACGTTTCACGATCAGTCATCGACATGACTAAGTTTCCTTTTCACAAAACCCCATTCTAAGACGCCCAAGTGAACCGGGGATGTCATTCCCCGGATTCTTTTCCAACTTTAGGCAAGTTTTTTGACAGATAACTCTTCCAACAGTCCCAACGGTCCCATTGTCGTATGGTGGCTTGAGCACCTTCGTCAGGCTTGAGCACCTTCGTCAGGCTTGAGCACCTTCGTCAGGCTTGAGCACCTTCGTCAGGCTTGAGCACCTTCGTCAGGCTTGAGCACC
>CAILLA010000214.1 GCA_903834925.1 uncultured Schlesneria sp.
ATACCGTCTTCGGTAAGGCCGTGCTCTTCGGATACGTTATCAAAGATGAAGACACGGCCTTGTCGAAGACTCCATCGAGGGCTTCGCCTCAGACCAAAGTAGCCATCATCGCTCCGCGTGATGAGCATTGTTCGAGAACCTACCAAATTCCAATCCGCATGGTCTCAAATCAGAAATTCAAACGGAATATCTGCCCGATGCGTCGGCAACGTTTGAATCGTTTCCGACGCATGCTCATCACGCGGAGCGATGATGACTACTTTGGGAAGAAATCCTGAAACTTGACTCAATGAGTCAAGTTTCAGACCCGAAGAAGTCCAAAACCGTGGCACTCCGAGTCTCGACCGCAATACCTTTGATAATGCGCGACGATACGACACTACGCCATTTTTTTCATTTCAACAGGTCGAGACAACGAATCGATTTTTATCAAACGATGCAATGCAGCGGATCAGCAAGGTAATACATGGCTTCGAGTGCGCGAGGGTCATCCGCCGTCACCAGTGGTCCTGGCGTGATAATCTCGAGCGGGACCGTCTCGATCTTTTCTTTGTTGCGGGCGATGAAATTGCCCAGGAATAAGGCGGTCTGGTGGATTCGGCAGACGGGATTCACTGAGGAAGCGGCGAGCGTCCCGTTCTTGATGGCGTCGAGTCCATCCTTCTGGCCATCAACGGCAACGACGACCATTTTTTCGTGAATCGTTCCCTTTAATGCGGGGATCGAACCCAATGCCATGTCATCACTATGGAAAAAGGCTCCGGCGATCGGAGTTGTTTCTTGCTGGAGCAATGCCTCGAACGTGTTGCGAGCTTTTTCCTTTTTCCAGTCGCACCAGCGGACCCCGCCGCCAATGACTTCCACCTCGGGAAATTTCTTGACGATGTTTTCGAAACCCTGACGTCGACCCTGAGCACCGCTGTGACCATCCAGCCCGCCGATATGAATGACTTTTCCTTTGCCGCCGATCTTCTGCATCAGGTATCCAACGCTCTTCTCGGCCATGTCGATGTGGTCTGGGGTCACTTCGCACCAGACCCCTGTGTCTCGCATCTTGTCCATGTCGACAAGCAACGTATCCATCGAGATTACGGGAATGCCACGCGCCTTGAGTCGCTTGCAGGGTTCCGCGAGTGAGTCGATCTGGACCGCCTGGAAACAGCAAAAATCCCAGTCGCGATTGGTCAAGGCGTCAATCTTGTCACGTTGCCGACCTGGATCGAATTCACCGTCGAACCAATCAATTTCAATGTTCAGTAGCCCGCCCCAAAGCTCGGCAGTTTTCTTGCCCAACTCGCACCAGGTGCTTTGCAGTCCGGCATTTGAAAAGGCCGCTCGCAGAGGCCTTTTCGTGGATTCGGTCGTGGAGGTCGTTGCCGACTGTGCACATCCGGCGATCGTCATTCCCAATGCACCGGTCGTGCCGATTGCCAATGTTTCGAGAAAGTCACGTCGTGAAGCAGCCATGGTGTTCCTCATAGGAATGAATCGAGTTGTGTGAAGATGTTTTGTCCGAATTTCAACGGGTTGAGTCTACAGTCGTCCGCTGCGGAAAATTCCGTAGACCAGCCACATCGCCAGAAGACTTGAAATGACATAGATGGGTAACGTCACCCAGATCGTACTCGAGCCTCTTGAGATAATCAGCGCCGACGCCACGATCAACGAGCCAATTACCATACCAACAACCAGACGATTACTCGAACGTTCCAGCTCGAGAATGAAGTGGTCCAGATTGCGGTGTTCGAGATGGATTCGCAAGTCGTCCTGGCTGAGTTTTCGCAGAGTCCGGTTGATATGACCGGGGATGTCGTGCGCATAGCCAAGAAGGCTTTGTGACTCGGACCACATCCGTTCAGCCATTCGCGAGGGGGAATATCGTTCTTTCACCAGTTTTTCGACGAACGGTTGCAGGTGAGCGGCCAGATTGAATTCCGGATCGAGTGTCCGTCCGACCCCTTCGAGTGCCACCAGGCAACGAATCAGCAGCATCAGACTCCCCGGACAACGAATCCCATGATTCGATAAAATCGCCACGAAGTCCGAAAGAAGATGTCCGACATTTAAGCGTTCGAGTTCGACTCCATAATAGTTCGAGACGAAATCTCGCATGTCGATCTGAAGAAGTGGCCGATCAATCTCGCCGCGCAACTCGCCAATCTGAAGAACAAGCTTTACGGCCGCGTCAACGTCCTGCTGGCTGATCGCCAGGAGCAGGTCAACAAGTTGCTCGCGAGTCTTTCCGTCGAGCATCCCGATCATTCCATAGTCCAGCAAACAGATCGTTCCATCGCGCAGAATGCGGACGTTACCGGGATGCGGGTCTCCATGAAAAACTCCGAATTCGAAGGCTTGCTTCATGAAAATTCGGGCACCGTTGGCTGCAATTTCCGCCGGAGTGAACTTGGCTCCGACCAAGAGGCTCAGTTCGTCAATTCTGAGTCCATCGACATATTCCATCGACAAGACCGCTTCGGTCGTGAGTTCCCAATAGACTTGTGGGACGTATAGCGTCGCGTCCTGACGGAACAGACGACGAAACTCGTCCATCGTACGCCCTTCGCGGGCAAAATTCAGTTCGCGGCGAATGGAACGAGCGAAGTGATTGACCAGTCCAATTGGATCAAAAACCCGCGATTCCGGGATATTGCTTTCGAGCAGAATGGCCAGTTCTTGCATCAGTAATAAATCCCGTTCGACATCGCGAACCGCCGTCGGGCGACGAATTTTGATTGCCAGGGGTGTTCCATCGAAATGCGTTGCACGATGGACTTGTCCCAGCGAACCTGCGGCCAGTGGCGACCTTTCGAAACTGGCAAACAGCTTTTCCACCGGTTGGCCAAGTTCC
The DNA here is from genome assembly GCA_903834925.1 of uncultured Schlesneria sp. Lineage (GTDB taxonomy): Bacteria > Planctomycetota > Planctomycetia > Planctomycetales > Planctomycetaceae > Schlesneria. Next base: position 2,849 of record CAILLA010000214.1, read on the forward strand.
GTTTCCAGCTGGGCCACAGCCTCTTCCGAAGGGAACGGCGGAACCCCTTCCTGCAGCTTTTGTAACTCGGTCAGCATCCCCGGCGGGACGAGGTCGGGCCTGGTGCTCATCACCTGGCCGAACTTGATGAATGTCGGCCCGAGCTTTTCGAGCGCCATCCGGATTCGTTCTACCTGCTTCAGGTGTCGCAACGGCTCAGGAGGTTTGCGGCTAACAAGACGACGCCATCGATACCAGAAATTGCGCAGGCCAATACGATCCACCAGATCCCCGAACCCGTGGTTCAAAAGGACGGTTACGATTTCGCTGGTTCGCCCGATATTTCGGAGCAGCCGAAAGGGATTGGCTTCCACTTGGATGCTCCTTTTGGCGACTACGCTTTAAAGCCGGTCATATAGGGAAGTTGGCTGGCCGTTTGTTTGACAGATGTGGCACCCTCAAGCAGTTGTCCAAGGAAGTCCCAGTTACCTGTTGTCAGGGATGAGCGGGCACTTTCAAGAATCTCGATGCTGAACTCGATCTCATCGGAGCGAACCTGCTTGGTCAGAAGATCCACAGTGATTACTCGTGTCGGATTTGCCTCAACCGCCTTGGCGAGACGATCGAGGTGCGGACGCGAGGCGGCGACGCAGGGAATTCCCAGCGTCGTGCAATTCCCGAAAAATATTTCAGCGAATGACTCGGCGATGATCGCTTTGATTCCCCAGCGCATCAAGGCTTGGGGTGCGTGTTCGCGGGACGAGCCGCAACCGAAGTTTCGTCCGCCGATCAGCACAGAACCGTGTCGATAACGGGCATCGTCAAACGGATGCGACTTGTCCTGAAGTCGGTCATCTTCGAATGCGTGATCGCCGAGACCATCAAAGGTCACGCAGCGCAAAAACCGAGCTGGAATGATTCGATCGGTGTCGATGTCATCCAGAAGTAATGGGACACCGCTTCCAAAAATTTGAGTGATATTTTGCATGGTAATTACTTTTTTGAATTATTCTTGTTCGAGCTTCGGCTCAGGCAGGAAGAATGAAAGGACCAGGTTGAGGAAGAACAGTGTACCGGCGACTGCGGCTGCCATGTAAGCAATTTTCGCTTCGGGAGTTTCGCCAGGAGCGAACGGGAATCTCACGAGATATTGCGTGACACCGAAAAACATCGTTCCAATCATGCGCCCCCCAATATTGGCGGCAAAACTCTCACCGGTTCCTCTGAGGTGAACGGGGAAAGCGTGTGGTAAGTAATTACCCCAAAAGCTGAATTGAGCCACCGTGAAGAAACCGGCAAGGAAGATGCCAATCCCTAACAAAGAAAGATGCAAACCATGAAAGCCAGGTATCCGACTGATATCGAGGCTGTAAAAAGTTGTTTCCTGGCCTCTTGCAAATGCGATAAAAATCAGAGGAGTCAAAATTAAACCGGGGATGAGAAAGACTCGAAGAAGTTTTCGACGACTGGCGAACAGGACGATGATGGCGGCAAGACAGAATCGTCCCACCAGCCCACCAACCTCTTGCGCCTTCGTGTATTCTGCCGCCTTCTTTTGGGTCACCTCGCCACCAATTCTCGCGGGAATTCCTTTGATCTTTTCCGCAGTCTTTTCCGGATCGGTCGAATTGGCTTGTTCTTTTTCTTTAGCGATCTTTATCTTCTCAACGGTTTCTGCTTTGACCGCGTCAATCCCGGCAACGATTTGCGGGATTTGCTGAATGGCACCGAATGCGACGCCGTAGCTGCAGGCGAACATCGCCGTCGTGACCAGCGTCGTTGTTCGCAATTGAGGTGCAAATAATTCCGCGATGCTTGGGCGGCGCAAGGTTCCCGACTTCTTCTTCTCGGCCCATTTTGGTGACTCTGGCAAAAACGGGCGAATCAAAATCAGCGGAATCGCCGGGATAATCCCAGACATCAGCGTATATCGCCATGCAGCATGAGTGTCTGTGATTTGTCCGAAAGGTCCGCTCAAAAATTCCGGAAGTTTGATCTCGGGGAGCGACCCCATATACATCAAAATTAACCCATTCGCGAAAGCGACTAACAATCCGCCGATTGAGGAATATGCCTGAGTGTAGCCAAGCACTTTCTCACGTTGAGTCGGATTATCAAACAGTTCGGCAAGCCAGGCAACCGCCGCGACGAATTCAACGCAAACACCGATAAATGTTGTTGTCCGGAAAAATAAAAGCATTGGCAGGCTGGTCGAAAATCCGGCTGCAAAGGCCGAAAAGGCATAAAGCAGGATGCTCCAGGTCAGAACGCGTCGACGTCCCAGGCGATCCGTCAAATATCCACCCAACAGACCGAAGATTCCCCCAAAAAACGCCGGGACATAAAACATCAATGTCGTCCAGTACCACCAGGCGTCCTTGTTCGCGGGAGTGATGTCAGCCAGTTCCTTCAGCGCAGGCCTGATGATGAGTGGCAGCATCAGCAGTTCGTAAATATCGAAGGCAAAGCCAATCGCGGCGATCACGCAAATTAACCATTGTGTACTGGTCAATCGGAGCGGTTCAGCGTGAGACGGAGCGGGAGCAGACATGAAAACTCCTCTGAGGTGTCAATCGGCGGGATTCGAACAGGGGGGCGCATCGAGTCACATCAGTTTAAGCCGACTTGCGCCAGCCGACAACCATGTGAAGAAGAACATTGCGAATGCCGATACCTTGATCGCGGTTTGGCTTCGTCCGGTTTTCGTATCCCTCAACCAGCGCAGTCCTGGGGTAAATTGCCAAGATTGGGTATTACGCTCTAAGCCAAGAACCAAAAGTGAGAATTATCCCGGTGTAAAACGCCCAGCTTTGACATCAGAAATGGCCGTGGCTACGATTCGGCATTCCTGAACGTTCCGTAATGATTTAACGAGCGCGCTGTGGCCAAAAGCGACGATCATCGCGACGGTCGTAACTCGGTTGCTCGCGGCTATGTAATTGCAACTCGGGTGACATCGATTGGGATGCAGATGGCCTTTCCTCCCTTGGTGGGGTATTGGGCAGATGCAAAGTTCAATACGGCGCCTTGGTTCGTGATTCTTGGGGCTGCGTTGGGGTTCTCGGTTTCGCTGCTTGAATTAATACGGTTTGCGAAGGATAGCGAAGTTCCAAAGGATTGATGCCAAGGGGCTTGTTCGAAGTAGAGGGTTGGGATGCAGTCCCTGTCGCGACGTCAAGCGGTGTTTACGATTGGGATGATGGTTTTTGGTGGTGTGGCGGCGGCTGTTGCCTTCGGGTTGGTTGGGCTGAGGGCTGTTGAAGGTGTCTCGTATTCTGTGTTGTTATGTTTGGTTCCTGGGTGGTTGACGATCTATTCCGGGGTGTTGTTGAAGCGAACTGAGCTTTCAGCGTATATCGTGCTCGTGGGTACGGGGTTGAGGGTGGTGTTTGTTCTGTTGGGTTTGTTTGTTGTGGGTGCGCTTCGGCAGGATCTTGGGTTTCGCGAGTTTACGGTTTGGTTGATCGTCAGTTATTTGGTTGCGTTGGCTCTTGAGACTTGGATAGTTTTGTTGCCTGCTTCATCTGAGGCGGTTTCGAATAGTTGAAATTGTTGATATCGGCAGAAGTTATGGATCCATTTCATCACGTACGAGACAGTAGCGAATGGGAGCTTCCCCAGTTCGTGCTCACAATGTTCGGGCGTGATGAGCAGTTTGTGTTGCCGTTTGGGCTCACGAAATACATGGTACTGCAGGTTGTCGCTGCGATCCTTGCTTTTCTGGTTTTTCGTGGGCTTTCTCAGCGAGTTGCTGGTGGCAAGCCTGTTCATGGTATCTTCTGGAACTTTTGGGAAATGCTCGCCCTGTATGTCAGGGATGCGATTGTTCGTCCTTCGATCGGGATTCCGCATGATGACCATGGCCACGATGATCATCATGGTCATGGTGGGGATTCGCATGCTGTCGCTGTTGGCGAATCGCATCCTCCGGAAGGTCATTCGGTTGTTGAGATTGGTCATCCTGCGGATAAATATCTCCCGTTTGTGTGGAGTGTGTTTTTCTATGTGCTATTTTGTAATCTGCTTGGCGCGCTTCCCTTAATGGGTTCGCCAACCGCAAATATTAATGTTACTGCCGTGCTTGCGTTCATGGTGTTCGTGCATGTCGTGATGTACGGGACTCAGAAATCAGGCGCAGTCGGGTATCTGAAATCCCTCGTTCCGCATATGGATTTGCCTGGTCCCATTGCTGTGTTGCTTTTACCGATGATCTGGGCGATTGAGGCGGGCGGGTTGCTGATTAAGCACGGTGTGCTGGCAATTCGTTTGTTTGCCAATATTATGGCTGGTCACACCGTCCTGGGTGTGTTCTTGGGTTTCATCGCTGTCTCGGGTTCGTTGTGGCCAATTATTGTTCCGGCCAGTATTCTCGGTCAGGTTGGAATTGGGATGCTGGAACTGTTCGTTGCGTTTCTGCAAGCGTATGTGTTTGCCTTGTTGACGTCGTTATTCATCAGTGCGGCTGTGAATCCTCACTGATGTTGTGGTTGGTCAAATGTCATTGGGGTCTCCCCAAGTTTCCCGGTTAGGAGAGTTGAAGTGAGTCAGAATCTGCGAGTTTTTGTGTATGGCGTCGCGTTGTTCCTCGCGTTTGCAGCTCCTGCGTTTGCAGCGGACGGTGGCAACGGCGGATTGCATTTCTCGGCTGCGTTTGGTGCCGCTTTGACAATCTGCGGTGCAGGCTGGGGCATTGGAAAGATTGGTACAGCTGCCGTTGAAGGCATGGCTCGTCAGCCGGAAGTAGCTGGTAACATTCAGACCGCGATGATCATTGCAGCCGCTTTGATCGAAGGTGCGACGTTCTTCGCCCTGATCGTTTGCATAGGCAGCAACGGAAATTACGCTCCATATAAATGATTTCGCCTTTGGTTTGGGTTGCGTCGATTTCGTCTATTCAGGTGATCGGTTATGTGTCGGATACTTTCACGGCTGATGTCCGTTCTTGTGCTGACGTTCGCTCTTTGTTCCCCGGTGTTGGTTTGTGCGGAAGCACAAGCAAACGCGGGTGAGCACAACGCGGAAGCGCACGAAGAAGGGTTACCAATGTCTTTCACGAAGGACTTGGCACTCTTTTCGTTGGTTACTTTCGGGGTCTTTCTGGCAGCGTTGCGATTTGGTGCCTGGGGCCCATTGCAGGCTGGTTTGAATGAGCGTGAAAGAGGCATCAAGCAAAACATCGCTGACGCAGAAGCCGCTCGCTTGAAGTCTCAGGCGTTGCTTAAAGATCACGAGCTGAAGCTTGCAAAGGTTCAGGAAGAGGTCCGCGATATTCTTGCTGAGGCCCGGCGCGACGCCGATCATACGAAACAAGAAATCATCGCGGTTGCTCAAAAGGAAGCCGATGCGACAAAGCATAGGGCGATTGCGGAAATCGAACGTTCTCGAGATCAGGCGATTTCGGAATTATTCGACTATGTGTCGGCCAATGTCGTTGATGCAACGGAAAAGGTCATTGGACGTCATCTCACTGGAGAAGACCATGACCGACTGGTGAAAGAGGCATTGGCTGAATTGAACGTTCGGCGGAACTAGGGAGCTGTCTGACGTGGAATCGCAAGATCTCCGTACTCGTATCCCTTCCGTGATGGAAGATCCCGGTGCCCGATCGGTCGCCAAGGTCTACTCTCACGCCTATCTTGAGTCCGCAGCAGGTGCTGATGGTGTGCCATCGGCGTTGGAGGAATTGGGGTCTTTCGTCACCGAGGTGTTGGCGGCGAATCCCGAGTTTGACCATATGTTGCGAACGCAGGAGTTGAATATCGAAGCGAAGCTTCAGCTGCTCGAAAAAGTAGTTGTCCCTCGGTCGAGTCGTTTGTTTGCAAATTTTATTCGTGTCGTCGCTCATCACGATCGACTCGAGTTGTTGCCGTTGATTTATGATCTTGCCGTTCGAGAGACCGAGCGACGTCAGGATCAGAGGCGGATTCAGGTGACGAGTGCATCCGAGTTGTCTTCCGAGACGCTCGAATCCATTCGTCAAGCGATGGCTACGGCCTTGTCAATACAGCCGATTATGGAAACGCGAGTCGACCCATCGTTACTCGGTGGAATGACGATTCGCGTAGGCGATACCGTTTATGACGGTTCCTTGAAAACTCAAGTAAAACAACTTCGCGTACGTTTGCGCGAGAGGTGTCTGAATGAAATTCAACGCGGGCGAGATCGCTTCAGTCATCAAGACGGAAATTGAAGGCTTTCGCGGTCAGATTCAATCTAGTGAAGTCGGTCGGGTCGTGGAGGTCGGTGACGGCATCGCGCGAGTCTACGGCTTGGCTACGGCTATGGCCGGGGAAATGGTCGAATTCACCAAGAGCGGTGTTCGAGGCCAGGTGTTCAACCTGGAAGAGAACTCCGTCGGTGTGATCATTCTTGGCGATTACCTCAAAATCACCGAAGGTGAAGAGGTACGCACAACTGGTTCGTTGCTGTCGATTCCGGTCGGCGACGAGTTAATCGGTCGTGTGGTCGATCCACTGGGGAATCCCTTGGACGGCAAAGGCCCGGTACTGTCAACGCAAACCCGCCCGCTGGAAACCACAGCGCCCGGCGTTGCGGGACGCCAACCGGTGAAGCAGCCGCTTCAGACAGGTATCAAGGCAGTTGACGCCATGACGCCGGTCGGACGTGGTCAGCGAGAGTTGATCATTGGCGATCGAAAGACCGGTAAGACGGCTGTCGCGATTGACGCGATCATTAACCAGAAGGGCGGCGACGTCATCTGTGTTTATGTATCCTGCGGTCAGCGAGCCAGTTCGACGGCAGGTGTTGTTGAAGCACTGACGAAGGCTGGGGCAATGGATTACACCATTGTTGTCAGTGCGTCGGCCAGCGATCCTGCCCCGCTGCAATATATCGCCCCGTACGCTGGAGCGTCCATCGCCGAATACTTCATGTACCAGGGTAAGCATACTCTGGTTGTGTATGACGATCTGACACGTCAAGCCACGGCATATCGTCAGTTGTCCTTGTTGATGCGTCGTCCACCAGGCCGCGAAGCGTATCCCGGTGACGTGTTCTACTGTCACAGCCGTTTGCTGGAACGTGCCGCAAAGCTTAGCGATGAACTCGGAGGTGGATCAATGACGGCATTGCCGATCATTGAAACGCTCGAAGGGGAGGTTTCGGCCTATATTCCAACGAACGTGATTTCGATCACCGACGGTCAGATCTATCTCGAACCCGACCTGTTCTTCAAAGGGGTTCGTCCGGCCATTAACGTCGGTATTTCGGTCTCCCGCGTCGGTGGAAATGCTCAAACCAAAGCAATGAAAAAGGTTGCAGGTAGCTTGCGACTGGACCTTGCTGCGTTCCGCGAACTGGAAGCTTTCGCTCAGCTTGGTACCGAACTGGACAAAGCGACCCAACAGCAGTTGGATCGCGGCTATCGCATGGTCGAATTGTTGAAACAGCCTCAGTTTCGCCCATTGAACATGGCTGATCAGGTCATGAGTATTTACGGTGGTTCCAAGGGCTATTTTGATAAGGTTCCTGTACCACGCGTGCAGGAAGCCGAACAGAACATGATTCAGTTCATGCGTGAAGAAAAGAGCGAAGTTCGAGATTCCCTGATTAAGGGTGGTGTCTTGGACGATGCAACAGAAGCGGCGCTGAAGAAGGCGTTGGAAGAATGGCGGGAACGCTGGCAAATCACCGAGAGTAAAGCTGCAGAGAAGAAGTAACAGGGTTCATCCTGTTGAGGAACATGACGTCGTCAGTGTCGCCAGAGTTCCTTGGGTTCATGGAGCGAAAGCTTCTCGCGAACGGCCTGTGGCGGCTGACTGTTTCGTAACTGTTTGTAGTACAAGAGAACCATGGCAAAAGCACGTGCGATCATCAAGCGGTTGAAAGCCGTTCGCAACGTCCGAAAGATCACTCGGACGATGGAACTGGTCGCGACCGCACGCTTTAAAAAGGCGATGGATCGAGCCACGCAAGCCGCTGCGTACACTCGCAAGATCTCGGAAATCGTTGCGGACTTGTCAAATACGATGGACGAAGGATCGTCATCCTTCACTCATCCTCTGTTACAGCAACGTGATACCGAAAAGAAGAGCATCCTGCTGGTGATTACTTCTAACCGCGGACTGTGCGGTGGTTACAACGGTGGTGTGCTGCGGCATGCTCAGACTCGGATTCGTCAGACGAAGGCGGATCAGATTCCACTTGATATTGAAGTCTCCGGCAAGCGAGGGATCGGTTTCTTCAAGTTCCAGAAGATCGAAACAACCTCCAGTTACACACATTTTGAAGATAAGCCGACATTCGACGAAGTCGACGTGCTGGCTAAGCGATACATCGATCTGTTCGTCCGGGGCGAGATTGATCGGCTTGACGTTTCCTATACAAAGTTTGAAACGATGTCTCGCCAGAAGGCGGTCATTGAAACGTTGCTGCCGATCGGAAAATTGACGTCGGCTGAACCTGCTTCGTCAAAACCAAAAGTTGAATATGATTTTCTGCCAACTCCAAAAGAGATTCTGGAAGAGATCGTACCCGCTTCGTTCAAGGCACGATTGTTTAAGTGCTTCCTCGACGCAGCAGTCAGCGAGCAGATCGCGCGAATGGTGGCAATGAAGAGTGCAACAGACAATGCAGATGATATGATTCGGTCGATTCGTGCTCAGTACAACCGAGCTCGCCAGTCGCAGATTACATCGGAACTCAGTGAAATCATTGGTGGCGCAGCGGCATTGGAATAGTCCGGTGCGGATTCACAAGATAACGTGTTAATAAGACAACCTGTAAGTTCGATCAGAGTGGCTTACCTGACCATTCGAAAATAGAGACCATAGATATGACGACCGGCACGAATATTGGCCATGTCACACAGATCATCGGATCAACGTTTGACGCAGAGTTTTCCGACGCCCATCTTCCCGGGATCTACAATGCCGTGAAGATTGAGACCGACGTAAAAGGTCTTAAGATCAAGGTGACCGGTGAAGTGCAGCAGCACCTCGGCGGTGGTCGGGTTCGCTGCGTGGCACTCGGTTCCACGGACGGTATGGTTCGCGGAATGGACGTGCTCGATACCGGGGCACCGGTCAGCGTTCCTGTCGGTAAAGGGACTCTCGGTCGCGTGTTCAACGTTCTTGGCGATCCAATCGACGGACGTGGCGAAGTTCCGTGCGAAGAACGCTGGGCCATTCACCGCGAACCGCCAAAGCTGTCGGACCTCAGTTCGAAGACCGAATTGTTCGAAACCGGTATTAAGGTCGTCGACCTGCTTGTTCCGTTCGTCCGCGGTGGTAAAGCCGGTCTGTTCGGCGGTGCCGGTCTCGGCAAGACCGTTATTTTGACCGAGTTGATTGCTCGTATCGCTGCCGCACACGGTGGTTACTCGGTGTTCGCAGGGGTCGGTGAACGAACCCGTGAAGGTAACGACCTTTGGCTGGAAATGCAGGAAGCCGAAATCGGTAGTACCGGTCGGCACGTTATTGACCAGACCGCGATGGTGTTCGGTCAGATGAACGAACCACCAGGCGCTCGTCTCCGCGTGGCATTGACCGCCCTGACGATGGCCGAATGGTTCCGCGATGCAACGGGAGCCGATACATTGTTGTTCGTCGATAACATTTTCCGATTCTCGCAAGCAGGTTCGGAAGTCTCCGCGTTGCTCGGACGTATGCCGAGTGCCGTGGGTTACCAGCCAACCCTGGGTACGGAATTGGGTGCTCTGCAAGAACGAATCACGTCGACGAATCGCGGGGCCATCACCTCGGTGCAAGCTGTGTACGTTCCGGCAGACGATCCGACCGACCCTGCACCAGCAACCGCGTTCGCTCACTTGGACGCGTTCTTGTACCTCGAACGACGAATTGCGGAATATGGGCTTTATCCCGCTATCGACCCGCTGTCGTCTTCGTCACGAATTCTCGATCCACTGGTTGTGGGCGAACGCCACTACAAGATTGCTCGTCGAGTTCAACAGATTCTGCAACGATACCGTGAACTTCAAGACATCATCGCGATTCTCGGTATCGATGAATTGAGCGAAGAAGACAAGCTGGTCGTGCATCGTGCTCGACGCATCGAGCGGTTCTTGTCACAGCCGTTCCTCGTCGCCGAACCGTTCACCGGTAAGAAGGGGAAGATCACTCCTCGCGACGAAACGATTGAGAGTTTTGAAGAACTGTGTGATGGTAAGTGGGATCACCTTCCCGAAGCCGCCTTCACGTATGTCGGTGGAATTTCCGAAGCGGCTGAACAGGCCGAACGAATGGCCAAAGCCTGATGACAGGCGTTGGTCAGTAAGTGACGAATCAGAATATTGCCTGGCAATATGATTCGAACCCGTTTCGGGTAAAGTTAATTGCGAGAGAAATTAAGGTGAAGAGAAATCTCTTCACCGTCAGTGAATGGGTAGTGAGGTTAACATGGCAAGTGGCGACAAATTACGACTGATCGTCGTGACTCCCGAGCGAACATTGCTCGACGAGCCTGTCTCCGCATTGCGTTTTCCGCTCTACGACGGCGACATCGGAATCCTGCCCGGTCGCATTCCCCTGATCGGTCGATTAGGTGCAGGTGAGCTTCGGATTAAAGCCCCCACTGGCGATACCAGTTATTTCATTGATGGCGGGTTCGTCCAGGTCATCGGTTCGAATGTGACCTTGTTGACCAACCGTGCCATTCCAGCCAAAGAACTTTCCGCGGCGGACGCTGAAAAGCAGCTCACAGAAGTACTCGCTCGTGTCGCGAAGACCGACGAAGAAACGGCAACCAAGTTCGCCGATCAACAACGAGCACGAAAGATGCTCGCCCTTGCCCAACGCTCGCATTCGTAATGAGCGAGCGGGAAATGCTGACGATTCCGGACAAGAAAAACGTTGGCCTTGGTTTCTTGATCGCTATCCGATAGCGCCGCATACCTCCGGCTGGCGCTGTCGCATTGTGTCCCAATTGATTCGCTTTCCACCTTGGCTCGTCCAGGTGGAAGCAAATTTGGAAACCAGAAATCACGTCTCTTTAGGTTCCCTGTTTTTCTCGTGCTTTCCACATTGGCTTGTCCAAGTGGGAGCGAATTTGGAAACCAATTAACGATTTGAGGGTAACAATATGTCTCTTAATAAGCGTTCATTCCAATTTGACGTCCCGGCTTCTAGTAGCCATACTTGCACTCATGTCGGTGCAAAATGACTTGAAACGAGACTTGAATAGACGTCGCTCGGCACAATTAACTGTTAAGCCTCTTTACTCACCATTGAGGTTCGCATGAAGCTTCAAGATGAACTCATTAAGATCCTCTTGGACAAACTGGCCATTGGTCTGCTGATTTTGTTTGCCGGCTTTCTCCTAAACAAGTCGATCGAAAAGCTAAGGAGCGCGGAGGCGCTTAAGAATGAACTATCAAAGCAACGTTTTGCGACACACCTGCAGCGCCTGGAACGGCAGTTATCCGAGTTCTATTGGCCTGTGTACATTCGTCTACAAAAAGACAACACCGTATGGAAGCGGCTCTTGGACAAGAATCATGAAGAGGATGACCCTCTGAGAAAAATCGGCATTCGAATCGAAGCCGACTTCCTTCTTCCGAACCACAAGGAACTAGTGAGCATCATCGAGTCCAAGATTCACCTAGCGGAAGCGACACCTGAACTGCAATGCCTTCTCTTGGCTTACATTGACCACGTTGCCGTCTACAACGCTGCGATAGCTGCAGGCTTCACCGATCTGCACAACACTCAGAGGAACCTGCTTCCCCCGTGGCCGACGGGCCTTTTCGAGGCGATAGAGCGAAACGCGACCGAATTGCAGAGGACCTACGACGATTTGCTCGCCAAGCAAAAGCAGGCCTAACTCCTCGCTCGGGTCGGGGGACGCAGCACCACCGGCTCAGTGAGTTTCTTCGGCTTTAGCAATGCGGTGTTGCAAGTTGTTTCTTGTGAGCCCGTATGGGAGACGTTTTGTCTATGATGCCAGGAAATTAATTCGGTGATCGAATTCGTTTAAATGGCGACAGTGCTGTCCCGATGCCACTGGAAAAAAAACGATCGAATCGAGCGCGATTCCTGCAAGGCCGAACGAGTCGGTCATCTTGACCCGCAGTCGCTGGTGGATCAAAGTGTTGGCGTGTTGATTGCAAGCCCGTCGTTCATCGCAGGCGAGTTATCTTGATCGTTTGGCGTAAACAATGACTCTCAAAACCGCGTTGCTAACCGTTCTGGTATGGGGCATCATCTTCGCGTGCTTTGGTTCTGCGATCGGTGCCGCGATCGGGTCTGTCGCGCCTGGCTATTACCAATCCATTTTCCGCAACGGCCATTCGCCAGAATTCAATCCGATTCAGGTTGGTATCGGCTTGGGTGCCACACAAGGTGTCGTCTCTGGCGTGGCCGTTTCGATCGTCGTCCTCGCCCTGCTTGCGTGGCGCGACATTCGCTCCGCGCGCCCTGATACGGATATCGATGAGCCAATCAAGAATTTACGATCGCGAACTTGGTCGGTTCACGTGCTTTGGGGTGTGGCGACAGCGATGTCTGTATTGACCATAAGTGCGGCCACGTTCGTCCTGGGCGGCATCATCGGCCAGCAACAACTGTATCAATCATGGACGGAACGCAAGCTGGAAAGGCTCGCAACGATCTTGCAGTCAAATGAATTCGACGGGGTCAAATCGGAATTTTCTTCTGCGGCTCAGGTGTATTTGACAGGCACGATCAAGGATAACGTCGCACGTGACGCATTGCGCGACAAACTTGTCGTCACGTTTGGGGCTGAAGAGGCGGATGAGATGATCTGGCGAGTCAATGTCGCGCGGTAATTGCCACTATACAAAACGATGAACACGAGTTGACACAGTCGTTACGCGAGCAATGGTAATCAAAATGGAAACCACGCACTTCAGGCATCCGTTGCGATTTCCTAAGAACGCTGACGGTCCATTTTATACTACAGGCCATCTCAGTTCTACGGCCGATGATCCATCGTTGCCGACCGCGTGGTGCGGCAATTGCCTTTGGTGTGGTGCGCCCGAGGCTGAAGCACCGAATCTATTTGCACCGTTCGACGACAATTACACGGACACCTATTTTGTACGCCAACCGTCGACACCCGACGAAACGGAACAGGCAATCATGGCTGCCCGCGTCTGCTGCGTGTCGGCTGTCCGTTACGGAGGGCGAGACCGTGATGTCATCGCAAAACTCGGAAACAACCCTGAAATGTGTGATTATTTCCTGACGGAATCAGGAGAGCTGGAATGCACGGTCGGCGAAAATGGGGAACTTCTTCCATTTGCTCAGGCAATCGTCGATGCAAGGCGAGTAGAACTTCAACGGCAGTTAAAGAAGCAGCACAAGAAATGGTGGCAGTTCTGGCGGTAATGCCACCTAACTAGGCGGAGGAGCACCCATGTCAGAGGCCATCGAGGATCCGCGAATTAACAACACCAGGCTGAAAGAAGACATCAGGCGTTTCGTTCTCTGATTCCTTCGCGCTCTTCGTAGTACTAACGTTTGAATTCTTTGCGCGGCGCAAAGATTTTTCAGGGGAAGGCGAGGCTGGCCTGATGAACTGATCCGAATTGAGGAGAGATGGAGGGGATTGGAAGTTTCAAATCTGTTGCGTGGAAACGATGTCGTTCGATTCAGGCGTGAAGGGTATTCTGCCCTACTAAGGGCAGGACAAATCAGCCCAGGGCAGAGCGCTGCGGCGCCAGCCGCAAAGCGCCGCCCTGGGGTATGCAGGATTGATTAAGTCCGCCCTGTTAAGGGCTGCACAATCTCTATTGATACCCGTTTGTGTCGCCCTTAACAGGGCTGACGATTTCAACGCACTGGGACCCAGGGCGGCGCTTCGCGGCTGATGCCACTTCGCTCTGCCCTGGGCTGATTTGTGATGGCCTTTCAGGCCGGAGAACAATTCTACTGGGCTGGTCTCTGTTTACCATTCAGGGCAGAAGGTATTTCATGGCGAAGATGATTCAATTGGTCCCCTTTTTGCGTAACAAAACTTAATCAGTTGAATACCCCATTTGATCAGACCAGCCTCGCCCTCCCATTGGGTTGCGGGCGAAGCCCGCGCTAGGGCCTTCGTGGTTGAAATAAACCAAAGAGTTTAGGACCCATGGGTGTTTTTCACGGCCGCTCTTTTCGTTGGCTGAATCGATCCGTATCGTATTCCTGACATTCCCCGCCGACGGTAAGTACGCCGCTGGTGAATTTTGAAGTTCGGCCAAGGCGCTAAACGATGAACAGCCTGTTGTGGCTACTGCAGATTGTCACTGCGCTCCTGTACGCAGCGTCGGGCGTTATGAAGGTCTTCATGTTTGACGAGATCAGCGGAGACGTTCCGTCCTTCGGTGCGTTACCTAAGCAAGTCTGGATGGCCCTCGGCATTCTTGAACTCGTGTGCGTGGTCGGCCTGATCGTGCCCGCCGCTTTGCGCTGGCATCCGACGCTCACTGTGGTGGCCGCCGTGGTCCTGGCGATCGAGAGCCTAGTTTTCGTTGGGGTCCACGTCACGTACCGCGAGTTCGGGTCTATCGTCATGGTCTGCGTACTCGGCCTACTTATGTCGTTCATTGCTTACGGCCGGTTTGCTCTGAAGCCGATAGTCTGACGGGCCGATCAGAATCGTAAAGGAGCAAATAAGGAGGAATCATGGTCAGCAAGCAACAACTTCAGTACCTCCATCCCAATTGTACCTTGACCCTGCGCGAGGGGATTGCCGAGCTTCGTGCAGCGGAGGGCGCTTTCCGATTTACGATTGCAATTCGGAATTCGATTACCAAATTTGATCCAATCAGACAGGGATGACGTTCACAATAGCGGTGCGGCGGTAAGAAACGTCCGCGCTCGACGCCACTATGCAACAACTAGCAGATGACAATCAGTGACACCAAAGTCGCGGATGGTGTTCTTTGCAATGGAGTACGCCGACGAATATCCAACGAGAAGAGGTTCCATGAACGACTTGCAATCCCAGTTGCCATCTTCCAACGACTCGAAATCACTGCCCAATCGAAAACCGTTTTTCCATTTCTGGCGAGTCTTCTGGCTCTCATTCCTCGTTGTCTCACTCGCCTACGCCTGGTACTGCTTCTACGTACCCTCTAATGGAGTCGCCTGGGCTGATAATTACACTGTCGCCCAACAGCAAGCGGTGCAGTCTGGTAAGCCCATGATCCTTTTCTTCACTGGCAAGTGGTGCGTTCCCTGCCGGATCATGAAACGCAACGTTTGGGCAGATAACCAGGTGACGGCCACCGTCAATGCCGAGTTCATCCCCGTGACGATTGACGTGGATGAGCCTGACGCAGCCGCAGTGATGACTCGTTATCGTGTCGGTGCTACGCCAATCACGATCGTCGTTGACCCACAAGGGAATGTCCTCAAACAGAAACAAGGTGGGATGGGCAAGGCTGAATTCCTCGAGCTGATTGGAACATTGAATCCACCCGCCGCTAAAGACTTGTAACGCAGAACGGCATGATTACCGTTTCATCTCGAAAATGGTCGACGAAAAATTGTGGGTCGGTGGACATTGCACCATTCAACTACGACTTGCACCAAATGTGTTTTGACCTGCGCCGAGAACAAGGACTCTGTCGTATGACGCGCCAGTGCATATTTCTGTTTCTCATATGTGTTGCCGGATGCCAGCAAGCACCCCGGCCTGAAACGGCTGTCACACGTGAACCGGAATTGGAGCGACTCACGGCCCTGCGTAGTGCGGCGAAGACGCAGGCCGATTTGAATGTCGCTTCGAATGCCCTTGCCGACTTTTGGGATGGGAAACTCGCTTCGATTGAGGAGCGGATTGAGCACGTTTTGCAGAAGTGTGATGGTGACGATCAGGAGCGCTTCCTGAAGTCCAAGGATCGATGGCGTAGCCACCGGACTGAGGAAGTTGAGTTTGTGGATCGCTGGTTTGAAGGAGGTTCCATCGTGCCGCTGATGGTAAATCAGACTTATTCAGATATTACTAAACACAGGGTGTCTGAGTTGGAGTTCCTTTTGAACGCAATAGACCATTGATTGAAACCGCGACTCGCCCTCAAACTATTTACTGCCAATGCAATAGAGATGTGCGTCGGTCCGGAGCAGAATATGACCGTTGACGAAGACCGGTGTTGCAACCGTCTGGTCGCCGTCAAGTTCGTTTTCGGATAAGACCTTAAATTCGTTGCCCTGAGCCAGTACGAACGTCTTTCCGTCTTCGCGTGTGAGGTAAATCTTGCCATCGGCCAGGATCGGTGATGAGCTGAATGCGAGACGATGCTTTTCGGTTTGACCTGTCCACAGGACCTTGCCGGAATCGATCGCCACGCAAGTCAAGACACCTTTGTCACTGAGGATGTAGGCCTTTCCATTGGCCACTGCCGGCGTGGGAACATCGGGTCCATCCCCTTGTTTCTGCCAGACGACGTGACTTGAGGTCACATCACCATGGCCGCCAAGTTTGATTCCTGTCACTGAGCCGCCACGTGCATAAGGTGCGACAACGATTCCATCAGACACGGCGGCCGAGGCGATCGACCGAAAGAATCCGTTCTGTGACGGATTCAATCCACCCACTCGCCACAGTTCTGCTCCCGTATCCGTACGATGTGCAGTCACGTGATCGGCCCCCAAAATGACCAGAATCTCATGGCCTTTATCCGTCAGCACGACTGGAGTTGAATAGCTCTGCGCAGCCTCTTTCGGTGCGTCGAGATTTCGCTCGACTTTCCAGGCAACGTCTCCGGACGCCTTGTTCAACGCCACGACGTAGGAGCCGCCAGTTTGCATCACGGCGACAACGCAATAGTCTTTGGTTAATACCGGCGACGTTCCCAGGTCCCACCACAAAGTATCCTCACCAAATTTCTCTTGCAGATTCATTGCCCAGATCTCTTTGCCGCTGAGGCTCACCGCAGCCAGATCGCCGCTCTTAAAATATGCGAAGATTGAGGTGCCGTCGGTGACGCAGGAGGAATTGCAACCGGAGGCTTTCTTATGCTTGCCGACCCGTTCCTTTCCAATCGCTTTTTGCCAAAGCTCTTTTCCGTTCATGTCATAAGCGAAGAGGCCGTTTTTGCCTTCGATACCGCAGGTCAGAAAGATCTGGTCACCCCAGACAATCGGCGTTGATGCTCCACGTCCAGGAAGTTCAATTTTCCAGGCAACGTTCTTAGTGTCGCTCCACTCGGTCGGATATCCCGAACCTTCGGCCACACCGTTGCCATTGGGGCCTCGCCAACTTGTCCAGTTTCCAGCCATTAAATGAGATACTGTTGCGAACGTAAAAAACAAAACAGCGATCAATCTCATCGAAGCTATCCTTCAGTCGGTTCTTGAGTTGTTATCTTTGAATCAGGTGGTTCTTCAAACTGCCGCAGGATCCGTGCGTTGGTATTTACGAAGGAGCGGTTCAATCACTTCGGGGGGGACGAACTCGTTCAACTTTCCCTTCGCACTTCCGGCTGCCAGTTGAGCGATCTGCTTAATCAGTGTACTGGAAACATGAGTGAATCGCTCACTCGCCATCAGGAACAGGGTATCGATTTCAGGATCGAGCGCACGATTCGCCAGTGTCATGGTAAACTCGGTTTCGATATCAGACAGCGTACGAACGCCTCGCAGCAAGACCCGGGCTTTGCACTGACGGACGAACTCGACCGTCAGTCCCTCAAAACATTTGATTTCCACATTCTTCAGCGGACAAAGAACCACTTGAGCGAGCGACAGTCGTTCTTCCGGTGTGAACAGTGGATGCTTATCGGGATTGATACCGATTCCTACTGTCAGCCGGTCAAACACGGCGGCACCGCGTCGAATGATATCGACATGGCCCAACGTCAGTGGATCAAAGCTGCCCACATAGACGGCGTGATGAGAGCTTAACTGGGTCGCCACGGCGAAGTCTCCGGCAGACATTTTGCGTAAAATTCTTGACGTTTACGGGGCGTGTTGGCTCCCGTGAATTCTGTCAGGTTTATGGGACATATAGGACTTATGTGATTTATAGAACTTCTGGCGGTGATTCGCAAAGTCAAAGCTGATCGTACGAAATCCTGTGCCACTGAATGACCGTCTTCGGTCACTCAGTGTCTTCCAATTGCGAGTTTACGGGGCGAAGACACTGCGTCGGAGAAGACTCCGATGCAGTGGCACGTCACGTCTGCGCCCTTTCAATAAATCCTTCACGGAGTTGGTCATCAGGGCCAATGTCCTCGACCGCAGGCACAGGTGCAATGATCGACATCGTCATCCAGCGTCCGCTGAGAAATCGTCCCAAAAAGATAAACCCCAGGACAATCACGTAAACGGAGCACCAGGTCCAACTCCAGAACAGACTGGGGCCGTAAAACCGCCATGTCAAATAGGTCGGGATGACCAGCAAACCCCAGGCGCAGGCACATGTCACGAGCATTGAAAACACGGTGTCGCCTGCCGCCCGTACTGCCGATCCGAAGACGATTGCCATCGCGTCAAAAAACGAATACAGCGCGACGAATCTCAATAAGACGACGACGACATCTTTCGTGGCTTGAAAATCGTCTCCGTCAGCGTACATCGCATAGGGTGTCAAAAGGACCTGCGGGAAAAGTACATAGAACGTGCCACAGATCAGCATGATGCCACCACCAAAAACGAAACCCTTCCATGTTGTCGTTGCGGCCAGTTCTGGCCGTCCTTCACCGATGCGCTGGCCGACAAGCGTCGTGACGGCGATTCCCACGCCAATCACGGGGGTGAACGCGAGCGTATTCAAATTGAAGGCGATATTTGTAGCAGCCAGTTCGTTGGGACCAATCCAACCGATGATCATGATGAACGCCGTGAAGCCGGCCACATCCAGAAACATCTGCATGCCACTGGGTCCGCCGAACCGCAAAAGATCTCGCATCAGGTGCCAGTCCAAACCAAAGTGACGGCTGAAGTGGTACGGCCCGTGAATCGAATAGCGGTATAGCAGGATGATGTAACAAAGAGTGGCATAGACATTGGCCAGATTGGTCGCAATGGCAGCTCCTGGGATTCCCATTTCGGGAAACGGCCCTCGTCCAAAAATCATCGCCCAGTCGAGACCTGCATTCACCAGGACCGACGATGCGTTAACAGCCAACACGACCAGGGTCTGACCTCGTCCGCTGAAAAAGCATGACAAAGCTGCTGGTAGCATGACCGTTAACCCTCCCAGGCTGAGCCAACGGAAATACGACGCTTCCAGCGGACGAACCTCGGGGGAATGTCCAATCCATTGAAACAGGTCTTCCGCCCAGATGGCGGGGAGCATGAGCAGAAGTCCGCAGAGGATGGCGAAGTAGACCCCTTGCCAAACCGAAGCGGAAACGCGATCCGGCCGTTTCGCTCCTTCATACTGCGCCACAAACGCGTTGAGATAAGAAACGATTCCGAACGGAAGGCTGAGACAGGACCAGAACAACATTCCCGCCGGCAGTGCCGCAGCCACGGCATCCTTCGAGTACCAGGTCAAATAGACTCGGTCGACGACATGCATCATCGACTGTGTACTTGCGCTGAGCACCATCGGTAGCGCGACGGCAAGCAACTCGCGATAGCTGCCAGCTGGCCAGCGAATGACTGGTTCATCGAGCGATGTCAGTTCTTCAGACAACGGAATAACCTATACATGACGGCAGGATGAAAACCGGAGAGCGGGAGTATCTCTTCCCCCGCAGCCAAGGGCAAGTCGTGACGTTGATTGCATGTGCTTACTCAAACTTCGAAATTCGGATTTTGTGCCACTGCATCGGACTTCTTCGAGTTTGAAACTTGACTCAATGGATCAAGTTTCAGAATTTCTTCCAAAGTAGCCATCATCGCTCCGCGTGATGAGCATGCGTCGGAAACGATTCAA
>CAILLA010000215.1 GCA_903834925.1 uncultured Schlesneria sp.
ATCAGAAATTCAAACGGAGGACCTGTCCCGTTGCGACGGCAACGATTGAATCGTTTCCGACGTATGCTCATCACGCGGAGCGATGATGGCTACTTTGAAAGAAATCCTGAAACTTGACTCCATGAGTCAAGTTTCAGACCCGAAGAAGTCTATTTCATCTTCTCGTCTTTTCATCAGGGCAGAATATGACTCCTTGCCAGCGCGTTTGCCGATAGCATAAGATAACGTTGATCCGTTTTTCGTGGTGAGGGACCTGTAATGCTTCGAATGCTCAGTTCACCCAGGCGTCTTTGTAATGGACTGACGCGTCGGGAACTTATGGAAGTCGGTGGCACCGGATTGCTGGGTCTTTCGCTGCCGCATCTGCTTCAAGCCAATGCCGCCCGGGCGGCCGAAGTCACCGCGCCGCAAACCCCTGCGGTCCGAGACGGTTTTGGTGCCGCCAAACGATGTATCATCCTGTTTCTTTACGGCTCACCCAGCCAGATGGAAACGGTCGATATGAAGCCGAACGCACCGTTGGAAATTCGTGGCACTATGCGCCCGATTCCATCCGTTCTGCCCGGACTTGATGTCTGCGAACATCTGCCGAATATGGCACGGATGATGGACCGGACCACTGTACTTCGATCGATCCACCACGAATACCCGATTCACGGCGTGGCACACGCAATGACTGGTGTGCCAGTCATCGACGTGAATATGGAGCTGAGTCCGAACGATCCCAAGCATCATCCCTATTTCGGCAGTGCCGTTGAGTATATTGAACGACAGCGACGTGGCGGAATGGCGGCCTTTCCGCAGAATGTGGCACTCCCCTTCCCCTTCAGTTCGCAACGGACGGGCGAAGTGTTTCGAGCCGGTCCTTACGCGGCCTATCTCGGATCTGCATACAACCCGGTCTGGACCGAATTTGAAGGACAGGCTGACCGGTCGGTCTACAAAACATTACGCGACATGAATGTCGAAATCTTCGATCCCTACGTCGGCTGTAAACAAGATTCGTACTTTCGGATGGCTTCGACCAGCCTGCCAGCCGAACTGACTCTTGATCGGGTTGATCGACGTCGAACTTTGCTGCAGCAACTGGATGACTCTCGACGTGATCTTGATGCCTCGTTAAGCGGTAAATCGCTTTCCAGCTTTCAGCAGATGGCGCATTCGTTGATTCAGTCTCAATCTGTTGCCGCAGCCTTAGATGTCCGCCAGGAGTCTGTGGAAACGCGAGAACTCTACGGGATGACGCTGTTCGGTCAGTCATGCCTCACTGCCCGTCGGATGCTCGATGCAGGAACGCGACTTGTCAGCGTCTTCTGGGACGAATACGGCTTAGCCGGCGACGCCTGGGACACTCATTGGAACCATTACCCTCGGATGGTAGATCAGCTTCTTCCGGGTCTCGACAAGGCATTCTCAGGGCTTGTGCTGGATCTGGATCGTCGAGGTCAACTGGACGACACGTTAGTTGTCTGCATCAGCGAACATGGCCGAACACCGAAGATTAGTAGCGCCGGAGGAGGAGGTCGCGATCACTGGTCTCAAGCCTATTCCGCACTGTTCGCCGGAGGCGGAATCGCACGAGGCCGTGTGGTCGGAGCAACTGACAAACATGCTGGAGAAGTCGTTTCTAACCCAGTCGGGCCAAAAGATATCCTGGCAACAATGTATCACCTGTTGGGAATCGATCCACAAACGTTGCTGCCGGATAAATCAGGTCGTCCAACTCCACTGGTCCCGGAATCGAGTCGAGTGATCACGGAATTGCTGGCTTGATGCGGTGTATCTTTGAGTTGTAGGGAGTGGCGGCTAGTCTAGTGGTTAATCGAAAGTGTGAATCTATGTGCCACTGCTTGACCGTCCTCGGTCTAGCAGTGCTCTTCGACCGGCGAAAGGAAAAGATACCCCGTCTCCGACGACTCCAACGAACGTTTCAAGTCAGAGCAAAGTAGCCATCATCGCTCCGCGTGATGAGCATTGTTCGAGAACCACGCGAATACCAATTGGCACGTTTTCAAATCAGGATTTCAAACGACATATCTGTCCCGAAGCTAAGGCAACGATTGAAATGTTTCCGACGCATGCTCATCACGCGGAGCGATGATGGCTACTTTGGGAAAAGCCCGACTCAGTGGATTCGAATCCCAGTTGAGTAGTTTCACAAATCACTATTCAAAATCTGCAACGCTATTACTCACTGAATATTCCACAATCCGCAACCGGTCTTGTAAAATTATTGTGCTCGCCTGAGTCAAGAAGGAATCCAACATGCCCGCCAACCCCGCAGTCACTCACATCGCGAAAACGCTGGCTTACACAAGCCCATTATTGTCCTGCAGGTTCGATCCGACCGGAAAATACGTTTTCGCCGGCGCCGAAGATTTCAAAGTCGTCCGCTGGGAACTGGCGACCGGCACAAAAGTCGAACTCGCCGGACACGAGAGTTGGGTTCGCGGTCTGGCCTTCTCGGCAAATGGTGACACGTTAATCACAGGTGGCAATGACGGGCGACTGATCTGGTGGGCGGCGGGTGCCGAGTTGCCTGTTCCGATCCGAACAATCCAGGCACATCAGGGCTGGATTCGCGCTCTTGCTGTCAGTCCTGATCGTCGATTGCTTGCGTCCTGTAGCAATGATCACAAGGTAAAACTTTGGTCCCTCGCTGATGGTAGCTTAATCCGAGAATTCATCGGGCACGAGCGACATGTTTATAATGTCGCGTTCCATCCCGATGGCAAGCACTTGGTTTCAGGCGACATCACGGCAAAATTCCTGCATTGGGAAATTGATTCGGGCAAACAAGTCCGTAGCTTCGCGATTGCCAGTCTCAGCAAGTACGACCCCGGTTTCATGGCTGATTACGGAGGCCCGTTCTGCCTCGAATTCGCGGCCGATGGAAATCGGCTTTTCGCAGGGGGAATTACGAACGTCACCAATGCCTTTGCGGGCGTCGGAAATCCGATCATCTCGCAAATCGACTGGGCGGAAGGAAAAGAGGTCGTCGGACATCTCAGCAAGGCAGGAATCCAGGGGACGACCTGGGGAATGATGCCGCACCCGGAAGGATTTTTGATCGGAGCAACAGGTGGCCAAGGTGGCGGCCATCTCTTCTTCTGGAAACTCGATCAGAAGGATGAGTTTCACTCCTTGAATCTCGGCAACACAGCTCGAGATATGTCCCTCCACCCCGATGGCCTGCAAATCGCGACCGCGCACCACGACAAGAATTTGCGTTTGAGTCTCATGGCACCGAAAGCGTAACAGGCTCGTAGCATGGGCTTCAGCCCGTGCTACGCAACAACAAGCAGGTGGGTGTACCCACAGGACCACACAGAAGAGTCCAAAAAGAGGTATTTTAACCCACCTTACAACTTTCAGTGTTCGGCTTTGGCCTTGACCAAATACGGCTGGCTACCAGCGTTATCAAATAGATGTTGGTATCCCGCAGCAGTCAACGCCATCTTCTCTTGCTTCGCAACCCACCACAGCAAAACCCCGACGCTCAAGAAGAGTGCCGAGATCATTCCCATCATGAAAAGAATGCTGATCATGTAGGCCTTAGGCTCGGGAGCATCAGACGCTTCCAAGGCATACTTACACATCGGGCAGGCCCAGGCGTTTGAAGCTTGTGCCAGAACGATTGTGGCAAACGCGATCGACTTCAGTGTGCGATTCATAAAATTAACCTCAAACATCCGCGCCAGGCCAAATGTAAAGCATCACATAGATGATAACACCCGTCACTGAGACGTAAACCCAGACAGGGAATGTTATCAAGGCAATTCGACGATGCCGAGCCCAGTCCTGCTTCCAGGCTCGAAACAATGTGATCGAAGCGAGTACGGGAACTGCTGCCGCCAGAATCACATGTGTGACCAGGATCAGCAGGTAAACGATCCCAATCGCAGTCCCCTTATGGCCGAAACGCTTGCCCGGTTCGCCCGTATAGGCATGCAGAGCAAAGTGATAGGCCAGGTAGCACCCGAGAAAAATGATCGACGTCGCAAACGCAGCAATCATCGTCCGGGCATGAGCTGTCCGCTGACCCCGTTTGATCAGCCAATAGCCAGCAATCAGCATGATTCCCGCCAGGCCGTTGAGGCCTGCGTTAACCGCCGGAAGCATCGCTGCCCAGTAAGGAAGTTTGTCCACGAGTTGTCGCACGCCTTATTCGGTGGTTTTCTGGTCTGTTTTCGGAATTTTCAAAGAGGCAATTTGCTTGATTTGTTTCCGCAACTTAGCCATCGCTTCTTCGCCCTTCTGAGCATTAAATTTCCCGATCACTCGACCGGTTTTATCGACCAGCATGATGTTTGTTGAGTGAATGATTTCAAACCCGGGCTTGCGATCCCGGTCTTCTTCTTCCTGAACGGGCACCAGGAAGCTGCGATGAATCAAATCGTAAATTTCGGATTGAGGCCCGGTCAGAAACTTCCAGCGGCTGAAGTCAGCCTTCAGTTCCTTTCCGTAGATTTTCAGGACTTCGGGAGTATCTCGCTCGGGGTCAACGGTCAGTGAGACAAGATTAAAATCGTAATCTTTCAATCGATCTTGTAGTTCCCGCATTTCCATGCTGACTTTGGGACAAGGTCCGCGGCAAAAAGTAAAAATGAATGAAATGACAAAAGGTTTGCCAAGCAAATCCGCTTTTGTCACCGTTTGGCCTTCGGTATCGGTAAATGAAAAGTCTTCAATCCCGGCGGGGTCCCAAGGGTTTTCATCTTCCTCTTTCGTCACTTCGCGAGGCAAGAATGTGCCATCCTTTTGAGGGATTAACTTGATTGTTTTCCCGCTTGGGTCAATCACCTCCTGAGGTTCATTCTCTGCCATTTTATTGTTGGTGCGAGGCTCTGATTTCGCGAGATTCATCCGTCTCCATTGATACCAGCTGAAGATGATTCCAACCAGACACAGTGCCCATGCGATCGACCCAATCCATAATATCGAATTGGAACGTTGTGGAACGACATTTTGATTGTCGCCGTTCGCCGGATTGATGTTGGTGTCTGTCATGTTCTTCTCGGTTGAGCGGCACTTCTAACGTGCATTATGGGCGGTTTGGCGACCTGTCATCCAGATGGCAATTGAAATATAGGCCACCGCGGAAGCAACCGTCACAGCTAGGCAAAGCGGAAACGAAGGAAGCCCGGCTACCGCATCAATATTTGGAGTGACCAGCCGGCGAAGACCAGCTGTACCGTACGTGAGAGGATTCAGACGAATCACCCATGACAGCCAACCCGATTCTGGAGCCGGAAAAAACGACCCGGACAACAGCCACATCGGCATTAGGAACACGCTCATGATCGCATGAAACCCATGTGTCGAATCCATCGGCCATGCGATCAGGTATCCAAGGGAGGTGAGTGCAAATGCGACCAATGCAAGATAGGCCAGCACCACCGGAAAGTTGAACCATGTGAGGCCAGTAGAAATTGGGGGTGATAGTCCGACAAACGCAAGCAATGGGCCAATCGCTAAGAATAACACGGCCTGCATAACCGCTAAGATTGTTCCGCCAAAAACCTTGCCCAACACGATTGCGGTTCGCGAGACAGGAGCCACCAGAACTCCCTGCAAGAATCCTTCGCGACGGTCTTCAATGATCGAGATTGTGGAAAAAATCGCGGTGAACATCACGATCATCACCGCGACACCAGGGAAAAAATATTCCTGATAGGAAATACCTGCTGGTCCTCGAAACGATCCTTGCAGGCCTGCCCCGAACAAAATCCAAAAGATAAACGGTTGCCCGAGGGCACCGATAATCCGCGTCCGTTGCCGAAAAAAACGTACGAGTTCCCTTAAAGCCAGAGTATAGACGGCAAGGCTGATTGATGGTTCGCCGTGCGCAATATCAGCGTTTGAGTAATGAATGGATTCAGGAATCGCAATCGCTTTTGACATAGTTTTTTTGAAACACTCGAAACTCAAACAGGTTCATTTTCCCAAAACCGATGGCCCGTCCGCGAAATAAACACATCTTCTAACGTCGGTTTCGCTAGCGAGATCGCCGTGATCTCGTTCGGAAAAGCGGTCACAATATCTCGTAAAAGTTCGTGTCCCGCGTTCCCTTCAATTCTGATCGACTCGCCAATTTGACGAGGAGTCAATTGAAATCGATTCGCAAGTTTTTCAGCAAGCGATTTTGGATCCAATGATTGTATCGTCAGGCAATCGCCTCCGACCGAAAGCCGCAATTCGTCCGGCTTTCCAATCGCGACCAATTCTCCCCGATGCAAGATTCCTAATCGATCACACCGATCAGCTTCTTCCATCAGATGAGTAGTTACAAGGATCGTAGTCCCTTCGTCACGTCGCAAGCGTGATAAATATTCCCACAAGTCATGGCGAGCACCTGGATCGAGGCCTGTGCTCGGTTCATCGAGCAAGAGGATACAAGGCTGATGGAGCAAGCTTTTCGCGACTTCCACGCGACGCTTCAGGCCGCCAGACAACGATTGAACAAGATCCCGAGCACGGTCCTTTAAGCCCAACCGGTCAAGAAGTTCGTCGATGCGAGATTTTGCAGTTTGCCCTGACATGCCATAAAGATGTGCCTGATGCAGCAGGTTTTCCGCAACCGTCAACTTACCATCCAGGCTGGGCGACTGAAACGTTACACCGATCAACTGTCGGACGGATCGGGATTCGGTCGCCACATTCTTTCCGAGTAGAGTCGCTGTGCCAGACTGGACTGGAAGAAGAGTGGCCAACAGCCGGAATAACGTCGTTTTCCCACCACCGTTCGGACCGAGCAATCCAAAGATCTCGCCGGTTGAAACCGTGAAACCGATGCCACACAGCGCTTCATGATCCCCATAGCGATGACGAAGATTGCAAACACTGACGGCAATACGATCTGACATCACATCCTCAATTGGACTGGTCAGTGGTGACCACCTTGGTGGGCGACAGCGGCTTCATGCTCAGGATAGTCATGAAGCTGCGGGATATCTTGGACATAGTAACTCGCGCCGATATCGGGTCGCAATGAAATTGGTATCGCCAAGGCGATGATTGTGGTTGGAATTAGCAGAAGATACTTCCAGGCTCGTTCAAACTTCAGGTGCATAAAGTACGCCATCACGCACAATGCCTTGGCCACAGCGACGGCCAGAACGATCGCACCCAGCAAGATTTTACTTGGCAAATGAATAATGTCGGCAACAACCGAAATCAAAGTGAACACGCACAAGGCGCAAAACACTTTAAAGTAGGTACTACCATGAGATTCATGATGTTCGTGTTCGGACATGGCATTTGGCTTTCAATTCAAATCCAACGCGTTGTTGGAGCATTTCCAGTGGCAATAATGATTTCGAACTTCGTACGAATGATCGAAATCAGATGATGTACAACAGAGGGAATAGGAAGATCCAGACCAGGTCAACGAAGTGCCAATACAGGCCGACGTTCTCGACAAAGGTCGCGTCATTGATGCTCAGCCGATGGCCCTTCATCAGAATCACCAAAAACATATACAGACCGATGATCACGTGAATTGCGTGGAAACCTGTCATCAGAAAATAGTTTGAGGCAAACAGATTTCCATAAAGGATCGGGTGCGATGGAGCCAGTCCGCGCGCTAATGGCTCAAGTTCATTGTCCTCTTTCAACAACGCTTCAATCTTGCCGTTGACCTCTTCCAAGCTGACGGGAGCGTACTTACTGGAAGGATTGTCTTCCTTACGAATGTCGTCGAACTTGGCGTAGTCAACGTCCAGCGAAAGATTGCTGCGAACATGTTCTTTCAGGCTCACATATTCCGCGACGAACTTCGAAAGTCTATTCGCTTCTTTCAATTGTTGCACTTCGACTGGTGTCAGTCCCGATGTTGACGCCGTCAGCTTGGCAATTCTTGCATCCAGATCAGCCTTTTGCAGTTCTCGTGTTTTTGGAACTTCGAGCGGAGGCAGCTTTTTGTCGGCACTCAATGTCCGATTGGTTTTTTCAATTTCCAGGTTTGCTGCTGCAGTCGCAACGACAGCATCTGCCTGCAATCTTCGGTCCGCGAGCTGTCCAAACTGTTTGACAACTTTGTCCATTGCCTGGCGGTTATTTTCAGGAATGTGACCAGGCAGAATGTCATGCTGGAACTTACCCGCATATTCAAGGCTCTTGATTCCGAGGAACAAACAACCCAGTAGAAGCGTGTAGAGCATGAATCGCCAGGCTTTCGCGTACTGGTGCGAGAGCAGGCAGTCGTGTGAAACGACAACAAAATAGCTGGATACGATCAAAACGAACGTATTGATTCCCCCGAACGCAATGTTGATGTGCGTTACATGCGTATCCGTTGGCCAGCCGAGCGACCCCATGCGCATCACGATGTAGGTGCCGATAAAGGCTGTGAAGAACATGATTTCTGTACCGAGAAACAACCACATCCCGAGTTTTGCATTCGAGATCGGAATACCCATCTTCAGGGTCGGAGCAGGAGCAGCGTGTGTCATTTCAGTCTCATTCGCAACATAAGTCTTGACCCCCGATGCAGTTCATTAGCGGGCAGTCAGCAGTGACAAAATCAGGTTCTAAAGTCGTTCAAGCAGTCTCAGGTGATCCCAAGTCAGCGTCAGTAACAATACGGGCAAGTAAATTAACGAGGTCCAAAGCACTCGGCGGGCACTCGTCCGGGTTTCATTCATGGCGAACAGCACCGACGCGATCAGGTATGCAGACCCGAGCAGCATCGCGACGGTGGTATAGGTCGAACCTGCCAAGCCAAAATGACTCGGAAGCAGACTGATCGGGATTAGACACAACGCATATGTTATCGCGAGTAAACCCGTAATGTGGGGCATCGATTTGCCCCCAGGCAACATTCGCAATCCAGCCCGGCAATAGTCGTCTCGGTGCAACCAGGCGATCGCAAAAAAATGAGGGAATTGCCATACAAACAGGATCGCAAATAATGCAAACGCATTCATATCCAGCGATGCGCCAGAGGCTAACCACCCCAAGACAGGAGGCAAGGCTCCAGGTATTGCACCCACAGCCGTACAAAGCGAAGTCACTCGTTTGAGCGGTGTATAGACACCCGCGTACAACACGAATGTGATTGCGGTCATCATCGCCGTGGCCGAATTCACGGTCAGCGCCAGGTATGTAGTGCCGACACAGGCCGAGACCAGTCCAAACGTCAGGACTTCAAACGGAGACAGTCGACCGGACGGAAGCGGGCGATTCATTGTTCGCCGCATTCGGCCGTCGGTCACCCTCTCAATCCACTGATTCACTGCCGACGATCCAACGGCAACAACGGCGATACCAAGACACGCGTGAAACAACGTGCCCGAAACGGCAGTCGTTTCCATCCCCAGCACAAACCCGCACGATACCGTCAATAAAACCATTAACGAGATACGTGGTTTGGCGATTTCCACGTAGTCGGAAACTCGGGCCAAAATGGATGCAATCAAGCTGTCATGTGACGGCTTCGCAACATCGGGACAGACAGGCAGCGGCGAGATTGCACTCATGTCACCGCTCCCGCAACAGAGTTTCCTACGCTAATCGACGCTGGTTGGTTGTTGTGCAATGGCCGAAGCGCACTACAACAAACAACGGTTAATACACTGGTCATCAGCGTCAAAAGACCGACCACCTTATGCAAAGAACAAATCACGATCTGAGGAAGTGAGTCCTGCTGGGCAACAACTCCCCAGGAAGGAATACCGTATTTGACATACCAGGTCGCTAAGCCGATCAATGACTGAGCAACGGTGAAACCAACAAGTGCTGTCACGCATTTTCTAAGATAATTTGACTCGGTTCCGCGAACCGACATCGCGAATAACGCTGTGGCAAACAGGACAACCAAGGCAAACCACGGATGAACCATCCATGCCCAGGCGAACCCTTCATATTCACGCAAATGACGCAGAAAACCACCCATCACGTACTGCGCGAGCAACGAACCGAGCAGCAATTTTGCAGCGAATGATACTCGGCGACTCATCGCGTTCGATGTCAGTCGGGAGCGCTCATCCCAGCCTTTGCTCGTAATCAGAATCAATACGGCCATCAGACTGAAGACAAATGCCGCGAAGTCACCGTGGACGAGTGCCAACGTCTGTTTGTCGAGTCGGACTCGCGCTCCACCCAGCATCCCTTGGGCAAATACGGCAGCAAAAATCATTGCTGCAACAAGCCGGACCTGTCGGCGACGATCCAATGCCCAGGTGGCAATAACGAGAGACAGACTCAGCAACCCGATCACCATTCCAGCTAGCCGATGACCATGTTCGACAAACTGATCCCGCGCAGAGCTGAGCCATGGATAGGCCAGCATGTTGTATCCATCCGACGATGGCCAGTCGGAAAAGACCATTCCAGCCTTGAGCGTTGTCACGATGGCTCCAGTCGTCACAGGCAATAGCAGCGTCAGCGCGGCGATCAGCCACGCTAGACGATGCAGCAAGACGGGTTGTGACGGTGGATTCATCGGAGGGTTTGACGTCATGAGTTAGAGTTAGAAACAAAATCGTTAGTGGTGTTCTTCTGCAGCAACGCGTTGTGCAAGCGGCACATATTCGGTTTGCATCAAGAAATCTTTGTCGCCACTGACAGGTGAACCGTATTCATAGGGACCGTGATAGACGATTGGAAGCACATCGAAGTTGCCGTGCCCAGGTGGCGATGGAGCTGTCCATTCCAGTCCGTTTGCACCCCAAGGATTGCGACCGCATTTGGGTCCAAAATACATGCTGTAGAAGAAGTTTCCGAGCAAAAGGAACTGAGCCATTCCCATCAAGAAGGCCGATGCCGTCATGAACTGATTCAATGGGAGCAGGTGTTCGAGATAGGGGAAGTGATACGGGTCGGCATACCGACGTGGCATACCTGCGATACCCAGCATGTGCATCGGATAGAAAGTGCAGTTAAATCCGATGAACGTCAGCACAAAGTGAATCTTGCCGACTGTTTCGTTCATCATCCGCCCATACATTTTGGGGAACCAGAACTGGATCGCACCAAATACTCCGAACAACGTTGCACCGAAAATCACATAGTGAAAGTGGGCCACAATGAAGTAGGTATCATGAATGTAAATATCGACTGGAACAGCAGCCATAAAAATGCCGCTCAAGCCACCAATAATAAACATGGACACAAACGCGATGCAGTACAACATCACCGTGTTGAATTGCACCCGACCGCCCCAGATCGTTCCAATCCAGTTGAAAGTCTTAATTGCCGAGGGGAGTGCGATCATGATCGTGCTGACCATGAATGTCATTCCCAATGCGGGGTTCATACCGCTGATGAACATGTGGTGGCCCCAAACGATGAATCCCAAGCCCGCGATCGCCGCCATCGAGTAAACCATTGGCTTGTAACCAAAAACTGGCTTGCGGCACATGCATGCCAGCATGTCAGATACCATTCCCATCGCCGGAAGCAACATGATGTAAACGGCGGGGTGCGAGTAAAACCAGAACAGGTGCTGCCACAACAGTGTTTGACCACCACCAACCGTAGGTGGTGCATTGTTCACAACGATGCCTGAGGGAACGAAGAAACAAGTCCCCAGCAATCGGTCTGCCACCATCATGAAGCCTGCCGCAGTCAGCACAGGAAGTGCAAATGCCTGAAGGATTGCGGTAATAAACATCGACCAGATCGTGAGCGGCATCCGGAACAGCGTCATGCCAGGTGCTCGCATATTGATAATGGTGGTCATGTAGTTGACCGAACCCATCATCGATGACACACCGACAAACGTCAGTCCCAACAGCCACAATGTCTGTGCATCACCCGAACCCGGTGCAGCCTCGCGCAAGAGTGACAGTAGAGGATAAGATGTCCACCCTGCCGCTGGCCCACCACCGTACATGAAGAAGCTGGCACCGAACAAAAAGATGGCTGGCCACATGAACCAGTAACTGAGCATGTTCAGCGTCGGAAACGCCATATCATCCGCACCAATTTGCAGCGGAATCAGAAAGTTACCAAAGGCACCGGCGAGCACAGGGATGATCACCAGGAAAATCATCACGGTCGCGTGCATGGTAAACAGCATCGTATAGGCATCAGGAGAAATCTGGCCTCCGTCCGCCCCGAACACCGTATCACCAAAAATTGGCATTCGTTCCCAAGGGCGAGCCAGCTGCCAGCGAACTGCCAGAGCAAGTCCCCCCCCTACCATCATCATCAGCAGGGTTGTGATCAGGAATTGCTTTCCGATCATCTTATGGTCGGTCGAAAAGACGTATTGGGAAATAAAGCTCTGCTTGTGAGCGTGATCATGACCATGCCCGCCGTGATCGGCGTGATCTGCATGATCGATTGTAGGATTGAGAGTGCTCATAATCTGTCTGCTTTTCGTTCACTTCGACGTTGGAATGTTTGCAGTGCGTTCAGGTCTCTATTATTCCGCTGGCTTCCGATAACCATCATCAAATTGCTCTGCCGAGGCTTTGTCTTTCCACGCTTCAAAGTCGTCAGCCGATTGTGCAACCAGCATTGCTTTCATTTTGTAGTGCCCCCATCCGCATAGCTCGGCACACAGCATTTCATAATTACCCGGCATTGTCGCATCGAACCACACGGGGATCATTTTTCCCGGTACGGCATCCTGCTTGACGCGAAGCATCGGGACGAAGAATGCATGTTGCACATCGTCGGTTCGCAGAGTGATCGAGACCAGGCCACCCGTGGGAACATGGAGTTCGTTTACAGAGTAGATGTCGTCAGGCTGTGGGGTTGGCTTCAGAGGCTTGCCGTTAGCGGGATAGCGAATCCGCCATTCGAATTGACGTGCAGTCACTTCCGCAACAACAGTGATAATCTTAGGAGAACCGTCCTTCTCTTTGGCAAAACCCTTCATGCGGTATTCGGCCCAAACATCCAACTGGTACAGAGCAATGAACAGCAAGACGGCTGATGGAACAATTGTCCAGATCACTTCCAGGCTATGGCTTCCGTGAGAAAACCAGACTTTTTCATCGGCCTTGATTGCAGCTCCGCGCCACAGTGCGTAACCCAATGCAGCACTCGTGCCTACGAATGTCACAGAAACGATGACCAGAATCAGATAGAACAGGTCATCGATTTTTCCCCCAAGCGTCGAATACGCATTTCCATCACCAGGAAACCACCAATGCATTGCAGGCGAAATCCAGGAAACGATGAAAATAATTACTGAAGTCAGGGTGAAAAATACTGCCCAAAACTTGCCCACGATATTTGCCTTATGTCTTTTGCTGGAGTTCCGGCAACCAACTGTCGTCGACTTTTAAATCCAATCGCTTTTGTGTCATTTCATCAATCCAAAGCTGACACTTGGATAATGAACAAGTTGCGCGTGAATTCGATTGTCACACAGGTTGTTTTTGCCTGATCTGCCCTAAATTCAATTTGCCGGTTTCTCTTCGTTCTTTGCTACGACTTCTGCTGGGTGCTTGACAGCGGTTGGCTGCTTTTGCTGATACGGAAGACTCATTACATAATTGACAACATCCCAAACTTGCGGATCTTTGAGCACAGTTTCACCGAAGGCTGGCATCGGAGTCCCCTTGATGCCGGCACGAATCCGACGAAATAGATCGAGAGGCCGGCGACCACCACGGTATTGACCAAGGGTCAGGTTTCGTGGTTTCAGGGGATTTCCCCATTCGTCATGAAGTCCACGTTTTTCAAATTTGACACTGGTGCCGGGCTTATCCCAGAAATCCTCAGTAGCTGCTCCATCACCGCGACCGGTTGGACCATGACACGTATAACATTTGGTGGTGTTAGACATGTAAAGCAATCGACCTCGTTCACGAGACTCAGGAGTATCTTCAACTCGTTGGCTCGTTGGAACTACCGAGACTTCGGGGGTTTCAGACTGGGTCCATGCCGCAGCCAATAAATTGGCCGTTTCTTCGATAGCTCCATCAAGTTCTTTATCATCGACATATTTTTTAAATGCTGCCGCCGCTTCTTTCTTAGCCTTGGATTCGCTCAATGGCTTTTCCGCTTCTTCCTTGTTCCTTTTCTTTTCTTCATAAGAGGCTTGTGCCTTCTTAATCGAATCCACGATAACTGATTCCGAATAATCGTTTGTCAATTCTTCAACAAATCGCTTCTCAAACTCGCCCCGGATTGCCAGCCACCGTACGTATTCAACAACCGCTGTCGTCTCTCGCTTACCCAATAGGAGAAACGAAGGCATATACGTTCCAGGAATGCCATACTGGACAATTCGATGCAAATCATCCCGAGTCGCTTTCTCTTGCGACTGAGTCGATGTGAACTTGAATTTACCGTTTCGATAGTCTCGTGGACGTGGATTCAAGAATTTTCCAGTGGGTCCATCTCCATCGCCTGTGACGCCATGGCAGTGCATGCAATTCTTCATGTAGACCACTCGGCCCAGTTGCATGTCTTCTCCAAACGCCACAATGAATCGGTCACCAGCAACCGGCGCGGTCGATGCACTTGCCAGTTGCAATGTTTTGGTAACAGCATTAAAGCTTTTTACTGTCGCTTCCGCGGATTTTCCGCCAGCCTGTGATCCAGTAACCCAAAGCAAGCTTGCCCCTTTTGCTATCTTGCCTGCATCCCCATCGAGTGTCACTGAGAAAGCGCCGGCCGGTCCATCGTTGGCGGCAACGGTTCCCTTGACTCCACCATAATCAACGGGAAAACGTTCCCAGGCAACGAGTTTTTCGGGAGTACCGAAATCCTCTGTCAGCGTCTTCACGACCGCTTTGTTCGCCTCGGGAATCAGGTCTTCAGTCGTCGGGCGGTACTTGAATTTAGCCTGCGGCGCTTCGCCACATCCTGAATTGATGACCGCCAGACCAAACGTGACCAGTACGTTAAATCCCGTACGTGTGAAACGTGGCATCGAAATCGGAAAATTCTCGCGAAACATTATCTGCACCGTCAGTGCTAAAACGTCGAACCCAGATTTACACACAACCCAATTGTGGGTTTATTTTCCCAGTTGGGAAGGAGTCACCTTAATTGTCAATTCATTGTCACCCGGCTTAATCGTGACCAGCAGGGCCTTTTCCAGCAATCCACCTGCTTCATGCCAAACTTTAAACTCGTGCTTGCCAGCCGGGAGATCCTTAATCTCAAATGTTCCGTCTTCACCGCTGACTACAGCGTAAGGGTGGTCGATCGGCAGATGATAAGCGTTCATCCAAGGATGGATATCGCATCCAACCTTTATCGGCTCTTGCTCGGCTTGTTTATAGTCCATCGGCACGCCGACAGCATTGTTTTCACCGACAACGGAATTGAATTGAACAGTTTTCTTGCCGTAAGTATGCGTGTTGTGAGCAACAGCGTCGCTGTTCAGAATCTTGACGGTTTGGCCGACTCGAGCAATCATCGCATGTGGCTTGAAAACACAAGACTTCTGGTCAAAGATCAAGCTCGCTTCAGGAGCCGGACTCGATCCCTTCGGCGCTTTTCGAAGATAGATAAACACATTCGCAAGCCCACCATCCTTCACCAGGATCGTTTCATTGGGCGCCTCAACAGCGGCACACACATCTTTGTCTTTAACGTCGCTTCCCTTGAGGTACAGCGGCGGCAGCGGAGTAAAGGGGCCAGCAAATTCGACTTTGCCTCGCAGTGTTCCAACGCCTTCGCTCGATGCCGTGTCTGTCGCTTCGACCGCGGCCGGCGATGTTGACTCGGCCGCGTCACCACCAACCGTGCTTGGTTTGTACTTCACAGTTGGCTTCAGGTTTGCACCATTGACCAGTTCACCGCAACCGGATGTCAATAATACCGATCCTGCGAACAACAGACCAATCGTGGCACGCATGACGCGATGTTTCGTGAGAGTAAACGGATTTCCAAAAACGGGGGGTACCATTATTGTCCACCTCCTGCCGCAGGAGCGGATGGGGCAGGTTGTGAAACTGCCTTGCCTTCGCGTTCCAACAATTTGTGATAGTTAATCAATGCGTCTCGCAGCGAAATCGTCTGTTTCAATCCGTCGTCACCAAATTGTTCTGGATATCGAGGCTGCGCTCCTGGCCCCTGTGGTGGCAATGGAACAGGCATCGAAGTGTATGGTGTCAACCAGTTCGGCTTGTACAACCACAATAGTGTCCAATCAGGTCGCAACCGATCCGCCGCCAAATCCAAGTTTGGTCCGCGGATGTCTTTCGCTGGGTCAGAAATCTTAACCTGATTCCCGCCGACCGAGTGACACTTGATACACAACGGAACATTCAGCATCTTCCAAGACTCTGACAGATAATCACCCGTCTTTGCCGGGAAAGCGGCATGGAATTCCGCATCTCGCTTCTGCAGATAACCCGGTTCACGTTCTGGAATCAGTTGATAAGGATATGGGGTCCCATCCACAGCGGCAAAGTAGTTGGCGAGTGACTGAGCCTCGTCATCACTCATGTTGAACCGAGGCATTCGCAACACGGTCGTATGGCGAATCTTGCCCGGATTCTTGAGGAAGTTGAACAACCAGGGGGTCTGAACCTTGATTCCTTCTTTGTAAAGCGGAGGAGGAGCCATCTGCCAAGCCAAGGAGCGTTCTTTGGCTTGCTTCGTATCGACCAATCGATCGACCAGCCACTCGGCATACTTGCCACCGCGAGCTGGCAGAAGAGCATCCAGATTCGTTGCGGGGAAGATGAACTTGTAAGTCGGCAGGAAATCTTTGCCAGCCAGCTTCAATGTTTCCCAAAGCTCGACGACGTACTCCTGGTCTTCAGGTGGATCTTCAGGATTCGGTGCACTGGTCACTAATCCATGCAGTTCCAACATTGAGAGCGTCTTCTTCTCGCCGTCGACAGTCACAACTTTCTTCGCACCGGTCAGACCGTTTCGAGGAGGTCGCAATTCCATCAGCAATTTCACAGCTTCAGGATATTCACCTGAAGTATCCGTAGCTGCCAGACTGTCAACATCTGCGGCGTAGCGAATCTTTGGCATCTCAAGGATATGACAACCGGAGCAGTTGTACTGTTCAATCAGTTGCTCGCCACGAATCTTGGCCCCAGCTGGCCCACCTGGGTTATACAGGTATTCCGTTGCAGGAGGTTCAGCGATCAAGCCAACAACAAACGTCGCAATCGCATCGATTTCACTTTCAGACAGAGGGAACTTTGGCATCCGCAAGCGATCGTCATAAGCGGATTTCGTTTCGACCGTCTTGTAATCATAACTTCGAGGTTGACGCAGCTTTTGCCAAAGGAATCCAGGCCGACCGTGATGAGTCAAGCTTTCATAGTAGAATGCTGCGGAGAGTTCACGATCTTTTTCCTCTTCGTTTTTGAATTCATCTCGTTTTGCCTGCCCGATCCCTTGCTCAACCCGGGCGAGCATCGAACCGTCAGGACTAATCCGCAAAGTCTCAGATCTTCCGTCTCGCAATACCGTAACTGTTGCTTCTTCTCCAACAACAGTTCGACTGAGGCGATCCTGCAATTCTGCAGGAGTCTTCACTTCGACTCCATTGAAGTTCGAAATAATGTCATCTAACCGCAGTGCGTCACCACTTGGTCCATGACCTGGCTTGATGTTCGAAACGCGGACACCCGACTTCGATTCAAGTTTCAGTCGAGCAACTTGCTTGTCATCAATCGCTTCAAACTCAACACCCAAGCCTGGGTTTCCGTGATGATGCAAGTACTCATGAATGTGTTCGAACGCCAACCGTGAACGATCCTTCTTGCCCCAGTCCTGCAATGCCGTTCCAACGGGCCGACCATTCTCAAACTTCGGGATTTCATGGCAGCCATAGCAGCCATACTTCGTGATCGTCTTACGTCCAACGTAAGTCAACTTACGCTGCTTCCACTCCTCGGCAGAAAACTCACCACCATTATCAACAAGTTCAATTTCATCGGTCTTGATGTACTCGCCCGGAATGGGGTATTTACCTGTCTTCAGCAATTCTGTGATTTGAGCTGACGTCAGAATTTTCGCGAGCATCGATCGAATTAGCGAATCCAAATCTGAATCATCAATGGCCGGCGTTTCATAGGTGGCAGTTGGCTTAAAGCTCGCGGGATCGCCTTCGACTTTCAACAGGAAGGCTGCGATGTCAGCTGCCGGATCGATCTTACCATCATTTGTCGTCTCGGCATCAAGATACAGATTCGGCATCTTTGTCCGAGCGTGGTAACGTTCTGGCTCGCGAATCCATGTATACAGCCAATCAAAGCCAACTTTGCCCTCTTTCAGCTTGGCATGAACTTTCGAGAGTTCTGGACCAAACGTGGAATTCATTCCAGGAACGGCTTCATGCGAGTGACAAACCACGCAACCTCGGGTCGCGAACAAGCTTTGCCCTCGAGCTGCATCCGGCTTATATCCTTCCGCGGGCGACAAGGTTGGGAACGGAGCGGAATTCGCTTGCAGGTAATGCGCTACAGCAGCAATTTCAATTGGTGTGTAGGCGTGTGCGGTCGCATCTTGCTGGTTATCAAGCCCGAAGAATTGCGGCATCTTCGTCGTTGGACGGAACCGCTTAGGCTCTGCTGTCCAATGAGCGACAAATCCGACGTCGGATTTCGAGGCCGAATATTTTAACGATGGTCCGACCTTTCGCATCTTGCCTGCCACTTGAAGTGGATCTTTGGCAATCTTTTCGGCTTCTTCAGGTGTGGATGGCTCTAGGCGAAGATCTGGACCAACGATCTTTGTGCCGTCGTAGCCAGAGATTTCATGACAGCCGAAACAACCGTATGTTTTGACGAGTTGATAACCCTTGAACACCTTGGGTGCAGTCGCGCCAAACTTTTCATTGACGCCGAGTTCTGTAACGTTCACATGGCACTTAATACAGCCAGATTCCTCGAACCGCTGGGGATACATCGGGTGTTCCCAGAAGTGATTATCAAACCATTTGTGGTCATGTTCCCATCGCGACATTTCCGCTGGATCGTTGGGGGTATGCGAGGCATTCGTGAACGATGTCCCAGAGCCCTGTCCTTCATGGCAAACCGTACAACCAAACTTCGGCAACGGATGAGGGCTGGCTGAGGTCAGATAAAGATCAAGACGAGGATGCGAGGCGTAAGGATGAGGATAGTTTCCATCCTTCTCGAGTCCGTGAGGATAACCAGGGTTAGTACCAGCATTCACTGAATCGATCATGGCATGACATGTTCGACAACGATCAAACCGGGAAACCTTTGACATTCCTCCCAGATCGATTTCGAGTTTTGGCATCCAATCCTGAGTAATTCGCTCGCGGCCATTGAAACCGTCGACGATAGGAAGCTGCATCAACTGTAACTTGAGGCTTTTCAACGCTCCATCAAGACCAGTGGACTTACCTTCCCAGTTTGTTTTCTGAGGGGCAATTTTGTTGAGCGACGCATCAATCAAGGTGATTTGTGCTTCGGCAGCCTTTTTCGCCGCTTCTGCGGCATCGCGATCAGCCGTCAATTTTGAAACGGCTGCTTTGGCCGTGTTCGATTCGTAGGACAATTCAACGAACTGGGCTTCCTTCTTCTGGACGTCCCCTTCGATCGTCGCAAATTCTGACTCCAATTTTGCCAATTGTGGTGCAGGCAAATTGTTACTGACTGCAAGATTATAATTCGCTCGAACAACGTCACGCTCCGCACGCCGCAATTTTAACGCGCGCATGTGATTGTCGAGTTTTTCCTTTGCGGTCTTCGCGGCGGCCTGAAGGCCTTCAAGTTCCTTTTCATGTGTCTTGACCGATTCCTTGGCCGCATCGACCTTTTCCGCTAGCCCTTTTACGTTCTCTTGGAACGCAGGATCGTTCTTAATTTCATTTTCACGGGTTTCGTCGCGCTTTGCCTGATAGGCAAAAGCCTTGCGTTGAAACGTCCGCCATTCGTCGTTGTAATCGGCCCACATCATCCACAATGTAACGACGAAAAGGAGTGCCGCACTGGCGAAAAACACCTTATGCATCGTCTTGGGACTGCGAAGATAATCGTCGGTCGCCGGCATGATACCGAACCCATCCTTATTATGTCGTCAGCGGAATAACATATCGCTCAGTTACGAATGTCAGTCTCGCACATTTCGACCAATCGCCATCAAATATTGAAGAACCACTCTGGAATTGCCACGATGTATTTTAGATTCACTGCCCATCGCAAAACCATTTTGATCGGCAATGACATCATCATCAGCATCAGGTTTGCCAAGACCATATATCGCAAGAAACCCATCTTGATATAGAACTTCTTGAATACGGTCGCTGCCATAATATTCGGCAAAACGACAAGGTAGAACGCAACCCCAACCAGGCCCAGCCATTCCCTCAGCAGGATGATTGGCGCCTGCTGGGCAAAGGAGGCACCTGGAGGAACAACGGGCAGCGGTTGACCAAGCCCTTTGATCCAGAATAATTCCGACAAGTTAATGTTGTTGAGCAATTCCAGCTTGTGAACGTCCCAGAACTCATACGGACTGAAAAAGTTCCAGTTCGGGCCTCGCAGGAACGTCCCGAGAACGATCATTGCTACCCACAACGGCAAGAACCCAAACAAGAAGGTTGACACAGCAAACTTACGTTCATTGAACGTGTAATAGCCGTTACCTGCCTTGTTAAAGTCGATGTAGGGAACCGCCATCAGCCCGACAAGAATCACGCTTGGCAACACCACCCCGGCCATCCAAGGGTCGAAGTAAACCAGCATTTCCTGAAGACCGAGGAAGTACCAGGGAGCCTTAGACGGATTCGGGGTCTTTGCGGCAGATGCGGGTTCTTCCAGAGGAGCCTGAAGAACAATACCCCATGCAATCAGGACTGCGGTCACGAGGACCATACAGACGAGTTCGGTGTAAACAAGATCTGGCCAAGTCAGAACTTTTTCGTTGTTTTCCTGTTCGAACAGCGGTCGACCTGCAGCTTTACGCTCGTCGTTGTCGACCGACTTTTTGAAGTACAACCAAGTGAAAAAGCCGACAATATAAAGCATCGCGACGATTGGCACATTGTCTGGCTTTCCGACAATCTGGCGGAAGTCGTAATCTGTAACGCTTAACGCAAGAAACAGAATCGATAAATTCAGCAAGATCCATCCGGCTGTGGGAGTCGTCCACCACTTTCTCAGGACGATCATCAGCACGTACAGACTGGTTGAGCCAATAAAAAACGCAACCGGATTAGAGGCTCGATTGATCGGCTCTTTGAGGATCTCGGGCATCTGTAACGAGAATTGCTGAGGATTATTTGAGCCGGTCAAGTGCGTGATAGCAACCATCAGCAGCATCCCGGCATACACAGCCCAAAACGCAGCAACGGGGATTTGCTCCCCTTTTCCCAAGATCCCGCCGAGGCTCAAGCGACAGTTGCCATCAAGGGCATAGCTGCGCCTTACCCAGTAGGCATTCATCAGGAACATCAACAGGTAAACCCACCCCAGACCGTAAATGACCGAGGAAGTGAGATCGGGATTATGCTGTAAGTGATTCATAGTACTTGTTGTCTGCCACCCAATGTTATGAGTGAATCATGTTTCCAGTTTGCCGAAATCGACGAAAGCTAACCCAAATCGTTTGGCCAGACGCATTACAGCGGCTGGCTGATACCACCATCCTTACGGACTCGCCAGAAGTGAATCGCAATCAACAGCGACACCACCAGTGGGATGGCAACGCAATGAAGAATGTAAAACCTGTTCAACGTCGCTTCACCGACAAATCGGCTACCTAAAAGCAGGAAACGAGCGTCACTACCATTGGTAATCAGGTCATAGCCGCCAATATTCAACAGCTGAGCACCGGGGCCTTCATAGCCGAGGAACGGGGTCGCACGAGCCATGTTCGAACCGACGGTGATTGCCCAGATCGCCAGCTGATCCCAAGGCAACAGATATCCTGTGAACGACAAGAGCAACGTTAAAACCAACAGCAGAACACCGATCACCCAATTGAATTCTCGCGGCGGTTTATAACTTCCAGTGAGGAAGACTCGGTACATGTGCAGCCAGACCGTAATCACCATCGAGTGGGCAGCCCAACGATGGACCTCTCGCATGATTCCCAATGTGGTTACGTCACGTAGAGCTAAAATATCGTTAAAAGCAAACTCGAGCGTCGGGCGGTAGTAGAACATCAGCAAAACGCCGGTGATCGTTTCCACGAGAAAAAGAAAGAAGGTGATCCCACCCATACACCATGTGTAGGAAAGGGCAATCCCCTGCTGCTTAATCGAAACCGGATGCAGATGCAGAAAGAAATTGGTGAGCATCACCACAACGCGGTTGCGGCGATCAACCGGTGCAGGATGCCGAAAGATGCTCTTCCAGATCTGCGAGCCGCGAATGTAGTCACCAACAGACATCGAACGATCCCCGACTGAATCCCACCAAACTCACAAAACACACAATCTGCTTGGCCAACAAGATGGCTCAAACAACTTCAACGTAAGAAGTTGTATCTGTCCACTGACCCATTTCTTCCTGGAACTTCACGCTCTTGTTGACTTCCAGCATCCCGTCTTCAGCAATCCGTAACCCCATTCGCTCAAGTGGCCTTGGAGCAGGTCCTTCGAAGTTGATACCTGTCATGTAAAAACCAGAGCCGTGACATGGGCATTTGAATTTCTGCTCACCATCGAGCCAGTTCGGCGTACAACCCAAGTGTGTACAAACCGATGCCAGTGCGAAAATCATATTGCGACCTTCGTACTGATCAGTATGCACAACCCAGATCCCGAACTGGTCTTTCCATTTATTCGAAACGGTATTCAGTGGGTAATCCGACAGTGGACCAACCTTGAACTTTGAGGGTGGCTCGACCAATACGTTCGGGAACATGAAACGCGCGATGCCGAGTGTCCAGATCCCGCCGATTCCAGCCACGGCAGCCCAGGCCGCCATGAACGGCGATAACAAAGCACCCCAAGCAAGAGCACCTAAAGCGATCAGAAAACCGCTCTCTAAAAGATAACCGAAAAGGAAGCAGATCGCACTGAATGAGGCCACCGTGGCGAAACTCGCCATACCACGTCGAACTGCAGCTGGCTTGCCAGCTTTCGATGGCGGCTTCGCCGGCATCGGCGGAGCAGCCACTGGGGTAGTTGGCTTCGCCGCGACCGCAACGGGCGCTGCAGTTGGACCAGCCGCCGCCTTGGCTTCACGCATCTTCTGAAGCATTTCCTGAGGCGAAAGCTTCGGCCCGGCAACCGCTGCGGGTGCTGCACCGGCGACCGGGGTCGTCCCAGCCGCTGGAGCCAAATTTGCGGCGGGAGTGGTGACTGCTGCCGAAGGCGTTGCTGCTGGTTTTGCACCACCAGAACGAATCGCAGCCATGATATCTTTTGTCGATGTCGGCTTAGGGCCAGGAGCCGCCGCAGGCTTTGGAGCAGCTGCAGGCGTCGACGCTGCCGCAGGGGCCGATTCAGGAGCAGCAATTGGCGCTGGGGTTTCCGGCGCGGAAAGCGGTGTCTCCGTGGGAGCAGCGGCCGCCGCTGCTGCTTTTTGAGCACGAATTTTAGCGAGGATATCGGCAGTGGAAGGTTTTTTCTCTTCCATGTTGCTTTAGACCCGGAACGAGTAATACATGATCAGAAAGGACGATGCCGCCTTGAATAAAGGCGCGTCTGACGGATTCTGGCAACATCCATTCCAGCTGACAACTAACCGTTCACAACCCGATCGCAATTTCTCAGAAGCAAGAAAGATTTACAGCCCGAAGACTTGGGGATTCTCGCTTCAAGGAAGATACCTTAAGCAACTGGCGGTAATTGCCTGAACCGAGCTGCTTGGTAAGACGCTGTGATTGTACAATCTCTTCGCGAACTTCCCAAAATAGTGGCA
This sequence comes from uncultured Schlesneria sp., assembly GCA_903834925.1. GTDB lineage: Bacteria > Planctomycetota > Planctomycetia > Planctomycetales > Planctomycetaceae > Schlesneria. Next base: position 23,724 of record CAILLA010000215.1, read on the forward strand.
GCCGTCCATAATCGACTTGCAGTCATATTTGCACAATGAATTGAGCTCCGAAAGAATCCGTTCCGATGACGCTTGAACGCCGACGTGAGGTTTTAGGCCGTGTGAAAACCTTGGTCGTCAAAGTGGGGACCAACGTTCTTTCGACCGACGATGATCGTCTCGATGCCGATCGAATCGCTTCATTAGCCGAGCAGCTCCATCGAATTTGCCAGTCGGGTTGCAAGCTTGTACTGGTTTCCAGCGGAGCGATCGGAGCAGGAATGGGGTTGCTGGGGCTGAAAGAGCGGCCGAAAGATCTGTCACATCTTCAGGCTGCTGCGGCGACGGGACAGGCTCATTTGATCCATATCTACGACAAGGCCTTTCGCCCTTACGGATACCATGCTGCTCAGTTGCTGCTGACCGCCAACGACTTTAAGGGTCGAGGCCGTTACCTTAATGTGCGCAATACGTTACGCACGCTGGCTGAGTATTCCGTGATTCCGATCATCAATGAAAATGATTCGGTGAGTACTGCGGAAATCAAATTGGGTGATAACGACCGTCTTGCAGCGATGGTCGCGGGGCTGATTCAGGCGGATCTCTTGATTATTCTCTCGGTGGTGGATGGGTTGCTGACCGGTGATCCGACAAATCCGGCCAGCGAACGGATTCCACTCGTGGAAAAGTTCGATGACAACCTGCTGAATCTGGTGGGGGCCTCGAAAAGTACCCGAGGGACGGGAGGGATGGGGACAAAGCTGGAAGCGGTCCGAACGGCGACGGCCGTGGGTGTCAACGTCATGATTGCGAATGGTAAACGTCCGAATGTTCTCGATGAACTTCTCTCCGCAGCCGACGTTGGGACGCTGTTTCTTGGTGAAGGAGACGGAGTTTCCGCCTGGAAACGCTGGATCGGTTATACGCTGCCTCCGAAAGGGCGATTGGTGCTCGACGCGGGTGCTCGGCGGGCGGTTGAACAACAGGGGAAGTCGCTGCTCGCCATCGGAGTGGTCCGGGTTGAAGGGGAATTCGCCAAAGGGGAAGTCGTATCTCTCGTGGACCAGTCGGGGGAAGAGTTTGCACGGGGGCTAACCAATTACGATTCTTCAACAGCGGGTTCGATTGTTGGGAAACGAACGGACGAGATCACTCGCGAACTTGGTTCAATCCCGTACGATGAAGTGATTCATCGCGACAACCTGGTGGTCACGAGTCAAAAGTAAGGTTTCCCTGTTCAATGCAAGCCTCCTGCGCCGTGAAAAAGATTCATGCCTGATCCGCAACGCCTACATTCGGCTATCGGTCGCGTTTACCTGGTGGGTGCCGGTCCTGGCGATCCGGGGCTACTGACCTTGCGCGGTGCGGAATGTCTGGCACGAGCCGATCTGGTGCTGTTCGACGGCCTGGTGAATCCGCTTCTGTTACGTCATTCGCATGCCTTGGCGGAACAAACTTGCCGGGTCGATGGTCCGGCGGGCCGAGTTTTGCGCCAGGACGAAATCAATCGGCGGCTGATTGAAGCAGCTCGCTCGGGCAAAACGGTCGTTCGACTGAAGGGTGGCGACCCGTTCATTTTTGGTCGAGGATCCGAAGAGGCGGCTGCTCTTTCGGATGCGGGAATTCCGTTTGAAGTTGTTCCCGGTATTACGGCTGCGACCGGAGCAGCGGTTTATACGGGGATCTCGCTGACTCATCGGGATCATGCTTCTGCTGTTGCGTTTGTCACGGGGCATGAAGATCCAACGAAGTCAATATCGTTGGATTACCTTGCTCTTGCGAAATTCCCTGGCACTCTTGTGTTTTACATGGGGCTGCATCGACTGGGTGCGATCGCTCAGTCGTTGATTGAGGCGGGAAAGCCCATGTCCACCCCCGTCTGTGTTGTCAGTCGGGCGACGACACCAAGACAGCGAACCGTGACGGGGACCCTGGCCGAGATTGCGTCGCTCGCCATCGCCGCCGAACTGCACGCTCCATCGCTAGTAATCGTCGGCGACTGTGTCCGGCTGCGGGAACAGGCAAGATGGTTCGAAGATCGTCCCTTATTCGGGCAGGTGATCGGAATTCCTCGACCGGAAGAACAGGCGGATGAGACGGCGCTTCGCGCCGTGGAACTCGGTGCGCAGCCGGTTTTGCTTCCCACAATCGAAATCGTACCTCCCGAGAGCTGGGGCGAAGTCGATGCAATTTTACCGCGATTGAACGAATTTGATTGGATCGTCTTCACCAGCGTGAATGGAGTACACGGCCTGCTCGATCGTTTATGGGAATCTGGCCGAGACATGCGTTCGGTCGCCAGGGCTCGGTTCGCGACGATTGGACCAAGCACGGCTGCGGCACTCGAAAAATATTCGTTACGAGCGGATCTTGTTCCCTCGGAATTTCGCGCCGAAGCCCTTGCCCGCGAATTATGCCCCCAAGTCGCTGGGAAGAATGTGCTTTGGGCGCGTGCCAGTCGCGGACGGGATGTCCTTCCCACCGAACTGACTGCAGCAGGAGCCAATTTGACTCAACTGGTCGTTTATCAGAATTGCGATGTGGACCAATTGCCAGTGAGTTCGCTGCAACAGATCGAGCGAGGCGAACTAAACTGGATTGGGTTATCGAGCCCCTCGATCGCTCGAAGTCTCGCGCGTCTTTTGACCGATGAAGCGAAAGTCTGGCTGGGGAATAAAACGAAATTGGCGTGTATCAGCCCGGTGACGACTGCTGCAGCCAAAGAGGCGGGGCTTCCGATCGCTGCGGAAGCGAAGGAATACACGTGGGAAGGCTTATTTCAGGCAATGATCGCTGCAAACCGCGAAACGATCTGATGCCGAACGTCCGCCAAGAAAACCAAAATGCCTGACTTCCTGGACGAACTTCGCGACGGACTGAAACGGTGCGACATCGGGCATTCCCGGCTGTTAGTGGCGGTTTCCGGTGGTGCGGACAGTGTCGCACTTCTGCGTGGACTGGTCGATCTCTCTTCAGAATTCTCACTGGAATTGTTTCTTGCGCATCTCAACCATCATTTGAGAGGCGCAGATAGTGACGCGGACGCACGCTGGGTCTGTGATCTCGCGATGACCCTTAATATTCCGTGTGAAATCGGGGAAATTCCGGAAGGGATTCTGCCGGCAGATGCCAGCGGAATGGAAGAACAAGCTCGGCGACTTCGGTATGATTTTCTTGACACCGTAGCGGCAAAATTCGAATGTCCAGTAATCGCTCTGGCCCATACCGCCAGTGATCAGGCAGAAACGGTGTTACATCACCTGTTTCGCGGGACGGGAATTGCCGGACTGTGTGGCATTCCACCCGTAAGACAAACTGCTTCAGGTCGCCGTCTGGTCCGTCCGATGCTCGCCATCAATAGGGCACAGGTCGAAGCTTTTCTGCATGAACAAGACCAAGCTTTTTGTACGGATCATTCCAACACAGACACGGCGATGACCCGAAACAAGCTTCGGCATGTGATCCTCCCCCTGCTCCGCGAGCAGATCAATTCCCAAGTCGATGCCGCACTTTGCCGACTGGCCGAACAGGCGACGGAAATTGACGAGGTCCTTCATCATGCGGCATCGCAATTACTCGCACGTTGCCTGATGGATCTGCAGCCAGACTCATGCCATCTTGATGTCAGTGTATTAGCCGACCAGCCGAGACATTTGATCCGTGAGATGTTTTGTGCGCTCTGGCAAAAACAGGACTGGCCACGTCAGGCGATGGGGTTTGCCCATTGGAACCGCCTTGCCGACATGCTTATCACTCGAAAATCGGTCGATTTTCCCAACGGAATCGAAGCCCGGTTTCATTCCGATCGCCTGCTGGTTCTTCGCCGGGTCTGACTGGGTAATGACCGTCAAATCGATGCGCGAAATCAGTTGACAGACGGTCTGGGTTCCGATGGCAACCAACGGGGAGCACGATTTCCGTTGGTCGAACTGCCGACGCATCGGTTCTTGTCCCGGAGGGACAGCAGCAATTAGCCGGTGGTTGAGCGCAGCGACACCACCGGATGTGTTGACCAAACAACGTCTGGAATCCTGGAAGGATTCAAGAAAGAATTTGCAGGTGAGTAACATGTGGACGAAAGCTCAACGGACTGAACAATGATTCTAGCATCCTTCCAGGATGCAATTTTAAAATCGCTCGTAAACCTGTGGTGTCGCTTCGCTCAACCACCGGCTAATGGCTTTATTTCTTCCAGGACACAAGAAAATGTAAACAAGCCGCGAATTTTTCCGTTCGAAAAGTTGTTACCCACGTTGGGTTGCAACGGTTATAACGGGACAAGTTCTCTCGGACGCATCAAGAACTACGTTCCCATTCATGGAAAGATGTCTCACAACCCGTTAGCATGCCATCCCTTTCGCCGGGTTCACTGGCGGCTGGCCGTCAGTGACGGCAACGGAGTCGTTCGCAAGGATGCGCCTTCTCAATACTTCTAATGGTGGAAACAACAATGAGTGGTGGAAACAGTGAGAGTGTGGCACCCAACGCACAGCGTCTGCTGTGGGCTGGGTTTATGGCGATTCTCGCCGCAGGTGTCGGTTTTGCGATTCGCGGAGGAATTTTCGACAACTGGCAAGCTGCGTACGGCTTTTCGAGTACGCAATTGGGTGCAATCGGTGGTGCTGGTTTTTCGGGATTCTGTTTCGGGATCATCATTGGCGGCGTGCTCTGTGACAAAATTGGTTACGGAAAATTGGTTGCGACCGCATTTGCTCTGCATGTTTTGTCGGCTGTCGTGACATTCGGCGCTTCGACTCCTGATAACGCTTATAACATGCTGTTCTGGGGGATGTTTCTGTTTGCTTTGGCCAACGGATGCCTGGAAGCGGTCGCTAACCCACTGGTGGCAACCCTCTTCCCGAATAATCGAACCCACTACCTGAACATTCTGCATGCCAGTTGGCCAGCCGGATTGATTCTCGGTGGAATCCTAGGATGGGTTCTGGACGACCGTATGAAGCTGGACTGGAAGCTTCAATTGTCGTTGTATCTGATTCCAACCGTGATCTATGGCATTATGTTCCTTGGTCAAAGCTTCCCAAAATCAGAAGCGTCGAAGAAGGGTCTGAAGCTGGGTGACATGCTCCAGGACGTTGGGATTCTCGGTGGTCTTGTTGTTTGCTTCCTGTTGTCGATGTTCCTGGGCGACGTTCTTAAGGGCATTCCGAATTTGGGTGAAGACAACGCCAAATACATCGGGTACGCCGTTGGTGCAGGGTTATTGCTCGCAGTGGGATTTATTACAAAGTTTTCCATGGGGTCGATTCTGCTGTTCATACTGTTCATCACTCATGCACTCGTTGGAGCTGTTGAGCTGGGGACTGACGGCTGGATTCAGAACATCACAGGAAACATCCTGTCGTCAGAACAAGGTAAAATTCTGTTCGTGTTTACATCGGCATTAATGTTTGCCCTGCGGTTCTGTGCCGACTTTATTGAAAAGAAGATCGGTGTCTCGCCAGTCGGGCTTCTGCTCACTTGTGCAATCCTGGCCTGTATTGGTCTGAACCTGACCAGCCGAATCGACGCATTTGGAGGTGCAATTCTCGCGTTGACTGTCTACGGCATTGGAAAAACGTTTTTCTGGCCAACCATGCTCGCTGTTGCTTCTGACCGGTTCCCCCGAACGGGCGCGATCGCGATCAGTATCATGGGTGGAATTGGAATGATGTCGGCAGGTTTGATCGGTTCGCCAGGTCTGGGATATTTCAAGGACCGTTATTCAGGCGAAGCACTGCAAAAGGCCGATGCTGCTCTCTACGCATCCAGCAAGGCCGAAAAGTCGAGTAAGTTCCTGATTTTCCCGGACGCTTACGGCCTGGATGGCAAGAAGCTTGGTGCCGCACAGAAAGAACTGGACAAGATTCGTGAAGAAGGTACGACGGGCGAAGCCGCGTTGGCAAAACTGTCGCCGGATGACCGCAAGTTGATCGAATCCAGTATCAAGGGTGACCGAGATACTCTGGTCGCTGATTCTTGCATCCCAGCAACGATGGCAGCAATTTACCTCTGCCTGTTGATCTACTTCAAGGCCATCGGCGGTTACAAACCGGTGACGATTGAATCCGGCACGTCGCTGGGAACAGCCGAAAGCTGACTCTGAGCCTCGTTCCAAATAACGAGGTTACGAGTTGAACTTCTCTTCAGCCGGGAGTATCTGAGATGATACTCCCGGCTGTTTTTGCACTGAGTTTGACCGTGTGAACTTCATCGCAACCATTCAATCGGAATCCAACGAAAATTAGAGATGATCGATCTTCTCAACTGGCTTCCGGACGAACTGCAAAAACTGTCCGATGAAGGACTGTTTCGACGTCGTCGCGAGGTCAAGCCAATCGGGGAAGGACGAGTCTTAATTGATGGACGCGAAGCCTGGGACTTCGCGTCGAATGACTACCTCGGTCTTGCCAACGATCCGCGCGTTATCGCGGCGGCAGCGGAGGGACTTCGTTCACACGGCGTCGGCGCAAAAGCCAGTCCGCTGGTATCGGGCCGAACTGATCTGCACGTAACTCTTGAACGCGTATTAGCCAGGTTCGAAGGGACAGAAGCCGCAATCCTGTTTCCAACTGGCATGGCGGCTAACGTCGGAACTGTGGCGGCATTAGCAGGTGCCGGCGATGCGGTTTTTTGTGATCGCTGGAACCACGCCAGCCTTGTTGACGGTTGCCGACTGTCTGGAGCCAGACTTCGAGTCTATCGGCACGATGAACTACATGGGTTACAGCTCTCGCTTGCTCGCGAGTCAGCTCGGCGCAAGTTTCTGGTCACCGACAGTGTTTTCAGCATGGATGGCGACCTGGCCCCGCTTCCTGAATTGTGCGAGATCGCAGAAAAGCATGAAATGACCATAATTCTTGATGAGGCTCACGGGACAGGTGTCTTTGGCGAACGAGGTCGTGGTGTTGCCGAACTTCTGAATGTGGAAGACCGGATCGGGGTTCGAATCGGCACGTTGAGCAAATCCATTGGATCGCTTGGCGGCTTCGTGACCGGTAGCCAGATCTTGATCGATTTCTTATGGAACAAAGCCCGAACGCAGATTTATTCGACTTCGCTTCCGCCAGCGCTTTGTGCAGCAGCGACGGCGTCCTTGGAGATTATCCAGTCAGAGTCGTCACGCCGTGATCGGCTTCACACCCTCTGCCGACTGTTTCGAGATCAACTTGCCAGCGTCGGTGTCGTCCCCTTCCCCGGCTCCGTCGGGCCGATTGTTCCCATTGTTCTGCAAGAGCCTCAGGCGGCCATGAAGGTTGCCGAACGATTGCTGGAACACGGATTTCTGGTCGGAGCGATCCGACCTCCGACGGTTCCGCGAGGAACATCACGACTTCGTGTCACGTTGCATAGCAACCTGCCAGAGGAAATCGTGACGAATTTGGCTGCGAAAATCGGTGAATTGATACCTTTGTTCCGTTCCATTTGAGTCGACAAACATCGCGACCCAGGGACCGAACCCCACCCCCTCCACGGGGGTGGTCAATGGGCCTTTGCCCTAGACTTCTTCGAGTTTGAAACTTGACTGATTGAGTCAAGTTTCAGGATTTCTTCCAAAGTAGCCATCATCGCGCCGCGTGATGAGCATGCGTCGGAAACGATTCAAGCGTTGCCCTAGCGTTGGAACAAAGACTTCGTTCGAATTCCTTTTTTGAAAACATGCGGATTGGAATAAGACTGGTTCTCGAACAAGGCTCATCACGCAGAGCGATGATGGCTACTTTGGTCTGAGGCAAAGCCTCTATGGAGTCTGAGAATTGGCAACGGAATCGAAAATATGTTTTTCTAAGGCCCATTAACCGGCTTTGCCCGTTTAATGACCGTTGCCCGAATATTCGTTGACTTGCCCGTTTATTCGGAAAGTCCATTCTCAACGATGGCTTTTGGCTTTGCAATGCGCGGCTTGCTGAGCAGCAGATACGCCGAGAGCAGAGTCAGCGGGATGACGATGGACCAGTAGGGGGAAACAGCAGCGATGGAGTCGGAAGTTGTATCAGAGCAGGTTGCAACGCCCATGTGGCCGACCCGCCAAACCCACTGGCAACCCTCGTACTCGGTTTCAAATGAATACTGATTCTCATACGCAAAGAACAAGAACCATTTAACGTATTTCACCGGAGGTTTGCCGATTTGATAACTGCAACTTACATTTCCACCCCACGAAATAAGACGAATCATGGATGATTCACTAGGGAAGCATTCCATAACATCTGAGATGCCAAAACTCCTTACCCATCCCACTGAGAACACGCACACCATCACCAGCGTCACAACGCCGATCTTTCGTCGCCATGGCTTGAATAAGTCGCCCATGATTCACGCTCGATGTCGGAATTCCACTTAAGATTGACCCGCTTCCGCGTAACCAACGATCGCTGGGTGCTTCCCTGCGAAGGCCACATACGCTCCGTCAAACTGCCGATTGCGATGTCCGTCATGCGATACTGCCGTGGAATAACCTACCACAACCTGATGTTGGTAGAAAATCAACGTTGAGTATTGAATTATCCTCGATTCGATTGCACGTTAAAAGACGCTAGGGAAAAAGGCCCGGTAACCACCCCCGTGGAGGGGGTGGGGTTTCGTTTTTATCGCGAATATGTTCGATATTTCCTAGCGAAGTATTTCCTAGTGAAGTTGATCGGTCGGCCAATGTTTGAGTTCCGTCGGGGCTTTTGCTAACGTCGGCAGTAGAAATCACCTTGCCATTGCTTTGCTGATGTTGGGATCACTGTAGACCTTACGTCCCCGGATAATCAGTCATGACGATTTTCAAACGCATCATTGATCGTGAGATCCCTGCCGAAATCCTGTTCGAGGACGAACAATGCCTCGCGTTTCGGGATATCAATGGTCAGGCACCAACTCACGTTTTGATCATCCCCAAGAAAGAAATTCCGTCGCTGGCGGATTCGACTGATGAAGATGAACAATTACTGGGGCATCTTTTGTGCGTCGCTCGCAAACTTGCCGTTCAATTGAAACTGTCAGATGGCTATCGAACGGTCATCAATTGCGGTCGAAACGGCGGTCAGTCGGTGAATCACTTGCATATTCACCTGCTCGGAGGACGGCCTCTCAGTTGGCCTCCGGGTTAACAAAAGATGCGAGAATCAATTTCTCGCTAACGATCCTATAAACTTCCATCCCCCCTTCCCTTATGATTCACACCCTTGGAGAAAATTTATGGCAACTCGGAAGCTGGTCCTTGCTTTTACGGTCCTCTTCGCAATGGGGGCTTTGTTAGTCGCACAGTCTCAACCGGTCCCCAAAACGGGACTTGGAATGACCGAAGCGGCCAATGGGTATCTCGCGGCAATTACGCCTGACCAAGTCAAAGTGACGTCATTCAAATACGACGACCCTGAGCGATTGAACTGGCACTTTATTCCCCGTGAAAGAAAGGGATTGCCACTCAAAGCTCTGGAAGGGGCACCGCTCCAGGCCGCTCAAAAACTGATCCGCAGCGGTCTGTCGGAAGCGGGCTACGATCAGGCGTTGAACGTCATGAGCCTTGAAGAAGTGCTGTATCTGATTGAACCAGGTGAACGAGCTTATCGACGTGATCGCCGCGATCCCGGCAAATACTACATCAGCATTTTCGGTACGCCGTCTGAAACTGGCCTGTGGGGCTGGCGAGTCGAAGGGCATCACCTGTGCCTCAATTTCAGTATTAAAGACGGCAAAGTGATTGGAAGTACTCCCGAGTTCTTCGGAGCCAACCCTGGCACGATCGAAGCTGGTAAGGGACGAACGATCCGTGTCCTGGGACCTGAAGAGGATATCGCTCGTCAGATTCTGAAACTTTGTAATCCGGAACAACAAAAATTGTGCTGGATCAGTAAGGAAGCACCCGGAGAAGTTCCGTTAGGTCCTGTTGCTGCACAACCTAATCCACAAGCTGTTGTTGGTGAAGCGGTCGGTCTTCCTGTCAGCAAGATGTCTGATGACCAGAAGAAATTGTTGCAGGAACTTTTGGGTGAATACCTGAAGAACCTTCCTGCCGATGTCGAAGCCGAGCGTCGCAATGCCTTGAATTCGGCAGGCTTGGACAAGATCACATTTGCCTGGTACGGCGAGCCCGATTTGCATCAGGCGCACCACTACCGAGTTCAGGGGCCAACCTTCGTCATCGAATACAACAACACTCAGAACAACGCCAATCACGTCCATTCGATGTGGCGAAACCTCGCCGGGGATTTTGCGCTCCCAGCGAAATAACCGTCAGTGATTGAAGGGGGGACCAGTTTTCGTTTTTACGGCGAAAATAAAGCCAAGTGCCACTGCTTGACCGTCTTCGGTCAAGCAGTGCTCTTCTAACCAATCTCGAACTTCGCTCCTAGCACTTTGGTAAATTCTCTGAGCCAGGCAGGATGAGCCGGCCATGCGGGGGCTGTGACAAAGTTTCCGTCAACGTAGGCCTGATCAACGGGGACTGCCACATATTGCCCCCCTGCTGCCGTGATTTCCGGACCGCATGCGGGATAGGCGGTACAGCGTCGACCTTTGATGACTCCGGCAGCGGTCAGCAGTTGAGCACCGTGACAGATCGCAGCGATCGGCTTCTGATCTTTGGCGAACGTACGGATCAGATTCAAAACGTCTTCGTTCAAACGCAGATACTCGGGTGCCCGACCACCTGGGATCACCAAACCGGCGTAATCACTGGCTTTGATTTCGGCAAAGGTTTCATTCAGCGTGAAATTGTGGCCCGGTTTTTCGCTGTAGGTCTGATCCCCTTCGAAATCGTGGATCGCAGTCCGAACTTTATCTCCGGCTTTTTTGCCGGGACAGACTGCGTCAACGTGATAGCCGACAAACGACAACGCCTGAAATGGAACCATGATTTCGTAGTCTTCGACGAAGTCTCCTGCGAGGAGCAATAATTTCTTGGTTGGCATTCGATTAAACCCTTTGCTTTCGAAATATGTTCTAACGTCGACGGAAAGACTACCCTACTCCGTTAACGTTATTCCGTGAAATTATTTTGTGCCACTGAATCGGAGTCTTCTCCGACGCAGTGTCTTTGGCCTTTTGGTCAAAACATAAGAGCACTGCTTGACCGAAGACGGTCAAACAGTGGCACAAGATTAATAGCCCACGGTTACCTCTGTCTTTTGCGGCGAACTCGCATTGAGAGAAATTCTCCCAACGCCTTCTGGTAGGGTTGCTCGGTCGTCAGTGACAGAAAGTCGATTCCTGCCGAACCGCATTGTTTGATCAGGCCCTCGCGGAACGCTTGGAATCGTGACAGATACAGTTTTCGCAATCGGTGTGGATCGGCGAGGATCTCCTGGCCCGCTTTTTCGAGGTTTCGGAATTGAGTTGGCTGGGTATATGGAAACTCTTCCTCTTCCGGGGCTGTGATTTGAAACAGAATCACTTCATGACGTGCCATCCGAAGTTGCTTCAAAGCCGCAGCAAATGATTCGAGATTATCAAAACCGTCGGTGAACAGAAACACGAGACAACGACGCTTCAATGACGGCAAAATCTGAGCGACGATGTTGCCAAGGCTTCCTTCCTGGCCAGGACGACGAGCTTGCAGCAACCTGACGATCTGGCCGAAGGTCTCGCGGTTCGTTGAGGGTTCCCAGCGATCTTTCACTTTCGTGTCGAATGTGATCAAGCCGCATCCGTCACGCTGGCTGAGCAATAGATAGGCAAGTGCTGCCGCTAATTGCCGAGCGTAGTCGAACTTGCTGATGGTCTTACCGCGAAACGCCATGCTGCCCGAACAGTCGACCAGCAGGTAGGCGCGAAGATTCGTTTCTTCTTCGTATTCCTTGACGTAGTAATGGCCAGTCTTTCCAAAGGCTCGCCAGTCAATATGCCGGATTTCGTCACCGGGGTAATACTGCCGGTGCTCAACGAATTCGACACTGGACCCTTTGAACGGGCTTTTGTGTTGCCCGATCATGTAACCTTCGACAATCATCTTGGCGACGACTTCCAGCCCGCCGAAGCGGGCGAGTGCCGTCGGATCGTCAAGCGATGCCAGGGTTTTTGAGCCGAACATGAAATGACGCGTTACAAAAGGAGATCACTCAAAGGAATTGAACTCGTTGGTCTGGTTGCACTCGCCAGTATTCCAGAATCGCATCGACGAAGGGAATTCGCGATTTTGTGGGATTCATTATTCCAGCAGCTTTCTTTTCCGCCGGTTTTTTCTCCGGGTCAACAGGTCGTTGGACCGGCTGTTCGACAATCGGCTTTCCTTCGGCCAATTGCTTTTTAATTCCTTCGAGGGCCAGGTTCAGTTGTTTATCTACGAAGGTTGTGATTGGAACAGTCCCCTCTTTGCGGATGACTTCGCGGTCACGACGCGAAACTTGCAGGTCATGCAATTCCTGGTCCGACATTTTCTGCTCGTAGCCCGGATCGGGCATAACGCCCCATTCGTCTTTTTCCGTCGATTTAGGGAACCGGTGAATGTTCTTTCCGCTGGGCCGATGATAACTGGCCGTCGTCAGCTTCAGAGCACTCTTGCCCCCTTCAAGTTCGACAACGTTCTGTACGCTCCCTTTACCCCAAGTCCTTTCACCCACAATAATCGCTCGCTTATAGTCCTGCAGGCAGGCGCTGACGATTTCGGCGGCTGACGCACTGTATTTATTGACGAGAATGGCCATCGGGAAACCGCTGAATGTTCCCGATTTCTTGGCCTCAATGAAATGTTCTTCCGTGTTGCGTCCCTTGGTGCTGACGATGACACCATTCGAAATAAAGAAATCGGCAATCGCGGTTGCAGCGGTCAAAAGGCCACCGGGATTCGTCCGCAGATCCAGCACCAGCGCCCGCATCCCTTCTTTCTGGAGCTTGATTAAGGCGTCGTGGAGTTCCTCGGCACTGTTGCGTCCGAAGCTGGTGAGCTGGATGTACCCGATTTTTTCTTTTTCATCGAGCATGAATGACCATTCTCCTTTGGCGTCGTAATGATCACCGAGAACGGTTGGAGTCTTGATCACATCACGAGTCACTTCGATCGTTTCAGGCGTATCTGATCCTTCGTGCTGCAACTTAATCTTGACCACGACCCCTGGCTTTCCTCGCATAAGCGAGATCGCAGAATCCATTTCACGACCTTCCTGGAATTCGGCCGTCGGTTTGTCATTGATTTCCAAAATGCGATCACCAGCAAGTACCCCGGCTTTAAAAGCCGGAGTCCCCGGTAGAGGGGACATCACCATCAACTGGCGAGTCCGTGGGTCGATGGTGACCTGGATACCAATACCACCGAATTCCTGTTCGACATGCTCGGTAAAGCTTCGCAGTTCCTGCTTGTCGATGTAGGACGAATAGGGGTCGAGCTTCAGTATCATGCCACGCATGGCGGCTTCGATTAACTCGCGTTTGTCGACCTGAGTGACGTAATTGCGATCGATCTGCTCGAAGGTATCTACGAAGACTTTCATCAATTCGTAGTAGTCATCTTCCGTTGCTGCACGGGCCGAATTCACAAACAACCCACTGCCGACCACGATCAGCAGAACCGCCAACCCAAATCGCCGCCACTGCATCATCTCGTTTCCTTCGCTCAAATTCGATCTGTCGTTCCCTCGATTTGCTCGCATCCAGCATCGCTGGATTGTGAATCTTCAATGAACGAAGAATACGTCGTTCACCTCGTAGCGGCAAGACTCGCTTCAAGGATGTCTGTTTTTGCGGTGGAGGCTTCCAGCCTCGGAGCATGTTTTTTATATGGTTCTTGTGCCACTGTTTGACCGTCTTCGGTCAAGCAGTGCTCTTCGATCATTAAAAAAGGCGAAGACACTGCTTCTCCGAAGACTCCTAAGGAGTGGCACAGGGCGATCTCAAAAGGTCCCAGATCTGTTAGCAAATCAAGCCTCAATCAGTTTCTGAATCGCATTCGTCGCCGCTTCAATCACCGTTTCAAGACATCCTTGAGCGAGCACGGAAACTTCCTCTTCATACAGTCCCAAACCGTAACTTGTTGATTCAGGCAGATACCAGACGGTCGAGCCATTGGCAATCGTTCCGATGATCAAGGCGACATTCGGAAACCGTTCTCGTAGCGTTCGTTGCAGGATATTGTAGTGTTCGCCGTCCAAAGCCAGCCAAATGGCACTACCGATCCGCCAAGCGATCACCGGATACGGATAGCTTTCGCCCGGCGGCAGCGGCGCGAATCGAATCAAACGCCGAGTGGTTCGTTCGACCATTGCATGAGCATTTCGAATCGCTTCGGCATCCCCTTTCGCGATGGCGTCATGTTCTTCAGCCCGATACTGCAATACTTCCTGTTCAAGGTCGGCATGCGAAGGGAGATCATTGCGATATTTCAGCGGAACGATGTCTCGCCGATCGTTCCATTTTGAATGTTGTGAGGCACGATCGACAGGTTCCGGCGAGTACTTCCAGATGCCGAGTGTCGCACCAGAAATCACTGGCCCGACATATTCAAATGTTTCACCGGGAGGTGGCAGTGATTCCAAGGCTGCCAGTGCAGCATATCCCAATTGCCGACCGTTCTTGTCCGCCACTTCGACATCGCCAATAAAGCCATGCTTCGGACCAATGTCACCGGATGCCCCCTGGATAAACAGACATGGAACGTGGGTTGCCCCTTCAATGACTTCCCGCATTGCGCCGATATAATCGGGGCTAATCAGCGTATTTTCCCATGCCAATGTGGTGGGATGACAGGCATAGTTCACGAACGTTGCGATCGGGGAGCCCGTGTCGGAAGTGACGCGACCAACCATGACCGTGTCGTCGGTCACGCCGTTTGGGTTGTACCCGCAAACGTATTGGCCTCGTTCGCAGTCTAAGAAATCCCGATTCTGCGCCAGGCTGCATTTTCCCTGACCATAAACAATCGACGCCGAGACACAATGACTCTGCGACTCCCGAATCAGGTCGCTGATTTTCCTGGCAAGATCGTTCAGGTATGGCTCAATCAAGTCGCCCCCAGGAAGGTCCTTGCGTTCTAACCCCATCAGCCCCGCACCATGTGTATGGGAAAAGAAGACGATCAGTGCTTCGCGACCCAAGCCGGTTGCTGAACTGATCGAGTCGAGCAGCTGATTCATTTCCTTCGGCCACAGCAAACAGTGATCCAGAGCAATCAGCACTTTGGGTGGTTGTTCGTCATCAGAAAGGCTCTGTAAGTAAAGGACAGTCGCCGTCAAAGGCCGATGCACGCCGGTCGACCGGTTGTGTGTCGCCGCTCCCCACATTCGATGGAATGTCCCGACAACAGGAGTGACATCACAGCGAGCGACACCGGCAAGACAACGACTTTGAGGGGTTTCGACTCGGATCATGAATGCGATTTCCAGACGAGCTTATCAACCTGCGATATTATGCGAGCGACCGAGCCGCCAACGATCAGAATACTCTACGCGATGCAGAGATGTCAGGCATCCGAACGCGTGTTGCTCGATTGGCGTGCGACAAGTTATCTCGAAATGTGCTGTGTGCTCACGACGCAATTTCGGTCGTCGAATAGATTCAAATAAAAGGCTTTGGCTTCGGGAGGAATCTGTGCTGCGGCCCTGCCCTTCTCTGCATCGATCATCGCTGGTGATTGTTCCCATTTGCGGTCCTGCCAACGGCCGGAATCCACGGTAAAATTCAATTCCGCTTTGGTGATTGGGACCTCGGAGTTAAACGTTGCCCAAAGTTCGTTTTCGCTTTGTCCTTCTCCGGTAATCTTGGGAAGTGGTTTTCCCTGTCGAAGAATCGAATTGGCAAAAATGTGGATTTCTTCTGGATTTTCACCGGCGGGTCCATGTCCGTGCGGCATGCGAACTCGCAGACAGAGATCGCGCTGGCCTTTTGGAAGTAAATACGATTTCTTCCACGAGTCCATCGGGTATGCGAAATCATTTGTGCCATTCACCCATAGGATTGGCATTTTGGCCTGCGGCAGGTAAGCAGAAGGGTCCCATTGACGCAGCCACAACCCGGCCTGTTCGGTTCCGAGTTTTTCAAAGGCCGGAAGCCAGACGGAATTTTCGCCAAGAAACCCGCACCCATATACGGGAACCGCAAACTTGAATCGCGGATCAACCCCGATTACGACACATGTTAAATAACCTCCCCAGGAAATCCCTGTCACACCGATCCGGTCGGCATCGACTTCGGGGTAAGATCGAATCAACGAGTGTGCCAGGATTGCCGCACTGGTTGCCTGGTACGTCCACTGATCTTCGATGGCGTCGTTCAGTTGGCCAAAGCTGGCGTCCCAGCCCGCAGGGCCCCCTTGCTCGTGACGTTTCCAGTTCCCATAAGTCCCAACCGGAACACAACCACACAGATCCATGGCAATCGCCGCGTAACCGCGTGAGTTCCAAACTTTGACCCACCGGTCAAATGCAGTACCGCCCCCACCGTGGATCAAAACCATCGCGGGATATTTTGCTTCGGCGGCGGACGCTTTCTTCTCGGGTATTCCGTAATAGGCGAAGACGCGGGTCGGTTTCCCTTTGTGGTTCAAACCTTGATAGAAAAACGACTTGACGCCATCGGCAACAGCTTCAGTGGCTGGAAAAACTTCGGGGGCTTGCGAAAGTGCTTCAAGATTGAAATGAACTTTTGGTGAGGGCTTGATTGCGACTTGATCTTTGGAATCCTGGGCTGTTGAAATGGACTGCCATCCGATGCCAAGCAATCCGAGCACTACGCCAAGCCATACTGTTGAGGAACGAAACTTCGACACGGAAATGCTCCCTTGGGAAAACTCATCAAACATCAGGATGCCGTATCTTCTAGCAAGCATTCACAAGATACGCGATGGATTTGAGAGTGACCGAACGTCGCATGGTCGACTTCGTTAGGATTCGAAATTTGACTTCACGGGGTCATCAAGTTTCAGATCTTTTTCCAAAGTCGCCATCATCGCTCCGAGGTTGTCAGTTTTTGTAAGTTGAGAATGGTAAGCCACAGCCCGTAGCATGGGCTTCAGCCAGTGCGACACAACATCTTGTGCGGGCTAAAGCCCACACTACAAAAACTGACAACCTCTCCGCGTGATGAGCATTGTTCGAGAACTTGCCAAATTTCAATTGACATGTTCTCAAATCAGAAATTCAGTCGGAATATCTGCCCCGAAGCGTCGGCAACGTTTGAATCGATTCCGACGCATGCTCATCACGCGGAGCGATGATGGCTACTTTGGTCTGAGAACGCGTCCTTCGAATCGTCATGCGATTTGATGTCGTCCTTGTGACGAGTGGGGCCCGGAGAATATGCTAGAATATTGATGCATGACGTTGTTCGTCGTGAAACGTGTTTTTTCCTATCGTGTACGGGGTTACTGATGGATCGGTTCGTCAGACTGGTACTCCTATGGCTGATATGCCTTGGATTGTCCGTGGGGTCGGTCGGTTGGACGAAAGACTCGTCGGAATTTGACGAATCGTCCCTCGAGTTCTTCGAGAAACAGGTTCGTCCAATCCTGGTGGCGAAATGCTTCGAATGCCATTCGAACGGCAAAGGTTCACTGAAAGGGGGATTGGCTCTTGATTCTCGCGATGCGCTCCTCAAGGGAGGCGACACGGGGCCAGGCGTGACGCTCGACAAACCGGCTGAGAGTCTGTTTGTCTCCGCTATCAATTATGGCGATGTCTATCAGATGCCGCCAAAATCAAAACTGCCAGCCAACGAGATCGCCGTTTTGACACGCTGGGTCGAAATGGGGCTGCCATGGCCAAAGGAAGAAGCGTCGAAAGCAGGGACAGTCAAACCTTTTGATCTGGCCTCGCGAACTTCCGAACACTGGTGTTGGCAACCGGTCAAAAAAACTGACCCGCCGAAGATTCAACAGTCAGATTGGCCGATCACTGACACCGATCGATTTATTCTCGCGAACCTTGAAACCAAGGGGCTGAAGCCTGCTCCCCCTGCCGACAAGCGAACGCTACTTCGGCGAGTTTACTTTGATCTGGTCGGTCTTCCTCCCTCTCCAGAGGAGGTCGAGCAGTTTGTTCAGGATCAGCGGCCCCAGGCATTGGAAATCGTCGTCGACAGATTGCTTGCTTCTGTCCATTTTGGCGAACGCTGGGGTCGGCATTGGCTTGATCTGACGCGGTATGCAGAAACTCGGGGGCATGAGTTTGAACCGGTGATCCCTAACGCATGGCAATTCCGCGATTACGTCATTCGAGCACTGAATGCTGACGTTTCGTTTGATCGATTCCTCACCGAACAAATTGCCGGTGACTTGATTGAACCACGCTGGCGTGCGACCGTAGATTCCCAATCGCCCCCTCCCCTGCCGATTAATGAATCTCTCATAGGTACAGGTTTTTGGTTCCTTGGCGAAGAAGTCCATTCTCCTGTTGATATCCGCAAGGATGAGACCGACCGTATGGACAATCGGCTCGACGTGTTGTCGAAGACATTTTTGGGTCTGACAGTCGCATGTGCCCGATGCCACGATCACAAGTTTGATGCGATTTCGCAACGCGACTATTACGCCCTGGCGGGCTTTGCAATCAGTGGGAGCTATCGACAGGTGCGTGTCGACACTGCCGAGCAGCACCATCAGGTCGCATTACAATTGGAGGAACTTCGATCTAAAGCTCGACGCGAGATTGCCGGGAAACTTGTCGAACGTGCGCAGCCTGTACTTGATAAGCTCGATCGTTATTGGCTGACTGCAAAGCAAGCGCTCGATGAGGGCGTTTCGATTACAGCAAATCCGACCGAGAATCAGTCGCAGGTGACTGGTTACGATGTTATTCAACGTCTGGCAACAGACAATCAGCTGGATTTTGCCCTGTTGAAGCAGTGGTGCATCGAGTTAAACACAGCAAAAGAACAGCCTAAGCACCCCTTATTCCGACTGTTTGCTGGGGGGTTGAACAATCCTGCGAGTGGCTCTGGTCAACCGACAGGACCAGATGTTAACCCCGTAGCTGGCCCTGCCTCACCGATTCCAGGTCTTGTCGTGGATTTCGGAGATCCTACAGCCGACGTGGCAATGCAGGACGGCGTCTCATTTGGATTGAAGCCAGTCACCCGAGGTCAATTGATTTTGGGTACCGAGAAATCAAGCGTTTCTGTCACGACGATTGGTGGCTGGGAGCGGGATTTGTTCTGGAAGAACATCAAACTCGCACCGGGGACCGAAGTCGATAACGGCACACTAGGAGCTTGGCAAGAATACGGAAGGATGGTCCGGACTCCGGAATTCACTTCAACCAAACGGAATGTCTGGTATCTGATTAAAGGTTCTGTTCGAGCTTATGCCTCGGTCAACTCGCATCTGATTGTGGTAGGCCCGCTGCACGGCGCTGTGTTTCGAGAATACAAACACGCCGACGATCAGTGGCATTGGGTCCCACACGATTTATCTCAATATACTGGTCACCGGATGCATGTAGAGTTTACACCTGCTGATGATGGCCCCTGTTCAATTGCGATGGTCGTGCAAAGTGATGCAGCGCCGTCTTCGCCCGATCAGATGTTTTCCCATTCGAATGATTTCGGAAATGGCGAAAAACCTGGAGCCGAACGAATCGCATCCTATCTGGCCGCATTTCGTACGGCAGCGAATTCGATCGTAGCAGACAAACTCAATCAACAGCCGGCAGCCGCAAATCCTGTTCAGTCTGCCAGCGACAAAGGGGCATTTGCTCAACTTGCGAATTGGATTGTGACGCACCAGACGCTCTTTTCGCTCGGAGAAAACAAATCGCCAGTAGACGGCCTCGCCGAAGCGGAAGCAGCACTCGCCAAGCAAGTTCAATGGGAATCAAGGCTTGCTCCTGCAATGCTGGACGGGAACGGCGTCGATGAGTTCCTTCTTGTACGTGGCAACTCAAACACGCCCAAAGAGCCCGTATCTCGCAGATTCCTTGAAGCGTTTCACGGTCACGAAAAGACAATTTTGACTGAAAAAGGGGATGCGAAGACGAGTCCATTTTCGGGCAGTGGTCGTCTTGAACTTGCATACGAGATGCTTCGTAGCCCGCTTGTTTCTCGCGTCGCCGTCAATCGGATCTGGCATCATCTCTTTGGACGCGGGATCGTTCCCACGGTCGACAATATGGGCGTCCTGGGGCTTCCTCCATCACATCCGGAATTACTGGATTATTTGGCAGCTCGATTTGTCCGCGAGGGCTGGTCAACAAAGTCCATGATTCGATTACTGGTTCTCAGTCGGACATACCAGATGTCGAGCCACCCAACAGAGGCAGACGCCGTCGATCCCGATAACGAATTTTGGCATCGAATGCCGATCAAACGACTTGAGGGGGAAGTGATTCGCGACTCGCTTTTGGCTGTTTCAGGTCGTCTCAACCCGATAGCGTTTGGTCCCAGTATTCCGATCCATTTGACGGAATTCATGCAGGGACGCGGTCGTCCAGGCAACAGCGGACCGCTCGATGGAGATGGTCGACGGAGTATCTATATCTCTGTCAGACGCAATTTCCTGTCGCCGATGATGCTGGCCTTTGATACTCCATCGCCGTTTTCAACGGTCGGTCGACGGACGGTGTCGAATGTCCCTTCTCAGGCACTGATACTGATGAACGATCCGTTTGTGATCGAACAGGCGAATCGCTGGAGCGAACGACTTCTGGCCGATCCAACGCAATCTGTCCAGCAGCGACTGGACCAACTTTACTTGACGGCTTTCGCCCGTAAACCGAATGCTTCCGAATCCTCCGAAGCGATCGCGTTTCTGAACTCCCAGGGGGCTGAACGGTCAGAAAATCAACGCGCGGCTTGGAACAACCTTTGCCACGTGATGTTCAATCTCAAAGAATTTGTCTTCGTCGAATGAGGTCTTTCATGTTTCCCTGCCAGCGATATCTCGCACAGCCAGTCTCTCGTCGCGAACTGTTGTTACAGTCCGCACAGGGTTTTGGGACCGTAGCTCTTTCATCAATGCTCGCTCAAAGCGGCTCTGCTTTTGCGTCCAGCGGTAATTCCAGTTCGCTCGCGGCACGTGCAACGCATTTTCCCGCCAAAGCGAAAAATGTCATCTTCCTGTATATGGATGGCGGGCCGTCACAAGTCGATACGTTTGACCCCAAACCAATGCTCGACAAGTACGATGGCCGTGCCCCGCACGAGGTGATTGGAAAGCTGGAACCGACCCAGTTCGCGAATATCGGCAAGGTGCTGAAATCCCCCTGGAAGTTTCGCCAATACGGCGAAAGTGGTATTCCGGTCAGCGATCTTTTCCCGCATGTCGCAACGTGCGTCGATGAACTGGCGGTCGTGCGGTCGGTGGTGGCTCCGTTCTCGGAACACACCTTCGCCAACTATTTCTTGCATACGGGCACTGGTGTGCAGGGACGTCCCAGTCACGGAGCGTGGGTCAGCTATGGACTTGGTTCCGAGTGCGATGATCTTCCCGCATTTGTGATCTTGAACGGAGGCTTAATCCCCCCAGGTGGTATGGATTGTTTCGGAAGCGGATTTTTACCCGCCGCATTTCAAGGATCGGTCTTCACGACGGGTGAGGCGCCCGTTGCAAACATTCGCCCAAGCGAGAAGACTCGCGAACTACAAGAAGCGAAACTCGCTTTGATGAAACGTCTGGACCAGGGGCGTTTGCAACAATTGGGTCACGTTGACGCAGTCGAATCGGCCATTTTCAACTACGAACTCGCCGCACGAATGCAACTTGCAGTTCCAACACTAATGGACATGCAGGACGAATCGAAGTCGACGCAGGATGCTTATGGTCTGTCGGACGACTTCGCCAACACACGAACCTATGGACGGCTGTGCCTTGTGGCACGGCGACTCGTTGAACGAGGTGTTCGGTTCATCGAGTTAACCTGCCCGTCAGGCAACGGCGACCGATGGGACCAACACGCAAACCTTGTCGACGGGCATACGAAGAATGCTCGTTCGGTCGATAAGCCAATCGCGGCCTTGATTCAGGACCTGAAGCAACGAGGCTTGCTGGACGAGACATTGATCGTCTGGTGCGGTGAGTTCGGTCGGACACCGTTCGCTCAGGGAGGCGACGGGCGCGATCACAATCCATTCGGCTTTACGATCTGGATGGCCGGTGGAGGAATCAAAGGAGGTACGATCCACGGAGCGACAGACGAATTCGGTTACAAAGCAGTCGAAAACAAAGTCGAAGTCCACGACCTGCACGCGACGATGCTGCATTTACTGGGTGTTGACCATACTCGACAGACATTCCGCTTCGGCGGTCGCGACATGCGTCTGACGGATATTCATGGGCATGTCATCCATGAAATCTTGAATTAATCGACTTTGATGCAAAACTCTTTCTCGATTCGAAAGAAAATATCAAGCAGGTCGATCCCCATGGTTTTAGCCACCGACTTTCGTGTCTCGCACATCGCAAAGGACGGTTTCGATTCCCTGGCAGTAGTTTTCGATCGGCAAGTCGTTTGTGGTGAAGCCGAATGGATCTTCGATCTCGACGCCAATTTCTTCGACACCGAACAGGATGTATGACGTCAGAAGAGTTGCGGGAATTGTGGCCCAACCAAAGTCCTTGACTAATGCGAATGGCAGCGTGAAGCAATACACGATGAGAACTCGACGCAGATGTACTGCATAAGCGAACGGTAACGGCGTGGAATGGATTCGTTCGCAGGCCCCGCAATAGTCGATCAGTAATTCAACGTTATGATCAAGAGAGTTAAGTTGTAAGCTGTCGATCAGACCTCGCTCACGCGCTGAAAGGATTCTTGCCGTAATCAGATTCGCAATAGCGAGTGGTGGATGTTTCGAAGCTTCGATCCGCGATACATCGGATGAGGAGACATCGCGTAGGGTTGTTCCCAGGCTGGCGGTTTTGTGAAGACGTTGCTTCACGGCGAAGGGAAATGCGATGGTCAAACTGATGATCTCGCGCATCAGTGATTGGTCCGCCGCCAGCCATTCGCTTGTTTGTCGGGTGAGATTTCGGCACTCGTTGACGATCCCGCCCCATTGCTTGCGACCTTCCCAAAATCGGTCATACGACGAGTTCGTACGAAAGACCAGCAATAACCCCAGCGCCGTTCCAATCAAAGAATGGACAGTGGCCGGGATCGCCATGTTCTGGCAAAAACCGGGACCAAAGTGGAACAATACGACAATCATCGCAGCCCAGAAGAAGCTTGCCATGACCCGGAACAGGATCTCCCGGACCATCGAGCCTTCAATATCCAGCAGGTGGCTGGTCCATTGACGAGGATCGTACTGGGTCATTTCTTCTCGATCCGATAAAGATGCGTTTTTGACCGCAAGACTAACGATTTCCCGACGACGGCAGGCGAAGCAACGAACCCACTGTCGAGTTTATTATCCGCGACCTGTTCGAACTCACGACTCGCTTTGAAAACGGGGATCGAGCCGGATTGCGAGAAGCAGTAGATGAGTCCATCAGCCAGCAGTGGAGATGCCCAATAGTCTCCGGCCAGTCGCTTGGTCCAGATCTCGGTACTCGTCTTTGCATCAAGGCATGATGCCACACCGCCGTCATTCATCATAAATAACAAATCACCGAAAAGGATTTGCGAAGGGCGTTTGGGGACCGATTTGTTCGTTCGCCAGACGATGTTTTCCGTGATATCCCCTTTCCCTTTTGGTGAAACAGCGACGAGCGGATTCGGGCCATCAGCGGTTGAAATGTAAAGCAATCCGTTTCCGTACAGCGGACGACCGGCGGCATTCATTCCCCCATGACGAACCGTCCAGACAGGTTCGCCAGTCTTTGGATCGTAGCCAATCGTTGCCGAGGCAAACGGACTGACCAAAAGCTCGCGCCCATCCGCTTCAATCAGAATTGGGGTCGAGTAAGCCTTTTTAGCGTCGCCGTCTGTCGTCCCGAAATCCACGTTACGGTCACGTCGCCAGACGGTTTTTCCTGTCATTTTATCAAGTGCCGTAATGTACTGGACGTCATACCCATCGAACGTCAGGTAGAGCAATCCGTTGTAAACGACTGGTGACGAGCCTGGGCCGCGCCAGTGATCGCATTCCAGGTCAAGTCGTTCCCAGATCTTCTTGCCGGTCTTCGTATCAAGGCATGCGGTGCCGTAAGTCCCGAAATGGATATAGACGCGGCCTTCTTCAATGTACGGAGTTGGTGAACCGTAACTGTTTGTCCCGTGCGTGAACTGAGGTTTGTCCACTTCAAACAGTTTCAGATCGTGAATGACGTTCCCCGTATCGAAGTCGATACAGACTGCGGAAAGGGCAATTGGTTTATCAAGCTTTGGCTTTTCAGGAGTGACATTCTGAATTTCTGGAGCATTGGTGACCCAGATTTGTTTGCCCCAGACGACCGGTGACGACCACGCTCGACCAGGAACGGGTGTCTTCCAGACAATCTCGGGTGAACCTTCGCCGAATGTGACAGGCAGGCCTTTCGCCGTTGTCGTTCCATCCCCACGCGGCCCGCGGAACTGATTCCAGTTGCCATCATCGGCAATCAAGGTTTGACAAGCCAGAATGGCAAGTGAAAGAACAGTCAATCGCATAGGAGCCTCTTTCAATAGCGGCAAATTTGGCGAGAGTTTTCGTGTGAACTTAAGCCCACTTAACTTACCGTCGATTGCTTCACGAGAGAAGCGAACTCGCATCACGTCAAGATTCATGCCGAATTGATTCTCGATCCCGGCGGAGTCGTTAACCGCACCAGATCGATGAAGGAATTGATCGAATATGTTGATGTTTGGGTGGCTTGTTCCCTCCTTCACAGCCGGTATCATTCACGACGATAGACAAAAAAAGCGTTTTCGTTCGGATGTGTGAGCCTTTCGCCATGACTAACCCTGCCGATTTGATGTCGTCGCTGACCGGTGTCCTCCGGCAGTACTGGGGTTATGACTCGTTTCGACCGCTGCAGGCCGAGGCCATGCGCGCCATCCTGGAAAACCGTGACTCGGTTGTTGTTCTGCCGACCGGCGGTGGTAAATCGATCTGCTTTCAGGCTCCGGCAGTCGCTTTGCCGGGCTTAGCGGTGGTTGTTTCGCCACTGATTTCGCTTATGAAGGACCAGGTTGATGCACTCACCGAATGTGGTATCCCCGCCGCATGTGTGAACAGTTCGATGAGTAACTCTGAACGCTTGCAGGTGGCGAACCGGATTCGTAGCGGTGAACTCAAGCTGCTGTATGTCGCTCCCGAGCGACTCTGTACCGACAAGATGCTCGATTTTCTTGAAACGAGTCAGGTCTCGTTTTTTGCCATCGATGAAGCCCATTGTATTAGTGCCTGGGGGCATGATTTTCGGCCTGAATACCGAATGCTGCAACAATTGAGGTCCCGCTTTCCTGGTATTGGCGTCCATGCCTATACAGCCACCGCCACAGAACATGTTCGACATGATATCTCAGAACAATTGGGGCTTCGTGAACCTGAATGGCTGATTGGTTCGTTCGATCGTCCGAACCTCGTTTACCGAGTGCAGCGGAAGTCGGACGTGGTGAAACAGATCCGCTCGGTGATTGATGCTCACCCGAATGAATCCGGAATCGTCTACTGCATTTCGCGTCGTGAAGTCGACGAGACCGCCGAGCTGCTGTCACGAGCTGGTTACAAGGCTCGACCCTATCATGCGGGGTTGTCCGACGCTGATCGCATCAGGCATCAGGACGCATTCCTGAACGAAGACACTCACATTATCGTTGCGACGGTCGCATTCGGAATGGGGATCGACAAGTCGAATGTGCGTTATGTCATTCATACTGGTGCACCGAAATCGCTCGAACATTACCAGCAGGAGACAGGTCGAGCGGGTCGCGATGGGCTTGAAGCGGAATGCTGGTTGTTATGGACGAGCGCCAACTTCATCACTTGGCGGAGAATGCAGGAAGATCTTCCCGATGACGCCAGGGCCCAGGCTTATGAAAGCCTGAAAGGGATCGAACGGTTTTGTACGGGGGTCGTCTGTCGACATAAGGCATTGGTCGAGCACTTCAACCAATTGTACGAAGCGAGCAACTGCAAGGCCTGTGATGTTTGTCTCGATCAACTTGATCTCGTCGCCGACCCGTTGATTGTCAGTCAGAAAATCCTGAGTTGCGTTGTGCGGGTCAAAGAAAGTTTCGGTGCCGATTACGTTGCACAGGTCCTCGTCGGTTCGAAGGACGCTCGAATCCTGGGTAACGGACACGATCAGCTTTCGACGTATGGATTGTTAAAGCAAGAGAAAAAAGAGACCGTACGTGATTGGATCGAACAACTCAGCTCACAGGGTTTTCTGGTGCGAGTCGGTGAGTACAACACATTGAAGGTGACAGACGAAGGTTGGAAGCTATTAAAAGGTCAGGCATCGGCACGGCTGCTCAAACCGTCCGCCAACAAGAAGTCGGCAGCCGACAAGAGTTCGAAAGTCGATGCCGCGTCGTGGGAGGGTGTCGATCAACAACTGTTCGAAGTACTGCGTGGGCTGCGGCGTCAAGTGGCCGAAGGTCACGGCGTCCCCCCATTCGTGATTTTCGCGGATACGACGCTGCGAGACCTCGCCCGTCGGCGTCCCACCACGATGACCAATTTCCGTCAGATCCACGGTGTCGGCGATAAGAAGACTGCCGACTTCGGGACGCTGTTCACAGACGCGATTCGCGAACATTGCCAGCAACAAAAACTTAGCGTCGATGTGATGGGCTCAGATGCAGCAACCGGTTCATCCGCTCCTGCAAAGCCACAGCCGCCGGTCGTCAACTCGGACGTCGCCGTTTCGCTTTCGGCTGCGAAACAACTCGCCTTCGACCTGTTCCGTGAGGGCAAATCGATTGATCACGTTGCGACGGTGACAGCTCGTTCCCCATCCACGATCAGTGATTATCTGTCCGAATTCATTGCCATCACCCAACAATGCGACCCTGCCCCCTGGGTCAACGAGTCCGTGTTTCAGCGAATTCGCGAAGCCGCGAGGACCGTGGGGATTGAACGGATGAAACCGATCTTTGAAGCCTTGGGTGAGACGGTCACTTACGATCAAATTCGGGTTGCCCTCGCATGCATGCGGAATCTGCCACCAGTTGGTTGAACTGAGTTAAGCCGCGCGGCGGAGGACCGGAATTTCCCGCAGATCGACCAAGTCGTGGATGTTGCCGCGAACCGGTTGGCTCTCGAACCGACCATCTTGTTTTTCGATTCGCATCATCACACTTGTCGTGGGGCCAAGCATCGTAGAGATGACTTTGCTGCTCACTTCGGAATTCGGAACGACCGACACCTTAAACCTCTGCAGGATCGTCGGCAGGGTTGTTTTCAGGATGAGCATCGCCAGGGGAGCACCAATACACATCCGTGGACCCGCTCCGAACGGCAGGTATTCGTACGGCGACGGATTCGTATGCAACCACCGGTCTGGCTGAAATACGTCTGGATCAGTATAGATACCTGGCATGTGATGCGTCATAAATTGGCTGAAGACGATTCCCGCTCCCGGTGCCAATTTGAATGGCCCGAGCTCGACTGGTGTCGCTGTGACACGTTGCGAGTACGACGAGGCTGGTAAGACTCGCATGCTCTCTTTGATTGTTCGTTCGACAAACGTCAGCTTTTCAGTCTGTTCGAGCGACGGAAATCCACCCGTCAGGTGCGTTGAAATCTCGCGATGAAATTTATTCATTTCGGTCGGATGTTGAGCCAGCAAGAATAGTGTCCACGAGAGCGAATGGGCTGTCGTGAGGTGGGCTGCGGCGAACATCAGGGCCGCAGAACCGACCAGTTCTTCGTCGGAAATACTTCCTTCGCTGTCGTGTGCATTGATCAAAATCGAAAGAGCATCCGTGCCGCCAGAATTTTCTTTCCTCAGCCGGATCATGTCCAGAATTTCGGCTTCGAGTTTGCCGGCATAGGCGAGCAAGTCGCCGTAGCGACCGGCAATCGTTGGGTCTGCGACGAAGGCACCCATTCCGAGCTCATGGTTGAGGTGAACCCATTCGTCGATCATATGACCGATTTTGTAGGCGACTTCCGGTTGATCGATGCCAAAAAGAATGCTGCTGGTCAACCGCAACATAAAGTCGGTCATGTCGCGGTTAATATCTCGTTCGGTCCCCGGCACCCAGTCGGCGAGCATCGACTCCACTTCAATTTTAATCGAAGGGACATAATTCAAGATCGCTTTCTTCATGAAAGCATCCATTACCATTCGGCGGTTTCGCTTGTGCTGTTCGCCGTTCATGCTAAGCAACCCGGATGTCAGCCGACGTTGGGAAGAATTTCGCGATCCTCGAATAGCGAAGAACTGCGAATGGAACGTGTTCATGTCGCTGAGCACCTGATGGTTGAACTCAGGCCCGAACACGAAATAAATCCGTTGCCCCTGTTCTTCCATCGCACAGACGTTGCCATGCTCTGCATGCAACCTGCGTAAACACGCGATTGGGTCATCCGGGAAGTCCATCAGCCGTCCATGGGTGATCGGCAGAGGTTCGTCCGCACAGCGAGCGATGGTCAAATTCGTGTTAATCATGAGAATCGTCTACCTTGACTTCTAAACGAACGCATCCTGCGATCGAGGCAAGGGATTATTTAGCAATTTCTGTCGATGACCACTAGGGGGACTGGAAAAATCGGATCGTTCGCGAAGAAAATTCGTTAGGAAACGTTTTTGCCATCTGATCAAACAACGTCTCTGATCCGTCGCTAAAATTCTGGAACGTACCACGTCCATTTGGAACGACCATTGCTCCGCTGGTAGAGAGTGTGCCCAAAACTGCCAGTTGATTGTGACTGACTACCTCGCGAGACCAAATAATCGAAGTCGATCCTGGTCTTGATTTTCCGGCTGAATGGGTTGGATAAGCCGTTTCGGTAGATTTCTTGAGCGATTTCTGTGAACAATCCCTAAAATACGAGAAATTCGGAGGTAGGATTTCAACAAATGGTAAACTTTGCCGGTTCGAATCGAGATTGAATATCCGCGGAACCGATTTTGAAATGGTGAAACCCGAAGAGGGTTGGCATATTTGAATCACAAGCGACGTGGCGGCTGGATCAGTGGTACAGTTTTGGCAATTTTTTCAATCGCAGTGAGACATCGTTCAGGAAACCTTGCCCATGATGACAAACGGATTGATCGGGACACATTTCCGCCTGTTGCCCGTTACGGCATTGTTGATGACGTTTTCAATGATGGTTGCAAAGCCAGGTTTGGCGCAATCCCCTGGATTCTTGGCCCCACCTGTGCCGTTGGGGTCGCCGAATGTCGTCGTCGGACCAGTGGCGAACCCGTTTGGGACGCCGCCAATCGCCATCGGCCCTGCCCCGGCAGGGTATCCGCTTTATCCACAGTTTGTTCCCGTAGCTCCGTATCCTCCACCGATGGTCGTCTATCCCACAGTGCCGTATTCGGTTCGTCGACCGACACCGTTTCAGAATCGTATTGCTACAGCACCGGCTCAAACACCTTTGGTCTCGCAAAGGACTTATGGGGCTGCACCGATCGCGCCGATTGCGGAACAGCCTGCACCGATCGGAAACTTACGACTTACTGTCAGTGAAAACTTTCTGAATCGCCTGGTTGCACGCGACGAAACCAAACCAGGGGAAGTTCGAGATTTTATTCTTGGTGCACAGGTTTCTGGACGACAGACGACTGCAACACGGGTTCGGTTAGATTTGCTTCCTGGTGCTGCGAGTGCCCGTGGCACATTGGTCTTGAATGGCACCACCCAAAGCGCGACAACCGGCGTGACTCCGCAGGCGATGGTCGATGTTGCCAGCCAGCAAGAGTTCGTTGCTGTAAAAGAGATCTTTTTTGATGGAATGCAGTTTTCGACTCGACATGCTGTGGTTCATGTTCGAGCCAAGAATCAGACTTTAGGTGCCGTCACGCCACTGACCGGGACCTTATTTGGAGGGATTGCGAACCGGATCGCCTATCGTGAGGCAGAACGTCGTCGACCTGAAGCTGAAGCGGTTGCTCGCGACCGTGTCGCCGAACGTGTCTTTCCGGAATTCGACAATGCAATCGACAAGCAACTTGCGACCGCAAACGATCAGCTCGAATCAAAGGTTCGTCGGCTTCTACGAACGGTCAACTTGATGCCGACTTTGCAGCAAGTGTCATCGACCGATACGGCAATATCCTACTCGGTTCAAGTGGCAACGGAATCCCCAACAACTTCGACACCCGCTTTCGAAGGCCAACGAAATCTCGATCGTGGATTAAGTCTGATGGTTCATGAAAGCCTGTTGAACGCACTGGTCGCTCGTTCCGGGCTGAAGGGGATGAAAACAACCGATCGTGAAATCAAGGCTTTAATTGCCCCCTATGAATATAAATCGGGCAAAGACGAATTAGTTTCCGCTCAGCCACCGGCTGGTTTGCCAGGAATGGATAACGTCGTCACAGACATCGAGTTTGACGAGAATGATCCGCTGACGATTCGACTGGAGCAAGGCCGGGCCTTAGTCACCTTACGCGCGAAATTCAGGCCAGCAGGACAGGACGTTTTGCCCGCATTGGCCGTGACAATTCCGTATTCCAACGAACTTGTGGGCGATAAATTTGTTGTCACTCCTGGCAAAGTTCAAGTCGCTGTCATCGACAAGGATGATGAATCCACCGTACCACCACTTGCCATGAATCTGATGTCAAATGCCATCGAAGCCAGTCTTTCAAAGCTCGCCATCGACAGAGCTTTACCCGCATCGTTATGGCCACTTGGCGGACAAGTCCCTCAAATCGTCGGGGTTCAGACGCAAGACGGCTGGGGCGCGATTTCGGTTGAATAAAAAAACGAGCCCCGACATCGTCGGGGCTCGTTTTCCAATCTTCTTGAAGGACAATCGCCCGATCAAACGGCAATGTCCAAATCATGCATCTGCAGGACCTGGTCGAGTTTCGTGATCTCAAGAACTTCACGAATGTCGGCCGAAGGGTTGTACAAATGGACTTCGATCCCTTTTTTCCGGATTGAGGCCAATAGCCCAAGCAATCCGCTGGGAATCAATCGAACTCGCGTCAGATCAAAGGCCAAAACCTGACAACTGTGCGCGTGAATAATTTCCAGCAATTCATCGCGACAGTCTGCAACATTCATGTCGTCAATCACTTCCCGTCCACCAAACCCGATGACGGTGAGTTCACCCGCCTGGTAGACCTCAAGATTCGAAATTGCACGCATTCAGAATTTCCTCCAAAAAACAAAACAAAAATCAAAACTGGACCTGAGATACAGCTGGCAACGAAACCAGCGAAAAAAACACGCCTCGAAAAAAATTGATGCGTGAGAAGTTCAATTACAGCAACATTCATTCCCGCTGTCGAGAATTCAAAACGACTTGTATTATTGCCAAAGGTGTTGCCGTTCATCTTTCGCGGAGAATTCTCATTTCGGCTTATGGCGCTTGAAAAGTCGATTTTTGTCCTTCGCGCCTGCACATTGAATCGTCTCTGAGAAGGTCCGAAAATCGTCATCGAGGTTCGACGCACTTACCGGATGCAGGCAATTAACGCAATATTTGCAATAAAATCTGTCAATAAATCAACAGCCTTCTGGCCAACAAGTTATGGAACGACCTTGCCTCGCAGATTTGACATCTTATAATTCTGGCACGTGTGGTGAATCCAATTTTTTCAGGAGCAATTGATTATGGCCGTAACATTGACCGAGAAAGCTGCGAGCGAGATCAAGCGAATCCGAGCGGAAAGCAAGATTCCTGACGAATTTGTTTTGCGAGTCGGCGTCCGTGCTGGTGGCTGTTCCGGATGGGATTATTCGTTCAACTTCGACGACACTCAGGACACGACGAAAGACTTCGTTTCTGAGCAGCACGGTGTGAAGTTGGCCGTTGATAAGCGATTCGATCTGCACCTGGACGGAACCGAAATCGACTTCATTGATGACCTGAACCGTCGTGGCTTCAAGTTCAACAATCCAAACGCCCAGAAGACCTGCGGTTGCGGAAGTAGCTTTGCGATGTAGAATCCGGTTTCGACCGTTTCATCATTCAAGGAATCTGCGATGGGAACGCTGGAAATCGTCAAATGGCTAGCAGATGCATGCTATGGGTTTCTGGCGCTCAATTTTCTGTGGGGACTGAGCCGTGTCGTTCTGGTTTGGAGACGTCTCAATCAGCTTTCCTTCCGTTCGTTAAAGGCGGAAACAGAATTTGTCGACGACCTTGAGGGTTTGTTGAATTCGCGTCAGTACAAAGAAGCGGCAGAACGTTGCGATTTTGATTTTCGCGCACTGCCGCGTCTTTGTTTGCTGATGCTCATCAATCGTACTCAGCCGTTTCATCAATTGCGGCAAACGATTTCTTCGAATGTACAACGACATATTATTGGTGATCTGGACGATCACATGGGGTCTCTTGTGACCGTTATTAAAAGCGGACCTTTACTGGGTCTGTTCGGAACGGTTTTGGGCATGATGGCCGCATTTGGACGGATTGGAACAGGCGAAAAAGTGCAGCCGTCGCAGATCGCTGACGAAATCAGTGTTGCGCTGATCTGTACGGCGATGGGCTTGGCCACAGCGATCCCCCTGGGTTACATCCTGTCGTACTTTAGTATCAAACTTCGCACCTTGCAGGACTCACTGGAATCCAACGTCGCCCGGATTTTACAGCACTTTCGTCATCACGAGGGTTAAACTATGGATCGTCCCTCCGCTGGTCCACCTGCAACTCCTCTGGACGACGTCGACGAGCCCCTCTTCCCTCGCCGCCGATCTCATAATGAAGCCAACTTCGATATCACAGCGATGATCGATTTGGTCTTCATGCTCAATATTTTTTTTCTGGTCACGACCGTTGTCACTGCGCAGGGAGAGATGGACCTTCCGGTCGTGCGGCATTGTATCCCGACAGATCCCGAAGAGTCGGCGTTGATCACACTGGTTTCGCAGAATCCCAATTCGGTAACTGTCTATTTGGGAGATGGTCCTCAGGGCGAAGGGCTGACAGAACGAGAAGAACAGTTGCAGGCGGTCCGTCGTTCCGTCGAAGAAGGTTCGCGAGCGGGAAAAAAAATTATCCTGCTCAAAGCAGAGCGGTCGGTTAAGCTGCGGGATGTGAAACGGATCGCCGCTGCGGCTACTCGGGACATCACAGGCATGGAACTACGGATGGCCGTGATCGAAAAGGAATGACTTGAAATGGTCCTGTTCCGATGCCCCCAGTGCGATCGCCAATTGAAGTCGTATCCCGATCGCATCGGTCGGCAAACTCGCTGTCCTGAATGCCGCACGGTGTTCAAGATTCCTGGAGAATCGCCCGCAATACAGGGACAACGTTCGAAGCGGACATTCGTGGACGCAGAGGCGAACGAAGGGCGGATCTCCAAGCCAACCACGAAAATTAATCATGAAGAATTGATCGATATGACGGCGATGGTTGACATCGTCTTTTTTCTGTTGATCTTCTTCCTCGTCACATCCATGTCAGGCATTCAATCTTCAGCTCCGTTGCCGCGACCGGAATCAAACAACGATGAAGGAGCGGCGAGTAGCCGGCAGTCGGTCGATCCACAACGAGACCCCAATGCCATCGTAGTCAAGATTGGAAAAGATGATTCGATTGAGATCGACGGCGTTCCCTATCGGGAAATCAGCGATCTGACCGACCGCTTGATCAAATTGCGAAGTTCGGGTGGAGACGAGACAAGCATGCTTGTCCTGGGAGACGGCGATGCGAGCCACGGGGCCGCAGTCGCGGTACTCGACGCAGGATACGAAGCGGGGATTAACAAACTGCAGCTGGCCGTCATTGACGATGGGCAGGAATGATCTCATGGCGAAGATCGCCTTAGGCTTCGGACTGGTTTCCAATCCCGCGTTCGATCGAAGGTTGACCAATGTTTTCGGCCACAGGGGGTGGCGAAGATTGTTCGCCATGTCTTCTCAGCGAGATCAGCGTCATGATCGCTGGTAACACGACGACAGAGATCAGCAGGCAACTTCCGACACCGACTGACGATACAACGCCAATGCTCTTCAGGCCCCGATGCGGCGCAATGATCATGCTGCCGAATCCGACCATGTTCGTAAAGGACGTCAGAATCAGCGAGTTGATCATGCTGGGCGACGACACGTAACGCCGGCCTGACTGTCGGCGATAATCGTGCATCACATGGACTCCGTTATCCACGCCGATTCCGAGAATTAACGGCAGGATGATCAGGTTCGCAGGATTGAGATCAACTCCTAACAACCCCATTGTCCCCAGCATCAGAGCCGCACCGGCTAATGGTGGCAGCAAAGCCAAGGCGATGTTTCTCAGCCCTTCAAGGTCAACTATGGCAACAAGCACGATCGTTGTGATGACATAGGCGATTCCAAGTTGTTCGTAGCCAAGCTGTTTTCCCATCGATTTTGCGATGTATGCCACCACAGCCACTCCCGCCATCGGCGCCAGGACCGCAATTAAAGTGTTACGCAGATTGAGAAAATCGAGCACCAGCACGAGATAGATCGCCAGTAGCGCATAGACTGCGACCCGTTTGTAACTTTGCCAGATTTGCTGTGACGCCTCGTAGTTCTGAAGCGGTACGCCAGTCACTTCGGGATCAACCTGACGGACGGCATTGACGAATTGTTCGAGTGGTTCGATATCCCAGATTTCGTATCGAGGGTGAATTTGCAGCGACCACCGACCCGGCCGAGCGAATCGCGAAACGACGGCAGAAGGGAGGTCCCCCAGAGTCACTGGCTCGGGGTTTGAAACCGCTTGCAGGCCCCGGAATCTCGCAAGAAGGTCGGCCTTCATCTGCATCTGATAGTCTGTCAAAATCGCGGTTTGCTGATCCATCGGCAGTCGGTCCAGCGATTCAACGATTTGGGAGATCTGTTGTTGAATACTGGCGTTTGTCGAAGCGGGCGCCTCATCCAGCGATGCTGCAAAACGTTCTAACCTTTCGCGAATCAAGACGGGGTCAATGCTTCCCGCTTCGGGCCATTCGCTGGGAAGATCAGACAACAGCGCATGGATCCCTTGGATCAAAAGCGCTTTGTCCGACGGTTGCTGCGGCAGGACCGAAGCGACTTCGTCCACGTGATGGACTTCAGGCAGTGCTTCAAACCGTTTCTTAAGATCGAGTGCCTCGGCAGGGCTGTTGGCCGTTGTGACCGCAAACAACGTGCGGCTGTTTGGCTCATGCACCAGCCTTTTCTGCAGTTCAACCGATGGAATCCCATCCGCTTGCAGGTGAAGCAGGTTGTAATCGTACTTGACCCTCATCCCGTACCACGAAAGCCAAGCGATTAACGCAACCGATGTGACCGTGACGGCCAGCGGCCAGCGCGAAGTGACCTGGCTGATCACGTTTAACTTCAGCGGAGCTGGTAGACGTTTTGGGTCGGTATGGCGATCGACGAGCGAAATGCTTGACGGCATCACAAAAAATGCCGACAGAGCACAAAGCAGGATTCCCCCTCCGGCAATCATTCCAAGCTCGGCGATACCCAGAAAATCGGTCAGGATCGCACAAAAGAATGCCAATGAGGTTGTGGTGGCAGCGGTAAGAATCCCCGGCCCCACGTCTTGTGCCGTGGCGATCAATGCCGGACGCAGATCCTGCCCTTCATGACGAAATTGAAGATATTGGGACAAATACAAAATGGCATAATCGCTTCCCAACCCAACGAGCATTGTCACGAAGGAAACCGACAGGATATTCAAGTGCCCGACTGTCGCTGTTGCGAACCCGAATCCCAACGCCGTTCCAACGGCGAGCATTAACTGGCCGAGTAACGGGTGTTTCACCCCCCGAAATCCGACTACCAGTAACAGCCCGACGCCGCCGAAGGAAATGATCGACTGCCAGATCATTGAATCCTGCGACGAACGCATTTCGTCCCGCTCAAGCGACGGAATCCCCGTGATTCCCAATTTGGCATGAGGATATTTGCGACTCGCTTCCGCCAGTAATGCTTCCATTCGATCGACCGATTTGTCCGTCCCGTCAAATCCGGTCGCCTTCTGTACCGGCTGAGCCTTCAGAAAACCCATCGTTCTTTTGTCATTGGTCAGGTAGTGAACCTCAGCCGCTTTTCCCAGCGATTGCTGGTCCATTGGCATGGTCAACTGCCAGGGTGAAACAAACTGATCGGGATTCTTAATGAATTGTGCCAGACTTTGCACAAAGCCCTCTGCCACTCGTAACACTTCCGCTGTCGATTGAACATCACCCGATTCGACCGCACGAGCGACCTGCGGCTTAAGATTCGTAAAGACCTGGTTCAGACTATACATCTGCCAGCGACCCTTCAGAATCGGGCCGAAGCTTTCGAGCCAGTTGATCAGACCGTCTAACTCTTTGGGCGACAGATACTGCAGCCCCTTCGACGCCAAACCTCGCTGATCGACCTTGTACAGCACGTCGCGAAAGAATTCGGGTTCGCTTTCAACCTGTGTTCCGAGTTCATCCAGGATCGCGTCGATTTCATCAGGTTCATCGGCTTCGACGACGACAACGATGTCATTGGAATCGCCAAAGTCTTTCGTATATTTGATCCACCGCTGCTGATAATCGGCTTTAGGATCAATCAGATCGGACCGATCCGTTTTGAATTTCAGGTAGAGTGCGGAATAGCCAGCGGACGCCGCTGCGAGCAATAGGACAAGAAACAGCGTCAAGCCGGGAGCGAGAGTCACCGTCGAGGTGATCGCCTTCAATAATCGAGTGACGAGTGCCCCTTGCGAGTGGTTTGAAACGTCGTCAGACATGAAAAGTCCTGGAGGTCTGAATTGTTCTCGAATTCGAGAGTTGGCGTCCCTGCAACGGCCTGATCATCGTTGTGCCTGCGTCAAATCATGATATCGATGTAACCC
Source organism: uncultured Schlesneria sp. (assembly GCA_903834925.1). GTDB lineage: Bacteria > Planctomycetota > Planctomycetia > Planctomycetales > Planctomycetaceae > Schlesneria. Next base: position 60,399 of record CAILLA010000215.1, read on the forward strand.
AGCGTTTTGACGGGCCAGCTTCTTGAGGAAGGAATCCGGACTTAAATCCGCCCCAATCCCAAATTCGACAACGTGAATCAAGGCTTTCCGCTTGTTGCCTCGCTTCAGATCAAAAAGGTCTTTGGCGCTCAATTCGGGTGCGTCCGCGTCAGTTAATAAGTAGATCACCTCAGGATCATAACTGAGCGCAAGTGATATCGCACCCATTCGGTTGGTGCCCGAATCTGGCTGGATTCCGGTCAGGAATTGCTTGGCCAATCGCAGGTTGACCGAGGTCGCGGGCAACAGTCGGGTTCGTTCGCCCTGTCGATTCATCGTATGATTTGTCAGGTTAAAAAAGATCACCTGAAACTGCGACGTGGGCGTCAGTTCTTGCAGACTATCCCAGAGTTTCTGTCGTGCGATTTGCATGGCATCGTGCTGACGCATGCTCTCCGACGCATCAATCACATAGACGACCCGCTTGGCCGAGGCCTTAATGCCGAAGAAGCTTGTTTGATGCCCACCCGTTCCTGATGCGCCACCCTTTCCAGGTTCCTCTCCAGCACCTTGACCATCGGAATTGCCAGGATTCGACGCCAAGCCATTCCCATTTTCGTCACTTGTTGATTTACCAGCAAATGCTGCCGGTTCTCGATTCTTGACCGTGGAAGAGTGCAGATCAGTCTGATTGAAATTGATTGACTCAATATTGTCTTGTTGATTTCGATTTGCGACTTTCAATGACGAATGCAGTTCCGGATCGATCGGATTCGGATTCTCTTGCGTTGCCCCAAAGACGGTTTGCGGATCGGTTTCAGCCACCGTCAGCAATCGCGGTTGTTCTTTTGCAGACTGCATTTCGACCGTTTTGTGAACCTCATTCGAACCGTCCGATTCTGCATCGGGGATCACCGAATCGGTGGCCCGCCCCCTGCCTCCGGGTTCTCCTGATCCTGCCGAACCTCCTGGAATCCAGGTTGCTGACCAGTTATCGCCATTCCCTGATTTGCCGTTTCCTTGGCCAGGCGAACGAAACTCGAAAAACTGCAGCAGGACAAACAGGACGAATGCGTGAAACGATAACGACACCAGCAACGTTTTTCGCCACGGTCTCGTGCGAACCTTTCTCGCTGGGGCTGTCATTTCAAGAACATCCTTCTGGTGCACTGGCTGTTTCAATTCGCCGAGATTCCTTCAATCGTCTCCTGGAACCGCAATTTGGGTAATCTTCCACATCTTCCACGTGTCTGGCTACCTCAAAACGACCAGATTTGCCCTCGGACATCAATGTCCCCACAAGATGCCAAATCCGCCTTTCGGCAACCTGCCAGTCAAGTTTTTGTAAAAACTCGTGTGGAATTTACGTAGCAAGCTCGATTCACTACTTGAATCGGTGCAAGTCCCGGTTCTATGATGCTGTGAACGCAAACCTCGACATGAAGTCACGTAAGCGAAAATGTCCGCCAACCTGAATGACGGGCAATCGGTCCCTTTCGAACTTTTCAGCCGAATTTGCCTTTCCACAAAAAGTCACTTCAACAACTGTCGCAAATACTATGGCAGAGAGTATAACCAGAGGATTCAACTTGATCTTCACGGACTTTGCTCAATAGCCGCACGCCAGGTCGGCGATTCCCATTACAAAACAGGAGCTGCTTCATGCTTTCTACGACGAAACATCGTACTGTCCCAGTTTGGCTGATGATTGTTCTACTGACCGTTTCGATGGGAATCTTTTCACGGCCGATCATGGTTCATGCTCAGGCGGATGATGGTGCCAAACCCGCGTCATCGGAGCCCGCTGCAAAAACAGCTGACAGCCCCCGAAGCCAATCGATGTTGATGTGGATCATTCATACGTCTGGCTGGATCGGTGCGTTCATCCTGGCGATTTCCATTTACTTCATCGCGACGGTGATGCAGTTGTTTCTCGAATTGCGTTCCCCGGTCGTTGCTCCGCCCGAACTGATGGAAGAGTGTGAAGCCTTGCTGGTCAAACGCGACTTCAATGGCATCTATAAAGTTGCAAAAGAAAATACCAGTGAACTGGGACAATTGATCGCGACCGGAATGGTGGGGTTGTCCACGGGTCTCAGTGACGCCCGCGAAGCCATCGATCGTCAGGGTGAAGTCATCACCGTCGAAATGGAAAAACGGATCAGCATGCTCGCCGTGATTGGTACCCTGGGGCCACTGATCGGTCTGTTAGGAACTCTCAAAGGAATGATCGGAAGCTTCAGCGTCATCGCCATGTCGGATACGCAATTGAAGGCCAGTGAAGTCGCCGGTGGTATTTCCGAAGCTCTGGTGCTGACGTTTGAAGGGGTCGGACTGTCGGTTCCGGCAATCTACTTCTTCGCCCTGTTCAAGAATCGTGTCGCCAGCCTGAGCGTCCAGACGCTGAATGCAGCTGATGAATTTATTCGCCGCCTGCATGCTGCCGCACACAAGAAACCAACCACTGAAGCCGCTTCCTGAAAATTATCGAGGAGGATGGAATGTCAGATCATAATTCCGATAGAGCGGAACCGAACCTCACGCCACTGCTCGACATGGTCTTTCAATTGATCACGTTCTTTATGCTCGTGATCAATTTCAAAGGGGCGTCAATGGATCTGTCGTTGAAGCTGCCTGTGCTGGGGTCGGCTCGTCCGCTGGAACGGCATGGCAAGCTTGAACCACTCTTGCTCAACATTGACACCGATGGACGAGTGACCGTCCAGGGCAAAAAAATTGACGTCGAACAATTCATCACGAAAGAGGCCCGCGTCCTCAAGAATCAGTTACAGATTTTGGGAACACCGATCGAAAACGGAGAATTACCCGTTCCGGTGATCGTTCGAGCCGACCGGTCGGCACCGTTTCATCTGGTCAACCGGATTCTGAAACTCTGTCAGGAACAAGGGTATCGCCAGTTCTCGTTGAGCGCGATGACGCGCGAGGAGAAACACTAAGATGCAGCGCAGTCACAGCCAGCGCCGACGTCGACGCAAACGCGATCAGGGTTCGGTCGAGATGAATCTCGCCGCCATGCTCGACATGGCGTTTCAGCTCTTGACGTTTTTCATCCTGACCTTTCGGCCCGCACCGATCGAAGGCCAATTGTCGCTGAATCTGCCTCCGCCAGTACCAGTCACGACCCCGGAAGCGAGTGCCACGGGTGGTACGGGGATCGAAAACGTTCTCACAATGGAAACATTGCATTTGCACGTTGTCGCCAACGATCGAGGGGACGTTTCCGAATTGAGAGTCGAATTGAATCCTGTCGTTCAAGGCAAGCTGGACGAGGCGAACATTCAGCGTCTTGACCAGAATCTGCATGCGAAATTTGCCGTGAAACAGATTCCGTTCGATCGGATTCAGATCGCCGTCGATGGCAGGCTTCGATACGGTGAACTGATGAAGATTATTGATGTCTGTCACCGTCAAAAACTGCCCGATGGTTCGGCCATGCAAAAAATCAGTTTTTCTGAAGTCGACGTCGGAGCAAGCTCCAGTCCGAAATGAGGTAGATCATGCGCCGTTACACTGCTCGTCCCTACGGAGGTTCCGTCTCCGGCACGCGACTTTTGTCGATGCTGATGGCGATTCTTGTTCTTGGGATGCTCTATAATCGGTTGAAGGATCCCCACACCTGGCGAGCCTTCGCTGACGATAAAGAACCGGCTGCGGCTCAAGTCGTCGCTGAAACGCCGTCCGAGCTGGAGAATATTGTTGCGGGTCCTAACGATCTGGATGAGGACGAAGTCGCCTCGGTCCAGGATCTGTTTGAAATGGTGACTGACAAGACACCACTCAAACCCCAAGATATGCATGCCTATTGGAGACTGATGGACTGGAGCCATACACAACCATTTGCCGAACTGGAAAAACGGTCACACCAGGATATTGCTTTCACACAACTCTTTGACCAGCCTGAAAAATACCGAGGCAAGCCGATCCGTCTTCGGATGCATGTCCGGCGAATTCTCGAATCCGATGCCCCCAAAGATCAGCCCAGCGTGGATAAAGTCTACGAAGCCTGGGGTTGGACGGACGAATCTCGTTCGTTCCCTTACGTTGTTGTTTTCAAGGATCTGCCGCCAGGCTTACCGATTGGAACGGACATCCGAACAGAAATTGTTTTCGCGGGCTATTTTCTCAAGGTCATGAGCTATAAAGCCTTTGATAATAATCGCGGCGCTCCGCTATTGGTCGGCCGCGCAAAACTGATTTCGACCCCACCTCCGCCACCGCCATCGAAAACTGATCCTTGGATCATTCCGATCGTGCTTTTCGGTTCGATTCTGTTCATCGGAGCATCGGTCTGGTTAAGCCGGTCGGCACGCAAAAAGTCCAAGATGCGGATGTTACCCGACGATCTTTCAGCCGTGACAACTCCAGTCAATTTCGGAACGGACAATCCGTTTGGTGACTTGGACCTAACAGGACCCGATGGTGCAGATACGGTGGCAACTCCCCTGCTGGTCGATGCCGGCACAACCGCGAATCTGCAATCAACGACCACATCATCGATCGATTGATTGGAAGTATTCTTGGAATAGAAATCTGCGAAAACGGGTACCACGGTTTTACCGTCTTCGGGTTAAGCCGTGCTCTTTGGAACCGTTATCCGAACATGAAGGCACGGCTTAACCGAAGACGGTAAAACCGTGGCACCCCTTGTGTTTCAACTAAGCACCCCTTGTGTTTCAACTAAATAGTGAGACATTTTGACCCTAGGTTGCCTTTGCCGATTCACCAGAACAACTTCGTGCATTTACGCGGTTGAGGGAAATTCTCTCGGCACGTCATTCTTCCGTCCACGCAGAATTCGATTTGACCAACCGCAGAATTTCACGGCGGATCGGTTCCGATAACTCTGGCCAGACGGAAATCACACTTGCCAGCTGAGGGTCCAATGCCGTTGAGTGAATTGACGAGACTTCATTCAAGCGGCTATGGATTGCGACGAGTTCTCGCTGAATTGCGTCGAGATCAATTTCCTGACGTTCTTCGACCGGATTCAAAATCCACGAAGTTACCGAACCACTGAGCAGCCCAAATAGCCCGACTCCCCCGATCATCAAGCAGGCGGCGATAATTCGACCGACCGTTGTCACGGGATACTTGTCGCCGTATCCAACTGTGGTCATGGTCACGATCGACCACCAGAGTGCATCCGATGCGTCGGTGATATTGGCGCCTACAGCATCTTTCTCAACTTGAAGGATCGCTACACTTGAGATCAACAGCAACAGGATCGAGACGAAGACCACGAACAGGATTGTCCCGTCAGTCCGATTGTTTTGGAGATATTTCGCCAGGATTTTGGCGACACGAATGCCACGTAACAGTCGCAGAATACGAATGACTCGGAACACTCGACCAGTTCTAAATATATCGTAGACCGGAATGCATGACAGCAGATCGATCCAGCCCCAAGTCATGAATTGGCGCTTGTTGGAAGCGTACGCAAACCGGATCAGGAAATCGATAAAAAAGATTCCGCAGACGACATTCTCAACCGCATCAATGATTTCATTGTCGTCTTCGGATAAATGAAGGAAAGTTTCCAGCCCCAGCGTGATCAGGGAGTATCCACAAAGCATCAGCATGAATAATTCGTACGGCTGGAGTACGGAATCGCCACCGGATGACGGATTTTTGGATTCGGAACTCATTCTCAAAAGCCTCGGACAGAGCCAGAAACAAGCAACCTGATAAAAGTCGCCTCGCACATGTCAGGTTCTAGTCACGAAGATGACTTTCCGGCAATATGAATAGCGACACTTGTGACGCGATCGACGTGTGCCACGGTTTTGGAGTCTTCGACGAGGCCGTGTTTTCGTGGCTTGATGACGGGACCGAAGAGCACGGCCTTACCGAAGACGGTAAAACCGTGGCACCCGATTCCGTGTCAAAATATTCCGTCTTGCGCGATTGTAGTTTCGCCTTCAAAGTTCCCATGTTCCCAAGGTGACGATCGATTTTAGTCGTTTGGTTGGAGACGTCGAAAAGACCGGTACCTTGATGAAATCGGTGGAACCGTCGGCGTTTTGGATCATCCAACGTCGTGACTGAGGAGATGTCGGATGACTCGGGCGACTTCCCTGGCGATATTGATCAGCTTGTTTGGGGCGTGGGAGTCACGTGCTCAAAACGCCGTTCCGCCTGTTCCTGCGTCCTCAGATCTCCCCGCACTGAATTCGGCATCTTCCTCGATTGCGCCGAATTCATCGCTGCCATCAATCAATGGGTTGCCATCGAATCCTGCAGGGGCACTTGGCGGAGGACTCGCACCGAACCCTCTCGGTTCTGCGTCCCCCGTTCCCTCCCTGAATGGACTTCCGACCAACCCTACTTCAATGCTCGGTGGAGGTCTGGCTCCCAACCCCATGGGCTCAGGATCACCAATTCCAGGAATGGGATCGGCATCATCAATTCCTGGTATGGGTATGGCGTCTCCGATTCCAGGTATGGGAATGGGGCCGGTCTCACCTCTGGCAATGGCCTTTCCACCACTGATGGCTCTGCAGTTTTTGAATATGAATCCGATGCAGGGGGCATCACCCAATGGAATCACCCACTTATTGCCTCAGGATGGACGTTTCCAAGCCTACGGATGGTTGGACACCGGAACAATCTACAACACGTCGCAGCCCGGCAGCGGGTACAACGGGCCGTATAACGCGGTCGACAGTACCACCCCGACCTTCAATCAGGCATACCTCGTCATGGAGATGAAACGGCCTGACTATTCGGATTTCAGTGTCGGTGGTCGCGTTGACGTGCTCTACGGTAACGATTTCTTCCTGGCTCAGTCGGCCGGTTTCGAACTGAAACAGGATGGGTCGAAAAAATGGAATACGAGTACGGACATGGGTCTGGCGATTCCGCAAGCTTACCTGGAAGTCGGCGGAGACACATTGTTTATTCAAGTCGGTCATTTCTACACCGTCGTCGGATACGAAGGGGTCCAGTCGGCCAACAACTTCTTCTACTCACATGCCTATAGCTATCAGTTTGCTGGCCCGTTCACTCAATGGGGTGGCCTCGTGACCTGGAAGCCCAGTGATAACTGGGAAGTTCAGGGAGGACCGGTCAACGGCTGGAACACTCTTGATGGAACCTCGGATAACGTCGAATTCCTCGGAAAAGCGAAATACACGAGTGATTCCAAAGACTGGTGGACATCATTTGCGATCATCACGGGTAACATGACCAACAACGCTGCCATTGTACCGGGATTGACTCCTGCGATCGCCAATCGAACTCGCTACAGCTTTCTGTACGATCGAAAAATCACAGACAACGTCGAATATGTATTCCATCAATGGCTCGGAGCACAGCAGGACGGAACCTCAACCGGATCGACGGCCAACTGGTACGGTATCGATCAGTACATGTTTTACACCGTCAGCAAGAACTGGAAATTCGGCGGTCGCTTCGAATGGTTCCGGGATGAAGACGGAACCCGAGTCGGTTTGACCCGTCCTGGCAACCCGAACGTCCCGCCACTTCCTGGAAACTACTTTTCGTTTACAGTCGGCCCCAATTACTCGCCCTCTCCGAACCTCGTTATCCGTCCCGAAGTCCGGTACGACACGTATAATGGCTCGGCCCAACCCTTCGACGACGGTCGCAAGACACAGCAACTGATGTTTGGTGTGGACTGCATCGTGAAGTTCTAAGATGAAAAGAAGTTAACGGAGGTCCGGGCGGATTTTGAATTTGTTGGCCAATCTTTCTCACATGCGACGCTTGACTCAGGCGATTTCGACACCACATAGTCCCTCCAGCGACCTGAACAAATGCTTGAGGTGTGAATGTGGAAAAGATAAAGAAGTTATCTGCGGCAGCTTCAACAATCGCGGCCACTCCGGCAGATCAGCGAGCGGATGACATGCGATTCCCAATCGTTGGTATTGGTGCGTCGGCGGGGGGATTGGAAGCTACGTCCGTACTGCTGCGATCGCTTCCCACCGACAGCGGTATGGCCTTTGTCCTGGTACAACATCTTGATCCGAATCATGTTAGCGCACTCACCTCGATTCTGTCCAAAACGACAACGATGCCAGTTCGCGAAGTGACCGACGGCATGCTCGTTCAACCGAACGAGGTTTATGTCATCCCTCCCGCGACGAATTTGCAGCTCGAAGGAGAACTGTTGCGACTGACGCCCCGTCTTGTCGCGCTTGTCCCTCCGATGCCGATTGATCGATTTCTGTTATCATTGGCTACTGAACGGGGAAGAGGTGCGGTTGGTGTCATTCTGTCCGGAACGGGGACCGACGGAACGGAAGGATTGAAAGCAATCAAATCCGAAGGGGGGACTACCTTCGCGCAAGATTCCACGGCAACGCACACAGGAATGCCTGACAGCGCCGTAAAGGCGGGTTGCGTGGACTTTATTTTGCCGCCGGATCAGATCGCCGCCAGGTTGAAGCATTCCGATTCGCAATCGGAATTTCTCCCGTCTGAACCCGCATCTTCTGAAACGGTGACGGACGACGACAAGAAAGTCTTTGACAGTGTTCTGTCGCAATTGACGAAGTCGTCGGGCATCGATTTTCTGGGATACAAGGTTCCCACCCTGCGAAGGCGGATCGAACGGCGGATGGTGTTGTGCCGAATCAATTCCTTAAAGGACTACCTCGACTTACTGCTGACGAATTCGGACGAGCTTCACTCGCTACAGCAGGAAGTCCTGATTCATGTCACTCGCTTTTTTCGCGATCCCGAAGTGTTTAAGGCTCTCAAGACAGCCGTCCTGCCGAAGCTGATCGCCAATCGCCCTGCGGATACCCCCTTCCGGATCTGGATTCCGGGTTGTTCCACAGGGGAAGAAGTCTACTCGATTGTCATCTGTATTATTGAGTTTCTGGAGGAGCAGAACGCAAACTTCCCGGTCAAAGTCTTTGCCACCGATATCAGTGAATTGGCGATTGAGAAAGCCCGGGCGGCGATTTATCCAGGCACGATTGACGCGGACGTCGCTGCCGAGCGGTTGGAAAAGTTCTTCAAGCCATGCGATGGAGGATATCGGATTGATAAGCGAATCCGTGACACCTGCGTCTTCGCCAGGCAGGATGTCACTCAAGACCCTCCCTTTTCTCAGCTCGATCTAATCAGCTGCCGAAATGTACTGATCTACCTGGGACCCGAGCTACAGTCGCGAGTCTTTCCTGTTTTTCATTACGCACTCAAACCCGATGGATTCCTGATTCTCGGCAGCGCCGAATCGACAGGTTGCTTTTCGGAATTATTCACTCCGATCGATAAATCGCTGCGGTGTTATCAACGGGCCAATATTCCCAGTCAACTTGCATTTCACTTCGCCGCAGGCAAAGTCTATGGACTCAGTTCTGCGGCCCCGGCGAATCGGGTCGAAGCTGGCATGCGTGGTCGTGACATTCTGGACGAGGCTGATCGGGTTGTATTGAACCGCTATGCACCGCCAGGCGTGGTGGTCGACGAACAGTTCCGGGTGGTTCAATTTCGAGGGCAAACAGGACAATTTCTTGAGCCTCCGCCAGGTCTGCCAAGTTATGATCTGCTTCAAATGGTGCGACCCGGTTTACTGCCCGGTCTTCGCAAGGCGCTCGAATTGGCGAACACCAGTGGCCTGCCATCCAGCTCAGAGACTCTGCAGATCAACGGAGTATTGGTTCAGCTGCAAGTCATTCCCATCGCAGCCCTACCCCAACAATTGCGGCACTTCGTGGTCCTGTTCGAAGAGATTTTCGACGCAAACGTATCGACACCGCCGGTATCGTATAAAAAACCTGCAGCAATCGAGCCAGACACTGAGCAAGGTCAACAACTGGCCAGGCTGCAACAGCAACTGGCTGCAACGAAGGCTTATCTTCAATCGGTCATTCAGGGCAAGGATGTTACAAACGAAGAACTGAAGGCGGCGAACGAAGAAGTCATCTCCAGTAACGAAGAATTGCAAAGTACGAATGAAGAGCTGGAAACCGCGAAGGAAGAACTGCAATCGACCAACGAAGAAATGGAGACGGTCAACGAAGAACTGGTCAGTCGAATTCGGACCTCGATCGAGCTAAACGATGAACTGACAAACTTGATCGCGGGGGTCAAGATTCCAATTCTGATTGTTGGATCAGATTTGCGCGTTCGGCGTTTCAGCCCGCGCGCCTGCGAAGTCTTCAACCTGATTGCCGCTGATGTCGGCCGTCCCGTCTCGGACTTGTCGCTGCAGATCAATATTTCAGACTTGCAACCCTTGATACGGAATGTCATCGACACCCTGGAAGTTCACGAACAGGAAGTCACGGTTTCAGACGGTTACTGGTATCTGCTTTCGATTCGACCGTTTCGGACATCCGACAATAGGATTGACGGAGTGATCCTTTACCTGACCGATATCAACGCGATCAAGAAGCGTGAAAAGGATCTGGTCGCGGCCAGAGATTTCTCCCGGTGCATCACAGAAACATTGCACGAATCGTGGTTGCTGTTGGACGATAAGCTGCGAGTCCGTCAGGCCAATCCCGTTTTCTACGAGACATTCCAGATTTCGCGAGAACTGACAGAAAACCAGATCGTCTTCTCGCTGGGCGATGGGCAATGGAATATCCCGGAATTACGACAGTTGCTGAATGCCGTTCTGTCTTCCAATGGTGAACTGCTCAACTTTCGCGTCGAACGAGAATTCCCCAAACTCGGTAAGCGGGCCATGTTGCTCAATGCACGACGTTTGGTCGATGAAACACATGGTGAGCATACGAATTGCATTTTGTTGTCAATCGAGGATGTCACAGCACGCGAAGAAGCCGTTCATTCGCTCAGGAATGTCGAACATCTGATGCATTCGATTGTCGATGCAGCGGTCTGCGCGATCATCACGATCAACGAAAAGGGCATCATTCAGACGTTTAACCGGGCTGCGGAAGGGATGTTTGGTTTCGCGACCGCCGATGCGATCGGCAAGAGCCTCAAGATGCTGATGCCGCAGCACGAAGGAGTTGAAGTTGAAGGGATCCTGTTACGGTATATGACGACGGGTGTGAAGCGGATCATCGGAATCGGCCGCGATGTGATTGGGCAGCGCCAGGACGGAGCAACATTTCCCCTTCATCTGGATATCAGCGAAATTAACGTCAGCGGCGAGCGACTTTTTATCGGAATCCTTGTCGAAACCAGTGAACGACGGAAACTGGAGCGGCAAGTGCTGGAAATTGCCAGCGAAGAACAACGGCGGATTGGCCAGGATCTTCACGATACAACCGGCCAGGAATTGACGGGTCTGACGTACCTGACTCAAACGTTGGTGGAATCTTTGAAGGCAAAGAACGCTGCTGAGTCCAAACAGGCCATTCGGATTCTTACCGAGTTGGAATCGGCGTTATCACACGTTCGCCAAATCTCGAAGGGGCTTTCTCCCGTCGATGTCCATGCCGAGGGCTTGATGACCGCATTGCAGGAGTTGGCCGCGAGAACGCATGAGATCACGAAAATCCCCACGGAATTCCGCTGCAAGCAGACGGTGACAGTGCATGATTCGCACATCGCGACGGAACTGTTCCTGGTCGCGCGCGAGGCTGTTAACAACATTATCAAGCATGCCCACGCAAATCACATTCGCATCACCCTGAAACAGATTCAAGATGACGTGTTTCTGGAAGTCTGGGACGATGGGATCGGAATCCCCATGGACAAACAATCTGGTGGCATCGGATTGCAAATCATGGCTTACCGCGCGAGTGCGCTTCACGGTTCGTTGAAAATCGAACGGAACGGAACGGTCGGATCACGAGTCGTCTGTCGGATTCCTGTCAAAGCACATCAATAAAATCTTCTGTAAAATTCCGATTGAATCTATTCCGAATCGCGAATTTCCTCGTAAAACGCTTGCACGTTTTTAATTCGTGCCCCAGCTGGTGGATGACTGAGGTATTGTTTCAGCAGCCAGCCTGTAATCCCACGATAGATCTGTCGGGACTCGTCGATCAGTGCGGACTCATCGACCAGTTTGAACAGTTTGCGTCCGACACAAAGCTTCTTCAATAATGCCGTAGTAGCGTCAAGACTCTCGGCGGCGACCAACCCTGCGTTGTCACATGTGAATTCTCGCGCTGCGCGATAGCGCATCGGCTTGTAGATCTCAAACGTATTGCGCCAGCCATGATCGAGCACGGTATGGCACAACTCGTGTGCCAGCAATGCATGAAGCTGATCAGGTGTCTCAATCACGGCCTCCATCATCTCCGATAAAATCACGACGACCTTCTTCCTGGCAAACTTGATCGCGAAGGCATTCAGCTCTCCACTTGGAAGAAGGATAATTCGATAGTGATTCTCAATACCAAACCGCTCGCACACTTTGTTGGCCGCTCGATAGACCGTTGGAAACTGCCGCTCCGAAATGGTGCAACCATAAGCTTGCAGACGTCGGACATGATATTCGGCGAATACCCATTCAAGCAGTTTCGCGAACAGATAAAACAAGAAAATCATCCCGAACGTAGCAACAGTAAAAATGAGGATAAAGAACCAGAGCAACAGGTTGATCAGCAGCACGCTCGTTCGCTGCTTCCGCTCTTCGTCCGAGATGCAATCGTGAAACGAATACACAATATCCTCAGTGAAACTCATGAGCGTCTCATTTCAAAAAGTTGTGAAGAATGCGAACAGCGAAAGGAATAGCAATTAAGCGATTTCGTGACAATCATGACACGATTCGTTACCTTTGACCTTCCTGTCTTCGTACCCATGCATCTTTGCTTACTACAGGAATTCGGTCATGAGGCGTTTCTCACTTGCTTCGGCGATGCTCATTTTTGCCGTTTGCCAACAGTTCGTAGTTGCCGCTGATCAGGCTGATGAGACCATCAAGAAGTTTGTCAAACGAGGCGTCGAAGTTTCCAAAAACGACGACGGACAAGTAACCGGCTTTGATTTCACTTTGTCTGGCATCGGTGATCATGAACTCAAGGGATTAGATGCTTTCGCACAGCTCGAAAACCTCAATCTGACCGGGACGCTGATCACCAACGAGTCGCTGACCCTGATTGCAAAGATCAAGTCACTGAAGTCGCTCGACCTGCAAGGGACGAAGATCACAAATGACGGCCTGACCCTGATTGCAAAATTGCCGAACCTCGAACGCCTGTCTCTGAGCGGCACGGCGATCGATCATACCGGCGTGTCTCATTTGGCCGGGATGTCCAAGCTTCATTCATTGTCACTGAATCGAAAGGGGACCGAGGGGTTTGCGCTGCGGATGACGCCGCGCGGCCCGCAACAGACTCCGCATATTTCGAAAGATCATGAATCCGAAGTCAGCATCACTGACGCAGCGGTCAAAGCTCTCGCAGGAATCGCTTCACTTGATCACCTCGAACTTGACGGTGCCAGGATCACCGATCAGGGAGTGGCCACGTTGGAAAAGTTGCGGGATCTTAAGCACCTGTCGCTCACGAATACCGAGATTACAGATCAGGCGATGAAGAGCATCGCTAAACTAAAGCAGCTCGATTTTCTGGCTTTGGAACGGACGAAAATCACAGATCAGGGACTGGCTGAACTGACGGGATTGAAGTCGCTTACCTGGATCGACCTGCAACGAACCGCAGTGACCGATGCGGGGATCGCTCAGCTTGCGAAGTTGCAGAAGTTGGAAAGTCTATGGTTGAAAGGGACACCTGTCACCAAGAAGGCAGTCAATGAGTTGCAGGCGAGTATCCGGTCGCTCAAGACCGTTGATTATTCAGGAAAGCCGTCTGCATTCGAACCGGGAGGAGAACCTCGGTTTGTCGAGATTGAGGAACTGGGCGGGACAGTAACAGCCGCTCCCAATGTGCAACAGGGACCTGCTTGGATCGTCAACTTTGATAGCAAACCCATCCAGGATGCGGATCTTGATCGATTGCAATCAGTCATCGATCAACGGTTCGGATATCTGGCAATGGTGATTTTGTCGGGGACAAAAGTGACCGATGAAGGGATCAAACGATTGGCCAAGTATGAAACACTGGAATGGATCGATGTTGGGAACACTGCCGTCACGGGAAAGTCGATCGGCGACCTTGCCAAACTGGAACACTTCAAGTGCCTCGTCATCATCAATTGTCCTGCGACCGATGACTCGTTGGACGCGATCAGCGAACTACCGGCGCTGGAATCGCTGAATCTGCAAAACACCAAAATCACCGACGCATTTGTGACGGGTTTCAAGGGCAACGATCACCTGCGCATCCTGAACCTGTCAAAGACGAAAATCACCGATGAGGGCATTACCGCACTGGCGAAATTCAAGGGACTTGAAGGGCTGGATCTCGAAGAGACCGAAATCACCGACGCAGCCATCCCACGCCTGGCTGCCCTGACGAAACTGAGTTCACTCGGACTGAACCACACCAAACTGACCGGCGAAAACCTGGCCGAGTTGTCGAATTCGAAGAACGTGAGATGGCTTAGCCTCAAAAATTTAAACAGCAGCAAATTGAATTTCAGTAGCCTGAGCGGACTGAAAGGACTGACGCACCTGCTGCTCTCGGGAACGTCACTGACGAACTGCGATCTGGCCGGTTTGAAATCGCTGTCCAAGCTGACAATCCTGGACTTGTCGAAAACGGGGATTTCGTCACAGCAGGTTGAAGAATTCGCCGGAGCCAGACAATTGCAGGAACTGCTGCTCTCAGAAAATCAGTTTTCAGGAAGCGGGCTCGGCTCATTAAAGGACGCAGGGAATTTGCGATTTATTGACCTTCGCGAATGCACATTGGAATCCACCGCCTGGGAAGAGATCGGAACACTGAAACAACTGAAAGCTCTTCGCCTTGATTCGTCGAACATCGATGGGAAGCACCTCGGGCTGCTCGCGAAAATTCCACTACAGGTGCTCACTCTGACGAAGACGAAATTGACTGACGCCGACTGTGAAGCTCTTCTCCCGCTGTCTCGAACGCTACGCTTCATCGATTTGCAAGATACGGGCCTCACGGACGCCGCAGTCACATCGCTGTCCCGTCTGAAAGCACTCAGTCGCCTTGCGATCAAGGGAACAAAAATCACGCGAGACGGTATCGAGGACCTGGAATTCGCGTTACCGAACTGCAACATCGACCTCGCCGAACCAGATGAATGACCTGGGGAATCAGCCAGACACACAACTTAGGTCGCAGAACGGGTCAGCATGGTAACCGATAGAACGCCGTCAGACCTTGAACATCCACCTCGAACTTCGAAGGTTTTTTCCATGCGTCAGCGTAACGCGCTTTTGATTGGCCTTCGAATGTGGCTTGTACTTGGGATCGTTGGCCTGTTCGCTGAATCTTCGCGAGGAGATGACGGCTGGCTGACTCAACCGGAACGCGACCTGTTCTCGGCGTTCGGTACGAACGCCAATGTCGATGGGAAATCACTCGCTGCCCCACCCCGTTTTACAGAACTTTCCGAGATCTCCAAGCGCGCACCGATCCCCTTGCAAGCTCGTATTCAGGGCATTTCGGAAGCCGTGGGGCAGTTGGACATGACCGAGGACGAAAAGAAAGAGATCAAGGAAGTTCAAGACCGCCTCAAAAAGGCCGTAAAGGGAAAAATGCAGGGGGCGATGCTCGGTGCGTTGGCGAATGGAAACGCAAACGAAGCCGCCGCCAACGCCGCCAAAAGCATTCTGAAAAGCGGGAATGTTGAGAAGGCGTTGGAACTCGAACGTGACTCCATCGTCCGGCGATTGAAAGCAAGAGAAACTGCCGACATGAACCTCAATGAGATCTTGGCTGAAATTGAGCGACGCGTTGGCAAAACCCGCCCTGCCTCCGATCTGTCGCTGCAAGTCGAAGTCGTCGGAGACCAGATGCACATCACTGGAAAACCGTCAGCAGAATTCGAATCCCCGATTGTTCGAGTGTTCCTTCGTACCAAGCCCACAAACGGAAGCATGTCCGCATCGGCGGATTCGAACATCAAACTGATCGAAGGCCTGAGCGCGAATCAAGTCGACGCGAAGACGCGGGACCTTGGAAAATCTCTTGTTGAAGCTACGGAGCGGATGATGAACCTTCCCATCGTGACAACGGAACTGCTACCCAACCTGACAACCCAATCGACGCTGGCCCTGGTCTTTCCCCTGGAACGATCGCTCGGTCTGGAATCGATCGACGTCAAACTCTGGTCGCGTGAGGGAACACTAAGTTTCGAAAATCTTCCAGGGTTGGAGGACATACAGAAAGCGGCCCGCAAATATCAAGACGAGGAAAAAGCAAAGCGGATGACGCCACAACAAAAGGCTCAAGCGGCCAAGCAACAGGCGAAGCAGGATCAACTCGCAACGGCGGCGTTGAAGTACGCACAGGCTCAACTTGCGGCTCGGAACCTCGAAGAAGCCAAAGCTGCATTCAATCGAGTCGTGGACCTGGCCCCCGATTCGAGCGCTGCCACGACCGCCAAGGCGGCTCTCAAGAACTTGGAAAAGTAGGCGAACCGGAAACCAGGGACACCATACGTTCTATACATAGTAAGAGACTCGATTGCCGTACGCCATCCGTGTCGGCGACGACCCATCGATTCACTTAGAACCGTGGTGATGCTTGCTGGTCGCATCGACGAAACTGGCAGTCACCAGGGACACAGCTTATTTCGCAAAAAAGCTGTGTCCGTGAGGCGTATCCCTGTGGTATAACACATGGACAATTCCATAAGTCCACACGAACTTAATTCCTAGCATCCGACGTGGCCCAAGCACAAAAGTAGCTCACATGCGGCTTACAGGCACATTTAAATCGACGCGAACTGGGTTTACCGTCATCGAATTGCTCGTCTCGTTAGCCGTTATCGCGGTGATTGTCTCCCTGTTAATTCCTGCGGTTTTGCAGGTCCGCAACGCAGCTCGGCGGACGCAATGTCAGTCGAATCTGCGACAGATCGGAATCGCTGCATTCGCGTATGAGCAAGAGTACAGACAATTACCGGACTTTCGAGCGGGTGGGTTATTGTTCGGTCTTTTGCCGTATGTCGAACAAAACAATGCCGTTCAGAAAGCGTCAGACAGCATTCATTTACCAAACGCGACCGACGCGATCGGTCGAGTTGACGTCTACCAATGTCCTGACGATTCGTTTCTAACGGGAAACGGTACGACAAGCTATATGATGAATGTGGGGTTACTCGATATCCTGGGAATTGAACAAGCGTTTTTGCGAGTCCCCGCCCGATATGTGGATGTCACGGACGGACTTTCCCAGACCGCCTTGGTCTCGGAAAACCTGCAAGTGCCAGTGTCCGGAGCCGGAAAACGCGGTGCGTGGGGCGTTAACTTCCCCGTGTATTCCTTTCCAATGACGGAATCGGAACTTGATTCCGCCTGTGACTTGTGTCTGACTGAGTCGAGATTGCGACCTGCTGATCGCCCGGGCAGCGGTGGTATGCCGATCCGTTCGTACAATGGAGGCTATAACCACCTGCTCCCTCCGAATTCCCCCAGGTGCTGGTCTGGTCGAGCCCCATATGAAGTAAAACCGCCGTGGAGTGGCCACACGCGTGGTGTCAACGTACTTCTGGCAGATGGCTCGGTAAGGTTTTTTAGCAACGACATTGACCGATACGTTTGGCAGGCGCTCGGTACAATCAACGGCGCTGAAACTTTCGGAGAGGTCCCATGATAGCACCAACAGCTACGAAATGGTGCGTGATGATTTTGATGATTCTCGGCCTTTTGTACTATTGCTTACCGCAATCGCCTGTTGCAAAAACGCCTTCGATGTCACAATCCGATCAACAGAAATATCAGGCGATTCTGGAGCCGTGGGAACTTCTTCCGTTCGAAGGCGATGTTGTTCATCCGATTTCGCGTCCTGAGGTCCCAATGTCGATTTCAAGTGAAATCTACGACCATGTCCGATTGTTCATCGACGGCAAGGAAATCGAAAAGGGGCCGATCACGTTGAAGTCGGGGGCAACAATTGATGTAAAGGTATTGATTTTTCCCAACCCAAAGTTGCCTAACGACGTCATGCTGAGCGGCGGATTAGGCGTCGCCTGCAAGGCGCGCAACCGCGAAGGGTGGATTTTCAGTCATCCCAAATTCTTTAAGTCGACAACTTCGACGAATAGAATTTGTGATTGTCACGGTGAATGGGTCGTGCCGGAGGAGCCAGGTGAATACGAACTCCTTGTGCTCTCGACTGCTGGAATCATGTCGATGGAAACAGATCCGTGCCGTATTGCATACTCGGTTCCACTTACTATCGAGTCGATTTCTGATGCCCGTTAGGACACGGGTACAACCTTTAGGCCTTAGGGATACTGCTCTTTCCAAGAACGGGTCAAAAGATTCGGCCCGACAGTTCATGGAAAATGCTTCGCCAAAATAACAAAAGGGTTTAACAAAGAACTTGCGACACTGGGCTGAGTGCCGTGTCGTAGTGGTTCGTTGCTTGGCTTGTCGGTGCGGCGTCGAATCTGTTCGACGTTAGAAGAGGCTCGATCAATTTTCACAGAGGGACATTTGGCTTCGCCCTTCCCGGCTGACGCAGGCGCTCAAAGCTCAATTCAACGATTTTGACCGCCTCGTTTCAGGATCTGCGATTCGAAGACGATGCGTCTCATTGGACAGCGACTGTTGCTCGGGAAGAACTTCGGGTTCAGCGTTTGACGGGGAAGCTTCCTTCGATGGACGACTCCAGTTCTCAATCAGTTGGTCCACAACGAGAGGAATCGTTCGAGACAGGATTTGCGGGACAATACCGATCAGCGATCCGATCGCAGCATCTCTTAATTGATACCACGGTGAATTTGCTATGACAGATGGATGGCCGAACGTGTTGGATGTGGTATGCGCGAGCGGCGTTGTACGTGACTGTTCAGCAGGTTGATTCGTGGTTGGATTCGGCGCGGCCGATGTGCCAGTCGAGTTTTCGCTGGCCTTTAAGGTGAAAAATTCAGCGGACAGGTAGCCGACGACAGCGGCACTACCGACAACCAGCCAGGGATGTTTTTGGATATGTCGAGAAACATCCAACAGATTGGCGACGGAATCGACTGTGTTATGAACAGCCCCCTTCACTGATTGGACTGCTCCCATCGTTGCGCTCAAAGCCGTTTCTGTGGTGTGAACGGTTTTCGAGACCTGCTGTTCGAGAGATTCGAGTTTCGCAGCAAGCTGCAGCTTGGTTTGCTCCATCTCCTTTCGAATCATATCCGCCGTTTCGTTCATCGCAGTGGCTCCTCCATGATCTCCGTCAGAGGATTCCGAAGACGAGGTACAGATCGAAACCGGATTCGCGCGACCTGAGTCAGGATTCCACCGACAATGACCAGCAGCAATGCCATGATCGCATGGCAGGCCCACAATGGAAGTTGGGCGGGATCGGTTCCCGATGGTGAAGTGGCCCAGTGCAGGAAATGAGTCCCTGCCAGGCAAAGCGAAATGGCCGCGAGTAAGAAAAACGCGATGCCCGAAGCCAATAACGTCGCAGCAACGGAACTTTGTCGAAGTTCCTCTTCGATCTCGCGTCTGGTCAGTTGTAACTGCTGCTCGACGAGGTGTTCGAGATCAACAAGAATGCCGCTGACCAGCGCCAGCGGAGTGGACTCGGACGAACCTGGGACGTCGGCAGACATGTTGGATCAGCCTTTAAATGCACGACCGATAAACCAGCCGACACCGAGTGCGACCAGGACGGATGGGATGGGATTCCGTCGAATCACGTGGGCGACATCTTCCGTCAGCCCGGTGAGTTTCGCTTCCTGAAGGTACTCGCCCCCTTCTTTTACGACTCCGGCAACAACCTCGGTCGCACTTTTCAGCGGGCCTGCTTGAGGTGAGTTTTTGCTGAGCATGTCACCAAGCCCCTGGATGCCGACTCCCGCGCTGCCAGCCAGTTCATCGGCCTTTTTGCCGACATCTCGCGCAGCCTGGCTGGCAACGACACTGGCATCACTCGCCGCATGGCTGACCATCGCACCCACCGCAGATGCTGCCAGACTGGCCATTTCGCCGACGGACGTGGCCACCTCTTTCGCTTTTTCCGCCGCCTGAGCCCACTCATGGTTGTCGATACCCGGCCGCGCTGGTGAACTGGACATCATGCTTCCTTTCCTATGAAGAACAAATCGATAATCAATTTCGCCGTCGTATTCGCATTATAGCGCGGTCCATTTCAAGTCCAGCCCGGAACTGATCGAGTCTTCTTGGCCGATTCAGCTCAAGCAGGTTGGCCGCAGGTTCTGTGCCAGACACAGTGAAACGTTAGCCCGACGCGCAAGCGAGGGAGTACAAAGCAAGACCGTCGCGCACGTTTTGAAGTTGCACATTTTCGATATCTAGAATGAAATCAAGAATTCAACGCAAAGGTGAAAAGACGCAAGGTCTCAAACAATTCAAAAAATCGGTAATGCCTTAGATTTCTTCCAAAGTAGCCATCATCGCTCCGCGTGATGAGCATGTGCCGGAAATGATACGAGCGTTGCCTTAGCGACGGAGCAAATACGTTTTTTTGAATTCCTGATTTGAAAAAAACGCTGATTCCTGTTCTCTTGGTTCTCGAACCATGCTCATCACTCGGAGCGATGAGCACTACTTTGGTCCGAGGTAGAACCTTCCTCGCTTCTTTCCTTCGCGTCTTTACGCTAAATCCGAATTGAATTCGCTTATTCTTGTGGGAATCCAGTTCTCGACACCCCGAATGTGCAACTTAAAAACTTGCACATTCGGCTAACAAATCATCCCGGCTAGAAACGGCCAATTTTAAAATTTGAACGCCCGACCCCAGAACAGCAGACACGACCAATCCGTTTCGGACTCAATGGCTTACCGAAGTCGGTATTTCAGTGCCAATGATTTTAAGTCGCGTTAAACCAGAAACTTTCTGGCAAAAACGTGACCACCCGGTAAAAACTTGGCCACCCTATTCATGCATGCGAACAGAACGATCCAGACTGATTCCCAGCGCCGTCAATTTGCATCGCAATGTTGAACGCGAAATTCCCAGGATCGCCGAGGCACGGCTGACATTTCCATCGACCTGCTGCAACACCTCGGTTAACAGCGTTCGCTCGATTCGTTGAATGACTTCTTCGTGCAGGTTTTCCGTTCCCATGCGAATCCGCTGGTGCAGGAAATGAATCAGATCGCCATTTGTATTCAGGCCATCCGAAGTTCGATCGAGAAACTCATGATCAACTCCCGATCCGATTCCACGCACAGTCTCGGGTAGAAATTCCGGCAGGATCACCGGGCTGGTTGCTTCGACAACGGCATGTTTCAGAGCACTTTGAAGCTCTCGTAAATTTCCAGGCCAGGGATAATCGATCAGCAGTTTCATGGCATCCGGAGAGACGCGTGGGACGTCTTTGTCGAGTTCACGACAAAAGCGGATCAAGAAGTGATTGACAAGGAGTGGCAGGTCTCCGATTCGCTCGCGTAACGGTGGCAAATGAATGGTATAGACATTCAATCGATAGTACAGATCACTACGAAACGTCCCCTGCTCCATCATTTCTGTCAGATTTCGATTCGTGGCGGCGATCAGACGAACATTGGTACTGACCATCTGGCTTCCACCAACCCGTTCGAATTGCTGATCCTGTAGGACTCGCAAGACTTTGGTCTGAGTCAACGGCGTCATGTCGCCAATTTCGTCGAGAAACAGCGTACCAGTATCACACTGTTCGAACTTTCCGATCCGCTTTCGATCGGCTCCGGTGAATGACCCTTTCTCGTGGCCAAACAGTTCGCTTTCGAGTAGATTTTCGGGAATAGCGGCACAATTGATGGCGAGGAATGGCTTTTCAGACCGCTTACTGTATTGATAGATCGCCCTGGCCACGACTTCTTTGCCGGTACCGCTTTCTCCGAGAATCAAGACAGTGACATCTTGTCCGGCGACACGACCGATCTGGCGGTAAACCTCTTGCATTGCAGGACACTGTCCGACAAGCAAGTCGCTTCCATCGCAATCGTCATCACCTTCGATTGCAATTCTTGCCGGTGTCCGGATCATGCGTGAGGCTTCGAGAGCCCGATCGATCACGGATTGCAGTAACTCAGGATCAAGAGGTTTAAGCAGGTATTCGAAAGCGCCCGTTCGCATGGCTTCGATCGCGATATTCGTCGTGCCATAGCCCGTCATCAGAATCACAGGAATGCGGGAATCGAAGTCGTGCAAATCGTGAAGCAATTGCATTCCCGAGGAATCGGGTAGCCGGATATCGGCGATGACGGCATCGAATGGCAGTTCTTGAAACAGCGAAAGTGCCTCGGCGGCATTAGTCGCTGTATGGAGTGCGTATTGATCTGGCGGAAAGGCATAACGAAAACAGTCGAGAATCTGTTCGTCATCATCCACGATCAACAAGTTCGGCATGGAGACAGCAATTGACTGCAACATGATTGTAATCCAGTGGTTAATTACCCCGTTCATCTCAAGTTCAAATCGCCGCACGTTTTGCGTATTACGAAATCGGACTTTATTGTCCTGTTTTAGGCCGAGCCTGGCATCAGGGAAAGGATGGTTTGGTGTTGAAAAAACGATCAACACGAGGAAGCTTGTTTGTCGAGTGACGCAATCAGCGGGTGGTTCATGTTTTGACAGATGCAGGTCACTTCGGTGCCGGTTGGTTGAACCGAACGGATCATTAACGTTCCGCCGATGATTTGAGCTCGATTTTGCATGATTCGCATTCCCATTCCAGGAACATTGGAAGGGGGCAATCCGATTCCATCGTCGCGGATCGCAAGCAAGAGTTGGTGATCGGCTTGTTCGATTCGGATCTGGATGTGTGACGCCTGGGCGTGCCTTAATGCGTTGCTGAGCGCTCCTTGCGCGATGTTGAAAAGGTGCGTTGCAGTCAGGTTGTCGGACAGAAAAACCGGCTTCGGGCAGTCGAAAGTACAATCGACATGAGTTTGGCTGGACGTTTTGGCAGCGAGTTGTTCGAGCGCGACTTTCAAACCATCAGCCGTAATCGGAACCGGCGATAGGACGCGGCAAATATCACGAATGTTTTGCAACGCCTCTTCGACGTACGATTGAAGACGCTGAGCCAGCGAAAGCACTTGCTGACAACCCTTGGCATTTTTGATCGGAATTGGTTCCGTTTCGAGAGGCTGGATGGCTCGCGCCGATTCCCGCAGGACTTGACACAGCATGATCGTTCCGGTCAGTTGCTGTCCGATACTATCATGCAGTTCTTGCCCAATCCGTTGTTGTTCGAGCGAAGCGATTTCGACAATTTCCCGTTCCAATTGCTTTCGACTGGTGAGGTCTCGCATTAGCCCCATGTAGATTTTTAGGTGGTCAACTTCACTGACTGACACTTCCACGGGAAAGATGGACCCATCTTTTCGCAAGCCCGAAACTTCCCGAGAACTACCGATCATTCGTCGAATACCCGTTTCCCGATACCGTGTCAGAATTTTGTGAATATCAATTCGATAAGGCAACGGGATGAGGATACTGACAGTTTGGCCAATCGCCTCATTCGCCGAATATCCGAACATCGTTTCGGCGGCTTCGTTGAACGATTGCAAGATTCCATTTTCGTCGATTGTCACGACAGCATCGTTTGCCGTCTTCAGCAACGTCGATAGCCGTTCCCCACTCAACTTTAACGCACGCTCTGCAAGATATCTGACTGTAATGTCATCGTGTGAGATCACGAAGTAGGATTCGTCGTCAACCAAACATTTTGTCACGCGGCAGGTAAACCAGCGCTGTTTTGTGTCGGAGTGACAAGGATATTCACAGGACCATGTCGTGATTTCCCCGGCAATGACTTGTCGGATTGCTTTTGCGACGGTGGCCGCATCCTGATCCCCCCCCACCGCCGAGTGATCGCAAACCTCCAGATAATTGGCCTGTTCGCTCATGGACATCCACACGCCATTGTTGTCTTCCGCGAACTGCTTCCAGGCACGGTTCGTGGAAACGATTTTTCCGGTGGAATCAATCACGGCAATATGCGTCAAAAGCGCATCGAGCGTTGCGTGGCTGAATTGTTCAGATTTCAGAGCACGTTGTTTGAGTTCCTGCTCGATGTTGATGCGAGCCGTCAAATCCTGGGCCGTGCCGACAAGTCCGGCAAAGCCACCTTTCTCGTCGTACCAGGGTGAAATGAGAAACTGACCAATGAATCTCTTACCGTCCTTGCGAAGAATCGTCCATGCACGCGGCTGGAGATCGCCAATCTGGTTCAGCGTTAGAAAGTAATCGGGTCCCGGCTGAATCTCGCGACCCAGCATTTGCGAGAGTTCCGCAGCGCGTGCGACAATCTCCTCACGGACATGCCAAACAGCCGGCGTCTGTTTGCCAATCACTTCCTCGGCAGTCCATCCCAGCATTCGCTCGGCTGCGGGATTGAATACTCTGACGATCCCCTTCAGGTCGGTGGCGACAATCATCGCCCCTGCTGCTTCGAGGATGGCCTTGATTTCGATCGAGTCAGGTCGTAATGTCGCCGAAGGAGGAGTCGAAGCTGACATTGAGAACGTCCTCATCCCGTCGGAGAACAAGCGCCAAATCGAGATGGTTTGTAAACAGAGAATGACGAGAACACAATTAACCCGACTGACAAAATCTGGCAATATGTAATCAGGTGAATTAAAAATTTTGTCGATCGGTTCTTGTAAGAAGGCGAGAATCAAAACCTCATTCACGAATTGAATTCAAATGACCAGCGATTTGATACAACCTCCCATTGCGAATACGGTTTCGTGTCCCGCACGGATCCTGGTCGTGGATGACCATCCGATCATTCGAGAAGGGCTTAGTACACTACTGGCCGCTCAACCAGACCTGTTGATTTGTGGAGAAGCGGCCAATATCAGTGGGGCATTGAAGATCGTCACAGACACGGGGCCTGATGTCGCAATCGTCGATATCGCACTCAATGGCGAAAACGGACTGGATCTTGTTCGGCGTATGAAAGCAGTCAGACCGCAGTTGCGAATTCTGGTTGTGTCGATGTACGACGACGAACTTTATGCGGAACGGGCGCTGGATGTAGGGGCGATGGGTTATCTCAACAAGCAGGTCGCCAGCCGAAATATTGTGGATGCCATTCGTCAGCTGCTTGCAGGACAACGATATCTGAGTGATGAAACGGCGGCACGAATTGCAGCACGGAAAAATGAACATCTTCCGGATGGAGCTCGACAGGGTCTGTCTGCGTTGACCAATCGTGAAATGGAGGTTTTCAAGCTGATCGGCAAAGGAATGACCACGGCCGAAATCGCTTCCTCCCTGTTTTTAAGCGTCAAGACAGTGGAGTCACATCGTCAAAAGATCAAGCTGAAACTCGATCTGAATACGCCCGCAGAACTTAGTCGCGAGGCCGTGCGCTTTGTGATGCAAAATGGTTGATGAAATTCGGAAAGCAAAGTCGATGAACGCAGCCCAGGACCAGGTTTGCAACAACATGCCACCGGCGTCGAATGCCGGCGAACCCAATCGCTTCGTTCAATGCAAATGAAAATATTCCGAGAGATTTAAAGAGACGTTCGGAGGGCAATTCAGCTTAAGTCCGGATTCCGTGACATCGAAAGCAACGTCATCCAGAGAAATATCATTTGGCAGGCAATAAATAATCAACGAGCCGGAACTGATTCCAATCAGCTTGGTTCTCAGGTCGGGTTTGCGAACAAACTTGGAATTGAGGTGATCGCGACCAAAGGAATAGCCACTGACGCGTGCGATGCCACACTCGTAACCTTCGACCTTGCCAACGAAAAACCGCGAGTGGTCTGTTTCAAACAACCGACGATGCACGATCAACAGATGATTACCGGGTTCCAATACCATTTGGCGAGTCCTGATCGAAAAAACGAGTTTCCGTGCGATGAGAGTCTGGACGAATCCGCGCTATCAGGTTCTACGCACTTTTATACCAGGGTTTGAATCTGATTGCTGCACGCTCGCTGATGATCGCTCGCAGTCATTGTCAGATCAAGAGTTATTCAAAATCTTCAAGCTGCAAGAGTCCTGACAATTCCGCAGCCGTTGTCCAGACATTTTCCAGCAGGTCAATATACGCCATGTTGGTGTCGACAACCGTGCGCTGAACTTGCAAGTAACGGATGAAATCCCATTCACCCTTTTTAAAGCCCTTCTCTGCCAGGAAAAACGCGTTCATCGCATTCGGAATGATGTCCTTCCGGTATTTGGCGGCCTGTGCTCGAACTGCGCGATGACGCGAGTACGCGTCAGCCACGCGTCTTAGCTGTTCCAGTTGAACCGCTTCCACATTCTTTCGTGAACCCGCCAGATCTGCTGTGGCTGCTTGAATCCCACCCTGATTCCGGTCCCATGTGGGGATTGGAAAGGTTACGGTCAACCAGAACTGCTCGCCCCCTTGAACCAGACCCCACTGATATGCGGGACCCAGGTTGATGTTGGGATAGGGTTCTGCAACCGCTCGTTTGAGCAGAATCTCGTTTCGTTCGACATCCAGTTTTGCGATCTGAACATAAGCGCTGTTTGCGGAAGCGAATTCATTCAGAATTTTTTCGTCGTACTGAGGAGGCGCGTCATAGATTGAACCTTCAAATTGATCGTCGCTAATTGAGGGATCACCAACCAGCATGGCCAATTGTTTTCGGGCACCGCGTTGCAACCGGAGCGTATTCTCTAAGTCAGCCTGGACCCGCTGATTGTCGATTTGAAGGATTAATACATCGATATGAGCAAGTTCCCCCGCACCCCGCTCTTGCTCTTTTCCCGTGGCATATGAAGACGCGGTAATCTCCTGTAGTTTCTGAAGAACCTTGAGTCGACGCTGGGCGGCCAGCAACACGTAATACTGTTGACGCAGGTTGGTCAGCAAACCAAATCGGTCTTGTACGTAAGCAAATTCATTCTGTTGGACGACCTTCACTGCGGCAGCACGATCTAATCGCTTCTTGCCTTTGACAACAAATTCCTGTTGGATACCGGCATTGAACAATGAGTTCTGCCCATTAAAGACTTGAGGGTTGTTGGTATCGAAGCGAGGATTGGGATAAAGGCCCGCTTGTAACGCGTCGCCACGGGCAGAGTCGATTCGGGCGCGATTGCGCTGGAGCAACGGATGAATTGTATCTGCGACTGCCTGAAGTTCGGCTAATGTCCAAGTCCTCACGGAATGAGAACTGTCTGATTCGGGTTCGAGTGGTGGGTCCGATTCAGACTTGGCAGATTCCGTCTTGGTTGATTTGGAAACCGGCGGTGCGGGCGGCACTTCTTCGTTACTGACCTGGATGATCCGTGATTTTTGTCCTGCCCGTTTGGCGGTGGGCGCATCGCCACGCGGCTCTGCGGCAAGGGCCAGCCAGGGGCTGCACAAGAGCAGGATCACAGCGGTACGGAATTCGAAGCGGGTATGATTCATTTTCATTTCAACCTGTCAGCTCGTCAGTTTTTCTTAAGGCTCGGCGGAAGCCAAACACTCCCCGATTAAGACAGAACCCTAGAATGCGACTTCGCCTCGTACGAAAGGTCCCTGAATCGTTAGCTCGTTGTTCGAGGTCGTGTCCGTACCTAGAAAAAACCACCGTTCCCATTGATAGCCCGCCGACATTTTGACGTTGCCGCCACCCCAGTCGGGAAGCCAGTTCAGCCCTGCTTTCAGTCCAATTACAGGGACACCTACCGTCACCGAATTGGATGCCGATCCACTTGTGATCAAGTTGTTAGCACCTGTTGCCGACTGGCTGAATGATTGCCGGTCGTTACCAATGACACCGGCACCTTCAAATTTTGAAAACAGCGTCCATCGATGAGAGGAAATAGGATAAAGCCCTTCGAGTGCAAACCGAGGTCCGGCACCGACGAATGTATTAGAGGCCGACTGACTGAGAACACTTCCACCGGAATTCGATGTCTTGTCCTGAATCCCTGCCACACGGATACCACCCGTCAGTCGCATCTGACGCGGTACGAGCCACAGGTCGTTCGGAAACAAGTCGGTCAGGCTGTAATCGAGGTCCATCACATGCAATTGCAGGTTGCTCGAACCGCTACCTGTCCCTCCACCGACGAACTGAGGGATCGCGGTTGACCCTTGAGAAAAGAGAAATCGATAGCTGACACTTAAATCACCAAGCCCTTCTGGACGTCGATAGCCCAGGGTGAACTTTGGCATCACCGTCCAATCCAGTGGTGCATAAGTTGGTGCGATTGGATCGGGAAATGTATTGCTGAGCAAGCCTTCTGAATTTTGCCGAAACGACAATCGAGGATTGGCTGCGGTCAACTCCAAAGCCGAGTACCACCCCACAGGAACACCGGGACGTTCGAGGATATCATTGGGGTCCACGTCATCGATGAACGTCGCGTAAGAGGAAACTGTTGATCGCGACGATGGCGTGACTGGATCATCGTCAATCCAGCGGTAGGGATCTGGCTTCACTGGGCCTTCACCAAGCTCATCGATCGAGCCCACATTGGGGGAAGAATTGTGAGTGATCGGTGCCGGAAGATCAGCCGGATCAGACGGCTCAATGGCAGAGACGCACGATACGGAGATCGTCACCAAAAGCGCCACTGCGAACGACAATCGACAGCAAATCGAGTTCATGTGTGATGCTCGTGTTACGGTTGTGCGGCCTCAAAACCAATCCGTTGGTCCAAATCATGGCCATTTCAACCGTCATCAAAGTATCGAGCAATACAATCGAACGCGTTACGAATACAGCCAAAGGGCGTACAAACGGAATAACCCTTTTTGCCGAGTGAAGCGGTCAAAACGTCAATGTCAGCTTGAGTCGGTAAGCTGAGTTGTGTACGCGCAAGGGGTTGCAAATATTGTATTTACGGAATGCGAGTGCAGGGGTTTCTCTGTGTACCGCACGTCGTTTTTCGGACAAATATTTTGAAAGTCCCCTGGTTGAGGTGCGCAAAATCAACTTTATCAGCCTCAATCTTCGGCGTCAAATCTTGCGCCATCGGTCGAGGCACGCTCCGAGGCTGTCATTTTTTGTAGGTTGAGAATGGTGAGCCACAACCCGTAGCATGGGCTTCAGCCCGTGCGACACAACGTCTTGTGCGGGCTAAAGCCCACACTACAAAAACTGACAACCGCTCAGTGACAATCGGTCGATTCCATGTTAATGGACGAGCGAGCTTGAGGCTTCGTTCGGTTCACGATTGCCGTAGTAACTGTAAAGAATCGGCATAAGATACCTGGTGAGAAAAAGCGTCGCGATCATGCCACCGACCACTACAATTGCCAATGGTCTCTGAGTTTGAGCACCAATTCTGGTCGACATGGCTGCGGGTAATAAACCGAAGATGGCGGTGAGTGCCGTCATCGTTACCGGTCGCACGCGCTTTTCGGCACCGAGCATGATCGCTTCTTTCAGCGGCATTCCCTGGTGACGAAGGTGATTGAAATACGAAATCATCAACAGACCATCCATGATGGCGACGCCAAACAATGAAATGAAACCGACGGCAGCGGAAATACTGAAGTTACTTCCCGTCAGAAAGAGAGCCCAGATTCCGCCAATCGAAAGCGCGAGCACATTGGAAAGTACAACTAAGGCATCGAGAAACGAGTGGAACGCGAGATACAGCAGAATGAAAATCAAAACCAAAGATAATGGGACGATCACCATCAAGCGCGCTTCAGCCTCTTTCATCTCTTGAAATTCGCCGCTCCATTCCGTGGTATACGGAGCGGTGAAGAGATCTTCGGTCTTCAATTGCGCTTCAGCAACCGCGCTGGCTAAGTCACGTCCTCGAACACTGAATTTGACTGCGATCAGCCGATTGCCCTGTTCGCGATATATTGTCGAGGCACCCGATCGGATAAATCCTTCGTTAGGATCTGGAATGCCCCGCGAATTTACCGGAGTTACGAAATCACGCAGTCGACGACGGGGTTGCCGCACAATGTAGTTAGACTGAGAACTGACCGGATTTCCGCTGAGTGACGGCTGTGGTTCGTTGAATCCACGTCGGTTCAATGCCGCATTGTTATTCATCGAGTTGTCGTTGGGATTCGTATCGTCATTGCTGTTATCGTCCGTAATATTGTTGTTTGAGATATCAACGGGGATATTCAAAATCGCGTCTTCGCTTGTCCGCAGAACGGCCGGCCAGCGAAGCGTGATATCAAAACGCTTTTCTCCTTCAACCATTGTTGAAAATGGTTTTCCACCGACTGCGGTTTCAAGAACATCTTCCACATCAGCAACACTCAGGCCCCATCGGCTGCATTTCGCCGGATCGACAGGTATTTCCAGATTGGGTTGGCCCTTCACGCGGAAGATACCCACGTTTTCGATCCCCTGAATACTATCCAGACGCTGCTTGAGCTGACCGGCCAAACGTTCCAATTCATCAAGGTCTGGTCCAAGGATTTTGACGCTATTGTCCCCTTTCACCCCGGAAAGCGATTCCATGACATTGTCACGAATGTTTTGTGAGAAATTCCAGTCGACACCGAACAAGCTATCCTCAAGCTCTCGATTCATCTCACTAATTAATTCTTCTTTTGCCCTGGCACGCCGTGGGTAAAAATACGACATCATCCCCGTCGTCGATTTTACGGCCGGCCAGGCATTGTGTGGCTTGAGCGGAACAAAGAATTCTGAATTGTAGAAACCTGTCGGGTCGGTTCCGTCGTCCGGACGACCATTCATGGAAACGACGACTTCAATCTCTGGATACTTCTGCATGATCTTGCGAGCTGCCCGAATCTTTTCAGCAGCAGCGTCCTGGGCAATGCTGATGGGAAAAGTTCCGCGGATCCAGAGGTTACCCTCCTCCAGTTCGGGCATGAATTCGCGCCCCATGTAAGGGATATACGAAAACGTCAAAACAACTGCGAATAACGTGAGTCCCAGGAAAATGGTACGATTTCGAAGGTACAAATCGAGATTTTTCAGATAACCTCGCTTAATCATTCTTACAAGCATGTTGTCTTCCACGGGCTTAAGCTTCGTGAAAAACAAGGCACACAAGACCGGAGCAATGGTCAACGACATCAGTAGCGCTCCACCCAGCGCGAACGCATAAGTGTCGGCCATGGGACCGAAGATCTGTCCTTCGGGGCCTTGCATCGTGAACAATGGTAAGAATGCACAGACCATGATCGCTGTGGTGTAAAACAATCCTCCCTCGACTTCCCGACTTGCGATTAGGATTCGATCCTTGAAGGGAAGTTCTTTATTGTCACCAGCGCTCAAATGCCGGTAGATATTTTCCACCATGATCACAGACGAGTCGACGATGATTCCGAAGTCGACCGCTCCAATTGACAGCAGATTCGCGGACTTACCACGAACAAAAAGCACGACAAAAGCGAATAACAGGGCCAACGGGATATTGATGGCGACGATCAATGCACTACGGACGTTTCCGAGAAACATCAAGAGGATCACGGTCACGAGAACCATCCCCACAATCAGGTTTTCGTGAACGGTTTCCGTAGTCACATTGATCAGGTCGGTTCGATCGTAATAAGGTTCGATTGTCACGCCAGGCAACAAACGACCCGAATGATCGTTCAATTCATGAATCTTCTTTTCGAGGCCCGCCAGTGCCGGAAGTGACGACTCCCCTTTCCTCATCAGGACAATTCCCTGAACTTTCTCTTCTTCGTCGACCCAGACCGGATCGCCATTTTTGTCGAGTACGATATTCCCTTGATCATCTTTCTGGCGATAACTGATGCTGGCTCGACCAAGTCGGGGAACGTTTCCTACGACGACTCCACGCATTCCGATTTCATCGGGATCTCGATTCGGCCCGCCATCGACGACGTCTTCAACCCGGATCGGCTGATGATTGACGGCCTTGATGACTGTGGAACGTATCCGTTCGATGCGTCGCAGTTCTTCTGATCGCAAATAGGCCGCCGCCGCTTCAGGTGAGGCGGCTTGAAGAACTGAAAGATCACGGGTCGGATCAAGCCCTGCTCCAATCAATCCTGTCGCGCGAATATTCAGGAGATTGTCACCTTGAACCATGTAGTCGCCGCCGACATTCGCGTTGCTGTCCTGGATCGCCTGTGCCAACTGATCGAGCGTGACTTCATATCGCATCAGACGTTCGGGATCGGGATGGATCTCGTAACGTTTTACCGTTCCGCCACTGCTGACGATGTCAATAATGCGTGGAACACGACGGAACTGTCGTTCAAGCACGGTATCCTGCATCGATTTGAGATCGTTGAGTGTATAAACATCCTTCCCTTTCTCCGTTTTCGGATTCTTCAGCGTATAGCGTAGAATCTCGCCGGTCGGACTTTGCGGCGACAGTGTGGGGACGACGCCCGGTGGAAGCCCATCGACAAACTGAAGCCGATTGATAATTTCTTGCCGAGCCTTCAAGAAATCGATGCCATATTCGAATTGATTACGCAAGTGCGAAAGCCCGAACAAGGACTTGGTCCGGGTGTATTTGAGTCCAGGAATCCCAGCAATCACGACTTCCAGCGGAATAGTGACTTGTCGTTCGACTTCTTCCGCAGAAGCGCCAGGAAATTTGGCGATCACTTCCACGATCGCGGGAGCGGGGTCTGGATACGCTTCAACATTCACATGCACGAACGCGTAACCACCAAAACCGACGAGTCCA
Source organism: uncultured Schlesneria sp. (assembly GCA_903834925.1). Taxonomy (GTDB): domain Bacteria; phylum Planctomycetota; class Planctomycetia; order Planctomycetales; family Planctomycetaceae; genus Schlesneria. The sequence goes on from CAILLA010000215.1 coordinate 92,888, forward strand.
AACATCAAAATCAGAACAATGAGCTTATTGTCGAGAGCCCAATGAATCAGTTGGTGAACCATATTAGTATTCGCATGGAAGTGAGTGTACGAGACCGCAATTTTTCGAGTGAACGCTTTTGATGAAGCGCTATGATCAACGAAGTTGGACTAATGTTTTGACGAGGAAGCCAGATCGTTTAACTCGGCTTCAAGTTCAACAACAGAGTCAATTAAGATCCGTTCTCCCGGCCGCAGCGGTTGAATCCCACGTTCAAGCTGTTTGGCGTTCGGTTCACTCACCACGTGAATCTGAGTTCTGCCGCGACGCGTGACAGCAACCCTGCGACGCGTATATTCGTGGAATTCCGCACTCGTCTCAACAAAAACAGCAGAGGATGCACCTTCTTCGATGACAGCAGAAACCGGAATCACGACTTGGGAAGAATCGCCAGGTACCTCAATCGTTGCCGTAATGAATTGCCCGATGGCGAGACTCTTATTCGGGTTGTCAACAAATCCCATGACAACGGATGTATGCATATTGGGGTCGATAATCATTCCGATCTGATCGAATTTCCCTGTGATCACGTTATCAAGCGACTCGGACTCCAGCTGCAAACTCCATATTTGCTCATCGGGTGAAAGTCTGCGTAAGAGTGGCAAGTCTTCTTCAAAGACATTGGCGAGGACCTGCAATCGGTCAAGGTCCGCAATCTTGAAAAGATCCTTGTTGGTATCGACCATGTCGCCAACGCTAAAGTCCTTTTCGACGATGATTCCCGATTGCGCCGCAGTCACTTCCATTTCAGCCCAGTGACCGTCGTCAGTAATCGAAACAGTTCCATCCAAAAGGTCCTTCGCTTCCCGATGCACTGCGGCAATTTCTTCCTCGCTCAGATTCCACGAACGTAATGTTCGCTCGGCCTTCGCCACGGCAACAAGGTCCCCCTGATAGTTTCTTTCGGCGTCGTTGATAGCGCGTTCGGTAACAACCCCCCCCTTCACTGAGTTCAGGCGGTCCAGGATGATTTTGTCGAAGTGAACTTTTGAAAGAGCGTCAACTAATTCGCTCTTCTTTTCTCCAATGTCCTTACTCCACATTTTCACCAGCAATTGACCCGCAGTGACCTTATCACCAAATCGCAATGGTCGATTCGTTCCTGCAGCCGTCCCCACGCGTCGGACTTCGCCAGGAAATCGGGAATGGACGCGAACAAAACGATTCGGGTCCAGTGAAAGTGTTCCTGTCAATCGCAGTTTGTTGGGCGGTGGATCGGCACTGATTGTGTGGACATGAATTCCAAGGTCGGAAACGTCCCGATCAATCAGGCGAATCGTGTCAGGTTTGTCCGGCACCAATACGAATAATGGGCGCTTCGTAGGGCGTGATGCAGCGGTATTTGGTGACGCGACACCATCAATTCGGTTGGCCTGAAGGTGTTGATCCCAAGCATCTTTCAATGCTTGCCGATTCCAACCAATAATCCCTGCCAGCACTCCCAGAATCACAATGGGCAATCCGAATCGCAGCAACCTGGATCGCTTTGCAGAAGAACCGTTACTCATGAATGGATCTCAACTTTGCCTGCGGACAGATTCTATTGGACCGCGACTTGGAAAGTGCGGCGCAACACGAAAATTACACGGATTTCAATAGGTTCACGGTAGTCTAGGTCAATCTCATTCGGTAGTCTACATCCGATCGATTCGATGACAGAGATGTAAGCCAACAGCAACTGTACGCCGCTAAAGATGGAATCCTCGTACAAGTCGAACGTCTAAAACGCCGCGGTCAAGGTGTCATTCTGGCAACAATCGATCATGTGGATGAAAAAGTCGTGAGAAGAATCCTTTTCAGTGGTTCCCGTCGTTCGGCGTAACATCTTTCACTTAAAACCTACTACCAAGGGGCTTAAACGAATCTCAACCTGGAATTGGTCTTGCCGAAGTCCGATTCAAACTGGATAAACCTGATTGGGCGACGTCGTTCCTGACAGAAAGTGATGGGAGACTTGTCGTTTTGAGGATCTATGGAGGGAACCTCGTGCCGACTGCTGATTTAATCCGACGTATTCCCTGGCCGATTGCCATTTGTGCATTCACATTGTTGGTCATCGGATTGACGGGGATCGCCCGAGCTGACGAATTGAGTGCCGGGCCGGATCTGTTTTCCAAACAATTGACATGGGCATTTGTCTCAATTCCAGCGCTCGCGATGGCGTTTGCCATTCCGTATCGAACCTGGAAGCCAATTGGCCACGTTCTGTTTTTAGTTTCGCTACCACTACTGATTGTGGTTCTTTTCATGGAGAAACGGGGCGGTGCTCGTTGTTGGATTCAGCTCGGCTTTTTTGATCTGCAACCGTCAGAATTTGTCAAACTGACATACATTATGGTTCTGGCTCAATACTTGATGTACCGCGACAATTTCTTGAAAGTCGCCGGACTGATTGCCCCGTTTGCCCTGACACTCGTTCCCCTGGCTCTGATTCTGCTCGAACCCGACCTCGGCACGGCTCTGCTATTCGTACCCGTATTATTCGCGATGTTGTTCACCGCAGGTGCCCGCTGGCGGCATCTTGTTTGTGTGGGACTGCTCGGTTTGGCGATCTCCCCCTTGTTCTGGATGAAAATGAACACCGAACAAAAATCGCGAATCCGGGCCTTGCTACTACAAGTTGATGGTGGCCCAAATCCTGGTGGTGACCGCCGGCACCAGCATCAGTCGAAAGTCGTCCTGTCTTTGGGAGGTTTGGAAGGAAGTGCGTTTGCAGGCCCCAGGATCGATGATCCCCGTGCCTATCTCCTGTCAAATTCACAAACCGACTTCGTGTTCTGCCTGATCGGCGAACGCTGGGGATTCATTGGAGCCACTTTCACCCTGCTCTTGTATCTGCTGTTCTTTGCTCTGGGCCTCAAAGTCGCTGCGCGGACGCAAGAACCGTTTGGGCGACTAATTGTCGTCGGCATCGTTACGCTGTGGGCGACACAGACGATCATCAATACAGGCATGACGGTCGGCCTGCTTCCAGTTATCGGTATCACGCTGCCGCTCATGAGCTATGGTGGTTCCAGTCTGGTGATGGCAGCGATCAGCCTTGGCCTTTTACTGAACGTAGGAGCAAGACCTGGTTACGAAGTCGCCGGTGAGCCATTTCGATTCGATTGACGCCATCTGTTGTCGCGAACGAAATCTCAAAACGGACACGACCTGTGGTGCCACTGCATCGGAGTCTTCTCCGACGCAGTGTTTTCACGCCGAAAACTTGTCGTCCAACACCACTGTATGACCGAGTAAGGTCATGCAATGACACATGCCATTCCGACCCGCCTCAATTTTCCCGGCGGACAACGTTCAGCAGAGCGCTACTTTTACCCGAAGTTTGTCCGTAATAACGGACACTGTATGCTTGAAGTCTTGTAAAAGTTTAGTTAACCCCGGGCGGATGGCGGCTGAAGTTTTGGCTTTCAAGTTAAAGTATTGCCAGTCGCGATTGATATGGGTTGAGTTTGTGATTCATGAGCTGGCGATCAGACACGAAAGTGGCCGACGGAAATGTC
>CAILLA010000216.1 GCA_903834925.1 uncultured Schlesneria sp.
CCTCATCGGACATCTATGACGACCCCGGCACGGACGATTCCACACCCAACAGCGATAAGGAATCGGACAATTCCACCGACACAACGAAGACAGCCGACACGATCTTCATAGAAGACAAACTCGTATCGACCGACAAGACAACGCTCGCCGACGGCACAGTGATCACAGACAGCGTCAACAACGACGATACCGATCAGATCACAGACCAAGAAACCGACCAGACGGGCGACAATCACACGGACACATCCGGCGCAGGAGGATCAAACGAAAAAACGAGCGACGATAACACCTTCGACGACGAATACACGGGATCGGACAACTACAGCAACAACGACAACTTCAGTGCAACGATTGTCGCCCCAGTCGTCGGGGGAACGATCACGATCAATGACGGCGAAAACCTCGTCATTAACAACGGCATCGCAGGTGAAACCGACAGCGCGGTCGGCGAAGTCAATACAGCGAACCCGGCAGTTGATAACGAGACCGACACAACCGACGTGACGAATACTGATCAGGGGACATATAAAACAACGGATTCACTAAGCATCAACATCACCGACCCGACCACTCGCGTCGTCACCCAGATCACGGGGGGCGACACCAACACGGATCAATTCTCCGATGACGACGGCGTGGACGTTACGGACACAACTCCCGCAGGAAGCAGCACAGACACTGAAACAATTCAGGCACACGCAAAGTCAGGAGACAGTTATGTCGACGAGAGCAGCCTGTCGATAAGCGTAAAAGGTAGCCCATCGCCTGGGGTAACGATCGATTTTCTCAACAATCCCGCGACCATCGATCTAGGCAGCGACTCAAACGACGACGAATTGCCCTGCGAGACCGGAGGTACTGGCACCGAATCCGACGAATTCTCAAAGACCGACGCGGTGACATTGACTGACAATGGCCATTCAAACATTTCAGACGTTGCCATTACCAATGACGGAAACTGGAATTCGAAAGTCATCAATGAGTCTGACAACACGACTTTTGGCATCAATACACCGAATACGATCACGAGCACTGACGTCGGAGCTGAGACTACGAATACGACCGGGGGAACGGTTGTCAGCGACTCTGAAACAGATAAATTTACGCAGGTCGGCGAGATCGACCCTTATATGAATGAGACGACAAATGCGAACGATACAACCATCACGGTTGATCCGCTCACAGGAATCCAAACCACAGTCCAGAATAAAGACAACGGAAGCACGGACAATATCGCAGAGAGAGATATATCCAGCCTTTCCGACGTCCACACGTCATCACTGAATAACCCAGGAACCGATCAGGATTCGGGAGGCGCGACCGTCGTCCAAAATGAGACGACCAATACGAATGCCTCGATGGGGGTCGGAGTGATCGGAATTTTGCCAGGCGGGGTTCACATTAACTTCCAGAACACGACGATCCTCAAACAGGATTTTACGGATAAGTCGTCGATCGGGGAGACGCTTACACCAGATGGGATAACGACTGACACGGAGTCGGAGAGCGGCACGTTGAACTTGACCGAGGGATATAACCTTGAGACACAAACTTACTGGACGATTGATCCGACGACCGGGATCAAGACCACGGACACGGTGGTGAACCTCGTCGAAAATCGAGGAACCTCGACCGAAGTGTTTTCCGACACAATCGTCCTACCGTCGCAGGGAACAGCTTCGGACGATCCAAGAAAAGGTGATTGGGGAAGCCTCAAACAGGCATGGTCAGTTCAAGGGGTCGAATGGCAGACAAACAGTTCAGGAGTTTCAATTGGAAACGTGACAACGACGGGCGATAAGGGGACCGACACGGAATCCGAATCAAACGGGGTGATCACTGATCTTGGTGTCACAGATACTCCGACGTCTTCCGTTGCCCCTGCACTTGGGATTGCGCCGGCCGTCGCTTACGTTCCCCAACCCGGTGAGTTATTGGGTAATGCACAAGCCATCTCGCCCGATAACAGCCCTCAAAATGGGCAAACCGGCACGGTCGTCGTGCCGAGTGCATTTAATCCAAAATTCATCCCGTGTGACCGAATCACAGGGATGATTGCCAAAGGATTCGCTCATGCGTTCGAAAATCCTGAAAACAGTTCGCAGATCGCGGTCACCGTACCGACGCCCAATGGAACAATCGTTCTGATCAAAGTTCCGATGGTTTCGCTCAGAAGTGGTTATACCCCCGCTCATTACGAAGTTGCCGGATTCGTTCCATCGTCATACGGCCAATTCGCCGCCGCACAAACAGTCTTCATTCCACAAAATGTCAAGAACACAGCCCAGAAATTAATGATGCTGGAAACGGCTCTTTCTCTTGTTCCGTTTGGGAGCGCCGCAGACAAACTTTCCGAGGGGCAATATGTTGACGGATTGATTGACGGGGCGGGTGACCTTGCTGGTACTCTTGTCGCGTTCGGAAAGGTATTGAAGGTTTCAGCAAAGACATGTCAAGTTCTTACCCTAATCAATCAAGCAGTACAGGTGGGTACTGCGGCGTATAATTTTAACCAAGGTGCCCAAATGCTGGCGGAGGGCGGTCACTCCTGGTTGGAGATTTCCGCTAAAACAGGAGAGGGTTTCCTGCATCTTCTCGGCGCACGTGTCAAAGTCTGTTTTCCTGCCGGCACTCAAGTCGCCATCGGGCAATCGACCGATTCCGATGGACGAATTCAATATCAAACCGCCGCCATCGAGACGCTTCGCCCTGGTGATTTTGTATTAGCGCGGGAGGAATATGGGCCGGCGGTCAAGCCGCAACGTATCGAAGAAGCGTTTGAATTCACGTCCAACCATCTTGTAATGATGACGCTGGCTGACGCTTCTGGTGGAACACAAACGGTGACAACCACCGAGGACCACCCGTTCTGGATTTCGGAACGAGACGCCTACCTCAAACCGGCCGATATACTTCCGGGAATGACGATGGTCGGGCCAAATGAAGAACGCCAAACAGTCGTCGCTGTCGAGCGGCAAGTTCAATCGGAATGGATTCCGGTCTATAACTTTCGTGTCAGCGAATTCCACACGTATTTTGTGAGTCAGTCCAGCGACAAACCGCCGATTCTTGTGCATAATACAGGCAAAAAGGATTGCGGCGAGGCTGCGGCAGCCGCCGCGAAAGCCGCAGGAAATGCTCCAAAGGGATTAATCGAAGGGTTCGACTTTCGAAAGCATTTGCGGGGCCTGGTCGGTGATTCGCCAAAAGGGATGATCGATCCGCATGCACACCACATTTTGTTCAAGAAGGGACACGGCACTGCACAGCAGGCTTTGGTGGATGAAGGCCAAGCGATCCTCCGCGGAGTGGGCATCGACCCGATCTACGGCAAGGAAAACCTTGTCTGGGCACCTTGGCGGGTGTCCAAACAGCATGGGATTGATTCGCTGCGGAAGGTTGTCGATGAATTACGGGCCTTGGAACGGGCAGGCGGAGACTACGACGATTTCGTAACGAAACTGAAAGAACTTGGCGAACTTGCTGCTAGCCGGAGGTAATCCGATGGTTGATGTTGAAGTACAAAAGGCGATCCGAACTGGCGTCAAGAAGGGCAATCTCGACGAGGTTAAGCACTTAATAGGTAACGATAAGGAACGTCTGAATTTAATGACACCTTTCGGAACGTGGTTGCATGTGGCGGCTTCGGCGGGCCAACTGCATATTGTTGAGTGGTTGATTGCGAACGGCATAGATGTGAACAAATACGGTGGAACTTCGGGCAGCGGTCCGCTTCACCGAGCCTCTTCAGATGGCCATTTGGAAATTGTGCGACGCCTGCTCGAACTTGGGGCGATGTTGGACGTGAGTGAACCTGAACGGAATCCGTTGTTTGGCGCAATCTATGGTGGCCACACGCAAGTTGCCAAACTGCTCATCGACAACGGGATTGATATTTCGGTGAAGTATACCGGCGAGAACATGACAAACATTGACGCCCTTGCTTTTGCGAAAGAATGGGGCCGAACCGATATCGTTGCACTGTTGGAAGCAAAGGCAACATAGCTAGTGCCGCAACTCTCAAATAGCGGCACATGAGGTGACAGATTCCGTCAGGCTGTGGCTTTCCGTTTTCTGAAGTCGACGATGTGGCGAGACAAATGTCGGTCGATGTTTCTTTTGCAAAACCACGGGGACACAGTGTCCATGGGGACACAGCCCTTTCGGGGGGAAATCACGATTTTCTTCGCGGCTGGGGACACACTCTGATTCCTTCGCTCTGACAAAACGCTGACGTAGCCAAGCGTATAACCCTTCTCCTATATTGGCATTAGAAACTTTCTTCCGTAAATTCTCGGCCCGAATCCTTTGGCCCGTTCTTTGAAAGGGCAGTGTCCCTTCGGTCTACATGAGGTTGCCCACTCTCGGCTACCAATATGGACCACTGAATTCATGGTCGATGAGGAAGCGGCCCGACTTGCCCAACAAATCTTCGGGCATAGTGACGACATTATTCTCCCATTCGTTGATTGAGCAAAGGGTATCTCGATGTTTTCAGTTCCGAACGACATTGTCGTGACCGAGCAAACATGCCATAGGCTTCGCAACCTCTTTTCTGCGGTCGAATCAACTACGGTTTTCCAATCATTCGGAAGCAAGAAATGGTCAGTCGACTGTGCAGAACTGGCGTCGCATTCTGACATTCAAATGAGTTATGTCGAATCCGGGGAACAACGGCAACAAGATTGGGCAACTGAGTTGAACCCTGGGGACACAGCACTTTCGTCATTTCCCTGACTTCGATTGCTGCGGCGACTTGGTCCCTTCAGGCAAACTTCCGTCGTAACCGTCTCAGCAGAATCAAGATAGCGTACAATTCTTCTGCAAGCGAAAACGCTCGTTA
>CAILLA010000217.1 GCA_903834925.1 uncultured Schlesneria sp.
TATAATCACAGGGACGTGAACGAATCACAGGAGGTTTGACCCATGCATCGCTTCAGCCCGGAATTTGCCAAGTTGTTAGACGCCTGCCGCGCCAAGGGGTACGCCACGTACCAATTGGTCGATAAGTATCTCCCTGATGAGGGAGGCGATCCCAACATGGTTCCCGAGTTGATCATCGCCTTAGAAGATCTTGGTCTCGATATTGTTGACGAGCCCGATCCGAACGATCAGCCCAAGTACGAAGCCATTCCCGAATCGATGATGGAACCCGAGACGCCATCATCTTCGCGTGATCCGATTCGGATGTATCTCAGCCAGATGGGACATATCCCGCTGCTATCGCGTGAGAAAGAGATTTTCCTCGCCAAGCAGATCGAGATCGCACGCAAATGGTTCCGGCGCAAAATCGCCGAATCCGACTTTGCCATCGGACTGGTTGTCGACACGATTGAAAAAGTCTGTCGCAACGAATTGCCGTTCGAGCGAACGCTGCGAACGAGCGAAACGGAAAACCTGCGTAAAGAACAGATCCAGGGACGTATCCCCGTCAATCTTCCCACCATCAAACGGCTGCTGGAAGAAAACAAAGTTGATTGGGAAGCTCAAAAAGCGGCCAAGACGAAGCCGGAACTGGCAGCCATCAAGCTGAAGATGAAAAACCGTCGACGTAAGCTGGCTTGGTTGTGCGAAGAACTGAGTGTCCGAACCCAGCGAGTTCAGCCGATCATGCGTCGGATGGAACAGATTGGAAAGCGGATTCAAGAGCTTCAACTTCAGATCCAGAAGCTTTCGGAACGTCGTACAGTCGCAGCAACAAACGAGACCGAGATTCTGCGTCGTGAACTGAACGATCTGACCGAACTTGTCCTGGAAACGCCTGCCGATTTCTGTGACCGGATGCGGCGGATCATGGCCAAGTTTGATGCCTGGACACGTGGCAAGCAGCAATTGTCTGGCGGTAACCTGCGTCTGGTCGTTTCGATTGCCAAGAAGTATCGAAACCGGGGACTCAGCTTTCTGGACCTGATCCAGGAAGGGAATGCCGGTTTGATGCGAGGCGTGGAAAAGTACGAGTATCGACGAGGATACAAGTTTTCAACCTACGCAACATGGTGGATTCGTCAGGCGATCACGCGAGCCGTAGCAGACCATGCTCGAACGATTCGTATTCCGGTCCATATGTTCCAGTGCATTTCGCAGCTGAAAGCGAAGAGCGAACAGATTCGACAGGAAACTGGTCGCGACCCGAGCATGGAAGAACTTGCCGAAGCCGTCGGCATGTCACTCGAAGAAACCGAACGTATTATGAAGACGTGGAAGCATCCAGTCAGTCTGGATACTCCGGTCGGCGAAAGCGAAGACGGTTCGTTTGGCGATTTCCTTCAGGACGACAACGAGTCGAATCCTGCCGAATCGGCCATGCAGGAAATGTTGCGAGACAAGATCGAAGTCGTGCTTCGCAGCTTGACGTATCGAGAACGTGAAATCATCAAGTTGCGATACGGCCTGGGTGATGGATACAGCTATACGCTGGAAGAAACTGGTCGTATTTTCAAAGTGACACGCGAACGGATTCGTCAAATCGAATCGAAGGCTTTGCGAAAGCTTCAACACGAAACTCGAGCAAATCACCTTCGTGGGTTCGTCGATTCGACCGATGACGAACCTTTGCCGAATCCCGAAGTCAGCGATGATTCAGGGGTCGAAGAGAGCGACGAAGTGTTCGCCGTAGCAGGATGAACGGATTCGCAACTCTAACTGCAGGGTTGATTGCGGTCTTGAAATGAAATTGAGCCCACCGAAGTCAGTTCGCAGACTTCGGTGGGCTTTTTTGTTGCTGTTGCTTCTGAGCCGTTTCTCGGCTGTCAGCAATCATGGCGGTGAAACCAAAAACTGCGATGGCAATCACCTCAACAGTCATAACTGTTGCACCATGATTGTTAAACCAGACATTGATCGGTGCATCTGGGTCACCAAGCAACATCGCGACCATGGCCAGGATCGTGATGACAAAGGTGGTGGTGGCAACAGCGGTTAACATGAAGAGAATTTGGGACAGGCGCATGGTGTGCTTTCAGGTGTCGTTTGTCTCAGATGAAATTCGTCGTTCAGAGACGTTCATTCAATCACTCATGCTACACACTGACCGACCGAGACTCCATTTCAAGCAACCGTTGCTTAAGCTGGATACCGGCGGGTGAAGTATAGCCGCCGAGTTTTCCGCCTGCCGCCAAGACTCGGTGGCAGGGGATCAGGATTGGAAATCGATTGGACGACATGACCGTTCCGACGGCTCGCGCAGCGCCCGGATGTCCCACTTGTAGTGCCAGTTCGCCGTACGAAACGGTTTGGCCGTAAGCAATGCTTCGAGTTGCCTCGACAATCTGCCGACGAAACGGAGTCATCTCCGGTAGCCGAATTTCGAATGAGTCAAAGCTGACGACTTCTCCATCGGCATACGCTTCGAACAGGGAACGCAAGTCGGGGTTCCAATCCCCTTCTTCAAGCGTTGTGGAGTTAACAACAGCTCTGGCACGAATCGAATCTGGCGACGCATGACCGACGTAGACTGAAGTCAATTCACCATCCTGACCTGACAGACCAATCCAGCCGATTGCCGTCGAAAACATGGCAAGTACCTGCCGTGTCGAGAAATTGTGAGGTTCCTGTCTCAAGGGTTTTTTACCGAGAGAGCTAACCTGCCTTGAAATCCGCGATTGAGTTTTTAACGTCACGGTCATTCCCAATTCCCTTTCGTAATGTTCGAATCGTTGTACTCTCAGACTGGCCACGCAGCAATGAAGGGGCTGGGTATCACTCCGTCCTCTTTGACCCCTGTTCGACAGGCCTATACAATGAATTGCCCCGGTGTTTTGGTGTTTTGCCTACCGCGAACATCATTCACCGAGAGAATTCGGACAGTGTGCCGGGCGAGACGAGTCAATTCTGGTCTAGTTCGCCGGCTGGCACGCTTGATTCATTGAGGAAAATTATTGATGTCTTTGTACTCCACGCTTTCCGACGATTTTTACGTCAACATGAATCTCAATACCGAGATGGCATTGCCAGTGGGGCGGGAAACGACACTTAGTTTTTTCGAGCGTGTCCGGAAGCAGTACTCGACGATGCGGAACTTTTACACGCGAGACAACGGCGATCACGTGTTAGAGGAAGACAAAGATCAGGGACATCAACGGTGGCTGACTCTTGAACCTCGTCGAATCTGTAGCGGTTACATTAACCCCGACGACGTCGATGATGCATTCGAGCAGCACAAGCTCGTGCTGGAACTCGTTCCCTACATGTTGTCGGTCAGTTCACTCGATTGTGAAGCTCTTGATTACATGATGGGGTTTGATTTCAACTACCGTGGCAACCATGACGAGCTTGTCGCGGACGCTCTCGGCGTCAGTTCTGCACTGGATGGATTGCTCGAAATCCCCGGTCGCCAGGTCTTGAATTTTGAACCGACAATGACAATTGCTCTGGAAGAAACCTGCCGTCGTCAGGCTCGATTGCTGATTGAAACCAGGACAAACGCCTACCAGGTCAGGCGAAGCGACTATCCCGAAGAGCACATCAGCGTGTTTTTCACGGTACGGCAATATGGAAGCCTGGAATCCGATACTTCGTACGAAGAGACACTTGCAGAATTGAAGGCGCAGTGCGAATCTTTGCTCGAAAAATACGTCATCGATCAGGTCTTGCGCCCGCTTCAGCAGGCGATCTCGGCAAAGTAGTTCTTCCCTTTTAAATTCGACGATCAGCATCAACACAGGAATGTCAGCATGTCCGTTCAACTGAGTGAATTTGCCAAGTCTCTTTCCGTCGAAACTGCGTTCAATGTGCTTGCGGTCGCGAAAGCATTGAAAGCCACAGGGAAAGACGTAGTTGAACTGGAAATCGGTGACAGCCCTTTTGATAGCACCGCGTCGGCCAAGTCGTCGGGTGTCGAAGCGATTCAACAGAATAAGTCGCACTACTGCCCGTCGCCTGGTCTGCCAGAGTTTCGCGAGGCGGCGGCTCGATTCGTGAAACATGAATTTCAAATTCCCGCTGAGGCAGCCAATATCGTTGTCGCACCCGGAGCAAAGGTCTTCGAGCAATATTTCTGCGAAGCGTTTCTGAATCCTGGCGATGGCGTGCTGGTTTTCAGTCCCTACTTTCCGACGTATCTACCGAATATCCTCAGGCGGAATGCACGACCGGTTCTGTCACCGCTCAAGCAATCAAACGGGTTCCGACCAGAGCTTTCGGCGATTGAATCGTTTCTCAAGACAGACGCATCCCCGAAAGCGATCTTTTTCAATTCACCGCATAATCCGACCGGTGGAGTCATGACACGACAGGATCTGCGCGATGTCGCTGACTTGCTCCGTGGAACGAATATCGCGGTCTTCAGCGACGAACCCTACTGCCATATGGTCTGGAAGGGGACTCACGAATCATTGCTGTCCGAACCTGGAATGCTGGAACGATCGGTCGCCGCGTACACTTTCAGCAAAAGCTACAGCATGAGTGGGTGGCGACTTGGATTCTCGGTTGCATCGGCAGAAGTCTCGGATGCCATCGGCAAGATGATTAACACGACCCTGTCATGCACTCCACCGATTGTTCAACTGGCAGGGAAAGCAGCGCTAGAACGCGACACGACAGAACGAGACACTGTGATGCAGAAGTTTCGTAAGAAGGTCGAGCTGCTGACAAACGGCCTGAATCGTCTCGACGGATTCCGATCGCTAGATCCCGCTGCGACGTTTTATGTGTTTCCCAATGTTGCTCCCATCTGTAATCGACTGGGGATCACCAGCCACGGTTTAGCGCTGTACCTGTTGGAAGGTGCCGATGACAAATTCGGTGTGGCCTGTTTAGGGGGTGAGTGCTTCGGAGAAGCTGGCGGCGGCTTCTTGCGTTTCAGTTGTGCCGAGCCTGACGAACGGCTTCAGCAGGCTCTTGATTTCCTCCCTGTTGCGATTTCGCGCACTGACCGGATCGCGGCCTACCTCGAAAAGCATTCGAAATATCGGCTGACTCAGCCCTACGCTGTCGGCTGAAATCTCCGGCACGAACCGAAACGAAAATTAACATTTTGAAATAATAAAATGTGAGACTTTCAATCGACTCCTTGTTATGTTGGATTGCGCGGGCATCGCATCCAAATCTCATTCTGTTGTAAGGTCCTTGACGATTTTGATGATCAGTCGAGACGACGGCATCAATCCGTGCGTCCGGTTTCGCATGAATACGGCGATTCTGAGATCGAAATTGGTCAGTGCCTCGCGACGTCAGTTGAAGAGGAGTTTGAAATGAACAATGTCACAGCGTTCTATCGACGATTTTTGCGTGGCCTTTTTACTCAACCAAAGTCGCGCCGCGTTCGCCGAATACCAAGTTCATTCACAGCTCCGGTTCATGTGGAAATGCTTGAATCGCGTCAACTGCTGACTGTGACGTTCCACGGTGGTGCGGTCCTGCAAAGTGTTGAGGCGCAGGCGGTTTACCTGGGGAGTGATTGGCAAACAACGTCGTCACTGACAACCCAAACCGGACAATTTGACACGTATCTGACCACGTTGGTCTCAGGTCAGTACATGGATATGCTGAAGAACGCCGGATATGGGGTTGGTCGGGGAACATCAACCACCGGTTCGATAGATAATATTTCACTCAGCAAGACCAGTGGAATCACGGATACCTCGATTCAAAGTGACATCCAGTCAATGATCAATTCAAATCAACTGCAAGCGCCGGATGCCAATCGATTGTACGTGGTGTATGTCGAACCTGGAGTCGTTGTTTACGATGGATCAAGTTCAAGCGTAAACACGTTCCTGGGTTACCACGGAGCCTTTGGCGGAAAGACCGCAACCGGTGCCGCCGCTGACATTCACTATGCGGTTTTACCGTATCCTGGTGGAGTTAATCCGACCCCCAGTTCTCAGGGTTTCGCATCGGCCTTCGATGAATTGACGACAGTCGTCTCGCACGAAGTGGCGGAAGCGGTGACCGACCCGAATGTCAATTACAAGGCTTTGGGGTGGTACGATGATCAAAAGAATGGGGAAATCGGCGATTTGACGCGCCAGACCGTTGTCTGGAGCGGCTACGTTGTCCAGGATGTCGTCAATCAGAATGACCAGGTGATCAGTCCCGGAAGTACAACGACCACGTTGACAGCACCACAGAATGTCACGGTCTCGGCAGCATCGTCCACCTCGGCCCTCTTGTCATGGAATGCGTCTTCGGGAACGCAGGGCTACCGTGTTTATCAGGTCAACGGAACTCAATTGACGCTGATTGGAACGGTCAGTTCGGCCACAACTTCAGTTCAAATCACCGGCTTGACAGCCGGGTCAACAGTCTCATTCAAAGTCGAAGCTTACAATGCAACAACCATTGCCGATTCGGCGGTCGTTACAGTGACACTGCCATCATCGAGCACGACCGGACCAACATTAACCGGGAAAATACTCTCCACGTCGTCAGTCCAGCTTAATTGGACCGCTGTTTCCGGTGCGAGCGCCTACAATATTTACTACTTCGACACGAGCGGAAACCGAATTCTGCTTGGGAACGTCAACGGACGAACGACAAGTGTGAAGGTTGTTGGCATGACGCCCGGTACAACCTATCAATTCCAGATTGAATCAGTCAGTCGGGCAGGGCTTGGGGAGTCGAACGTACTCACGGTGAACGCCTCCACTGGTCAAGTTCATGCCCTTGTGAAAGGTCATTCGACGACGGAGTGGCGAGGAGCGACAGCACTGCCGCAAGGGAATCGAAGGTCAAATCGCGGCTGACCCATTGATTTTAGGAACGCGAACTTCAGGCAGTTAACTTCTTATGACTCGGCCACTTTTGCTTCTGAATGTCGTGGGACTGACACACGAGATGATTGGGGCCAACACGCCCCATTTGAAGCGTCTTGCGGATGAGGGCTTTGCCAGGCCGATGGGGACGGTTCTGCCTGCCGTCACCTGTTCGGCTCAATCGACGATTCTAACGGGAACTCTTCCGCGCGAGCATGGGATCGTCGCCAACGGTTGGTATTTTCGCGACCTTGCCGAGGTCTGGCTGTGGCGTCAATCGAATCGGCTGGTCAAAGGCGAAAGAATCTATGACGAAGGTAAGAGAAGAGACCCCGCCTACACCACGGCGAAGATGTTCTGGTGGTACAACATGTACGCCAGCGTCGATTGGTCGATGACTCCACGTCCCAGCTATCCCGCCGACGGCCGCAAGGTCTTCGATTCGTATAGCCAACCGGCGACTCTGCGAGACGAACTTCAAGGGAAGCTGGGTGTTTTTCCACTCACCCGATTTTGGGGACCCGGAGCGGATATCTCCAGTTCTCGCTGGATTGCCGACGCATCAATCGAAGTGATGCGGCGACATCGACCGAGTTTGACACTCGTTTACCTGCCTCATCTGGATTACGGCTTACAACGACTCGGCCCCAGTGATCCAAAAATTGCGAAAGATATTCGTCTGGTTGACGCTGAAGCGGGTAAGTGTATTGATGCTGCGAGAGAAATCGGTGCTGAGATCATTGTGCTGTCCGAGTATGCGATTACGCCAGTTTCTCGTCCCGTCCACATTAACCGAGTGCTGCGACATCACGGCTATGTCACCGTCAGACGAGAACCGCTTGGTTGGGAGACTTTGGATTGTGGAGCGTCTCGCGCGTTCGCCGTCGCTGACCATCAAGTGGCACACGTCTACATCCAAAACAGCGACGAAATCAAAGCCGTCAAACTGCTGCTGAAGAAGACCGAGGGAGTCGATTTGATTCTTGACCGGGCTGAACAACGGCAGTTTGGTTTAGACCACGAGCGATCAGGTGAACTGGTCGTCGTTGCGGCAGAGGATTCGTGGTTCACTTATTACTTCTGGGAAGACGACCGAGTCGCTCCCGACTACGCTCGAACGATCGATATCCATCGAAAACCAGGTTACGACCCAGTCGAGCTTTTCATCGATCCGAAGCTTTCATTTCCAAAGATGCACATCGCTTACAGGCTGGCCCAGAAATTACTCGGCTTTCGCTATTACATGGATGTGATCGGCCTGGATGCGTCAATTGTAAAGGGAAGCCACGGACGCCTGCCTACTCCCGGCAATGAATCCCGCGAATCGCCTGTGTTCATTGGTTCACGACGTCATGTCGAGCTGGACGAGATTCCAATGACGTCGGTCAAAAACCTTGCGCTTCGTATGCAATTCGAATGATCGATTCGCAGCCGCCAGTCGAATATGGGTGCCACGGCTTTACCGTCTTCGGTTAGGCCGTGCTCATGGGCGATGATGGGTGCCACGTCTTTACATCTTCGGTTAAGCCGTGCTCTTCGGACACGTTATCGAACGATAAAGACACGGCCTTACCGAAGATGGTAAAACCGTGGCACCCCAAGTTTCGACTCCCTTTCTGCCCGTGAATCGCCAGATTGTTCCAAACAGCGTTCCGGCCGTTTCACAGGACGAACCGGCAAAAACTGCAGAAATTGGGTGGAAAAAAACCTGAATTCCGCCAGTTTGCTGAAATTTGTGCTGGTCTCGGTCAAGCGTCAGAAAGTCGGTCTCGACAGAACCGCTCGCTGGATTTATACCCTTCCCAATCCTGTCTGAATCTGTCTCTGTCAATTTCCCGTTTCACAATTCCAATCCGCATCGGAATGTCGTTTCGCGTCGACTTCTTTTTGAGGTTGACATCGCGAACCTGTCATCCCGTTTGGCTTTGCGCACCAATTTCGCACCAGCGAATGATGCGTGAGGAAAGGACGTTTCCTGATGTTACTTCGATCTCGGTCAGCATCTGTTTGGAACTTTTGCCAAACGGGGATTCGCCTGTGGGTGGCGCTCATGGTCGCCTTCGTGGCTGTTTCGCCATGTGTGATGCAGGCCGATGACTGGATCAGTGTGGTCCGCAGTCAATCCGACGACATCCCACCACCACCGGAAGCGATCGGGGAAGAAGTTGATATTTTCCGCGAACGTGCCAAGGAAAAGCTTCGCGAAGAACGCCGGGCAGCCAAGGCCCGGCAAAAAGGGAAAGCACCTCCGACGTTTAAAAACTTCTTTTCGATGACAACACCCAATGACCCACGGGAAATTAGCGATGGCATCGGTGCAATCGGACGAGCCAGCTTCCTGGCAGGCAAAACTTTTGGCCGAAGCGATTCCATCGTACCGCTGGAAGTAATGCCCTATATGCTGTCGGACGAACATTTCGTCTTTGCGGACGTCCGTGGTTTCGAGTCGACTCGATCAAGGTTTGGGGGAAACGCCGGCCTGGGATACCGCCATCTACGCGAAGACTGGAATGCCTGGGGTGGTGCCAGCGTCTGGTATGATGCAGACGATACGACATCAAAATTATTCCAGCAGATTGGCCTCAGCTTTGAAGGCTTGATCGACCGTTATGAACTGCGATCCAACGTTTACCTGCCCTTTACGAATTCGCAAACGTATTCGAATTCGATCAGTGGAGAGAAGCTCGTCGGCAATCAGCTTCTTTACGGAACTGCTGTCAATCAGGGAACGGCGCTTCGAGGCGTTGATTTTGAAGTTGGGTACAGCCTGCCGATCCGAGATCGACATTGGGTTCGCGGGTTTGTCGGCGGTTATCACTTTGAAGGTGGCTCCAAAGGGAACGTCGACGGCTTCAAGATGCGTGTCGAAGGGGTTTACAACAATGGTGTGACCGCTCAGTTGCTTTACACGAATGACCCTCTGTACGGCAGCAACCTCATGGCTGGGGTCTCATTGCAGCTTCCCTACGGAAACAACAATCCAACAAGCGGCTGGAAGCAGCCCACGCCATCACCATTCCGGTTGGTTGAGCGTAATTACAACGTGATTGTCAGCCGTCAAACGGTTGATACGAACGACAAAGTCGCCATCAATCCGGCGACAGGTAAGCCATACCAGGTCGAACAGGTCTATGAAGTCGGCCAGCCCTATAATCCATTAAATCCAATTGTCATTGCTAATCCAATTGGACTTACAAACCCGATTGGAGTTGCCACTGCCACTGGATATAACCAGCTAGTTCAACAGACTGGTGACGGCACGACGGCCCATCCATTTAATTCGATTGGCGCTGCGATCGCGTCGGGCGGCGACGTCATCTACGTGCGCAGCGGTTCGATCATTAACGAGCCGATCACCCTGTCTCCAGGCCAGCATTTGCTAGGTGAGAGCAACTCCGTTTCACAAGCACTATCGGTTGCAGGAGGCGGAACGGCATTCCTGCCGCACATCTCACAGTCTTTACAAACCAGTAACTCGACACTGACCCCTCGATTTGAAGCGACGAATGGAAACGCAATTACATTGGCGTCAAACACCGAAGTGTCAGGATTTACATTCAACCACGTGAGTGGCGACGGCATCATCGGAACCAATGTTTCCGGAATTAATCTCCATGACCTGACGTTCAACCAGGTTGGTGCCGATGCCATTCATCTGACCGGTTCGTCCGGCAGCGTCAACATGTATAATATCCAAGTCAATTCCGCAGGAAACGACGGGATCGTCGTCGATGGCGGAAACGCGAACCTCGTCTTCAACGGTCTGGGAACCACAATTACGTCCCAGGGTGACGGTTTTGTGTTGTCAAACACACAGGGTGGATCGATTGAACTTGCGAACTTGACAGCCAAAGCAACCGGTGGCGCGGGTCTTTCAATGACCAACGTTGGAACCGATGTCACCGTGGCCTCGTTGAATACCATGCAGACGTTCGGTCCAGCCGTGACGATTTCGGGAACGACCGGTGTCCCCTCAACAACGAATGGAACAACCACAACCACCTACAACACATATAATTTTACGGGTTACACGACGATCAATTCGCCAAACGGGAAAGGATTCACGGTTAATGCATCCGACGCATTGATTAACATTAACAACCTCAATGTGACTTCGACTTCTGCGTTTCCCGCGATTTCACTTGTGAATGGAACCAGTGAGATCTTTGTTAGTAACATGACACTGAATACGACCAACGCAACAGGGCTGTATGCTCGTGGTGACTCACTTTTGCAGATCGATAAGGGTACGATCAACACGGTAAACGCTCCAGCGATCGACGTTCAAGGGACAACAATTAATGCGGCGTTCCAAAACGTTTCAGTGAATGGAGGCCCCTTCGGAATCAGTCTTGTCCAAAGTCTGGGCAACTTCGCAATTCAAGGAAATGGTGGACTGGCGAGCGGCGGAACAATTCAAAATACGACGACGGGTTTGATCATCAATTCGTTCGGACAAACGAATATCTCGTCAGTTGACTTCAAGAACAATGCCGTTGGAGTTCAATCGACGAAGTCTGCTCAACTCGTCTTAAATGATGTGCGCATTACCGGTTCGACCGGATACGCGATTGACTCGTTGGATGATGCAACCTTGATCGTCACGAGTTCTCAGATGACGGGTAACGGAGCGATCGGTGGCGGGACCATTCGTGTCCAGGCGGATAACCTCGGCACCTTTAACTCGCGAATTTCGAACAATACAATCACGGATGCAAACGGGACGGCGATTCTGTTTCAAACACTTTCCACCGGGTCAGGGTCTTCATTGGCTACGACAATCAGCTCGAATACGATTACCGGGTATCAGGGTGGAGCTGCCGTGGTCAATGTCAATTGGAGCGGTCCCGAAAGCATCATGATCACGAACAACAATGTTGCTGCCCAGGGGGCTGGGATGACAGGATTCCTGATTCAGGATACCTCAGCCACCGGCTCGATGGCCGCTCAAGTCACTGGAAATTCGGCGACCTTTGCAAACAGTCAGGGAACGGGCGTATCATTCATCTCGGCGGGAACATCGATTTTGAACGTGACAACGAACACATTTACGTTCGACGGTGCCAGCGGCATCGGCGAACGCTTCGCGCTCACCGGAACGAGTACCGATTACATTGCGTCGAACATCCTCACCGACGGAGCAGGCGGGTTAACAGGTATGTTGTTTGACAATGTTGCTGCCAATTCCCGAATGCAAATTGACGGAAATACGATCAATCTGCTATCGACAGACCTGACAACGCATCAGGGAATCATCTTTACCTCGGTCGCCCCAACGATCCAGTTCACAGGGACCGTGAATAACTTGATTTACAACGCGCCAACATCACAGTCACTGTTTTCAGCTCCCGTCAATTCGTTCACGGGCGGCTTCTACATCAACGGTAACCTCGAATGACGACCAAAATCACAGTTCTCGGCAATGGTGCCATGGCAACGGCTTGTGCGATACTGCTCGCCGAGCATAACGACCAGCATGTTTCCATGTGGGCTCGTAACCCGGCCCACGCCGAGCAGATTCAGCAGGCACGCGAGAACAAGCGATTATTACCTGGCGTATCGTTGCCGGAAAATATTTTCATCACGGCCGATATCGAACTCGCGCTGCGTGACTGCGAATACATCGTGGCAGCGATCCCGACCCAATTCCTGCGGCACAGTCTGACAGAGATGCGTCCGTATTTGAACCGTAATCGTCCGATGATCAGCGTCATCAAGGGAATCGAGAACGAAACGTTCATGCGACCAAGCGAAATCATCACAGAAGTCCTGGGGAGCCGCGCGGTCGTCGCCGTCGGTGGGCCAAGTCATGCGGAAGAGATCTCGCGGCGCATGCCTGCAACCGTCGTAGCGGCGAGCGGAGATCTCGGTTTGGCTCGGCAAGTCCAGCGAATGTTCAATACAGAACGTTTCCGGGTTTATACGAACCTCGATCTGATTGGCGTCGAATTAGCCGCCGCATTGAAGAACGTGATCGCAATCGCGGCGGGGATTTCAGATGGTCTGGGATACGGTGATAACGCGAAGTCTTCGCTGATGACGCGAGGACTGGTGGAAATGACCCGCTTCGGACAACGATTCGGAGCCGAACCAGGGACATTCACCGGCCTGGCCGGCATGGGCGATCTCATTACAACCTGCGTCAGCCCCTACGGACGAAATCGCGGAGTCGGCGTCCGTCTCGGTAAAGGGGAAACATTGCCGCAGATCCTTTCGACGATGGATGCCGTCGCAGAAGGGGTCGCGACAGCCAAGAGCGTGTTTGACGTCGGCGAACAGGAAGGGATCGAAATGCCGATCACCTCAGAAGTTTACCGAGTCCTCTACGAAAACCGATCTGCCAGCGACGCCACTCGATCATTGATGCTTCGGCCCCTGCGGGCAGAGTGAATATTGGGCTCAGGCCAGCATTCGTTGCGAAACCTAACGGTCAAGGTAACGCGGGCGTCTTCGCTTCGCGTTGACCGAGTTCGATCTCTTCGGTTTCTCACAGAGGCACTGAGACACGGAGGAGTGATCATCGCTGTCCGTGAATGATTTGCGTGATTCCATCTTTCATTAATGGCGAGCCGAAATTGAGCAGATATCCGAGCTTCATTCCGGACAGTGGCAGATAGGTCAACAGTTACTTTTTGTGGACAGGATGAATCATCTCGACTGACTTCAATTCGACGATGCGTCTCCGTGGCTCTGTGGCTCTGTGAGAGATCAATTCTTCGATCGAACCATCGCCTTGAACAGATGTCCGCTGCAAGTCGATTTCATGCCGAGCGTTTCAGCCATTTCAGAACGGATGGTTGAGAACGCACGACTTAACTCCGTTTCAGTTTTCTCACTTCGTCCCCGTCACCTGAAGTGCGTCAATATCCCCAAAGTCGCCGGAATAATGTCACGGCGGGCAACTGCAATTCGTCGGAGGATTTGATCGAAGCTGGGATTTCGTCGGAAAAACGAACCCCGCCTGAAATGATTTCGACGGACCATTTTGCGCTGCTGTCAAAGGCAGTGGAATTCAGCTCGACGCAAACGCGCCGAAAGATGTCAGTACCGATCTCACAGTGGTAAGCGTCTTCGTGCATTTCTGCCTCCGGATCAATTTTCTTCGACCATCAGCGTTGAGAATTTGTGACTTTAACGCCGCTGGCAACCAGATGCTCTTTGGCGACTTGAATGGTATCACGGTTCGCGACGTTATCGATAAGTATTGTTACATTCAAAAGCCTGTTGCACGTGAAGTCGACTCTCGAGACTTGGCGAGCAATAGAAACGAGGAAAGCAAAGTGACCGGTAGCACAATTGCCCAATATGGGAACCTCCAATACCTCTCTTTAATGACCAGGGGACAGGTCCGTTATTGGTGAAATAGACGGGCCAAGTTGAAAACAACTGGACCTGTCCCCTTTGTTTCGGATCACCGCAGCAATCTTCTCGGTTTTGGGCGACCTACTTTGGGAATCGGGAAAGCTATCTGACGCTATTGAATCATTCCATTCGTTTGGGCGAAGGTAGTTCACTCGCCACAGTCGTGAAAATGTTCAGTGTCCCGGTGCTTCTTCCCCGACCGCTAAATCTAGTACTCGGCTATTGGCTCTCCGTCAGCGCGAGTGCTGATTGCTTGCCATACGCTCAAATCAATTGAATTGCTGATGAATCTCGCAGAACCATCCAACATGACTACATTTACTCCACCGTGATGATAGCTGCTCGCCTTCAGAATTCCGACTGGCCAATAA
>CAILLA010000218.1 GCA_903834925.1 uncultured Schlesneria sp.
CTATCTTACCTAGAAAGGAAACAATCTACATGCCACGACAACCGCCGCTTAAGCACCGTACACACAACGTGTGCCGGCTACCGATGCGCGCCCGCGAAAACCCCGAAAACCTGACAGAACAACGCTTGTTTAAGGTCTAGAACGCGGCCGTGCTTTGGGACGACGCTTTCGGCGGTTCAAACGGTTCGGCCAACTTGCTGATTCTTAAAGGCCACGATAGAAAACCGCTTCGGGGATGTGAAAGATTTTGCGGCGGTTTCTTACGATCTTCGCATCGCCCCGAGGTGCGTCAGTTCTGGGGAATTGAAATGCTGGGCGATGATTCGTCGCTGCGGCCCCAGCCGCAGCGACGAATTTAAGTACGATGGCTTTCAGCAACATCGATGAGAAATGCCACGCCCTGCGGTCACTTCGACACAAAAACGATGGCTGGCAATTAACGTAATTTCAACTTGAGAAAGGGAGCTGCGAAATTTCTACGAGGAAAATAACAAGCCAATTGGTCGCGATCATGACACTGACAACAGGCGTCACGATCAGTTTAGTGTTCGCTGACGAACAGCCGCGGAAGTCAGATGGATCAGCCAGGTTGAAGATGACTACCGAAATCGCGCCGGGGATCGCCTCTCCAGACAAAATCGAGACCCGTCTGGGAACATTGAGCTTTTTCGATGGTGTCCCGGACAAAGCGAGCGCCGAGAAGATCTATGATAACCTCGACTTTCAGCATGCCGTGCAGGCCTATTTACTGGGACTGCCGGTCGTGAACCAGGTGGCCAATCGCGACAACGTCCTCAAAGTGGGGCCAGCGAACGCGACAGTTCCAATCTGGGACAACCTCGTCGACTCCCGAACGGTCGAACTGACCGCCAATGACAACACCCCTTACACATGGTTCTGGTTAGACCTTCGCAAGGGACCGGTTGTGATCGAGGCCCCGCCGAAGGTATTGGGCCTGATCAACGATATCTGGTACCACTGGAACGGGGATATCGGCATCACCGGCCCGGATGAGGGGAAGGGAGGCAAGTATCTGCTGCTACCACCTGGTTACAAAGGTGAAGTTCCCGAAGGATACTTTGTGATCAAACCCGGTTCCTTCAGTGCTTGGGGTGTCTGGCGCAGCTTCGTCGTCGACGGCGACCCTAAGCCCGGCGTTGATGCGGTGAAGAAGTTCACCAAAATCTACCTCCTGTTGGAAGCGGCAAATCCACCGGCGCTGAAGTTCATCGACATGTCGGGCAAGCCGTTCAACATGGTTGGCCCGGCCGATTATCGCTTCTGGGAGATGCTTCATCAGGTGGTCCAGGAGGAATCGACCGAAGCGGTCGACGCGACGACGCTCGCCTTGTGGGCATCAGTCGGAATTCGAAAGGGACAACCATTCAAACCCGATGAGCGGATGAAGAAAATTCTGACCGAGGCCGCTGCCGTCGGTGACGCGACGGGTCGGGCCCTCGCCTACCGGACAAAGGAGAGGACAGCTTACTTCTTCGACGATCGTCAGTGGAAGATGCCGTTCATTGGTGGTTACAAGTTCGAGTGGCAGCCGGGGGTGCCGAACCTGGATGCCGCCGCCATGTACTTCTTCGCCGCGACCGGCGTCACACCCGCGATGGATACGAAGATTGTCGGTCAGGGTTCGACATATCCGTGGACGGCAGTTGATTCTAAAGGGAACGCCCTGGATGGGGGCAAGAATTACAAACTTCATCTTCCGCCGAAGATTCCGGTCAAGACGTTCTGGTCTGTTATCGTTTATGACACTCAGACCCGCTCGATGCTGCAAACGGATCAGCAGTTCCCCAGCGTCAGCAGCCAGAACAAGAAAATTCAGGTGAACGACGACAGCTCGGTCGACTTGTACTTTGGCCCCAAAGCCCCGCCCGGCAAGGAGAACAACTGGGTGCAAACCATTCCCGGCAAGGGCTGGTTCACAATCCTGCGACTGTATGGTCCACTGGAGCCGTGGTTCAACAAGACCTGGAAACCCAACGATATTGAACTGGTGGAATAGTTCCCACGAATCGCAGGAGTAGCCTTATCGCTCCGCCGAGAAGAAAGCCGAATTGCGATTAGCCTTAGAATCCCTTAGGGCTTTCAAGTGCCAGTCGAGCTATGTTCCAATTCGGCTATCCTCTCGCGGAGAGGCTGTCATTTTTTGTAGTGTGGGCTTTAGCCCGCACAAGATGTTGTGTAGCACGGGCTGAAGCCCATGCTGCGGGTTGTGGCTTACCATTCTCAACTTACAAAAACTGACAACCTCGGAGCGATGATGCCTACTTTGGTCTGGGGCGAGGCCTCGCTGGAGTCTTTTCCGAAGCAATGGCTTTGCTGAATTCGAAGAACACTGCTTGAACGAGGACGGTCAAGGAGTGGCATATGTCGTCTTCAAAAGTGACACTGCACTTAGCGCCGTTGTCACAAACTCGCTCTGCTTGCGGTTTGACTCGACAAATCGTTATCTTCAGACATCCTGTCTGGCGACCCTCGTCTGCACCCGATTGGTCGCGTCATGATCAATCGGGACTGGCCGCTGGCAGCACGTAATGTTAACGCAAACCTGATGAGAAAACCGAAACTTCGTCGACGTATCAAAACGGCGCGAATTCGACACGGCTTACATTGAAAGGCTCGGCATGCTGGCTGTTGATGTGCAGGAGCTCAAAGTTCGATACGGAAAGCTCGAAGCGGTCAAAGGGATTACGCTTCAAATTCCGCCAGGAGAAGTCTTCGGGTTCATCGGACCGAACGGGGCAGGGAAGTCGTCGACGATCCGGGTGCTGGCAACCTTGCTGCCCGACTTTCTGGGCAGTGCCAAAATCATGGATCTCAGCGTTCGGTCTCAGCCACAACTGGTGCGCGAGCAGATTGGATACGTACCCGACTTTTTCGGAGTCTATGAAGATCTGACGGCACGGGAATATCTCCATTTCTTCGCAGCCGCCTACCGCTTGCCAATGTCCCGACGAAAAGCAGTCGTCGACGACGTGCTGCAACTCACCGACCTGACCGGAAAGATCGATTCTCAGGTCGATGCACTCTCTCGCGGAATGAAGCAACGGCTATCATTGGCTCGTGTGTTATTACACGATCCTGCGGTCCTTTTGCTCGATGAACCCGCATCGGGACTGGACCCGAGAGCACGAATCGAGATGCGTGAACTACTGAAAGCTCTGAAGGAGATGGGCAAGACAATCATTATCTCGAGCCATATTCTGCACGAACTGGCACAATTGTGTACTCGCATCGGCATCATCGAAACCGGAAAAATGGTAGCCCAAGGCTCCGTCGCCGAGATCTATCAACGACTGGGCGTGCTGAAAATCGTGCATGTGCAAGTCGCCAATCAAACACCCGAATTGATTGCAAAACTACGCACCATTCCGGGTGTCACGCATGTCGATGACCAGGTCGATCGTATCTCGATTCGGATTGAAGAGGGGAAATTGGAAGTCGAAGATCTGCACGACTTCATTCATGCGGAAGGGGCACGAATTCGCATGTTCCAACCCGAAGTCATGGACATGGAAACGGCATTCATGAAGCTCACGGAAGGTCAGACAGCGTGAATCTTCTGGAACGTTACAGCTTGCCACTGCTGACAAAGGAGTTGATCGAGCAGGCGAACAACAAGCGTACGTTTATTCTGCGAGTGGTTTACGCTGCGGTGCTCTACGGCGCCGCCCTGTGGCAATACAGCGATATTAGCAACGGCGGGGAAGCGGCAGGGTTAGTGAACCTTGGAAAGGGACGAGCCTTTTTTCAAATGCTCGTCACTGTCCAGTCGTTTGCAATTATGTTTCTACTGCCAGCAATCACATGCGGTGCCTTGACGGTCGAAAAAGAGAAGGACACGCTAGCGCTATTGCTACTGACCAAGCTCAGTTCATGGACAATTGTGTTCGAAAAACTGGTCAGTCGCGTGCTGGCCATGGGAACCTACCAGCTTCTGTCGCTCCCGTTGTTTGCGATCGTCTACGGCATGGGGGGCGTCGAATTAAGTGGAATCATTCACGCAGTTGTCAGCTTGCTGGCTCTGACGGTCGTCGTCGCTTCCGTTTCGATTCTGTGTTCGACGTGGTTTCGCACGACCGCCGAAGCGTTCATCATGTCGTATGTCATCCTGTTTGTCTTCGGTTGCAGCCTCGCGGCGAACATCGAATACACGAGAATCCATACTCTCAGGATGAATCAAAATCGCAACTACGTGACCCCGTTCTGGCAGGCATTCACCGCAGCGCTTTCGACCGATACTGCAATCGCGATGCAAGCCTTCGCCTTTTGTCTGGTGTGTATGCTGATTGCATCAAGATTCCTGTTCGCCAGAGCATTTGTTTCTCCGAGAAACATTCTTTTAGAAATATTCCAGCGAGCAGATCGCTTTTTCAACGACTTGAACACGTCGACTACGGGCGGCATCGTACTGGTACCCGATCGCGATACGCTGCCAGTATTTCAACCGATCACCTGGCGCGAAACACGAAAAAAGTCGCTCGGGACGTTTCGATACCAGTTCCGAATTCTGATGTTTCTGCTGGCTCCGCTGGTCCTGGTCATTGCGGCGATTTTGAGCGAAGGCCGAAACGATTTCACCAGTCCCTTTCGCGGGTTTCCAGCATTCTTCTGGTTTGTTTCCGTGATCTGCCTGACGATTCATTCGACGGGGGTCATTCCTGCTGAACGCATTCGCCAGACACTGGATGTGCTGCTGGTCTCACCATTAACTCCGTCCGACATCGTGCTGGAAAAGCTGTCTGGAGTTCGTCGGTTGATCAAAATCTTGACGGTTCCGTTCGCCGTTCTGGTTGTTTTCCAGGCCATTTGGACGGGGTACGTTCTTCAA
The DNA here is from genome assembly GCA_903834925.1 of uncultured Schlesneria sp. Lineage (GTDB taxonomy): Bacteria > Planctomycetota > Planctomycetia > Planctomycetales > Planctomycetaceae > Schlesneria. The sequence goes on from CAILLA010000218.1 coordinate 4,847, forward strand.
GGGGCAACCCAAACAAGCTATCGTAGTATTAATTTCTGGCTCGAACTGGTCACCGCATCCTTAGTACCGCTCTTTTATATGCCAATCATCATGTGGGTCGGTTTCCAATTTGGACTTCGTTTGCGGAATCAGATTCAGGCAATTCTGGCAACGTTTACGGCCGTCGTTTTAGCGTGCATCATCCCTTTCATGATTGTCCCCTTCATCCTCAGTCTTCCCTTCGGCTTAAGGTATCATTCAGAAATATCGTTATTCAAATGGATCAGCCCACTGCAAATGGCTTTCCCAACGACAGTTTTCGGACCGGGTTACAAACTCTTCGAGGAAAACACGCTGTTGGCATGGGCGGTTGTCGTCGTCCATTTTACGGTGTACGGGACCATCTGGTGGTGGCTGCGACGGAATGTACTTCTTGCGTTTTCAAACGTTGTGCGTCGCATGGAACCAGACAGCAATAATCGACTAAGCGGTGCCAAATTATGAGTGTGCCACTGCTTAACCGTCTTCGGTTAAGCAGTGTTCTTTGAACATGACGAAGCCACTGTGTCGGAGAAGACTCTGATGCAGTGGCACAGGCTCCCGACTTTCTACCGTAATCCGAACAGACATCATCCGCCTAATGGAAGCGTAAGCAACGGACCTGCCGGCTTGCCGTCCGCCTCTTGAACTGCAAAAAGAATCTCGTAAATCGCCATCACCGCTCGAGAATGGACGTCGTCCGACGCAACGTAGTACCAATAGCCTCGGTACTTCACGGCGATTTCTGATTTTTTTGGCCGATGACGGCTGCAACAGACTTGAAACAGTCCTTCTGTCACCTGAGTCCAGTCGTAAAGCTGACCCGTTTCATCGGGCGTCATCGGTGCGATCCCACAAGTCACATGTTCGTCGGGAACGCAAACCCCTTTTGACAGAAATACGCCGATTTGAAGCATCGAGCGCATGTTCACGAAAATCGTGTCACCCGCGCCGATATCAAGCTCGTCCGGTACATCATGTTTTCGTTCGGGATGATCTCCGCTTAACTCCGATTTGATTTTATAGATCGTCAAACCTGGTTTTAGGCGAAAAATGCGAGCAAACTCCAGGATCTCCGGTGCATTTCGATCTTGTTCGCGCACCCGCAGGATCAGTGTCCGTTCTCGTTTTCTGACAGTCATTCGATCGTCAACGTCTTTGCGGAAGACGTAATTTTCCTTGGCCGCGTTGACCAGATCGCCGCCTCGCACCCGCTGAATCGGAATCGAGTCCGACGCATCGTCAGTCTCTTCAAATTTTCGCACCGTCAACTCGATCGCACCGCGATGCTCAAGTGACGTTAGGAGTTGTACGCCACGTCGGAACTCCGTGTTGTTATCTGGCGAACTCGGAGTCATCGCGATGGCCCGAGTCGCGTTGGGAACGTCGTTGATGTCGTTGACCGCCATCAGGAAGAACTGTTCAATATTGGCACCGGCATTCACAACGCTGAATAATTCAGCCGATAGGGGAGTCAGCAATGCTTTGGCAATTTCCTGACCACTACGCGGGTGAAAACTTAACGTTGGAGCATCGCGAACAAACAGCTCCCCCAGCCCAAGGTTACTAAAACCAGGGCCGGCACCGTCCAGGCCGTAACTATAATTGCCTCGTCCAGAAACCTCGAACTGGCTGGTGATATTGTTGAGATCAATGAAAATTGGCGAATCGGCGTACCGGAGTCGAACGATATTCAGCAAGATCTGCTCGTCGTTGGTTTTCCGATAGACTTCGTTATATCGTGTACGGGTCAGACTGACCGCTGTCGGGCCAAGACATCCGTTTGCAGATATCGAAACGGCAATCGCCAGAACAAGGCGCAGGACAATGCCGCCCGGCTCGAGATCGCGTCGTCGTTTGATTTGCGGTTGCGACATGCGGCAATACCAATCGGTTGAACTGTTCCGCTGAACCGTTCGGGCATGATCACCGAGAGTCGCAGCTCGTACATCGCGCCAAATTGGAAACCCTCACTCTGTATTTCGTCAGCGTGACCGAAAAACTTGACTCAATCGGCATAAATTGCATGAACCTCACAAACAGACCCAAACGTGAAAGATTACCGAGTTGCTGGGAGGACCCTAACGATCCTGAGTGCCGTTTAAGAATTTCATGATTCGACCCGGCAAGACTGAGGCATGTTGTCGAATTCTGGTTTCCTGAAACGCCGATTGAGAATCTAACTGTTCAAGAGGTCGCGGTGTTTTCGTGGCCAGATCATCGGCCACTGATTTCATTAAACGAGGAATTCTTGTTTTTTTCATCAAAGTCTGGTGTTTGACCCCTTGATGTTGTCAGAATAAATAGAGTGACGTCGGCAGAAGTTCGCCGACCCCTTGCCAACCCAGTTTTTTGTATCGAGCGGAGTTCGACAAATGGCCCCGAATAAGAAATACCTGAGCCTGGAAGAAGCGGCTGCTCAGATCGGGATCAAGACAGAAGAATTAATCCGCCTGCGAGAAAAAGGTGAGGTCCGCGGTTTTGCAGACCGCGGGACCTGGAAGTTCAAGGCCGATGATGTGGCCGAGTATCGACGTCGTCAACAACCGGATTCAGATCCGGATCTTCAAATCATTGACGACTTTAGCGATGACGATGACGTTGGCAAACAGGCAACCGTGATCCGTAAAGGGGGCAGCAAATCCGATAGCGATGTTCGTCTGGTTTCAGAAGACGATCAGAAAAAGAGTCGCCTGACGGGAAGTAGTGCTGAACTTCCTACCATTGGCCTGCATGATTCCGACAGCGACGTCCGTCTTGTTGAACCTTCTAAAAGTATCGCTCAGGGAAGCGACAGCGATGTCACACTTGTTATCCCTCAAAAAGGTTTAAAGTCCGATTCTGACAGCGACGTCCGCATGGTTGACCTGCCGGGTTCTCGGGCGGATTCGAAGTCAGGTTCGCCCACCGATACCGACAGCGACATTCGATTGTCACCATTTTCTGACAGCGACAGCGACGTCCAACTCATCGGCCCCAAATCAAAAGGTGGCAAGCCAGGAAGCGACAGCGATGTGGCATTGTTCCCAAATCGCTCCAAAACATCGGCGAAGTCCGACATCGGTGAGAAAACTCAGGACATGGGGCCACCGAGTTCCGGCATCGATTTCGATTTGATCGACTCGGATCAGTCAGACTCGGTCCTGCTCGACGGAGACGATTCTTCGATTACTCTTTCCGGTGACAGCGGGATCCAATTGGCAGGGGCTGATAGCGGTATCCGTCTGGGCGGCGACAGTGGTATCCGCCTGAGCGGCGATAGCAGCATTCGATTAAGCGGTGACAGCGGAATTCGGCTTGGTGTCGACAGTGGAATCCGGCTCGGCGGTGACAGTGGGATTCGCCTGAGCGACGATAGTGGAGTCCAGCTCAAGAAACCCGCCGACAGTGGGATTTCGCTGGAAGGTGCCGACAGTGGAGTTCGCCTTGCCGACAGCGGGATCAATTTGGGTGAAGAAAGCGGCCTTCGAATGAAGCCCGCCAGCAGCAAGATCAAGAATGGGGACAGCAGTAAAAAACTGAAGGGCTCGAAAAAGCCGGTGCAGGACGATCTTGAATCGACGTTGCCGATGTCGCTCGGGCCTCTCAGCGACGACGATCTTGGCTCGACGTCCCCTCTATTGCCGTCGATCAGCGATGATGATTTGAGTGCAGCCGAACTTGATCTGTTCAATCCCGGCGACACATCCGAGCTTCAGTCAATGGGCGACTTGGAACAAAATGTCGTCATGTTCGACGACGACGACGAAGACGCACCGCCCGTTTCCAGTAAGAAGAAACAGAAGACGGTTGAAGAAAGCATCTTCGAAATCGATGAAGTCGAAGATGAATCGATGGAAGAATTAGAGGTCTCGGACGAAGATCTCAGCGGCGAAAATGAGATCGACGATCTGGCGTTTGATGACGACGATGTCGATTCCGATGATAGTTTTTCGGCGGGTTCCAGCAAGCTTGGTATGGGAGGTGGACAGAAAGTTCCCGTTCTGCAAGAAGCGGAATGGAGTGCCGGATTCTGTTCGCTGCTTTTCGCGTCAATATTATTTCTGGCCACTGGTTCTTGGATGGCCGCAGATCTGCTGCGCGTGGTCTGGTCAAAAGGAGAGGATTCTCCGATTTACCCAGGCATCGCCGGTATCCTGGCATCATTCTGGAAATGATGCGGCAACGCGAATCGTTAATGAAGTCACGTGCCACTGCTTGACCGTCCTCGGTCAAGCAGTGCTCTTCGAACAGCATGTAAGGCAACGAAGCCACTGCGTCTCCGAAGACTCCGACACAGTGGCACAGGACTACGGCAGAAACCCCTTCTCGCGCAGTTCCTGAATATTATCAGGCGCACTCTGCATGATCCGCTCGGACGCGTACCTCAGCACGGCAAAGCCAGCCAGTGGAGCAGGGGCCGCCAGGATCGCGACCCGATCCTCATCTTCAGCATCAAGTTGTCGACCAAGTTTTGCGATCGATTCTTCCACGCTGTCGCTGACGATCTGCTTTGACCCGGCTTGATTCTTTAGCCTCAAGTTCGAGAACGAAGCGGTTCGAGCCAGGATGAACTGAGCCAGATCCTGGTCATTCGCGTCATCAAAAAAATCTTCGAACTCCGGGATACCGCTGTCAGGAGTGATAATCCGGGGACGAGCCACTTTGACATTACCACGAATGATGCTGACTGCCTGATCCTCTTTCGGGCCAGACAGAACCAGGTAGTAGGGCAGGTCAGTCTCACCAAAGGTAAATAATGAGTACCTGACACCCCGGACGATGTTCACGGCTTCCCAAGCGGCACGAAACCGGCGTTCGTTTGAAAAACTGTCCATCGGAAACACAACCGACACTCCTCTTGCGGGCCAATATCAAAACACGTTCGATCAGTCCATCAAATCAACGTGGCATACAACAGATGCAACAAGATGCATCTCGATGCAGACGAAGCGATAAAAAAACAGGAACTCAACATATGTCAGCCAAACACAATCCAATGTTTGACTGGCCGATATAGTTGAGCCGAATGGGCAAATGAAAACAAGCACCATTTGGAATTCGCCCGTTGTTGAGGTTTTCGTATGTGACTGTTGACCAACGCCAGGGCCTCCAGAGGTCCGGTGACTCTGGCTATTGGAATCACCGGGCGGTTGGGCAACGCCGTGAAGCGACGTTCTGCGAGTCGGCGTCATCAGCCAGTCCGGACGGTCGTGGCCTTGCTGGTTGAAAAAACAAAGTCGAGCTTGTAAGTTTTTCGGACAAGCATGTCCACTTAATCGCGATCATCCAATCATCGTCCTGCAAAATCGGAAATTTATCTTGAATCTCATCAGGCTGACATTCCTTGGTCTTGTTCTCACTTTTGTTTTCGTCTGCGTTCCGCGCGTGGCGGAAGCTCAGTCGAAGCCCAACATCCTCGTGATCATGGCCGACGATGTCGGCTGGATGAACATCGCATCTTACGGCGGCGATATTATGGGAGTGAAAACTCCCAATATTGACCGGATCGGTCGGGAAGGGATTCGTTTGACGTCATTTTACGCGCAGCCGAGTTGCACGGCAGGTCGTGCGGCTTTTCTGACCGGACAGCTTCCCGTACGTACCGGTCTGACGACGGTCGGAACGCCTGGTTCGCCTGCCGGGTTGCAAAAGGAAGACGTTACTCTCGCCGAAATCCTCAAGTCCAAGGGCTATTCAACCGCCCAATACGGCAAGAACCACCTGGGCGATCTTGAAGAACACCTGCCTCACCGTCACGGCTTCGACGAGTATTTCGGCAATCTTTATCATCTTAATGGCAACGAAGACCTGGAAGACCCCGATCGCCCGACTGATCCCGAGTTTCGTAAGAAGTTTGATCCGCGCGGAGTCGTTTCGGGTACCGCCGACGGTCCAACGAAGGATGAAGGCCCGTTGACCACGAAGCGAATGGAGACGTTCGATGATGAGATCGTCGCCAAGTCGCTCGATTTCCTCGACCGCAAAGCAAAAGACCAGAAGCCATTCTTCCTTTGGCACTGTTCCGCTCGCCTGCACGTTTTCTTCCACTTCAAGGAAGGTGTTCGTGGCAAGTCCCGCGCAGGACGCGAGGACGTTTACGGTGACGCCCTGGCCGAACATGATGGACACGTCGGCCAACTCCTGGCAAAGCTGGAGGCAACTGGCCTCGATAAGAACACGATTGTGGTCTACGTGACGGACAACGGAGCCTACCAGTATATGTGGCCCGAAGGAGGGACCAGTCCCTTTCGCGGCGATAAAGGAACGACTTGGGAAGGGGGCGTGCGCGCTCCATGCATGGTTCGCTGGCCAGGTTCTCCGGGTGGGCGCGTCAGCAGCGAGATTGTGGACATGACCGACTTACTGCCCACTTTGACTTCTGCCGCTGGCGAGACAGATTCCGTTGAGAAACTGAAGAAAGGGGCCGACTACGGCGGCAAGAACTACAAGGTTCATCTCGATGGCTACGACCAGACAGCCCTTTTCACGGGTAAGAGTGACAAGTCCGCACGCAAGTTTGTCTTCTACTACGACGAGACTGTGCTCACGGCGATCCGTTATGACTCGTTCAAGGTCAGCTTCTCAATCAAGGAAGGGGGGCACTGGGATGATCCATTGATCGGACTTGGTCGCCCGATGATCACCAATCTCCGCATGGACCCATTCGAACGTCAAACCGGCGATGTGAACCGTCAGTACGCGGAACACAAAACCTGGGTACTCACACCCATTGTGGGGATCGCTGAGAAACACCTGATGACCTTCCGTGACTTTTCCGTTCGCCAGATTGGTCTGAGCGCACAGATGGGTAAGACCATCGAAGGAATTCAGTCGCAGATCCTCAAGATCAGGCAGCAGCAATAATTCCACATCATTTGGCAGCGATTGATGAGGCTTTGAACCTGGTTTGCCAGCAGCCTCAATGTCCAATCCAACAAAGCAAAAGTCCTTTGCCACCGCAATCGGCAGAAACCTTCTACATCGGAAACCTTTATCGTTTTGCTGAACACATCCGACGCTGGCAGCGTCGCCCACGTGGCCGACGCTGCTAGCGTCGGACCGCATGCGTAAGCCGCAGAGCGGCGACCGAGTAGAGCCTGGGGCAGTTTCGGCACCAGGTTTCGCCGAATCAAGACAAACAAAAAGCCCCCTCGGGGCGACCGAGATTGGACGTCCAAGCCAATTGTTGCAATTGATCCCGTTCCATTCTCGATTGGGAGGCGGCGAAACGTTGACGGATTCGACTCGGTCGCCGCGCTGCGGCGCTTAGAACTGGCGGAACGTGAACGCATCGACCACGCGATGTCACTCAGTCAAAGTCGACTCGTTTCCCGCTTTGGCAATCATCAGACACAAGCGAGCAAGATTCGGCGACAAAACGCCACAAAAATGGGTGCCACGGTCTTACCATCTTCGGTAAGGCCGTGCTCTTCAGACGTGTGATCGAATCATGAAGACACGGCCTTGTCGAAGACTCCAGTGAGGCTTTGCCTCAGACCAAAGTAGCCATCATCGCTCCGCGTGATGAGCTTTGTTCGAGAACCTACCAAATTCCAATCCGCATGTTCTCAAATCAGAAATTCAAACGGAATATCTGTCCCGATGCGTCGGCAACGTTTGAATCGTTTCCGACGCATGCTCATCACGCGGAGCGATGATGGCTACTTTTGCAAAATTCCTGAAACTTGACTCAATGAGTCAAGTTTCAGGCCCGAAGAAGTCCAAAACCGTGGCACCTCGGATCGATACCGTTTTGAAAATTTCCAGATCATCAAACGTCAGTGAGTCTCTAATTCGGCCACCAGGGCAAAGGCCCGTTAACCACCCTTGGATTCGGTCCGAACAGTGGAAGGGATGGGGTCTCGTTTGGATTGCGACTTTCGACTCCTGAGCAACTTGACGTGGGATGTGTCGCCAAGGTTTTTTGGCACATGGAGCGGAAGCGCGGCGAACCGAATGTGGCGGCTCTCAACTTTCTAATTTCCCGCCGAAGGCGCGATTCATGACATGAACTAAGGCAATTTTATCAGGAGCAAAGTCATCCCACAGGGGCCAACTGTGCCATTGGAATGTGCTGCTGTCGATTGCGGCGTGTCGGTCCCCGACTCGGCCCTTTGTAGCGGTGGCCTGTACGAATAATGACAATCCTCGTCGACACCAGCATTTGTATCGCATTTCTTGGCGTTCAACGTTAAGCACTTCGATCGGATATCCGGGTTTGGAAACGGCATGCACCGAAAACGTATTCGCACTTCCGTTTGAGGGGCAAATATCGGTACGATCAGTACGGAAACATTCTGCAAAACGGGCATCGTCAACAACGGAGATTTTCATGGCGTCCATCGAGTTGAAATCGAGAGCCGATGCCAACGGCGTATTGAATTTGTCGATTCCATTAGGTCACGCAGACGCGAACTGCGAAGTCCGGGTCGTTGTGGAACGATTGTCCAAATCAATGACCGACGAAGAGCGGAAACAGGCCATACTTGCCACTGCGGGAAGTATTTCAGACCCGACATTCAAAAGGCATCCGCAGGGCGATTATGAAAAGCGAGACGCGTTGCCCTGATGAAATACCTGCTCGATACGAACGCTTGCGTCGCACATCTGCGAGGTAAAAACGCAGGAAGCATCACAAGTCGGCTTCTTGCGCGTACGGGCGACATCACATTATGTTCTGTCGTAAAAGCAGAACTCTTGTATGGAGCCGAGCGAAGCGCCAACTACATTCGGAACCATGCCTGACTAAGTGCATTTTTCGATTTGTTTCCATCGTTTTCGTTCATGGATTCCGCCGCCGTAATCTACGGAAGAATTCGAGCCCATCTTGAAAACCTTGGAACTCCGATCGGCCCAAACGACCTGATCATTGCGTCGATCGCAATTGCCGAAGGCTTGATACTCGTTACCCACAACACATCAGAATTCGGTCGCGTTCCCGGATTGCAAATCGAAGATTGGCAAGCAGCACCTTGACATGCGGCACCATTCCAGAGGGCACGCGGTTAAGATCATCAGCCGTAAGCGAGTCTCTAATTCAGCCAAAGAACGCCACGAAAATGGGTGCCACAGTTTTACCGTCTTCGGTAAGGCCGTGCTCTTCGGACGCGTGATCGAAACATGAAGACACGGCCTTGTCGATGACTCCAAAACCGTGGCACCCTGGATCGATACAGTTTTGAAATTTTCTGTGATCGTCAGCCGTCAGTGAGTCTCTGATTCGGCCACCAAGGCAAAGGCCCGTTAACCACCCTTGTATTCGGACCAAACTGAGGAGGGGGTGGGGTCTCGTTTGGATTGCGACTTTCGACTCTTAAGCAACTTGACGTTGGAAATGCCGCCAAGGTTTTTTGGTACATGGAGCGGAAGCGCGTGGGAAACCAATATGGCGGCTCTCAATCGTCTGCTTCCTCGCCGAAGCCGTGGTTCATGACAGGAAAAATGGCGATTTCATCAGGAGCAGGAGTTAAAGATCGTCGAGAGACAGGAATGAAAAACCTGGTGCCGCATTGACCAGCTTCGAATCGGCAGTCAGAAGAGGGCAGCCTTCTTCTTCACTCAGGGCAAGGTAAGTCGCATCGTAAATGCTTACGCGAATCTGAGAGGCGATTTGGAAAGCTCGCGGGAAGAGCGATGATGAGGGGCAAATGATGGGCTGATGACGAATCAGATCGCCGTAGAAAAGCGTGAGATCTTTTGCGGGAATTTTCCCATTGCGCGCAGCGATCACCAGAACATTCCCGATTTCCAGGAAGTATAAGTCAGGAGCGATGAGTTCGTGAATCCCGTGACGGAAGTCGTCACGAAGTTGCAATGCCTTCGAAGAGTTATGCTCTTGAAGGATTGTCTTCACGCCGATGCTGGCATCAATGACCAGTTTCACGAGATTGACGGATATAAGGGACAGCGATGTCGAGTTCGCCCTGCTCTCGGAAAATTCGTTCGCGGGCTTCTGCTGCACGTTCCGCGATACGGGCATCGACATCAGCGGGCACAGGGCGACCAGCCAGGAACGCGTCCGTGACGACCTTGGTGTCCTCTTCAATCGTGGGTGCAGTCTCAGTCTTCATAATGTTTGAATTGTCGGAAGATTGGCGCGAAAGTCAATTGGAATCGTGTATTGTCTACCGTAAGAGAATTTCTGATTCGGTCGCAAAGGCAAAGGCCCGTTACGTACCTTTGTATTGGGGCTCCACGCTGTGTAGCGGGCGGGGACTCGTGCCAAACGCGAACTAAAACAGTCAATTGGGTGTCAGGAAGAGATAAATACAAAAGGATCGTCCCATGGAAGTTGAAGATCAAATTCGATTGCAGGAGTTTCTGGCCTTCGGCACCACGGATCCGACGCCATCAATGCTACTAACTGAACACGCTACGACGAAGCGGATACTTTCACAGACCAACCCGGAAGACGCGACCCTACTTTTTGCTTCATTACTTCTGAACCCAAAATACCAAGCCAATTGTGTGCGGCTCGAGGCTCTTATTCATCTATCTCTCACAGCTGCTGACGGTACCTGCAAGATGTTACCGGACAAAGCCCAAGAGTGTTTTGATGACCTCGGAACTGGGCGATGTGGCACTCGGGAAGACCCGATTGAAGATGTCTTCGTGAATCTGGTCGTCACCGATCGCGGCAATTTTCGCGTTCTCGAAGGGACTTGGGAGTCTGGAGGATTTTATCTGCAGCGATTCCTCGATGTCCTTGCGACGACTCCAAATGGCGAGATTTTCGTGAAATTGCGAGACAGCACGCACGCCTTACTTAAGTTGTCGGATGAGGTTTGTCATCGTTTTACTCTCGAACGATATACAGTGGGAAAAGAGTATCCGGCACAGCATATTGACGCTACCGACATATCGACCGCCGTACCACAACGACTCGTATTCACTGAGGCTCAATTGGAGCAACTCGGAATAAAGATGTCGGAATTGGACGATTTCATTCTAACCAATGAATGGCGCGAGAAGCTTTCAGAAATCCCGATTGGTTCCTCCCCTCTTCAACAACTCCCATTGATCGTCGTAAACACCGGAATCGCATTCGCGCTCCCGACGGCATCGACTTACGCGATTCGGATGTATTTGACGCGTCGTTTTATAGAAGGTGGATTTCGAGACGCACTGATCAAGCTGTTAGGAAGTTTGTACATCAAGCTCTTTAGGCACACTCCTGATTTCGGTCTCCCTCGCCAATATCCATCGCAATTCGCTGGGTTTGCGCCCATAACTGCAGAATGCATAGAGCACATTGATACTGGCCGCTACGTGCACACGCTCCTGATACTTGACGATTTCGAAAACATAAAGAGCACCGGAATTGCCGGAATCAATGATGGCCAGTCAAAGCATGCGAACGCTGTGTACGACATTGTTGCCAGCGCCATGGAACATGCCGAAAAACAACAAGGTTTTCGTAAGGGACTAACGTTAATTATTGGGTGTGGGATTGGACGTGGAGGAGTTCTTCCGATCCCAGATCTCGGCGATAAGTGGTCAGTGCATGCGATGAGCGCTCCCGATCTTGTCACACTCGGCTGGACGAGGAACTTCGACCTCATCAAATTATGGAAGATCCTTGAGGCGTTCGAGCGTTTAGAAGCATCCGGGGTTAAGCTCTTCAATATTAACGGACTACTTAATTTAATTGGATGGATGAAGTCGAACGATTGGCAAGTCCTACCACATGCGCGCATGCCAAAGGAGTTTCGTCTCGGTGGAATTCTACAACTTCCCACGAATTCGCTGTTGAATCTTCGCGCCGGCTCAGCTTTAGAATCTGATCGACTTGGAATTCGGCACCCGCTCAAAGGAATCGTGCATTGTCGCAAGTTAAATGATTCTTTCTTTGAATCGGACGCCGATTTGCCGATTTACATGCCCGAACAAATTGCCGTAGGTGGTGATATTCCGTTTATTTACCGATCCCACAACACTGACTGGTGGTGTGTGGTGACCGGCCCCAATCATGACGTACTCTACGAGCGATGGCAGACATTGAAGACATGGATCCCACGCATCGTTCCGGCTATCGAGCAAATAACAGTCGGATTTCCGACAACAATCTGTATTGCTGTCAACTTTTCAAGTTGCGTAGGTGACGGACCGACGCAGCCAATCCCCGCCGTCACCGAAATTCGAAAGTCGATTGTTGTCGATCAATCGCGCGATGGATCGATACGGCTCACTGTCGGGGTTGCATTTGAAAATGGATTGCAAGCCGCAACGAACATTTCGGAATCCATTCTAGTTGAAAAGCTTTGTTTTGCGATTCTCGATCTGGTATCTGCTAATCTTTCGGAGCGAGAGTTCAAATCTCTTCTGGCGCAAATCGTCCCAAATGAGCACGCCAGACACTTGCACGCGTTTCATGCGAGAAGCTTTCGTGACTATGTATCCCGTACGTTGCGAGATCCGCCAATTGAAATAGACGAGTCGGACTCCGCTGTGCTGCGCGTAGGATTGGCGTTTCGTGTTGAGCCACGTGATAGGGGGCGGTTTTCAACTCGGTCCAAGGGACAGTCGACACGATTTCTGAATTCCGTCGTCAGAGTTCTGGAGTCGGAATTGTGCGAATTGGTCAAACATTTTGATCGAGAAAAACTCGTGGAAATGGCCTTACTTAATCATGAACGAGCAATATTCGCGCGTCGGCGTTGGACGAAGACAGCGAAAGCGAATTTGGCGATTCGCAATGCTCCAAATATCACGCTCGATTTCATCGCCCGAAAAGACGGTAATCAAAGTTCAGTGATTTTTCCAAGTCAAATTATCGCCGAGATTGCGATCTGCGAGGCTGCTTCGTCGGGTGGCATAGTTCCAGGTAGGCTGGATTTTATGCGAATGATGACTTTGATCATTGCAATCGCGGAACTCGGCGGCTGGTCAGATGCGATTCACCTCGACGCCATGCCGCCAAATTTAACGATCACTGCAATGGGTGACATTCAAGCGAACACTCAGTTTCGTAGCGACGTCTTGATGCCCTTCTCATTGAAGCACAGCAAGCAGCGGCTCACAGACTCAGTCGAAAGGTTTCAGGATAATTACCAACCCCTGCAAGTCGAGAAATCTCGTGAAACGCTCGATTCGCGGTTTGAAGACGCTTGGAAAGAAGAATTTGGCTTTGATCTCCGAGATATTGCGATCTTCATAGATAGTTTAGAAAACATCGGAATCGACAGGGCCTGCGCAGTCTTTTCCATAACGAAAAACAGCCTAATTACGGGGTGCAGTACGGAGCCGAGTGTGACAGAACGGATTCTCGACTCGTTCTCTTTGAGGCCACGATCTGCTTATCAATCAGTTCCTACGGCGTATGACCCGAAAGACGTTCAAATTTGGCGATATCGACGCCAGTTATCTTTGATTCGTAGGCCGATTCTCCAACTAAACGAGCAGCCAAATCCCCAACTTCTAGTTGCGCCGGGATTAATTCGGCAGTGCATCGCATATGTTGTTGAAAACTATTTCGAAGGAACATTTCCATCTCGTCACTTCCGAACTGATGCGATGAGAAAGTGGCATGGTTTGCGGATAAATGAGAGAGGACACTCGTTCGCAGAATCGGTCGCTGGTGAACTTCGAACTTATGGGTGGGTGTGCTGGACGGAACAAAACGTCAGCACCTTGGCAAAGTGCGGTAAGAATCCGGACTATGGCGATGTTGATGTGGTTGCGTGGCACGCGGTGCAACAACGACTCTTGATGATGGAATGTAAAGATCTCTATTCCGCAAAAACTGCTGGAGAGCTCGCGGAACAATTGCGAGATTTTCGAGGTCAAATTCGTCAAGATGGGAGGAAGCAAAGAAAAGACGACTTACGCAAACACCTCGATCGTTTGGAGATTCTTAATGCTCATAAACGCACTGTTTGTGAGACGCTGCAAGTTGACCTTTCGGTCCAAATCGAAGGATGGACCGTTTTCAAGAATCCTGTTCCGATGCTTTTCTCTTGGAAGAATTTTGAGGACAAAATTCACATTGCGACGTTCGACGACCTTAAAGAGATTGCGAATCAACGTGTTAAAACGTGTTAAATAGACGTTGTGCCATGAGTGATCAACGGCATCTGTGATCAATGGCTTCCAAGCGGGACCAGTCGTTATTTCGCACGGGCTGAAGCCCATGCTACGGGGGTTGAGATTTCGCCGAACTCGACCGCCGAACTTCGAAATCGGGTTGAGGGTTGTCGGATTCGCTGGTAACATCCATGTTTATTGATGGATGCTTACTCCCTGATTCTCCTCTGAATGAGCCTTCCTGTTGAAAACCCGACTTGGCATGGAATCGGTGATTGGCCTTTTGGTAACAATGGTTTCGACCGTTGGTGCTCAAGATCGACTTGTCTCAACCGAGCCTCATTTTGCTAATGACGTGATTCCGATCTTCAGTCGGTTTGGATGCAATTCTTCAGGGTGTCACGGCAAGGCTGAGGGGCAGAATGGATTTCGGCTGTCTGTTTTTGGATTCGATCCTGATGCCGATTATGTCGCTTTGACGCGAGAATCGCGTGGGCGGCGGGTTGATACCGCGATTCCCGATCAGAGCCTGTTGTTGAAAAAGATCTCGGGGGGATCGCCCCATGGGGGTGGGGTTCGGATTCCGCGTGACTCGTTCGAATATGGGCTGCTGCGAGACTGGATCGCGGCTGGCGTGCCGATTGGTTCGAAGGATGCCCCGCATGTGATCAGCCTTCGGATCGAGCCGGCGGAACGAGTGATGGCGTTTCATGACTCACAGAAATTGAAAGTTGTGGCGGCGTACTCGGACGGGTCTGAACGGGACGTCACTCGGCATGCTCGTTTCCAGTCCAATCGTGAAGCGGTGGCTGAGGTTGATGAGCGGGGGTTGGTGACGGTGAAAGAGACGCCCGGTGATGTTGCTGTGATGGCGGCTTATCTGGAATCAATTGCTGTTTTTTCTGCGTTGGTTCCTCGAATGAATGCCGGTGAAGTGGCAGCGGGATTTGAAACTGCTCCGGCACTGGCTCTTGACCAGCTGGTTGATGCCAAACTGAAGAAACTGCATATCGTGGCATCGCCGATTTGCGACGATGCCACCTACCTGCGTCGAGTCTCACTCGACATTATGGGGCGTCTGCCGACTTCCGTTGAAGTTCGGCAGTTCCTGGCCGAAACCGGCGTCGACAAGCGAGACAGGCTGGTTGATCGGTTGCTCAAACGGACCGAAACGGCTGATTACTGGGCGCTCAAGTGGGCCGACTGGCTTCGTGTCGATCGGCAGGTGCTGGGACATCAGGGTGCGTATGCCTACTACAAGTGGATTCGCGACAGTGTTGCGGCCAACAAACCGCTGGATCGGTTCGCGCGTGAGTTGCTGATTGCTGATGGTCCCCTGGCCGATAATCCCGCCGGTTATTTTTATAAGGTTGCGAAGGACCCGGGGGACTCGGCGGCCATGCTGTCGCAAGCACTGCTTGGCATTCGGATTGATTGTGCCAAGTGCCACCACCATCCGTTTGATCGATGGAGTCAGGACGATTACTACGGAATGCAGGCGTTTTTTACACCGCTCGGTTATAAAGCGACGCCACGCGGCGAGTCACTGCTCGCGGTCCGAAACGACCTGACCAACCATCCCCGAACCGGTGCCGCGATCTTTGCTCATCCTCTCGCGACGCCGATGCCTGCATTGAATCCTTCGGGAGATCGTCGTACGGCTTTAGCGGATTGGCTGACTTCGCCGACAAACCCGTACTTTGCGAAGAACATTGCGAATCGGACGTGGGCTCATTTCATGGGGCGCGGCTTGATCGAACCGATCGACGATATTCGTTCCACGAACCCGCCGACGAATCCGGAACTTCTTGATGCACTCGCCGGGGAATTGATTGATCATGCGTTCGATTTTCAGCATTTGATCCGTGTGATCGCCCGTTCGAGAACCTACCAGGGGTCATCCCTCGTCAACGATACGAACTCGCGCGACGAGCAGAATTATTCACGTGCGTTGTTTCGCCGTCTCGAAGCAGAAGTGATGCTCGACGCCATTTGCGATGCGACGGGTGTCGCTGAAAAGTTTGACGGCGTGGCGGCAGGTTCGCGAGCGGTCCAATTGTGGGACAGCCAGGTTTCCCACTACTTCCTGACGACGACGGGCCGGCCGACGCGAACGACTGTTTGCGACTGTGAACGAGTCGCCAGCCCGAGCGTGGCGCAAGTCCTGCACGGTCAGAATTCACCCAACCTGGAATCGAAACTGTCTCACGCATCGGGTCGTCTGACCGCCCTACATCGCTTGTACGCTCAGGACGATCAAGCGGTGATTGACGAATTGTACCTGGCATTTGTCTCTCGTCTGCCGAATGAGTCTGAGAGTGCGGCCGCGAAAAAGCATCTTTCGACCGGAAGTACCGGGGCGGGGGGGCTGGAAACGGGAAGCTCCGACCGTCGACGGCAGGCTATTGAAGATCTTGGCTGGGCGCTGATGAACAGTCTGGAGTTTTTGTTTAACCATTGAATGCACAGCGCGGGCGTTGCCCGCAACTCATTGGGAGGGTGAGGCTGGCCTGATGAAAGTGCCAAACCGGCGTAAGGTAATACTTTTGCGCTTTTTGAACGGAAAAGCGGCCGAAACACGGGGTGGCACGGTTTTGGAGTCTTCGACAAGGCCGTGTCTTCATGGTTTAATAAAGTCTCCGAAGAGCACGGCCTTACCGAAGACGGTAAAACCGTGCCACCCTTTTCGCGGATTTCTCTTACAAAGGCTTTTCCTTATCAACAACGCAAACATCGCATCTTCCGTTCTATTCATCAGGGCGAGGCGAGGCCCCTGCCGAGCCGCTGAGTCGATGCGTGTACCTACGTCGCGGCTCGGCGGGACCCTCGCCCTCCCGCAGAAAATCTTCGCGGCGCGCGAAGAAACAAAACGTTAGCAGTACTATTGAATGGCATCGGTCGACGTGCGTCGACACCTTGGCCACACTCGACCTGGCAACGGATCGGAACGACATGCAACGACACTTTTGCGATGGATTAACTCGACGAGCTGCGATGCGAATCGGTGTCGCGGCCGGGACGGGATTCGGCCTGACATTCGACGCATTGCTGCGTCGACAGGCCGCGGCTGCCGCAGAGGAAAAACCGCCGAAGGGGCGCGACGATGTGTCGCTGATCGTCCTCTTTCTGAAGGGGGGACTCAGCACGATCGACACGCTGGATCTGAAGCCGAACGCTCCGGTCGAATTTCGTGGTGAATTTGATCCGATCTCGACCACCGTCCCCGGTATGCAGGTTTGCGAACACTTGCCACGATTGGCGCAGCAGGCTCATCGGTTTTCCCTGTTGAGATCCTTCACGCACTCCGATTCCAACCATGGACCGGCAGACCACTGGATGCTCACAGGTTACGCCGCGCGAGCGGGATTCAACCCGAACCTGAAGCCGAATAACCAGTACCCTTCGATCGGTTCGATTGTGGCCAAAACGCTGGGGCCGCGCGGATCGATTCCGCCGTACGTCTGCCTGCCGCGTATGCATCCGTCGGGTGGCCCGGCCTATCTGGGTCCAACGGCAGCTCCCTTCGTCGTCGACGCCGATCCGAACTCGCCCGACTTTTC
Organism: uncultured Schlesneria sp.; assembly: GCA_903834925.1. Lineage (GTDB taxonomy): Bacteria > Planctomycetota > Planctomycetia > Planctomycetales > Planctomycetaceae > Schlesneria. The sequence goes on from CAILLA010000218.1 coordinate 22,429, forward strand.
TGTGCCGGATCTGTTGCCACCCATCTCTGTCGACTCGTCGCGGCTGGGATCGCGTCGAGAACTGCTTCAGACAGTCGACCGGTATGCGCAATCGCGTGAAGCGGAAGCGAATGCTGACGTCAACACGACAAGAACGTTTCGCGAGAAGGCGTTTTCGCTGATGGTCTCGTCACAGACAAAACAGGCGTTCGACATCGAGGCCGAGTCGACATCGCTACGCGACGAATACGGTCGACATTCGATGGGCCAGTCGTGTCTAATGGCTCGGCGCCTGGTGGAAGCGGGGGTCCGCTGCGTCACGATCGATCATACGAACTGGGATACTCATTTCGACAATTTCAACGTTTTGAAGAAGGACCTGTTGCCCCATCTCGACGGAGGGCTATCGACGCTGCTGCGAGACCTACACGATCGCGGAATGAGCGAAAAAACAATGGTCGTGGTGATGGGGGAATTCGGTCGGACACCGCGAGTGAATAAGGATGCGGGTCGCGACCATTGGGGACCATCCAACTGTCTCTTGCTGAGCGGCGGTGGAATCCGGAACGGATTGGTTGTGGGTGAGACCAATCCTCACGGCGAAAAGCCGGTTGGTGAAAGTACCGGACCTGCGGATCTGGTGGCGACAATCTGCCATTGCCTGGGGATCAACCCCGAAGAAGAATTTCATACCCCCGAAGGAAGACCAGTCAAGATCACCAACAGCGGCAAGGTCATCAGTGGGCTGGTGTGAATTGGAATTTGTTAAGGACGTCTGGAACACCATGAAACGTCAGCCCGACGCGCAAGTTTTGAAGTTGCGCACTTTCGATATCGGGAGTGAAATCAAGAATTCCATTTAAAGGTTTCGGAGGACGACGGATTTGGAAACCTCCGGGATATGCGTAGGCGTTGGATGACAAGCTTTCCACCCTGGCTCGCCCAGGTGGGAGCAAATTTGGAAACCAGAAAATGCATGAAAAGCAGCGTCTTTGTTTTGGGTTTCCACCTTGGCTTGTCCAGGTGGGAGCGAATTTGGTCGCACGACACCCAAACTGGATCGCACCAATCCCGGCGACCAATGAGGCAAGCTCGGCGGGTTGCATTGACACTAATTCAGTCTCGTTTTCTGGTCACCAGTCGTGGCGTCCATCCACCTTGCGAAGAAGGAAGCCGCGTTTGCAAACGATCATTCTCCTATGCCGCGCCAAATTCGCTCCCACCTGGACGAGCCAGGGTGGAAAGCAAGGATACGTACGTAGGTGTGGTAGGATTGTCTGGTTTCCAAATTTGCTCCCACCTGGACGAGCCAAGGTGGAAAGCCTTTGACGTCCAACCGGTACGTCAATCCCGACGTTTTCCAAATTCGCCCGTCCGAAACCGGTTCTCGAAACCTCAACCGCGCAACTTCAAAACTTGCGCGTCGAGCTAATGAATGGGAAGGAATTTCATGTCATCGGGTTTCAAACGCCGTGCTCTCGTAACGACCTTTATACTCTGGGTTTTCTCGACAGGGGATGCCCGTGCCGACCAGCCGTTGGTTGGTTACATCTTTCCTGCGGGGGGACAACGAGGGACCGTCGTCGAGGCACGAATCGGTGGTTGTAACCTTTATGACGCTCCTAAGCTTTTCTGGTCGGGTGAGGGGATTGCGTCGCCAGCCACGATCAGCCGGACCGAAACCATCTGGTTCGAAGGCCCGTTGATTCCGCAGCCTCCCTCGCAGCAGCGAGAAGATTATCCAAAAGATTATGCCGTCGCTTTAAAGATCGATGATTCCGCCAGCGTTGGGGTGCGGGGGTGGAGACTCGCGACATCACAGGGGGTGACCGCTCCTTGGGGATTTATTGTTGGTGATTTCCCGGAAGTGGTCGAGCAGGAAGTTGAGGACCCATCGCCCGCCGTGCCAGTGACACTGCCGGTCACGATTAACGGTCGCATCTTTCCAAGGGAAGATGTTGATACATGGTCTTTTACAGCGACCGCCGGACAGATCGTGACGTGCCACGTGGCGACGTCCGAGTTCGGCTCGCCCCTTGACGCGTGCGTCTCGTTGTTTGATGTCGCAGGCCAGAAGCTGGCGGAAAGCATCCCCACCGGTGACGTCACTCCGGTCCTTCGGTACACGATTCCGGCCACGGGCGAATATCACGTTCGCATCCACGATGTCGCGTATCAGGGGTTTCAAAATCACGTCTATCGCCTGACGGTGACAACCGGCCCGTTTCTCGATTCCGTTTACCCGCTTGGCGGACGTCGTGGATCATCGACTCGACTGCAATTGAACGGCGTCAACCTGCATGAAAAAGAAATTACTTGGACCGTTCCGACAAGTGGAAGCGAAACCACATTTCGATTACCCGATCATCAAACATCATTCGGCAGTGCCAAATTCGAACTGGATGATTTGGATGAGGTCCAGGAAAGAGAAGGGGAGGACCAATCGTCTGATGGCCAGATCGTTGCGGTTCCGGCGGTTTTCAACGGCAGGATTCAGTCGGCTGGCGAGGAAGACGTGTGGAAATTCACTGCTCGCAAGGGACAGGAACTCGATTTTGACGTTCATGCAGCGCGCTGTGGTTCGCCGCTTGATCCCGTCATTCGCCTTGCTGACGTTGACGGAAAAACGATTCAGGAAGTCGATGATTCGCCGGGACTGCTGACGGATGCTCGATTGCGCTGGACCGCTCCTGCCGATGGGGAGTATCGACTGGCGATTCGGGATCGACTGGCATCCCGAGGTGACCTGCGATTCGCGTATCGCATTCGAGTGACTGATACCACGAGTGTCCATTTTGCGTTGAAGCTCGCTGTCGATTCGATCACGATTGAACAAGGCCAGTCGGCCAACGTGAAAGTGACAATCGACCGTAGCCCCGGATTCAAATCGCCCGTGGAACTGGCGTTTGAGGGATTGCCAAACGGTGTGACGGTCACTTCGCCAACGGTGATCGCGGCCAATGCGAACGAGCTGCAAATCACATTCAAGGTGGACAAGGAAGCGCGTGCGACTGTTGCGGCACTGCGAGTCAGCGGGTCGGCGACGGTTGGCGATCAATCGATCAAACGATTCGCGACGACATTGGCGACCTCGACCGGCCCCGATGCGGTCTCGGTCGTCGATACTGATAGCCGGTTGTGGATCTCGGTTGCGATTTCGACGCCGTTCAAATTCGTCGGACAGTTTGAATCGAAATACATCCCGCGCGGCAGCGTCTACGTCCGCAAGTACCGCATCGAGCGAAACGGATTTGCGGGACCGATTGAAGTGCAACTCGCCGACCGGCAGGGCCGCCATCTTCAGGGTGTCACGGCGAGTCCCGTCGTTGTCCCTGCGAATGAATCGGACTTTGAATTCGCCGTGACGCTTCCATCGTGGATGGAAGTAGGACGGACCTGCCGATCGACTCTGTGTATCACAGGAGTAACGACAGATGCCGACGGAACGCCGCATACGATCAGCTACAGTTCCAACGACCAGCACAATCAAATGATTGCACTCGTCGCGACGGGCCAACTCAGCATTCAACTGACACATTCGACGTTGACGGCGGTTCCCGGCGAGAGACTGAATCTTCCGTTTCGCATTCAGCGCAGTCCCGGAATCGCGGGGCCGGTTCAGGTGGAACTGATCATTCCGAAAGGTGTTGGTGGTCTGTCGGTTTCATCGCCGACTCTCGAATCAGGCCAGAACGAAGGAGTTCTGGCGATTGCGATCGACAAGCAAACGCCTGCGACAGATCTCGCACCGCTCACAATCCGAGCCACAACGCTCGATACGCGCAGCCTGCCCGTCACGGGGGAAGCGAAGCTGACGCTTGTAAAGCCCATGCAAGCGACGATCTCAAAATGATCACCTGCATTCACCATTGGATGTCGGGGAAATGACGAGCGTAGTGCTTCGTTAAACCAAGAGATTTGGAACACTCATCTGCACTAATTTTCGCTAATCAGAAAAAACGAAGGAATTGGTACAGAATCTTTTCCTATCTTTTCCGGATGAGTGCAGATTAGCGAAAATTAGTGTTCAAATCCTCTTCTCGGCTTCCCCGAAAGGGGCTTTTCTTTTGTCTTTGGCTCGTATTCAGGGGCGGAAAACGCCCCATGGCCTGATCAGGTCAACGGTCAGCGGTGAATGAAGCGGACGCGGTTGGAAAATCGATTCTCACGAGCACCTTCCAAACGTTAAGAAAATATTTCGTTTTTTCTATTTACATACGACTTGAAAACACGTAATTTATTTGTCGTATGTTGTGTTTTATGGGGTGAGGGATTTCAGATGAGAAGAATCCCGGGCGCCGGGGCGGCGAGAGATTTGATCGGAGAAAGCTGAGAGCGGAAAGATCAGGGCAACAATTTCTTGTTTTGGTCTACTCTTGAGGAACTTGACGTCGTAAGTGACGCCAAAGTTCATCGGGTTCATGGAGCGGTAGCTCCTGGCGGACCGCTTGTAGCGGCTTTCCACTTACTCCGATCAACTTTCTGAGCCGCTTCGGCTCAGTGATTTACCACAACGATTTTGATATTTGACAATTTGGAAACAAATTTTAATCGGCTTGCTCAGGCGTGGACTTGAGGCGCATGGTGTTCCGTGATGGATTCGTTGTTTGTATGGAGGAGGGTGCGGTCGCATCTGTACGTGGGACAGTCACGAGACCGTCGGAAAGCCGACGACATAATCGAACTCGATCGAACTGCGTCGAACTTGATCGAACTCGAACACCCCAAAAAACGCGCGGAAACGATCGTCAAAACCCTATGAATTACGAGGAATGGTCGAAGTCGATCGAACTTGATCGAACTTTGACACCAAATTTCTTAGCTGCGAGATTAAGGCGGAACGGAAGAAAAGATTTTTGAACAGAAGGAAACGAAGGGAACGAAGTGAAGAGAATAGCAGGCAAGGAGGATGCCGCCAGAACTGTCCGGACAGCTCGGGGTGAATGCTTCGTTCCGTATTCCTTTGTTTCCTTCGTTAACTTCTGTTCAACGGTATTTGTATTTATGGTCGAAGTCGCGCGAAGTCGGGTGAACTTTTTGATCGAGATCTGATTTTGATGTGAAGAGGCTCTTCTGATTTTAGTTGACCATGAATCGAATGCCGTAGCGAATTGACCCGACCCAGGGAGGATTTGGAAATTATTGGGATTTGCGTCGCGGTGTGATGACCGGCTTTCCACTAAGGGTTGGGCTGGTGAGCGCAAATCTGGCAAACAGAAAACACCGGAAGAGACGCGTCCTTGTTTTGGCTTTCCACTTTGGCTTGTCCAGGTGGAAGCGAATTTGGTTGCGCGACTTACGAGCGTCATTCCACCAAGACTGGCAACCACCGAGACAAGCTCCGCAGAATGCCGTTTCGCAATCGACATGACCGTTTTTGGTCGCCAAACGCGACTTCCATTCAAGTAATGTGGACGGCTGTCGACCCACCAACAAATTCGCTCCCACCTGGGCAAGCCAGGGTGGAAAGCAAGAATGAAGAGGCTTGGGAGGGGGCGTTGTCTGGTTTCCAAATTTGCTCCCACCTGGGCAAGCCAAGGTGGAAAGCATGTCAACCAGCCACTACACGAATCCCAATGTCTTCGAAATCATCCCCCCGCCTCACGTCGTATCACTCGTGAGTAAATCACGCGAAAGTTATTTTATTTATTATAACTAAATAACATCTCGTATACATAAACACGAGTTGCACACGGCATGTACTAGACAACTCGACCAGGCATGATTAGTTTGCTCCCGCAACCCACCAGCAGAAGTTTGCCGGGGGCGAGTATCCGAGGTCAGCTATCGCTGTCCTTTGGTGTGTCACAAACTAATGGGAGTGTCCGTCATGTATCGCATCGGAATCGCCGCGTTGTTCACCGTGCTCATCGCTGGAATGGCCAGCGCCGGAACCATCTCGCAGATCACTTCGGTCACTGGAGCGACCACATCGACCTTGAATGGTATTGGAAATCACGCGCTACCCTATACTGATAGTAACGGAGTGCAGTATTCGACGTTGAATTCGGCTGACGCCATTTACGGTTATGGCCTTCAATCTCTTGCGAGTCCGTCGAACACGATTTCCGTCGTTTTGCCGAGCGCAGCGACCGAAGTGGGGTTCGATTTCTTTTACGCTGGCGCTGGTGTTACAGTCCAGTCGGTGACGCTTGGAAGTGACACAACAACCGCGTTCACTCCGACGATTACCCCCAGCGGCATCTTCCTGGGTTTTGCCGACACTGTTTCGTTTACTAATTTTTCTCTCACACTCACAGCAGGGGGTTCGAATATCGTCATTATTAGCGACTTCAAATTCGGTACGGCCCCCAGTTCTTCTGTTCCTGAGCCATCGACGTTTGCCAACGTCGCGATGGCAGCGGTTGTCGGCTTGGGTACTCTTGCCGCCCGCCGCCGCCGAGTTGAAATCCAAGCTTGAGATCAATTGAGGTTAAACTCACGTCAGTAACGAATTTCTGTCGCCACGAGGCCAGCCCGGCCATACCGGGTTTGGCCTCGCGGTGCAATCTTGGCGAACAGAAATCGATGCAATTTTGGTTTGATGAGAATAGCGAGTGCTTTGAGTCTCTTGGTTTCTAAATCCAGGCAGGCAATTTCCACGAATGGACTTTCTCAATTCGTTGTGTTGAATCGACTATGTGCTACGATTACGGAGAATGGTCATTCGATCTCATTCCGTTCGCGAATCAAAAATCTTTGTTCATAGCGATTTCTGGACATGACAACTCGAGGTCAATTTAAACTCCATTTACCGGGATTGCTGAAGATCCTTGCCGAGCACCTTTATTCGTCTCAGCGAATCGGTGTGCGCGAGCTGATCCAGAATTCTCACGACTCCTGTGTGCGTCGTGCTGTCGAGCAACCGGACGACTCGTATCATCCCCGAATCGACATTCAGATTGACGAAGACGCTCGTATATTGAGGTTCGTTGATAATGGCAGCGGATTGACCGAAGAGGAAATTCATCATTACCTCACTGTTATTGGTCGGGGATACACGCGTGAATTGCGTAAAAAATTGTCAGTCGAAGATCCCTCGAAATCACAACAGCTCGTTGGCCAATTTGGGATCGGATTTCTTTCTGCATTTCTTCTGGCGACGGAAGTGACCGTTGAAACGCGTTCCAGTTCGGGGCCTGCTTTACGCTGGTTCTCTGCCGGTGATGAGGAATTTGAATTGTCACCAGGTTCTCGCTTGGAGACGGGAACGACGGTCGAACTTCGCCTTAAGTCGTCTGCTTATTTTTTGCTACGTGAGCAGAGACTTCTCGATACTGTGCGTGAGTTCGCCGATTTCCTGCCGATCGAAATTCATGTGCAGGGAATGGAAGGGCGGGCAAATCTGGGGTCACCGCCGTGGGATGAGCCGGACGAGCAAGCCGCTTGCCGCAACTATGTGAAGCGGCGGTTTGGCGAAGCTGATCCACTTGTCATCCTGCCTCTGACTGACGGGGTCGTTGATCTTGGTCATGACACGATCACGATTCCGCTGCGCGGATTACTGTTCGTACCTGCTCAATCCGTGGTTTCCGTCAAAGAATACGGAACCGTTGCGGTCTCGATTCGTGGGATGGCGATTTGTGATTCTGACAAAGATCTTTTACCGCCATGGGCGCGATTTGTCCGGGGCGTGATCGATTGTCCGGCATTGCAGCCCACCGCATCCCGCGAAGCGGTCCACCAGGACGACACGTTCGAAGCGGTTCGCCAGATCATCGTTGAGCAGCTCAGTGATGGATTGCGTCGACTCGCCCGATGGAATCCCGCAATCTGGCGGAAAATCGCTCATGGACATGACGACGTCATTCTTGGCTGGGCGGCAAAGGACAGTGATTTCTTTCGGATGGTTGCCGATTCGGTCCCGTTACGCTCCAGCAGGGGCCGGATCACTCTTCCTGAGTATCTTCGATTATCGGGAAACATCATCTACTACACGACCCGCGAACTTGGATCTCTCCAGGAAAAGATCCTTGCCGAAGGTCGGGACGTACCGGTCATCGATGCATCGTGGTTTGGTGTTGCATCTTTTATCAGGCGATACACGGAATATTATTCAGAAGTTGGTCTGGTCCAGCTGGATGACGATCTGGAAACGCTGATGCACTCGGCGCCCGCAGAAGACTTTCACGAATTGATTCAGTTATGCGAGGAACTTGGTTTTACTGCCGTGGCATCCTCATTCGGTCCGATTGATCTACCGGCGGTAATGACCTATCCGTCAGGCGCCGAGTCGGCACGTGACGCGAAATCGGCGCTTGAGCAAGGACTGTTGCCCGAGGGCTTTTCCACGCTGATGCAGGATTTTCTCGATACGCATGTCGATCAGTCGAAGTTCGAAGGAACGTTGTATATCAACGTTGCATGTCCGCTGATCCAGCGACTGACATCCGCCGAGTTGCCCATTGCACGGAAGCAGGCAGCCCTGTCAACGATCGCCTACTTCGCCAAGTTATTCTGTGGGCGGATGCTTGATGCTTCACTTGCCACCAACGACCTTGGCGTCTGGTGCCGATCTCTCGAAAAGTTAATTTAACGATGAGCAATGAACCGGATTGCTGGGAAGAATTCAATCGGAAAGTCGCCTTGTGGCAAGAAGAGGACGACTTAGACCGTCTGCAAATGGCTGATTTATATTATGAAGCATTCGAATTTCGAGAGACAAATCCGGAACTGAAATATGAAATGCTGACGCGTGGTCGGAACGAAGCGCAGCGATTGAACGAACCGTTGTTTGTTTTGTTTTTTGACGATGAACGGCTCAGTACACTCACCTCTGACCTGCATGACTTTGCGCGTGCGATGCCATTGGCGATGGAATTGATGGTCCGTTTCAGCAAGCCAGCGGCCGCCGTTCATCCACGACGCGTCAGTGTTCTGACAAATGTGCTTTATACCTACTTACAAGTTGATCCGATTGGATACCGCGACGAGCTTGAACGCGGTTTTGCTTATCTTGATAGTCAGATCTCACAAGAACCCGTGTCCAACCGCTTTGTGCTCAACTATCGGCGGATTGAGTACCTGGCCGAGACCGAGCGGTGGAATGACGCCTACGAGTTGGCTCATCGATCCTTGGATTTGTCTGATCGGAGTAATAATCGAAACATCAGTTCCTGGCACGGAGCCTGGAGTACATATATTCTGTGCAGGATTTGTTACGCTCGTGGTCGTCTCGACGAAGTCGCCGACCACGCGGAAGACATGGCAACGCGCTCAGAAAAACGAGACAACTTTAATCGGACACTCTCGTCCGCATGGATGTGGCGTGCGGTCACTCAAAGAGCATGGGGAGACGAACAAAGTGCCTCCCGTTCGTTCCATCGGGGGCTGCGAATTCTGAAGCATCTCGACAGCCGCGATGAAATCTGTGCTCGCCCGATGGCAATCTATTATGAACTTGGAAATGACTTTGGTGCTGCAGTGGGCGTTCTCGAACGTGAGCTGGCGGCCGTTGCTCCCAAGGGGATGCTTCATCGCTGCTGTCAACTTGAGATTGAACGATGTCGACTTCTGTCACGTGCGGGCAGCATAACGGCCGATGACTTCGACAGGGCTCGACAAGCCGCTGGTAAAATGCGAGTCCCCGTCTGGTATCTGGATCAACTCGCGAAGATCAAGGCATCGTAAACCGGGGAGGCCAGCGCCAAAGATGATTGCCAACCAGCTTGACCCGTTTCCAGCGAGGGCGATCGCCTTCCAATCATTAAAAATTATTTCCTCTATTTACAACCAACAAAATATGTTGTAAAAATGTTGTCGCACGTTGATTTGTGGGAATTTTGTGATTGCTTAGCCCGCATTCAGCGGTGCAGGGGACGGCGTTCAGCCGATCTCTTCAAACGTTGCTGGACTTCAGGTCAAAACGGCGGACTGCGAGAATGTCGACTCGGGCGTCGTCGAGGCGGAGAGAGATTATCGCGACGTTGATCTTTGACAATTCGGAATAAATTTTGACGGCTCACCCAGTCGTCTGGTCGAAGCGATGGGGTGGGTCGTGCGGCTTCGTCGATTGACCGTAAAAGGCGGCGGCATTTTTTCGTGCATTCGAGATTTCGTGCTTTTTTGTGACCCTCTTGGTCCTGTTCTCTTCCGTGATTTTTGAATGAAAGCCAATCACGAAAGCACGAAAATTCGACAACACGAAAATGAAAAGATTTTGACACAAGTACTCTGAGGCGACGGAAGGAGGTTTTCAGAAGGTCGTGTGTAGACAATTCAAAACTTAAAATCCGTTCCTTGCCCTGGTTGACGAAGGCGCTCAACGGTTGCGAAGGCGTTCAAGTCTGAACAACTTCGTTCTTGGTTCTTCGTTTGAAAGGGGGGCTCAACGGTTGCGAAGGTGCTCAAGCCGCGTCATCAGCTTACCGCCTTCTTGACGAGAGTCGCAATCAATGCGTCTTCTTCGGCGTTAGGTTTCTTCAGCGTGAATGTGGTCGGTCATAACTCCCCGTCGTCGAGATTTGTTTCGTTCATAAAACCAATTTTTGCGTACCTTGTTTTGAACTTCTCAGCGCTTTTGATGGTGAAGTGTTTCGAATTGCCGTCCGAAAGAGATTACAGTGTCTCGCACAAATCAGGGTATTTGCGAAATCGAATGACTCGTTCAAATGGAACAACAATGACGATCAAACGTAAATCCTTATCTGCAGAACCAAAACAATTCTACGAGCGTCTTCCGACTTATGATCGGGAGGACGTCGACGGGATGCTTGAGGCAATGCATGTTGACGGGTTTGTTCTGATCCCGGGAATTCTTCTGCCGATAGAAATGAAGATCGCGCGCGATAGGATTGACCGCATGGCACCGATTGGTTGGGATTTTGAAGGAGCAACAGACCATTACAAGAATGTGTTTAATCGTGACCCGTTCTGGTTGTCTTTTCTTGACCGCAGAGGGGTCATCGATCTTGCTGAGCGTGTACTTGGCAGCAACTGTCACATCATTGGCGAAACGGCCTGGCGCAGTCATCCGGGCCATCACGGAGTAGGACTTCATCTGGATTACCTGCCGATGGAATGGCCCGCTGCTGGGGTTCCGTCGGAAATCCGCGTCCCTATGTTTCTGTGTACGGCCCATTTTTATCTCAGCCCTCAAACGGAAGAGTTGTGTCCTACGCACGTCATACCGGGTAGTCACAAAGCAGGGCGGAAACCGGCCCGTTCTGAGAAAACCTGGGGTGATCGATTGTTGCAGCCAGTCCTGTGTAATGCGGGTGATGTCTTATTCTTTCGCAGCGACCTATGGCACAGCGGCAGCGAGAATCAAACTTCTGATCAAGTTCGCTATCTGTTGCAAGTCCACTACGGCCGACGAGAGATGGCACAACATTTCGCTCCGTTTCTTGAATGGCAATTTAACCCGGAAGTCTTGGCTGCCTGCAATTCGCGGCAGCGACGATTGCTGGGTGACCATCCCGAGGGAGCGTACGATTGAGAGCTTACGAAACAAGGTGTTACGCTGACCTCGTTGCAATTTTATTGCGAGACTAGTTTTTTGCTTTGCCGAATCCAAGGCGGACACTGAGGAGAACGTGTGATGTCCGATTACAGAAAAAAGATTGGGGACAAAGCCAAGCCGCTCGAACTGATGACGCCTCCAGGCACAAGCTCGTATACGATGCATGTTGACGAGAAAGACGGACAGGAGATCCTCGTCTGTACCGTGGGAAAGACGGTGCTGCATTATGACTTGCGGTGCATCGACGACCTTGTGGCGATGCTGAAGAAGAACGGGGACTGGATTCTGCTGGGAAGCAAGGACGAGAAGCAGGAGACGGAAGAGGGGACTGTCGAAGACTGGGCTCGCTCGACGAGCAACCCGGTTGGTGGTTGGTACGGCTTGAAGAAGAACTTTCGTGGCCGGTTCGCCATGTACATTCCGCCGCTGGTGGAACACCTTGGACTCGCGGAGGTTGAGCACAATGCAAAAAACAATCGAATGCGATATCGAGGCAAATAATTTCGCCGATTGAACGACATCCTTACGGGCAAGGAACAAATGAAGGGGTTTTCGATTCCGGAAGCCGAAAAGCAAGCCGCTTTTTCGGTTTGTCGTGCGACCGTTACAGGATGGCCTGACGAGTGAATTAGCAGGAACGGAGCCGAGGTAGGAATCGCACGTAAGCTCTCGGCGACGGTGTAGGTGTAGGAATTGCACACCTTTGGTTGAAACCAAGAGGTTTATCCCTCGGATCTTACGCCAGGATTTCTTTCACGACCTTACCGCTGACGTCGGTCAGGCGATAGTCGCGGCCCTGGAAACGATAAGTCAGTCGCGTATGATCCAGTCCCAGCAGGTGCAGTATTGTTGCTTGCACATCGTGAATGTGGACCGGGTTCTCGACGACGTTGAAACCGAGTTCGTCGGTGACTCCGTGAGTGATTCCCGGCCTTAACCCGCCTCCAGCCATGAACATCGTATTCGAGAATGGATGATGGTCTCGTCCGATGTTGGGGCCAGCGGCTGTTCGACCTTCGCGGAATGGCGTACGACCAAATTCGCCCATCCAGACGACCAGCGTTTCCTCCAATAATCCGCGAGCCTTCAAGTCCCGGATCAGGGCGGCGACCGGACGATCCATCAGTGTGCAGCGTTTCACCAGATTGTCTCGCAGATCTTCGCCGGGATTCGTCCCGTGGAAGTCCCAGCCCCAGTCGGATAACTGGACGAACCGGACTCCTTTTTCAATCAGTCGTCGTGCCAGTACGCAATTATTGGCGAAGCTTGCCGCACCTGGTTGGGCTCCATAGTCCTCAAGCAGATGAGCCGGTTCCTTGGAAATGTCCATCAGTTCGGGGACGACGACCTGCATGCGGAATGCCATTTCGTACTGGGCTATCCGCGTGGCCGTCTCGGCATTCTTCAGTTTGCTCGCTTGCAGCCGATTCAGATCGTTCAACGCGTCAAGACTTTGACGACGGACTGCTCGGTCCATCCCTTCGGGGTCGGAAAGATACAGCACTGGGTCCCCACCCGTCCGGCATTGGACTCCTTGATAAACCGACGGCAGGAATCCGCTCCCCCAACCCGCCTTGCCTGAACTGGGAAGTGATCCGCCTGATGTAAAGACGATGAAGCCAGGGAGATCACGACTTTGGGAACCAAGTCCATAAGTCACCCACGAGCCGATCGACGGACGACCTGCAGTACGAGGTATCCCCGTCAGCATCAGTAATTCTGCGGGACCGTGGTTGAACTGTTCTGTGTGCAACGATTTGATGAACGTCAGGTCGTCTGCAATCTCGGCAATTTTCGGCAGAGCGGCCGAGACCCACGCGCCGGATTGCCCGTACTGCTGAAACTTCTGCGGTGTCCCTAAGAGCTTTGGCGTCCCGCTGGTGAATGCAAACGGTTTTCCGTCGGTCAATGAAGCGGGGCAATCCTGTCCGTCTCGCTGAACGAGTTCGGGCTTATAGTCGAACAGGTCAAGATGTGACGGCCCACCAGACATGCTGAGAAAGATTACGTTCTTCACCTTGGCCGGGAACTGTGCCGGACTCGGTGCAAACGGTTCGTCCGCCGACGGGGCTGCCTTCAGTGATTCATTCAAAAGCGATCCGAGTGCCAGCCCGCCCAATCCGAGCGATCCACTGCCAAGGAAATGCCGTCGAGTGGCCCGTGAGAGATCGTCAAATGAGAACAACTGATTAATTGTCATGGTGTGGGTATCAGGTTCAAGGTTTTGCCAAGAATTCGTCGAGATTCAGCAGGACATTACCTACGACGGTCCACGCCGCCGCATCAAGGGAATTTGTACCTTCAGGAAGTGGCCCAATCGGTTTGGTTGCCAGTGAGGTTGCTTTCGAGGGATCAGCGGAAAGCGAAGCGCGGACGGTGTCAAATAGAGAAACCAATCTCTGCGACTCTTCCTCTGTCGGTTTGCGGGTTAACGCCAGGCGGAGTCCATAGGAGACGCGTGATGCGATCGTGTCTCCACCTTCTTGAAGAATTCGCCGACCCATTGCCTGTGCGGCTTCGACATAGACCTGATCGTTCAATGTGACGAGTGCCTGCAACGGCGTATTTGTTCTTATTCGTCGCAGACTACAAACGCTTCGTTCAGGTGCGTCGAACGTGATCATCGAAGGGTAGGGGAGATTGCGTCGCCACTTTGTATAGAGTGCTCGTCGATAACGATCTTCTCCGCGACTCGTTTCCCAGTCGGTACTGGCACCGAATGCCGCTGCCAGTCCATTGACCGGTTGAAGAGGATGAACCGGTGGGCCATACATCTTCGGACTGAATAAACCAGATACAAACAACGCCTGATCGCGGACGGTTTCTGCGGGCAGACGGACTCGGGGGCCTCGTGCAATCAGGCGATTCAATGGGTCGCGTGCTGAAAGTTCTTCAGTCACTTCGGAAGATTGGCGATAAGCGGCAGATGTGACGAGTTTTTTCAACAGTTGTTTCGAATCCCAACCTGTTCGAATGAATTCCGTGGCGAGCCAGTCGAGTAGCTCATGGTGCGATGGTGGCTCGCCCTGGTTACCGAATTCTTCACTCGATTCGACCAGGCCAATCCCAAAAAGTTCTTGCCAGAAGCGATTCACTGCGACGCGCGAAGTCAGTGGGTTTTCAGAATCAACAATCCAACGGGCAAACCCTAAGCGGTCAAGTTTTGTTCCGGCCGGTACGGGATGCAGAGCGATGGGAACACCGGGTTCAACGACTTCTCCTTTGTTTTGAAACTCGCCCCGAATCGCAACGTGGGTTGGTCGCGCGGGGCCTTCTTTCATCACGAGGGTCGTCGTAGCGACTTTGTCCAGTTCTGCCTGAGCTGCATTGACGTCCGCTTGCCGGGCCGTCCATTCGACTGATGTCTTACGATGGTGGGCGACGATTTTGTCCTGCTGATCTTTACTCCGCTGATCAGTTGCCAAGGTGATGATTTCGGCGATTTCTTTCGGCAGACCGGCTCGGTCGACCCCTTTTTCCCATTCGCCCCGAAGTGAGTCAACACGTTGGGTTTCGTCCGCCAGTCGTGATCGAGTGTCGGACAACCGTGAAACACAGATTGCGCGATCGGCGTCGCGTCCAACCCAGGCGGTCTCCAGCACCGGGGGTTCGCTGTTGTTGTCTTCGGTGGAATTAAAGATTGCGAAGACCTGGTAATACTCCTTTTGCGAAAACGGATCATATTTATGACTGTGGCATTGAGCACAACCATAGGTTGTCCCCATCCAGACCTGCATGGTCGTGTTCACTCGGTCGACGACGGACGCATGTCGGTATTCTTCAGCATTTGAGCCACCTTCGGTATTGTTCGTTGTGTTTCGATGAAAGCCGCTGGCGATTCGTTGTGAATCCGTCGCATCAGGGAGTAAATCTCCGGCCAGCATTTCGATCGTAAATTGGTCATAACTCAGATTGGAGTTCAGCGCCTCGATCAACCAGTCTCGCCAGCGCCAGATCGTGCGCGGGGGATCGTGAATGTATCCCTGAGAATCTCCATAGCGTGCGAGGTCGAGCCAGACAGAGGCCCACCGCTCGCCAAAGTTCGGCGAAGCAAGCAACCGGTCGACAAGACGTTCATAGGCATCTGGTCTTGCGTCTTCGAGAAAGCGGTCCGTCTCTTCGATCGACGGTGGGAGTCCCGTGAGATCGAGGGAAACGCGACGCACAAGCGATCCTCGTTCAGCGGCGCGAGTGGGACACAGTTTCTCTTGATTGAGTCGAGCGAAAATGAATTGATCAACCTCACCATTCGGCCAGGTCAAATCACTCATCACAGGGAGAATTGGGCGATTCGGCTTGAGATAGGCCCAATGTTTTGAATAGTCTGCATTCTGGGTGATCCATTTTCGCAGAATCTCGGTCTCGGCCGCAGTCAGCCTTTTTCCAGTTTCCCTCGGCGGCATAGCGACTGCGGGATCTGCTGACGTGATCCGAGCGATCAACTCGCTTTGTTCAGGATTTCCAGGAATGATTGCGCGAGTCCCCGTGGGAAGCTCACTAAGGGCACTCGTGCGATCATCAAGTTTCAGATTTCCCTGTCGGGCGTGCTCGTCGGGACCATGACATTGAAAACAATTCTTTGACAGGATTGGACGAACATCTTTTGCATAACTGATCTTGCTACTTGAATCGTCTCCTGACGCACCGATTGGCAAAACACCTAAAAGGAGAACCGCAACTTCGACGAATCTGTAGAGGATCGCATCAGTCGAACGCATGTGCGGAGTCCCTTCGATTGAAGCAATGACATGAATCGTGATGAGACTTCCTTCTCAACACGATTCAAAAATAACAGGGCCATACACAAGGGCTCGGCGAAAAATCGATTGAAACTCCGCTTTCATTTAACGACTGTTTTCATCGGAATCGATTCGAATCGTTGATATCGACTATTTCCCAAACGATTGCAGGGCATATTGGGCACCACGGAAGGCAGAAAGCTGTGCCGCTTTGGTTTGGAGAACTTGCTTGTAGAATGCCGTGGCGTTGGCTTTGTCATTGGCCGCATAGCGCCGCTCGGCGATAAAGAAGTAAGCTTCACAACGCTGTGCGTTTTTCATTTTCGGGTCGGCGGTCGCTGTAACGAAATTATCGAGTTGCTGCTCCGAGAGCTTTCCACCGAGGAACAAAACGAGCGCATCGATCCAATCTCGGTCCTTTTCAGGTTTACTAGCACTCGCCGCAGCGATGTCGGTTACGGCGTCGGGTTTACCCGAGAGAACCAGCGACCATAAAAGCCATGGGTTCAAGTATCGTGTCGCCTTGGGGTCAATTTGAATGGCTTGAGTGAACGCTTCCGTTGCGCCAGGAAAATCTTTGGAAAAGAATTTTGCAAAACCAAGATCGGCGTGTGCCACGGGGTTTTGTGGCTGCAGTCGAATCGCTTGCGTGTAGTCTTCGATGGCTCCGGCCGTGTTTCCCTGCGAAAGTCGACAAGTCCCCCGAAGGCTTGTGAACAGCGGATTGTTCGGTTCAATGCTGATGGCTTTTGTGAAATCCCGTTCGGCATCAGTGAGTTGACCTACACCTTGATAGGTATATCCGCGGTTCGTGTAGGCTACTGCGAAATTTTTGTCGATTTCCAGGGCTTTGTTAAAGTCGTTGACCGCTTCTTGCGGTTTACCCTGTTGTTGGTTGAACAAACCTCGATTGTTGTAGACCAGGTGGTTATTCGGGAACGTTTCAATCGCTGCGGTGAACGCAGCTAATGCTTTATCCGGTTGGCCTGAAACGTTGTAAGTTTCGGCCAGCCCGACGTGTGATCCTAAATGTCCTGGAAAACTCTTGATCGCCGCCTGGTAGTCTTCGATTGCGGCGTTCAAGTCCTTGAGGTGAATATAAGCGGCCGCACGCTGGTATAGGACGTTTGCTTTCTGCTCAGGGTTGAGATTTGCTCGATTGAGGACATTTTTCGTGGCAACATCGACCGCAACGAGTGCGTGTTCTTTTTTATCTTCCATGTTTGCCAGGGCAATCATGCCGTACAAATACGGAAGATAATAGTTGATTTCAGAGCTTCCACCGATTTTGAGAGATTCGCGTGCGTCTTGTATCCCTTCGCGTAATTCGGCGATATCGCGTTTAAACACACCTAGTTCGACTCGCGAACTGGCGCGAAGGTACATGGCGACATGATCCTTCGGATTCTGTGCGAGAACTTTGGTCGTCAATTCTTTGCATTTGGCAAAGTCAGCCTGTTGATAAGCGGCCTCGGCATCTGCCTTCATCTTGTCGTGTTCGGCATTGGGTTGAGCCGCAGCGAATGATCCCCAACACAGAACGAGCACGATCCAATATCGACGAAACATGGGTTACTCCAAGAGTTGGCTGGCCATTAAATTACCTCTGCAATCGCATGATTCAATCCGGAACAGGCCATTGCGTCAACATGTCCTGAGAATATTGCCTGCGGAAAAGTGTATGGCTATCTACCGCCTGGACTTGGTATTGGCCAATCAACACGCGAATCCAATTGAAATCGGAATCATCCAATTGACTCAAATCCATACTTAAACCGTGATCGAACTCGTTGGAACTCCTTGACATGACGAGCCACGGTCAGTATCGTCAGTGTCGCACGGAAGGGATGTTCCTCTGCATGTCGACAGACACAATTAGCAGTCTGAGGCGAATTTGGGTGGGTGAGCGTCCATGAAGTGTGGTTTTGAGTCTCAGCTTTTATGCGGAGTCAATTTCCATGTAGCCTGAAAAAACGACAGGTTCCTGGTCGGCACCGCGATTTGCAATCGGAGCACCGGTTGTGGGTTGGTGTCATGGTCGGCTCTAACGAGTTCGGCTGCGAACGAAGTGGGACTTGTGCCCGCTTTTTTTGTTTTTAGAGATGGAACTTGTGGTGGTTGCTTGTTGTGGCGGTTTTCGCCGCTGGGTTGTAAAGGTAGTGCAATGAACGGTCCCGAACTCTTGCGAATCGTCGATGCGATTCACAGAGATAAGAGTATTGACAAGGAGATCGTGTTCGAAGGGATCGAGCAGGCGATCCTTTCGGCGGCGCGCAAACACTACGGTGAAGAGGAAACAATAGAAGTTCATGTTGATCGGGCTTCTGGGCATCCAACGGTTAAGACAAACGGTAAAGATGTTGATTCCGATGCGCTCGGCGAGCTTTTGGGTCGAATTTCTGCCCAAACCGCCAAGCAAGTTATGATTCAAAAGATTCGCGAAGCGGAGCGTGACTCCTTATTTGACGAATATGTCGATCAACGAAATCAGATCGTCACGGGCACCGTGGCGAAACTCGAGGGCGGGTCGTCGATCGTTAATTTAGGAAAAGTTGAGGGTTTGTTGCCACGGGGCGAGCAAATTCCTGGTGAGGGCTTTCGTGTTGGCGACAGAGTTCGTGCGATCGTTCTTGAGGTTCGAAAATCCGGTAGCCGGGTCAAGATTATCCTTTCGCGAACCCACGTCGAGTTCGTTCGCCGGCTGTTTGAACTTGAGATTCCCGAAGTTTCGGAAAGAATTATCGAAGTTCGGTCGCTGGCGCGTGAAGCGGGATACCGGTCCAAAGTCGCGGTCAGCTGTATCGACAATAACATTGACGCTGTTGGTGCGTGTGTTGGTATTCGTGGTGCTCGAATCAAGAACATTACTGGCGAACTCGGCGACGAAAAGATCGATATTGTTCGCTGGAATGACTCTCTGCAGGTGCTTGTTCCAAATGCATTGCAACCGGCTGAAGTTGAGGACGTGATCCTTTGTCCGATGCTCGGTCGCGTGATTGTGCTTGTTCGTGATGATCAGTTGTCGTTGGCAATCGGGAAACGCGGCCAAAATGTCCGCCTGGCTTCCAAGTTGGTTGGCTGGGATATCGAGGTGATGACTCGTGAAGAGTTGGACGAGCAGCTTGAGCGTGCCGTTCAGGCGTTTTCCGAGACCCCTGACGTCACAGCCGATTTAGCGGAAAGCCTTGTGGCACAAGGGTTTCTTAGCTTTGATGACCTGTCTGTTATCGAGCCAGATCAGCTAGCCGAAATGGGGGGGCTGACTGAAGATCAATGCGACGCGATTGTGGCTCATGCTGAAAAAGAGAGTGAGCGACTTGAGTTGGAGCAGCGTCAACGTCGTGCTCAGGAGAAAGCTCAGGAGCATGACCGGTTCGACCAGGAGCGTCGAAAACCAGCCGACAAGCCCAAGCCTGCTGTTGAGGCATCCAATGGTACTGCCAGTTCAAATGGCGAATCTAGTGGTGCGAAGACTGATCTCGTCGGCTCGAGTGGTGATCATGATGCAGAACAGCAGCCGGCCCCGTAGGCTTTCTGATGACAAGGAATCACGTTAAGTTGGTGTTACGTAGTTATTGGAATCTGTTCGGAGAATTTGGGACGCAAGCGTTTCGCGTGCGTTTTGCAAATGGCGAAAGCCTCTTTTAGGGAAACATTGAAGCCCGTAAGACAATGCCGATTTGGGTTGGCAGCCCGAAGTTCAACGTCGTCATCAGAAGGTTTATGGATGCAGGCGAACGTTCGCTTACTTAGTACGTGAGGTTTTTGCTTGAAATCGCACGACAAGTGGCGACAAGTTTCGATGGCGTTTGAGAGAAATTGAATTCGGGCAAAGGTGTCTGGGGCTGAATGTGACGTCCCCGATGAACCCTTTGTCGTTGCAACAAAGCCGGGATCACCGGTCGGGCATTTCCCCACGAAGGACTCGCGTTTGAAAATCCGGATCTTCGCTCTTGCCAAAGAGCTTGATATCGATAGCAAATTATTGATCGACTTCTGTGCCAAAGCCGGGATAACGATCAAGAATTCCGCATTGGCGAGCATCTCGCCGGAAGAGCGCGATCGGGTGATGGATATCATTCGATCAAATAGCTCTTCTCCCGCCCAAACGATTGCAGCACCTGCCGCGATCAACCCTGTGGTGTCGAGAGAGCCAGTTGTCGAATCGGCTGTTAAGTCGCGGCCGATTCGGGTCATGGGGGCGAAACCGCCGCTGATGGTCCCTCGATCAAGGCCAGTTGAATCCGCCACGCCCAAGGTTGTGGCTGTGGTCGAAGATCAGTTAACCAGGCCGACAGAAGCGAGTTCGGTAGCGTCGGAGGTTGTAATAACCCCTGAGCAGGTTATCGCCAGCGATGATGTTGAAGTGCCGATTCCTGTCGTGCATGAGGATGTTCCGATCGAGATACCTCCGATCGCAGAACCAATCGAGATGGTAACGGAGGACGTTGAGGTTGTTGAGGTCTCGAAACTTACTCCTATTGAGCCGGTTGTTACGCCGCCGCTTCCTCAAGTCAAAATGACCACTCCAACATCAAGGCCTCGAGTATTATCACAAAGTGGAGATAAGGGGACGCTTGCTCCACCGCCACCTCCGGTTCGTTCTGATTTTGCGGCACCATCGGCACCGCAAAAATCGATGCGAGTAATGGTTTCACGAGGGACAGCAGATGTCGGAGGCGCAAAAGGCGCGGCAGCTGCAGCTCCGCCGCCGATCAAAAAAGCCAAAGCGGCAGGCCCTCTGATCGCGGAAATCCCACGTTTTAAAGCTCCGCCTTCAACCAAAGTACCGAAGCCTGAAGAAGCAACACCGCAGCGGCCGACACAGCGATTTAATGCGGACGGGCCTCCGAAGGACGCGCCGCTTGGGCCAATCATTCGTAAAAGGCCAGAAACCGCCAAGCCAAAAAAGCCAGGTGATGAAGAGCCTGAGGATTTGAAGGGCAAAAAGCACGTTGGTGGTGCTTCACTTCAAGATGCTCGGAACTTGCGCCGCAAGGTGTCTCTCAAGGATATCGACGAAGAAGAAGAACGAAGTGGTCGAGGCTCACGCGTCCGGCCGAAGCCGCAACGACGCTCGGGCCCTGTACCGCTGAAGTCAACTGCCGAACTAGAACTACCACTGACCGTCCGTTCGTTGTCGGAAGGGATCGGCCGTCCTGCGAAGTCGATTATGCAAATTCTCTGGCAGCGCGGAGACATGGTAACAATCAATTCAGCACTCGAAGAAGAAGTCGCCATTGAGGTCTGTCTCGAATTGGGCGTTGACTTGCAAATTCGGCACGAAAAGACGATCGAGGAAGAGGTGACTGAAGTTGCCGAAGGTGAAGATCGGCCTGAAGACTTGCAGACGCGTCCCCCAATTATCACGATCCTTGGTCACGTTGATCACGGTAAAACGACCTTGGTCGACAAGTTGCGGTCGGCAAATGTCGCGGCGTCTGAGCACGGTGGAATTACGCAGCATATCGCCGCCTATCAGATCGAGCATAATGGTCATAAGTTGACGTTTGTTGATACTCCGGGTCACGCCGCCTTCGGTGAGATGCGGGCTCGTGGTGCTACTGTAACCGATATCGTTGTTCTGGTTGTCGCAGCCAATGATGGTGTTATGCCGCAGACGATTGAGTGTATTTCGCATGCTCGTGCGGCGAATGTGCCGCTGGTCGTGGCGATGAACAAAGTTGACTTACCTGACCGTAACGAGCAACGTGTGCTTACAGACTTGTCAGCACATAACGTGTTGGCTGCGGAATGGGGCGGCGACGTGGAAGTCATTCGGACCTCGGGCCTGACCGGACAGGGGTTGCCAGAACTTCTCGACACTTTATTGTTGACGGCAGAATTGCACGAGTTCAAAGCGAACCCCAATCGTCCCGCCTCGGGAACATGTCTGGAAGCCTTCCGAGACGAAGGTCGTGGTCCACTGGCCTGGCTGATCGTGCAGAAGGGTACGCTTCGCGTTGGCGACGTCGTCTTGTGTGGCGGAGCCTTTGGTCGTATTCGTGCGATGTACAACGAACGGGACGAAGAGCTTGAAGAAGCCTTGCCATCGACACCAGTCAAAGTAGCCGGATTGGATATTGTTCCTGGGCCTGGTGAGCAGTTTCTGGTGCTTCCCGATGTCGATGCTGCTCGTGAGGCGGCCGAAGAGCGACGTCAGAAGGGCCGTGCTTCAGTGCTCGCCAACATGGGCGGCAAGAGAACACTGGAAGACATCCTCAATGCGGCGGCCGAAGGTGAGATCCGGGACTTGGCGGTCATCATCAAGGCAGATACCCCAGGTTCATTGGAAGCAATTCGCAGCGAGTTGAATAAGTTCGAGCATCCAGAAGTACGCGTGAAGCTACTCCACCAGGGTGTGGGTGGTGTTAATGAAAGCGACGTTTATCTGGCATCTGCTTCAAACGCCGTAATCTTCGCCTTCCATGTCATTGCCGACAATCAGGCTCAACTGCTGGCTCAGCAGGAAGGGGTCGAGATTCGTCGTTACAGTATTATTTACGAGGTGATGGACGAGATTCGCAAGATTCTTGAAGGGATGCTTAAGCCTGAACAGAGAGAAGTGGCCACGGGTCGAGCGATCGTCTTGCGAACGTTCAGTATCACTCGTTTCGGAACGATCGCCGGATGTCGTGTTCTCAACGGAACGATTGAACGATCCAGTCGTATTCATTTGATTCGCGAACAGCGAGTCATTAATACTTACGGTATCGCATCACTAAAACGTGAGAAGGAAGATGTCCGGGACGTTCGCGAGGGGATGGAATGCGGTATTCGATTAGAAAACTACAACGACGTTAAAGAAGGGGATCTTCTGGAAGCGTTCAAGATCGAAGAAGTCAAGCGAAAGTTAGAATAAGTTTACGCCGTCCGTCGGTGAAAAGGGTCGCCAGAGGTGGCCCTTTTGCTCAATGAGTTTGGGGTTTCATGAATACACGTCGCGTTGCCAAAGCCGCAGAAGCCATTCGAGAATCGGTCAGTATGACGATACTCGTCGGGTTGCGGGATCCGCGCGTCAAGAATGTGACGGTTTTGCGAGCAGAAGTAAGCGGTGATTTACGGGCTGCCAAGATCTATGTTTCAGTGATGGGAGATGCAAAAACGCAGTCCTTGACGATGCATGGCCTTGAATCGGCCCGCGGCTTTATCCAGGCAAAAGTCGCGGATCGGTTACAAACGAAGAATACGCCGGTTCTTAAGTTTGTGCTTGACCCCGGCGTGAAATACAGCGCGGAAACGTCTCAGACGTTGCGCGAAGTCATGCCAGAAAGTTCCACAGCCAATGACGATGTTGAAACGGATGATTCCGAGTTCGACAATGACATCGGCAACGTAGACGACGGCGAGGTTGACGACGAAAGCGTGTCCGGAAGTGCCGGCATGCGGTAATCACAGTTCGTCGTAGTCAGTTCCAGAATGGAGTTGAGACAAGCCCATGGTAGCAGCGTCCCGTGCCAAGGCGTCCGATCGGGCAACGCTTCTCAAGAAGCTGTTTCCAATCATTAAGAAGCATTACAAAGTCCAGATTCCAAAGGGTAATAAGCCCGTTCTGGAGACGATGCTCTACGCCATCTGCCTTGAAGACTCGACCGTTGAAGAAGCGGATTTGTCCTTCAAACGGTTGTTTACTGAATTCCCCGATCTGAACGAAGTCCGTGTCAGTACGGTCGGCGAAATTGAGCGGGCGTTCACAGGACAAACGGCCTCTGAATGGCGTGCGTTCCGAGTGATCTCGGTCCTCAAATTCGTTTTCGACAAATCCTATTCATTTGAGTTTGAAAGTCTGCGGAAGAAGACTCTCGACCTTGCAACGAAGCAATTGGCGAAAATCAAGGATCTACCCCCGTTCGTTCGTGATTACACACTGCACGAAGTCACCGGCGCTCATTTGATTCCCATTGATCCAGCCCTTGCTCGATTGCTTGTGTGGTTGGGGCTCGCGATGCCGAACCAGACACCGGAACAGATGGGTGAGATGATGAAGGCGGCTGTTCGGAAAGCAGAAGTCGAAGCTTTTGTATTCACGCTTAGATGTCTTGCAGCCGACCAGACGCTGAATCCCACATTCGATGCGACGAAATATATTCCACCCGAGGGCGGATATGATACCGATACTGCTGTGGATCGACTAAACCACTTGCTGACGCACGGCCTTGAAAAACCGACGAAGCCATCGGCCGCGAAGAAAGCTGCTGCGACACCGCCAGCTCCGGTTAAGGAATCAAAGGCGACAGAAACGAAAGCTGCCGAATCGAAGAAAGCCGCTGTAAAGAAGGCTGTAACAGCGAAAGGGCCAGCCGTAGAGGAAAAGCCACCGGTGACTAAGAAGGCGGTCAAAAAAGGTCGCTGACCAAGTTTTTCAGTGTTCAGTTTTCCGATTTCGGTCTACAACCATTGAAAGCGGCATGGGTTTTGTTGTAACACCGAAGCTGGAATGCTGCTTTTGAATAAGGAGATAGAGCAATGAACACTTCCTTTCGGTTTCGAGTTCTCTTTGCGTTGTCAATCGCCTCTTCCCTTTGCGTATCATTACGTGCACAAGAGAAGCCGGCGGAACCTGTCACGACGAAAGTTGGGTTTCCCAAACCGGAAATTCGACTGCAGGAAGCAGACGACACCGCGTTACCGCTCGTTCCATTAACACCCCGTTCCGCCGCAGTAGAAACACGGAATGAAGCTCTGTCGTGGTACATGACCGGAAGACTGCTCGATTCGACTCACCGAAACGAGCCGCGTAAAGCCCTCAGCGCTTACCGCAAGGCGGTCAAAATCGATCCCGAGGCGGTTGAGGTTTACCAGTATCTCGTTCCACTCGAATTTGAAGAAGGGAACATCGCAGCAGCAGTTCGGTATGCGGCGAAAGCCGTACAGCTAGATCCCGATAATGTCGAAATTCTGCAATTGCTTGCCCGGCAGGCTGCCTCGACTGGGCAGCTTCCCGAAGCGATCAAGTTTCTCGAGCAGGCCGTCAATTCGTCAAAGTTGGAAAAACAATCGCCTGACTACATCGGCCTTAATAAAAGCTTAGGGCTGCTGTATGCCGTCATCGGGCAGAAAGACAAATCTGCTGACTGCTATGAAATTCTGTTCGATGCCGTGAAAAATCCCGAAAAGTACGGAATGGATTCGCGAGGAAAAAAGGCTCTTCTCGCTGATCAAACGACGAATTACGAAAAAATCGGCCAAGTTCTTCTCGAAGGCAATCGTTTGAAATTGGCTCTTGAAGCGTTTGAGCTGGCTGGGTCATCGCGAGTCGGAGCAGGCAACCTGGCCTTCAACCGTGCCAAGATTCACCTGCTTTCTGACAAGCCGGACGAGGCGCTCGAAGAACTGCAAAAATACTTTGATGCCCAGCGGACCTCCAAGGGACGCGAAGCATATCAACTTCTTTCAGATATCCTGCAAAAACTGAAACGCTCGGACGAGTTAATCGGTCGCCTGGAAACACTCGCCGAAAACGACGCACAAAACGTGTCTTTGCAATATTTCCTCGCTGATCGGCTGACGGACGTCAACGAGTTAGACAGGGCGCGAAAGATTTATGACACAATGCTCCAAAGCGGTGGCGACGCTTCAGGATATGCAGGTCTCGCTCGCGTGCTGAGAAAGATGCAAAAGTCGGATGACCTGCTGGATGCGTTGGGACGTGGTATGGCTCGCGGTGAAGAAGCGGTCGCCACGCTTGAACCCGAATTGAAAGCATTGGCCCAGGACAAAGCTCTGGTGAAGATGCTGCTCGAATCGGGGCGGACTCGTTCCAAAGCCGGTCAATTGAAATTTGAAGAAGCCTACCTGCTGGCAAAGCTTTCAGCCGCACTGAAAGAAGCCGATGCAGCGGATGAGTTCTTTCTGTTAGCGATTTCAGCCAGCCGAGGTACTAACCGTCCGGCGATTGCAATTCAGATCGAGCGGGCGGATACGATGCTAAAGCTTCGAAAATATCGTATCGCTGCCGACATCTACAAAGAAATTCTTGGGTCCGGGCAACTGACTGAACGCGGTAAAGCATTCACTCATTACTCCTTATCGCAAGTTCTAATGCGTGATAATCGTATCGACGAGGCCCTCGATTCAATCGCGGAATCAATCAAGCTGGACGACGACAACCCCGATTTTCGCCTGTTCGAGGTTGGGATTTGCAGTCATGCACGGCGTTGGGACGACGCGATTCGTAAATCGGAACAAGTCATGACCGATTTTCCCGAAGAAAAGGAAGTCATCGAACGATGTCAGTTTAATCTTTCAAATATCTATGTCCAAAAGGGAGACTTCCGCAAAGGTGAAGAGATCCTCGAAAAAGTTCTGGAATTCAACCCTGAAAGCACACAGGCAAATAATGACCTCGGTTACTTGTGGGCCGACCAGGGAAAGAACCTTGAACGGGCCGAGAAAATGATCCTCAAGGCGTTGGCGGCAGAGCCCGACAATGCGGCCTATCTGGATAGCCTTGGTTGGGTATTGTTCAAACTGGGAAAAATTGATGAGGCAATACCACCTCTTGAACGGGCAACCAAAGAAAGCCTTGGCGGTGAAGCGACGCTTTGGGACCATTTAGGTGACGTCCTGTTGAAGGCCATGAAAACAGAAAAAGCGATTGAAGCCTGGAAAACCGGGCTGCAATTCTCCGAAGACGAGAAACCGACGGACGAAGCGCTGAATGAACGTATCCGGGAAAAACTGAAACAACACGGGGCCTCTCCCAATCCCAAACCAGCAGAAAAGGGATCGCCCTGACGGGTGAATTCGGTAATCGATCGAGGAATACATTGAGTCTTGAGTAGAGATCATCGATCACTTCGGCTTTAATTTCGCAGATCCTTTGTTTTAACGTTCAACCCCTTCGATTCTGATTCAGAGAACATGGCAGGACATTCCCACTGGGCGAACATCGCCTTTAAAA
>CAILLA010000219.1 GCA_903834925.1 uncultured Schlesneria sp.
ACAGATTGCAAGTCACCGTTGCTGAGGTTGGCGTCCAATACAATCTCAGCGCCCCTTGACCACTGCGACGAGGATTGAAGAGGCGGACTTCCGGGCCGTCTTTGCCCTCTTGTTTAGGCACACCGAGGTACAACGTCCCCTTCGACCAGACGCAGGTTCGTGAGTCTTTTGGAGTTTCCAGATTGGCGACGACTTCGTACTTGTCGCCGACTTTCTCAATGACGACTAAGGCTCTGTCGCTGCATGAGGCATACAACCGATGACGCTTCGAATCGAAATGCAGATCATCAATCCCAGCAGGAATCACGACGCTCGCGATTTCCTTACCAGTTTTGGTGTCGAACACAACGACCATCGGTTTCATCTTTGGACAACCGACAAACAGCAAGCCGTTATCAGCATCCTGTGCGATCGGGCTTCCCGCGTCCGAAAGAGTGAGTGGAAATTTGTCAGTGATTTCATGCTTGGCAATGTCGAGAACCGCGATCAGGCTGGCTTTGGTCAGTACGGCATAGATTTTTCCGGCCTTTTTATCGATTTTGAATCCATGAACAGAACCAGGCAACGCAAACGCATGATTGATTTTGCCTGTCTTGGCATCCAGTTCAGAAAGGACTTCGTCGTGTCCGACGTAGACCATCTTGTTACCAGAGTGATAGTGAACATTGTCGGCTCCGGCCGCTGGTGTCGAGAAGACGAGGCTATAGTCCTTACCGCTGAAGGCATTGCAGACCCCTGCTCCGTTGCCGACATAGACCATGTCAAGATCTTCGGCATAAGTGACGCCGGAGACTTTCCCCTGATCAGGGATTTGTTTGACCAGAGATCCGGTTTTCAAGTCGACAATATCCAGCGTGTTATTCGGTTTGTTGCAGACAAACAACCGCTGGCCCTTGGAATCCACGGCAAGGTGATCGAGTTTGCCTGGGACCCCTTTGAGCGGAATGGTTTTGGTTGCCACGAGGTACTCGGACGAGTCAGCGTAGACGTTGCCAGCTGCGACGAAGAGCGCTGCGGTCGTCGCCATCAAATTCAGGTAGTTCATAGAAAATCCTTTTGTTACGAAAAGAGAGCCTGAAAACAAACAGTCGAGACACAGCGAGTACAACTGCTGATCTCGAACGCGTAGTAAATGGATATCAGGTGAGCGTGAGGAATTGATGAAGACGGGACAGAAAATCTCGTTTTCGTTAAGGACTTGCCAATCATGGAATGAATCTCTACTTTCGATTACGCTTCAGACGACGACTGTACATTGATTTCCGTTCCGAGCTCATTTCTTTCAAGGATGTTGTTATGGCCAAGGCGAAAGCCGCTAAAACGTATCACGATTCCGACCCTTCTGAATCGGATGAGCAAAAGATGCTGGGTAACGCCCTGGGGCAGATTGAAAAGGCCTTTGGAAAAGGCTCGATCATGAAGCTTTCGGACAATTCTTCGATGACGGTCTCTGGCATTGGAACCGGGTCGTTGTCGCTGGATCTGGCTCTGGGCGGGATGGGGTTCCCTCGCGGGCGGATCATCGAGGTTTATGGACCGGAATCGAGCGGCAAAACGACACTGGCACTGCACGCTGTCGCGAATGCTCAAAAAGAAGGTGGCGTTGCAGCGTTTATTGATGCCGAACACGCACTCGACCCCGCCTGGGCAAAACGACTGGGTGTCAACCTCGAAGAACTGCTGGTCAGCCAGCCATCTTCTGGTGAAGAGGCATTACAGATCGCCGAAATGCTGATCAAGTCGAATGCGGTGGATATCATTGTCGTCGACTCTGTGGCGGCTCTTGTCCCCCGAGCCGAACTGGAAGGGGACATTGGTGATTCCCACGTCGGCCTGCAAGCACGCATGATGAGTCAGGCGATGCGAAAGCTGACCGGTTGCATTTCCAAAGCTAAGACCACGGTCATTTTCATCAATCAGATTCGCGAGAAGATCGGAGTCATGTTCGGTTCACCGGAAACAACTCCGGGTGGTCGGGCACTCAAGTTCTACAGTTCATGCCGGGTTGACGTGCGGAAGTTGGCTGTCCTGAAGGATGGCGACAACATGATCGGCATCCGCATGAAAGTGAAAATCGTCAAGAACAAGGTCGCCCCCCCATTTCGTGTCGCTGAATTCGACATGCTCGGGACCCGCGGGATCAGCCTGGAAGGGGACGTCCTTGATATGGCTGCCGTGTATAATGTCGTGGACCGCAGTGGAAGTTGGTACGTATACGGTTCGACGAAGCTGGGACAAGGTCGTGAAAAGGCAAGAACGTACCTGGAAGAGCATCCTGAAATTGTCGCTGAGCTGCGGGAAAAAGTAATGGCTTCGTTCTTCGCCAACGGACAAAAGCTGACTGCCGCCGGGGAAGATTAATGATTGTGAATTGAATTAGCAGAACCGAGGCTTGAGATCTGACGTATTTGTCGGGTGAAATTTCGCATGATGCAGAAGGATTCAATCGATTACCGACGATGGCGACGACACTGTTTCGTGACGGTGTTGCTAGTGACGGTGTCGGCTTTCCATGGCGGTATCATTGTTTCGGCATCTGCGTTATTGGCTCAAGATCCCGCCGCAATTCTGGAGGATTCCGTTATTAAGGTGGTTGAAGAGTGTGAGCGTTCTGTTGTCAGCATCGCTCGCTTCAAGCCTTCGCCGGTCGAGCAGTTTCACGAAGAACAACACAAGAATTTTCCTTTGCAAAGGCCTGTGCGAGAGGCTCGTGAAGTTGGTGTACAACCAAACGACTTTGGTGCGGGTTGCCTGATCAGTCTACCGAATTCGACTGATCGACTGGTTCTGACGAACTTTCACGTCGTTCGAGGTGGCCCGATCTTCCCAAAGTTCAAAGGGGACGATGGAACAGAACTTTTGATCAACTTTGCCGATCGACGCGAATGTCGTGGATCGATCATCGCTGCCGATCCGCGAAGTGATTTGGCCGTGTTGCGAGTTGATTGGGAAAAGACGGAGATCAAGCCAACGGAATTCCCAAGCTTGAAGTGGGAGACTGCGGCAGCCCCTCGAAAGGGCCAGTTTGTTGTTCTACTGGGTAATCCCTATGCAATTGCCCGGGACGGTTCGGCCAGCGTCAGTTGGGGCCTGATCAGCAATCTGATCCGTCAGCCGATTTCGTCCAATCGGAATCAGTTTCTCGATCAGGACGATGTTGCAAAAGGTGCGATGCTCCATCGGCTGGGTGCCGTCATGCAGCTGGATGCTCGAATGAATCTGGGGATGAGTGGTGGCCCCGTGTTGAACCTTAAGGGAGAATTGATTGGCATCAGTACGTCTCTGGCTGCGATTGAAGGGTATGAGCAATCGGTCGGATTTGCCCTTCCTGTCGATCCATTTACTCGACGCATCATCCGCACGCTGCTGGCGGGTCAGGAAGTCGAGTACGGCATGCTTGGAATCAGGCCAGGCGACTTCAGCATGAAGGAATTTCAGGGATTGCACACCGGATTGAAGCAGCAATCTGCGGCAGAGGTCCTCGAAGTGACGCCAGGTTCGCCGGCAGCCGAAGCCAAAATTCGTCCACGTGATCTGATTGTTGAAGTGGAAGGGAAACCAGTTCTGTCTCGGGCCGATTTGATGCGGATGGTAGGGATGAATTCACCAGGAAGTACGATCGACGTCACGGTCTGGCGAAGGGATGAACGGCCAGCTCGAGTTTACGTAAATGTCACACTCGGTAAATGGCCTGTGCTCGATGACGAGGGGATTATCGAAACGAATCCTCGATACCAACCGTGGCGAGGTCTTTCTGTCGACTACGCCACCGCGCGCGATCGTTTTCGCGGTCCTGGAAATGATTTGCAAGGTGTACTCATTACAAAAGTAAAAGCCAACTCACCTGCCGATGCGGTCCAACTTCAACCGGGAAACTTCATTACGGAAGTCAACAAAACTCCGGTTCAAACGCCAGCAGAATTTCATGCAGCAGTGAAAAAGGTATCGGGCACAGTTGAGATCAGGTTGCTTGGTGAACGTCAGTCGTCGATCCCAGAAATCCGTAAGGGGCGTGTGGTCCGTATTCCAGAAACATCCATCGCGGAATGATTCAAGGATTCATCGACTTATTTTGGCTGAAAGGCCTGATTCATCTGATTTGGATGACAAGGAATCTGAAACATCGATCAAGTTGGTTGGAATCAATCGTGAAAGTTTATGACTGCGAACTCCTAAATCGTCGGTTAAGAATCAATCAGCTCACCGATGGCCTGAAGTGTCGCTCGAAATCACTTCTTCTGCTATCTTTCTTCACGATCTGTGCGAAAGGACGTACGGACGCTTTGGTTTCATTCGCAGTGGATTGCGATCATCATTACAAATTCTGACAAGCCAAATCGACTTGGTCAGGTTCAGGGACGACGAACGGAAATTCTATGAAAACTGATGAGCTTCGCGAAAAATATCTGAGCTTCTTCGAATCAAAAGGTTGCGTCCGTCGGCCGACCGATGTGCTTGTCCCCAAGGACGACCCGACAGTTTTGTTCACTCCTGCCGGAATGAATCAATTCAAGAACCAGTTTCTCGGGATTGGTCCGATCGACTTCACGAAGGCAACGACGTCACAGAAATGTCTCAGAACGGGCGATATTGGTAATGTTGGTATTACCGCTTATCACCATACATTCTTTGAAATGCTCGGCAATTTCTCATTCGGTGATTACTTTAAGCGAGAAGCAATCCACTGGGCATGGGAATTCCTGACAACCAAGAAGTGGCTCGGTCTCGACCCGACACGTTTGACGGTTACGGTTTATCTGGATGACCAGGAAGCGTTTGATATCTGGAACAACGAAATCAAGCTTCCAGCGAATCGGATCTCGCGCGAGGACGAAGGCGAAAACTTCTGGCCAGCATCGTCTCCGTCGCAGGGACCAGACGGTGTTTGTGGTCCTTGTAGTGAGATTTATTATCTTCCGCCCGGTTCAACAAAAACCGTGGAAATTTGGAACCTTGTCTTTACTCAGTTTAACCGTGTCGGTCCACCACCAAACAACCTGCAACCGTTGCCAAAGAAGAACATTGACACGGGGATGGGATTGGAACGATGTGCATCGACACTTCAGGGTGTCCTCAGCAACTTCGAAATCGACATTTTGAAACCGATCTGCCAGGCAGCAGGCGAAATCGTCGATGTCAAATATGAATACGCAGCACCTGAGGGCCGTGCATTGCGTCGAATCGCCGACCATGTGCGTGCCTGTTCGTTCGCGCTGCATGAAGGGTGTGGCCCCGGCCCTGAGAAAGAGAACTACATCGTTCGGCTATTGCTCCGTCGCGCTTCGATGGAGGGCTTTTTGCTGGGTACCCACGAACCGTTCTTGTCTCAGCTTGTGCCAGTCGTTGCTCAAATGATGAAAGGTCCCTATCCTGAATTTGGCCAGACGGTCGAAGCGGTTCAAAATGCCATACGTGAAGAGGAAAAGCAATTCCTTCGCGTTGTTGAAACGGGAATCGGGCGTTTCAAGAAGCTTGTTGATCATGCAAAAAAAGAAGGCTCGCTGGTCATCTCTGGAGATGCCGCGTTTGACCTTCATCAGACGGATGGTTTCCTGATCGAGTTGACTGAATCGCTGGCCGCGAATGAGGGGCTTTCAGTCGATATGACCCGATTCATTGAATGTAAAGAACAGCATAAGCAGACAAGCGGACGCGGAGCATTTGCGAACTCGGTGATGTCTGCCGGACCGCTTGACACATTAAGAAAAGCTGGCGGGACTCAGTTTCTGGGATACGAGTCAACGGATGCTGATGTCGAAGTCGTGGGGATCATCGCGGACGGTCAGCTAGCAACTTCTTTCGAAAAACATGACGCTCAGATTGCGCTCGTTTTGAACCGGTCTCCATTCTATGGCGAAGCAGGCGGTCAGGTTGGAGATATCGGTCACCTCGTCGGAAGTGGCGTCAAATTTGAGGTGCAGGACACTCAACGCGATGGCGAACTTCTGGTCCATATTGGAGTGTTGAAATCGGGATCACTCGCGGCTGGAACGAAATTGCATGCAGAAGTTGATGCATCCAGGCGGGCTGGAATTCTACGAGCTCACTCCGCTACACACATCCTCCATCATGCGTTGCGGAAGTACCTTGGTGAGAACGCGACTCAACGTGGCTCGAAAGTTCAGCAGGACGAATTGCGATTCGACTTTGCTCACCCCAAAGGCCTGACGCACGACGAATTGATCCGCATTGAAGATGAGATCAATTCACGAATCGCTGAAGGGGCTGCGGTCTCAACGCGTCTAATGCCAATCGCAGAAGCGAGAACACTGGGTGCGATGGCACTTTTCGGTGAGAAGTATCCAGACAACGTGCGTGTCGTGAGCATGGGTGAGTTCAGTCGCGAACTTTGCGGAGGGACTCACTTAAAAAACACGGGCCAAGTCGGTGTCTGTCGCGTCATACGTGACGAACTGGTTGCTGCGGGCGTTCGCCGAATCACTTGCTTCACAGGCCCCAAAGCTTTGGCTCGAATCCGAGCGACCGAAGAACTCGTCAAAGAAGCTTCTGCATTGATGAAGGCTCAGCCAGAAGAGCTTCCTCGCAAGATTGAAGCATTACAGGCCGAATTGCGAGAAGCGAAAAAAGAGCTTTCCAAACACACCGTCGCGTCACTTGCTGATGCCGCAGCACAATTGGTTGCCAAAGCCGAAACGATCAACGGAGTGAAGCTGATCGTCCATAATGCTGCCGGATGTTCACGCGAGTCCCTGAAAGACTTTATCGACAGAATTCGCGAGAAGGCTCCTTCTGTTGTGATTCTTCTCGGTCTTGTCACTGACGACAAAGTCGCGTTTATCTCATCGGTGAGCAAAGACGCACTCGTTTCAACAGGCGTCAATGCATCGGACTGTGTCAAAACAGCCGCAAAGATTTGTGGTGGTGGCGGCGGCGGCAGACCCGAAATGGCCGAAGCGGGCGGAAAAGATCCGACAAAAATCGAAGAGGCATTGCTTGCGGGAGCAGCCTACTGTCGAAGCAAGCTTGGTTCATAGAGGCCGTTATTCCGTTGGATTGGTCAGCAAGTATGCGATGACATCTCGCAATTCTTCGGGATTCTTGACCAGTCCTACAGGCATGGCCGAAACGTCGCCAAACTTGCGTTCGTCGATTTGCGTTTTTTCGATGGTCATTCGTTTTGTGTCGGGGAGTAGAAGTTCGATTTTGTCTCTGGTCTCTGACACAACCAACCCACTGATAACCTTGCCTTCATGCGTCGTAATTAGCGTTGACCTGAAAACAGGAGAAACCACTTTACTCGGGACGAGAACAGATTCGACAAGATAGGGAACCGTGAATCGCTTACCAGCGTCGGTCAGACTGGGGCCACCGCCGCCTGCCTGGTTCGGCGTCGCGGCATGGCACTTCACGCACCCCAGTGACTCGGCACCAAACAATTTCTTTCCACGAATTGGGTCCCCTTTTTTTACTTCGGATGACCAGTCATATTGCACAAACTTTTCGTCAATGACGGGATGTGTTCCGCCAATCGGCTGCGACTTTAATCGATCGGCAAGTGTCAGCCCGTCCGGTTTTTCCGGCAGAGAAAATCGAACATCACCCAAGTGCCGGAAGTGAAGATACTGGCCTCCAATCCCCTGCTTCATACCGACTCGAACTAGGATGTCGTTGCTGCCCGGCTGTAAGTCGAGCGGTACGACATCGTCGAGTTGAATCAGCGGTCGAACAATATCATTTTCAAAGACGAGTTCCCCATTCTGCCAGACCTTTACTCCGTCCTCACTTCCGATGAGTAGCTGCATGCGTTGGGCGGTGGGGCTATCAAAACGAAACAGGCTGTAGACAGACGAATTTGGCGACTGTCCAAACAGTATCCGAAAGTCATAAAGTGGCCGATCCGGACTGGTTGGTTTCGTCAATTTCCATTCATGTGACTGACCAGCAACAATCACCTTGGCGGCAAGGTCAATCACGGCATTCTCAATGGGATGCACCGTCTTTTGAAAGCCATTGACGTCCGGGACAGGACCAAGCATCCACACCATTGGTTTGACATGTTCCAGCTTTGCAACGTCCAGACGACGGTCCTGTACCGCTGTCACAACACTGGCGATCTTCGGTTCGCTGCGGGGATCGTTCAGAAGCGAAAGGAAGTGTGCGGCCTGCAACCGAATCCGGTCATTGTCATCGTCGAGACGTTCCATCAGCAGTGAGAAGAGCTGCTCTTGTTCTTCGGTGTGCTTGAGCGCTTTCCAATGTTCGGCGACCGTATAGTTGCCGACTCGGCCGAGTGTTCTGAGGTCGATCGGCTCTTTCTCGTCTGCATACAGAATGATGTTTGCTTCTTCTTTCTGCTGCGGTGTGAGCGGGGCTTCCGGAGAAAGTTTCGCGTCGACCGCAGGCATTGTCAGGCGGAACCCTGCTGTAAGGACGCCGCCCAATCGAATCTGCGGTTCAGCAGCACGGCAACGGGCTGCTGTAAACTTCGGCAAGGAAATCTCGGAAAGGCCAAGACATACCCCTCGATCAGGGATGAGATTTGGGTCTTCCCCCGGTATGCTATCGCGAAGTTCATTGATTCCGTTCTCAGGATTACTTTCCATATCCAGTGCGACCCCTTTCACCATCCCTGCTGCAAAATCTTTCAACAGGCGTGAGAGTGCGGACGCGATTGGCGCACTGAGCACTCGCGGGTCAGGATTCGCATCCGGTGACACCTCCCATCGACGAAGCAGTTCTTGAAACGCGGTCGAAGCTCTCCACCACGATGGTTCGTTCCGTAAGTCCAAAAGCTTTTCAAGACTTGAATTCGTGACTTCGTCCCCAGAGAACGGCATTGTCTCGGGATCATCCTTTCGTGTAATCACGGCAAGATCACTGCGATATGTTGGCGAACCTTCATTCTGCGCCATGTAACAAATCGTTACGAACACTCGGCCGCCACGACCAACGCAAATTCCGACCGGTCGAGCCTGATCACGGCCTTCGAGTAGAACATGTTCTTTCGCAGTAAACGTGTTCCCTTTGGCTTCCAAGGGAAAGCACGAGACCTGTCGCCGGCACCAGCGCGCGACAAGCAGATTGTTCTCATACTTTTCCGGCAGGAACCCATCGGAGTAATACGTTTGAAGCACCGGAACAGCTCGTCCCATTTCTTCATTGACCATCGGAAAGATATCTGCCCGGTCGGGCGTTTTACTTTGCATCCAACCGCGCGGCCAGCTCCAATACGAGCCTTCCGTCACGTGGATCAGTCGACCAGGCGCGTACTGTGAAGGAATTCCTTCGTGGTCATTATCGTTCGTAAACAGATTCCAATTCTTATCGAAACAGAGTCCACAAGGATTTCTTAGCCCGCGTGCGAATGACCGCAGATTCGTTCCATCAGGCCGAATTCGAAAGATCGCCCCGACGCCATTGTAAGGCATCGAAGCCCATTTCTTGCCCTTAAGCTCTTTTAATTCACCATCGTGCGAACGACCTTCCAATTCTAAACCCTTCTCGCGACGCGCACCAACCGGCTGTGCCGGACCCGTCTCGCGACGCGCATCGACCAGCTGCGCCGGCGGGGGAAAGTACATGGTCCAGTGACCCCAGTGGTCGGGGCGAGTGAAGTCGCCGTAGTACCAGAGGGGATCACCCATTGAGACATACAAATCTCCTTCAGGCCCCCAGGCACATGCGTGAAAGCATTGGTGCACATGACCGTTCGGGCCCCCCCATAACAATCGTTCGGGTTTGAGATTCGTTCGGTTGGTTCGTCCGCCCGGAATGCGATAGACCGCACTGACAGTGACGACGTAAAGATCGTCGCCGCGTATTTCGATATCGTTGACCCACGTGTGGTCGGGGAATTCAAACAGAAGTTGTCTCGGCTTGTATTGTCCCGATTCGTCGAGATCATAGGCGAATAGAGTCTTTCTTCCTCCAACAAAGATCCGACCTGTCGAGTCAGTGCGAACGGACAGGAACGAAGCATCGAGTGATGAATCGAGCCGCACCACTTTGAGTTCTGGATCAGTGACGTGATAGTCAAGCTCCTCGGCAAACGATACGCTTAGCGAACTCATTTTCACAATCAAGACCAGAGCAATGAAAGCAACAAATCGTCTCATAAGATGTTCCTCGACTCGACTTTTAGACGTTATTACAAGCAGTAATCCAGCGGATTTACACACCATCCGAACATTTTGAACCCAAACAAAAAGCAGGGCTGCGACCGTTTCGCTCGCCCTGCTTTTCCAAGTCCATTTGCTCATGACATTAAGCGTGGATCAAAAGCTGTGTTCGCTCAGGCAAGTGCTGAGCCACTCCCTGTATGACGTCACCTTTCATCGTTCTCCAGAGTGTCCCTCGTTTGGATGTCCCAATGATCACTTGAGAAACTCCATAAGTCACCGCGAAATCGACAATCGTTTCCGAAATGTTATCAGCCACCGTATACAGGAAGCGAACTGGAACTCCGGAAGCCTCGCCCAATTGTTTGATCTGTTCGGCTACCTTTTGTGCATCGGGATCGTTAGCGATATTCGGCCTGTGAGCGGGTCCAAGCATCGGAACTGCGATGTGCCGAACAAAGAGAAACAAGACTTCTGCGTGAAACGACTTGGCCTGATCCAAGGCGAACTGGACCAGCTTTGGACTTCCCTGCGTAGCGACCAGGAACCGTACCTGGTGAGACGCAGTTTCGTCGGTCCCCGTACCACCAGCTTGTTCGATTAATTGGCCGATCGATGTGAAGGTACCGCCAATCGTAGCAACGGTGCCACTGATGACCTCACGTACCTTGCGTTGATGTGTCAACCACCTTGTCGTCAATCCAACAGCAACAATCGCACCTGCGAATACCAGAGCATGAGGTTTCTCATAAGCGATCGTGAACCAGATGGCCAGCATCAACACGGCCAGTACCGACATTGCTGCACGTTCCCACGTCTTGAGCGGTAGCCCCAGCGTGGTCACGCAACTTCCGAGATTGACAGCAACAGCACCGACCACACCGATGGCATATAGGTCTGCCAGATGACCCACATCCGGAACCAATAGCACCGTTAAAAGAGGAACGATCACCGAAATGACAAGCGGTACGAACGGCATCCCCCATTTATTGAGTCCAGCGAACATGTTCGGTAACTCGTGGTCCCGTGCCATCATGTACTGGATACTGACGAGGTCTGTCACGGCCGTATTAACAGCAGACAGCAGCAACAGCGCGAAGACAACCGACGCAACTTTCGCAAACGTCTCTCCAACATAGTACGACGCCAACACTTTCAGCATGTCATCACGATGAGCGCGAAAAGGCTTCTCTGCTTCCGGTGTCTTTTCGTCGTCCATCGTGTGGATGATTTCTTCCGAGAGATTCTCGGTAAATGCCTTATTCGGTATTGCTGACATCGCTAATGTTAATACGAGGTTGAGCACGACGATCTCGATCAGAACCGGCCAAATCGCCCGACGTGCCGTCTTTTCGACAGGCTCAACCATGATCCCTGTCATGTTCGCAACGGCTTCAACGCCCGATATCGCGAGAATGATTCCAGTAAACTGAGACCACCAGCCCGCTGGTGAACCGCTCAATGCCGTGATTTTGGAATGTGCCAGCGAAGGGACCGCCGCAAAGCCGATGACCGAACTGAAAATGACCGTCAAGACTGCCGCAACGAGTGCCGCAGCACCCGCTTTGGTTGGTCCAAAAATGTTAAGTATCCCCAGTACGGCAATGCTCAGCGCTGCCCAAACAGCCGGGGAGAAGAACGGAAGATCGACGTAATGAAATGCATCCAGTGCCGATAATGCCGCCGTGACGACATAGTCAGCCCCTAACAAGAGCGCACCGAATACCGCAAGCGATTGCGATTTATGTCGCGCCGACGAGTAGACTCCGCCACCATCCGGATACAGCCGACAGATAATCGAATAAGCCCAACCAACTCCGATCAGCAAGGCCGACATTGCAAGCATGAACCACAATGAAGAGTGCTGAGCGTGAAAAAAGCACAGCCCGAGAACGTAAAGACGACTTGTACCCCAGTCGCCAAACAACATCGGTCCCGCGTGATACCAGTGCAACTGGCGCGGCCGATTTCCCTGAACCAACATCGAGTGTCTCCCGGAGACGCAACACTGTCGTGTACGGCGAGGCCAGTCCGACCCACGGACTAGTTACAACATGGAACCAAACGCGCGATTTCTTGTCGCGCTATCTATTCCTCGTCCTCGACTCGCCTGCAAGGATTTTCGTGAGTCTGGACCTGAACATTTTCTCCATTGGAAAAAACGAATTAGACGATCACGCATTTCCCCGCTCCGCCGCAGTCCGGCGGAATCAGCTCTTTCGTATCACGAACAATGACGACTGCGTCTCTCGGGGAAAAACTCTACCAAGATTCAACTCGATTGCGAAGCAGCCCGCATCGGGCCATCAGCAGCTCCGAATGAGGCTTCTTTTTGCCGAACCTGCAAGCCGCCATGAAAACACAGTCATAACGGTATCATTTTCGAGATTCTGCAGAGTGCATCTTGATCGCCAATTGGTTGCTTTCGTTCGCTCTCCTCTTCCCTCGCTGCCGAGTGGCCCTTCTTAATTACTTAAAACGACCAGATCGCTTCGCCACGTGTCTCGCGAAGCTTAAAACTGTCTTTCAGACCGGCGTTACTGAGGGCTGTGGCAACGCTTTCAGGAATCCGGCAAAGGATCGTCGTTCCACCATGACTCTCGATCGTTTCGTGAAAGGCTCGCAACATTGCCAGCCCCCAATCGTCGATCCGCCGAACACTTCCCAGATCAAGGACCACATGAATTGGGCCGTTCGCCGTCACGTCCTCGACCAACTCAAAAAGTTCGTCTGAAACGTACTCGTAATTCGGGTCAACAATTGATGACACGGTGAAACAGACAACCGTGACATTCCGAACCTGCTCGATGTAGAAACTTCTGGTGCTCAGCGCAGTCATTTTTGTACCTCGTTAAAATGAGGGGTCGAAAGACGAACAGAAATGGAAAGATCAACGTCTTCAGGTGCGATTCGCTCAAAAACGGCCCACTCGGCCAATTGTCCAACGAAGCGAGAATGAGCGATGGCAGAGATCTGAACGCGACCGTCAGAAAGCTGGATCACATTCAAATCGTGCAGGCGTCCGAATGTTCGAGCCTGGATGTGATTCAAAAGAGTATCGATATAGACATCGAACTCGGGTAAACGCGATTGAGTCATAGATTCCGATTGATATGGCAAATGTCATTCCGTCAGTTGCAGGCTTATTTAACGTGCGAGAAAGTTAGCATGGTAATATGAAGTAATCAGGAAGCCATAATGAAAAGTTGGTGAATAAAAATGAACCAATAATTCATGCAAGCTAGCCGATTCTGTCCGATATCAATAATTGCCAGGCAAAGCCCCCTTGATCAATTCTTTTCTCAGCAAATTTCAACAGTTTTTCCTCGATTGTGAATTGAAAAGCCGTATTTCTATGTTGGCGTGACGAGATATCCTCTTGCCAATCCCTGAAACTCACGTATCTGCTCGCGTTGCCACGCTTCGCCCCGTGAAAGTTCTCTGGCCAATAGCGTTGCGACCGACGGTGCCATCTCAATTGCCGCCTTCGCATTCAAAAACAGTGCTCGAGTGCGTCGGGCGAGCACGTCTTCCACCGTACGTGCCATCTCGTTTCTGACGGCAAATATCACTTCAGCGCCGGTATACGGAAGAGACCCATGCAACCTGCCCGAAAGTCCAGTTTCGGAATTCGCAATTTCTTGGATTCTACGAGCGTCCGATCCATAGTATGCCATTTCCTGCGGCAATTTCGCCCCTGAAACAGAACCATGAACGGCGAGATTCTTCGTAACACAGGGGCGTTCATCGAGTTCCGCAAGAGTCGCAGCATGATTGACACAGTCCTCAGCCATGTTGCGGTAAGTCGTCCATTTCCCGCCAGCGATGGTTAACAACCCCGATGGATCAATGTGGATCGTGTGATCCCGTGACAATGATGCTGTGTTTTTTCCATCGCCAGCTCGCACCAGCGGTCGTATCCCCGCAAAGACACTCAGAACATCCGCACGAGTCGGCGGTCGCTCAAGATACCGACCGGCCGTTTCCAGGATAAAACTGATCTCATCGTCCGTCGCGCGTGGTTCGATCGGAGTATCAGCAATGGCAACGTCCGTTGTTCCAACCAACGTATGGTTGTGCCAGGGAATCGCAAACATCACTCGACCATCAAGAGTATGCGGCACCATGATCGCCGTATCACTCGGAAGGAACGACCGGTCAAACACAAGATGAATCCCCTGACTGGGTGCGATGAGATTCGATGCAACGGGATCAGCCATCCGCCGAACACCATCACAAAACGCTCCCGTTGCATTGATCACAACTTTCGCCTCGACCACGTACTCTTGACCACTTTCCCGATCACGCGCGGTGACTCCGCAAACAAATCCATCATCGTCACGACGCAGTCCCGTCACTTCGACGTAGTTCAGCAGAACAGCCCCCTGCTCTGCCGCCGTAGCGACCAGATTAATCAGCAATCGAGTATCGTCAAACTGCCCATCGTAATAGACGACGCCTCCTTTTAAACCTTCCGTTTTGATATTCGGAAGTCGCTTCAGGATTTCCTCCCTGGAAAGTCGACTGGTTGGACCAAACCGGTATCGGCCTGACAACATGTTGTAGACCTTCAGCCCAAATCCATAGAAAGGAGATTCCCACCACGTATAACTGGGGACGACGAATGCCAGGTCACGAACCAGATGAGGAGCATTCTTTCGCAAAAGGCCACGCTCCTTCAAAGCCTCCATCACCAGCGAGATATTTCCCTGCTCCAGATACCGCACTCCCCCATGTACCAGTTTTGTACTTCGACTGGACGTCCCCTTGCCGAAATCATGCTGCTCCAAAAGCAGAACATCGTAGCCTCGTGAAGCGGCATCGACGGCAACCCCGACGCCGGTCGCTCCGCCCCCCACAATCACCATGTCCCAGACTTTGCGTTGCTGAAGCCCTCGCTTGAGCATTTCCTCACGTTTCATGGCTGGTCCTCACGTTCCCAATCCCGACATCGACTGATCGCCCGCTGCCATCGCTCGCGCGAACGGGCGACGAGCGCCGAAGAAACCTGCGGCACAAATCGTCGGTCGATCTGCTCGAGTTCTTTCAACTGAGCAACCCCAGTCCACACTCCAACCGCCAGCCCAGCCAGATAGGCTGCGCCGCGAGAAGTCACTTCCGTCACGGCTGGTCGGATGAGCGGAACCTGCAACAAGTCCGATTGAAATTGCATCAGCAGATCATCTCGAGTCGCACCGCCATCAACGCGCATTTCGGTGAGTGGAGCATTGGAGTCCAGATGCATTGCCGCCACCAGGTCGGCCACCTGATGAGCAATCGATTCCACCGCCGCCCGAGCAATATGAGCCACCGTCGTTCCGCGCGTCAGACCAATGATCATTCCCCGTGCGTTCGCATCCCAGTACGGCGCACCTAACCCTGCAAACGCGGGAACGAACGTTACGCCACCACTGTCCGGAACCGAATTCGCCAGCTCCTGAACATCAGCCGACGCCTTGATCGCCCCCAGTCCGTCACGCAACCACTGCACAACGGCACCACCGATGAACACACTCCCTTCCATCGCATAAGCAATATGACCCGATGGTGCGGCAGCGATCGTCGTAATCAGCCGATTCTGCGAAAGGACAGGAACTTCCCCCGTATGCTGGAGCATGAAGCAGCCGGTCCCATACGTTGTTTTCGTCTCGCCACGATTCACACAAAGTTGACCAAAGAGTGCCGCCTGCTGGTCTCCAGCAATCCCCGCAATCGGAACTTCTGAACCGAACAGATTCGCCGAAACCTTTGCACACAGAAAACTCGATTCGCAAATGTCCGGCAACAAACTGCGAGGGACATTAAACAGTCGCAACAGTTCGTCATCCCACTGACGAGTCTGAATATTAAACAGCAACGTCCGCGATGCATTGGTCACATCGGTCAGGTGCTTCGTTCCATTGGTCAAGTTCCAGATCAGCCAACTGTCGATGGTCCCAAACGCCAGCCGCCCTGCTTCCGCCCGACTTCTGGCCCCAGGAACGTTGTCGAGGATCCAGGCAATTTTCGTCGCCGAAAAATACGGATCAAGCACCAGTCCTGTTCGCTCCCGGACGATTGTTTCGCCACCCTTTTTTCGCAATCGTTCGCAAATAGACGCCGTTCGCCGATCCTGCCACACGATCGCAGGGCAAATCGGTCGCCCCGATTCACGATCCCAGACCACAGTGGTTTCACGCTGGTTCGTAATTCCCACGGCAGCCAGATCGCGGCTGTCAAGACCTGTTTTCTCAATCACCTCGCGGGCAACACGAAGTTGAGCCACCCAGATATCATCAGCGTCATGTTCGACCCAACCTGGTTGAGGATAGTGCTGTTCGAATTCCTGTTGAGCGATCCCGCGCACAGCACCGGTCTCATCAAAGATGACCGCTCGACAACTCGTCGTCCCTTCATCCAGGGCAAGTATGTAAGGCATCGCAAAATCCACTAAACGGGTATGTTCAAACAGCGAAAACTTATAAGTTGTGCATCCAGAAAGGAACCGTACAAAGGAATCGTAGGGTGGGACAAGCCCTCGAAGTCCCACCGCAATTCACCGAAAATAAGTTGGCAAAGTTGACCAAGTTCCTTTTTTATAGGCATTTTTACAGGATTGAACTTGGCCAACTTGATCAATTTCAATCTTACCCGACGGGCCCCGTAGAGTTCGGTTGAGTCGTCGAGGCCCACTAAAACCACACGGAGATGC
The DNA here is from genome assembly GCA_903834925.1 of uncultured Schlesneria sp. Taxonomy (GTDB): domain Bacteria; phylum Planctomycetota; class Planctomycetia; order Planctomycetales; family Planctomycetaceae; genus Schlesneria. The sequence continues at coordinate 16,771 of CAILLA010000219.1, forward strand.
AAAGAAATTGGAACATTTCGGAACAATGAGATCTACGCCAACCGCTGAGGTTCGCTTGAGCTCTTTTTCCGCATCAGTAAATCGACTTGCCTCTAGTTCACCAAACGACAGTCCCGTCTCCTCCCCCTTCGCGGCTTTCTGCCCAAATCGCGACAAATCAACCGCCTCAGCCCGCAATCCAACGAACAAGACTCAAACACACTTTACGCCACTTGAAATAAGCGCCAAAATATTACAAGTAAATAATAAGAACGTCAATAGGAGAATGGCGTTAACTAAAAAAATTTGAGAAAATCACAGGGAACCACTTTTCAAATTAAGCCAACTGGCGTTTCACCGCTTTCCACTATGGCTCGACCAGGTGGAAGCGAATTTGGAAACCGGAAACGACGCCCCCTTCTACGATCTATTTTGCCTTCCACATTGGCTTGCCCAAGTCGGAGCGAATTTGGGCAGTAGGACGAATACTGGAAATCGTGATTCAAAAATCCCCAACATTGCCCGAACAAATCTGCTCAGCGAAAGTTCTCACCAGATGATTGGCGTCTAACGCCAATCGCACGCTCAGATTCCTTCGCGAGGGCAAAAGCCGACTTGGAAAGTGTGCGGCGCCCCGTTTTCCCTTCTTCTACCGATAAACGCGGAGTTCAGCGGATCGCCCATAACTGACTCTCTTGCGTTCCGAGTCCGTACACTGGAAAACGAAGTTTTCCATTCACCGCAAACAGAGCTTTTCCGTTCACCGTTCCGAACGTAAGAAAGCTGACCCCGATGGTTCCGAAACCATAGAGCCGCTTCGTTCCTGATGCGTTCTCTTGCTCCCTTCGATATTCAGAGTCACCTGACATCAGTACAATTCGAAGGCGCGCTCAGACCTTCACTCAGCCACCCGGAAACTTCCGGTGCCAACTTAACTTCAATGACCAAGCGGGATTCCACATCCTTCATGAGCAATCCAAAAAGTGATCTGCCTGAGACTTCGCCTGAGCCCAAAAAGGAAGTCACAAGCCCCGTACACAGCGAACAACACCATTCTCACAGCATGTGGGTGCGAATCCGCGAAGCGACCGGCACCGTTTACGGCGATATCGGGACTTCGGTCCTCTACACCGTGATGGAGATCACACGCGAAACAATTCGCCTCAAAAACCACAATCTCCCGGAAGAACAGCTTTCTGCGCTGATTCAGCAAGGTGGCGCCGACCTGCTCGCCCGCAATGACCTGCTCGGTGCCCTCAGTCTGATCTTCTGGGCTCTGATTTTTCTCACCGTCAAGTACGACCTTCTTGTCATGCGAGCAGATGATCGGGGAGAGGGTGGGACATTCGCGCTCTGGAGTCTGCTGCTCGGGTACACGGGTAAGGTTGCAGGCGTCACGTTGCTCGGTTACCTCGTGGTGGCTGCGGCTGGATTATTAGCCGCCGATGGGATCATCACCCCGCCCATCAGTATGCTTGGTGCATTTGAGCCGCTGGGAGAACTTCCCGCAATCATTATTACGCTCTGCTGCCTCTTCGTGATGTTCAAAGCGCAATGGCGTGGCACAAGCCAGATCGGCGGGTTGTTCGGCTGGTTTATGCTTCTCATCTGGTTTCCCTGGATCGCAATCAAAGGCCTGCCGTGGATTTTCAAACATATTGAGGTCTTTGAAGCGGTCAATCCATTGCTCGGGCTCCATTTCCTGATGAGCTTCCCCAGCGCCGGCGCGTTTGTCATTCTCGGTGTGGTCGTCCTGGCGATTACGGGGGGCGAAGCCAAGTTTGCCGACATCGGCCACTTTGCCATCTCGAGCCACGAACATCAATCCGAAAGTGCGAGTCTGCCAGCAGAGTTGTCCGGTCGGCGTCCCGTCATGCTTGCCTGGCTGACATTCGTGATGCCTTGTCTGCTGCTGAACTACGCAGGGCAAGTCGCATTCATGCTCGAGAACGGGATTCCCCCACGCGCCAACACCTTTTATGCGCTGACACCAAGAGTCGGAGTTGAAGCCGTCGACTTTGGCATCTTGATGATCGACCTTTTCATCTCAGCAATCGCCGCCTTCATCGCTTCCCAGGCATTAATCACCGGGCTGTTTTCTATTACCAAACAAGCGATTGTTTTGGGATTTATGCCTCGCTTCGACGTGAAATACACAAGCCACGAAGCAGAAGGCCAGGTCTATCTGCCAGCCATTAACTGGCTCATGTTCGCCGGCTGCGTCGCGGTAACGCTTTTGTTTCGAAATGCCGGAAACCTGGCAGCCGCATATGGCATCGCTGTGACCGCGACGATGGGAATCACTACGCTGATGTTCGGCTACGTCGCCCATTATCGCTGGCGCTGGCCGGTGTGGATCGCCATCGTGATTTGCGCACCTTTGATCGCGATCGACCTGTTATTTTTCGCAAGTAACCTGCTGAAGTTCACCAACGGCGGCTACTTCCCGGTTCTGATTGCACTGATGCTGACCATCATCATGCTCACCTGGCAATGGGGACGCTCGCAGATCAGCTCGGCCTTCTATCACTTTGGCGTCCGCGAAGGGAAGAAGATGGATTGGTTGATCGCGCTGCGAGACATGCTCGACGACATGCAGATTGCGATCCAGGAGAACCTCCCCTTAGCCAGACAGCTTGTCCAGGGACGCCGTCGCATCGTCGAAAGCGATCGCGCCGCAGTATTCCTCTGTTCCCGACCAATTCGTTCGCAAGAAGATTATGTTCCGGTCGTCCTGCGAGTCTTTCTGAAGAAATATGGAGTCCTTCCCTCATACGTTGTATTCATGCACGTGAAGCAGATTTCCCGGCCATATGCGAATCTGGCATCACGTTACGAAGTGATTCCGATTGGACACCATATCGCGTCAATCGTTGCCACCTACGGTTACTTAGAGCAACCGTCAGTTCGCGATGCCTTGCGCGAACTGAAATTGGCTCATGCCATTGAAATCTCGGCCGATCGCTGGATTGTCGAAGTTGGTGAAGAAGAAATTATCGCCGGAAATGATTTGTCGCTGACAGAACATCTGCGACTGAGCGTGTTTCGAGGGATATTGCGAATCTCGTCCCCAGCCCATAAATACCTGGGGCTTGTTTACGACGCCGCAGTTTCTAAAGAGGTGATTCCCGTCGTTTTCTCGAGAACCTCGACAAAAGTGGCTCTGCCAGAACTCGAAATCGACTCGCACCCGCATACCACACCTTTGGCGCCGTAGTTAACTGCATTCCACCATGGCTCGACCTTGATGTGCGCGGGTCTCCTGACCCCGCAAAACCAGCCGACCGAAGGTCTCCTCCTTCCAATCGAATCGTTTCCCGAAAAATAGAGTGCCGGCGCAGCCGGTTCATGCGCGTCGAACGATGGGTTCAGAATTGGATGATCGTTCTCGCGTTGAACAGGTGAGCCGGGCGGCGTTAGCCCTCGGACTCTTCGTTCGCCAATTCACAGAGTGAACGACACTGATTGCGAATCCTGAGTGTTAAATAGCGTGCTTTGCGTAAGTGCGGTACCCAGGCTGGGTCTGAGATCGATTTCTCCAAAACTCGTCCATTGGTTTTGTGTCGCTGATTTCATCGGCGACGAGTTG
>CAILLA010000220.1 GCA_903834925.1 uncultured Schlesneria sp.
AACTCGTCGCCGATGAAATCAGCGACACAAAACCAATGGACGAGTTTTGGAGAAATCGATCTCAGACCCAGCCTGGGTACCGCACTTACGCAAAGCACGCTATTTAACACTCAGGATTCGCAATCAGTGTCGTTCACTCGCAATCCTTCCAACCGAGAAATCGCCACTCAATTGAGAGGCACGCCGCTAGCAAGGCAATTCGTTGCAAAACATAAACTGGGTCAAAGTTGGCAAACACCGTCGAATAGCATTGCCCGACCGTAGCGGTATGTGCCGGAAAGAACAACAGTCCAAGCAGTACGACAGCGATATTCGCAGCGACAAACCCTATCAACGACTTGAGCGTTGATTCACTCATTCCATTCCTCGGTTTTCAACGATTGGATTTACTTGAGAAGGAGATAAGCCCACACTATGACTTGAGCGCGTCGTTTTATAGTTACAAACCCGACAGTTGAACAATTCTGAAAACCTGTCAAATCTCATAAATGGACCCATTTCCGGCAAACATCGCCGACCACAAACCACGAGAAAACTTTAATCGGCAGAAATTGCTGACCAGGTATTGGAACTTGTCCAAGAAAGGCGATGTAATTACATCAGTCTAGCGACATCCAGCAACGATACGATCACACCCTGGCAGAGAGATCAATGAAACCGTTTCATTTATTGGCAACCTTTTTCCTTTTGACATGCAACAGCCTGAGTGCTGACGAGGCCGTCGTGCAGGCAGTTCCCGCAGCCCTACAAAACCCGGACGCCAAGATTGGCGATCAATTGGCGGTCAATAACGCCTTAATCGAAAACCCCTTGGGAATGAAGTTTGTCTGGATACCGGCAGGCACTTTCATGATGGGAAGTTCCAAAGAGGAACTCGCAAGAAAAAACGATGAACTTCAGCACAAAGTGACGCTAACCAAAGGTTTCTATATGGGGGTCTACACGGTAACCCAGGAACAATGGACGGCGCTGATGGAAAAGAACCCCAGCAAATTCCAGGAGGAGAAAAACCTGCCGGTCGAACAGGTGAATTGGAATGACTGCCAGGAATTCATCAAGAAGCTTCAGGAGAAAGATCCGCGGCCGTATCGACTGCCAACCGAAGCCGAATGGGAATATGCCTGTCGCGCGGGAACCACGACGCCATTTTATTGCGGCACAACAATTTCGCTCGACCAGGCGAACTACAATGGCAACTATGCTTATGGGGATGGAACGAAGGGGATCTATCGGGAAAAAACCGTTCCCGTGGGTAGTTTTCCGGCAAATCCGTGGGGGCTGCATGACATGCACGGCAACGTCTGGCAATGGTGCCAGGATATGTATGAAGAACAATATCCCAAGGAAGCGGTGATTGATCCTCTGGGAACAAAAGGGGAAAGCCGAGCCATTCGCGGGGGTTCATGGATCGATAATCCGCTGGAATGCCGATCAGCCTATCGTGGTGGAAGCCGACCTGCTCTCAAGCACAGTCTGGTTGGTTTCCGCCTCTGTTTCCACGTAGACTAGTAAGATGCCATGACCTGAAGATCGGGTTGTGTGCCACTGCATCGGAGTCTTCGGAGACGCAGTGTCTTCTCTTTTTTCGAGGCAAACGTAGAGTACGGGGTAACCGAAGATGGTCGTCCAGTGGTATTCTGATCTTTTCGCTTTGCCAACTCGCTAGCCTGGTCTGGTGCAATTAAGAAAGCAAGAACGATATGACTGCATCCCATTGCCTTTCTCGTCGAGTCTTTCTTCGCGCCAGTGGCGTGTCGCTGGCACTGCCATTTCTTGATGCGATGCTGCCGCGAGCCTGGAGTGCATCCGACACCCCGCAACCAAAGCGAATCGTCTGTATCTGCACGGCACTGGGAATGCACACCCCAATGTTCTTTCCTACGGGGACTGGCAATGACTACACCGCATCGCCTTATCTGGAAATCCTCAAGGAACACCGCAGCGACTTCACGGTCTTCAGCGGTTTTGGGCATCCGGCCAACGAAGCGGCTGGCCATAACTCGGAACTGACATTTCTTAGCGCCGCAGCAAACCCACAATTGCCTGGCTTTCGGAACACCGTATCGCTGGACCAGTTCGTCGCTGAGAAACTGGGACCGGTCACTCGCTATCCATCACTGATCCTCGGGACGTCGAACAGTAATATTTCGATCAACCGTAGCGGCGTCACCCTGCCCGCCGAGACCAAGCCATCAAAAGTCTTCGCGAAACTTTTCCTTGAAGGGTCACCGGAAGAAGTCAAGAAGGAAGAGGCCAGTCTGGCGGAAGGCCGTAGCGTACTCGATGCGGTCAGCGACCAGGCCAGACGCTTGAGCAGCCGGGTTGGACCGGCTGACCGTGACAAATTGGATGAATATTTCAATAGCGTCCGCGAAATGGAGCAGCGGTTACAGGCGATGCAATCCTGGTCGCGAAAACCAAAACCGAAAGTCGATCGTTCAATCCCGACGGACGTTCAGAACGCGGCCGACATGATTGCAAAAATCGACTTGCTATTCGATCTATTGCCACTCGCCCTGCAAACAGACAGCACTCGAGTGATCACGATCTCGATCAGCGGCGACGACTATGTAATCCCAATCCCCGGCGTCAGCATGGGCCATCACACGCTGTCGCATCATGGCCAGGACCCCGAAAAACTTGAGCAGCTTCGCAAGGTTGAAGAGGCGAAAATGAAATCGTTGGCAAGACTGCTGACAGAACTCAAAACGACAATGGAAGGGGGCGAATCTGTCTTGCGAAACACCTCGGTACTGTTTGGCAGTAATCTCGGCAATGCCAGTAATCACAGCACGGACAACCTTCCGGTCCTGCTCGCAGGTGGCGGATTCAAACATGGCCAGCACCTGGTCGTCGCACCGAAGGGGGATCTCGCAATTCGAACGCCGCTCAGCAATCTGTTCGTGTCAATCCTGCAGCGGATTGGCATCGAAACCGACAAATTCGGTACCAGCACGGGAACCGTAACTGGCCTGGAAACGACCTGACACACGAATGCTTTTCCAATTCCAAGATGCAATTTCTATGACTTGTCGAATGGCCCTGATTTTTGGACTCCTTTTTGTCTCGGCGCGTGCACATGCGACCGAGTTGCCAAAACCTGCTTTGGCGTTGATCGAATCGCGGTGTATCGAATGCCATGATGCCGAGAACAAAAAGGGAGGCCTGGATCTGCGAAGCATCAGTTCGCAACTTGACGACGCAGCCACTGAAGCCAAGTGGACGTTGATTTACGATCGCGTGCAGCAAGGCGAGATGCCGCCCAAAGACGAGACACCGCTGGCCGTTGCAGAACGAGATGCCTTCGTTCAATCGCTCGGAGATTTTCTGCGTGAGCAAGATGCCGCACGTCAGGCCAGGTCGGGCCGCGTGGTGTTACGACGTCTCAACCGAGTGGAATACGAAAACACGATGCATGACCTGTTGGGAATTGATATTCCGCTGGCGGAATATCTCCCTGAAGATGGGGCCGCAGGGGGGTTCGATAATGTCTCAACCGCGCTACGACTTTCTGCGATTCAGATCGAAGCCTATCTCACGACGGCGGAAAAGGCTCTCGACGCTGCATTGAACATCGGCCCGCAACCGAAGGTCAAGAAGCAGCGATTTTCGTATCTTGATATCCAGCAGATCAAAGACATGCTTGCCAAGCCGACCGGTTCGCTCCAGAAAGATGGATCGAGGTCGTATCAGTATTTTCGAGCTCTCCCCGACGCTCTGGTGATCTATCCCAACGAACTTTGGGAGACAATTATCCGCGAATCGCGAGCAGACGTCGCTGGCCGCTATCGAGTACGGATTTCTGCTTATGCCTATCAGAGCAATGATCGTCCGACCGTCGTCGCCAAACTAATGATCACAACCTTTACCCGTAACCGGTTTGGTGCCGCTTTTGACCTTATTCCCGATACGCCGAGGATTGGGGAGGCGACAATCCATTTGAACGAAGGGGAATTGATTTATCTCAGTGCGACAGGCAGCGATTTCGCACCCGATGGGACCCACGTTCAAGATGTCGGCGGCGAAAAGTTCACGGGGACCGGAATGGCCGTTCAATGGGTGGAAATGGAAGGGCCGCTGCTTGAATCCTGGCCCCCTCCTAGCGTCAAACGGGTCTATGGTGACCTCAGCATCAACCAGTCGGACAAGCGACTGGCAAATGGCCGTTGGTATGAAGTTGTTGTTCCGAATCCAAACGAAGAGATTCGAAAACTCGTCAACAGGTTCGCCGGCAGAGCGTTTCGACGCCCCGTATCCGATGACGATACAGCACGATATACGCGATTGGCCGAACAGGCTTTGACAGAAGGAGCGGCCTTCGAAAACGCTGTTGTTCGCGCATGCAAAGCGATTCTCACAGCCCCGGAATTCCATTTTCTTCAAGAAAACGTCGGACGCTTGGACGACTTTGCACTGGCATCTCGGCTCTCCTATTTTCTGTGGAGCACCATGCCCGATGACGAATTATTGCAACTCGCCGCAGAGGGTCGACTACACGAACCTGTGACACTACAAGCTCAGACCGAACGAATGCTCAACAGCCCAAAAGCACAGGCATTCACCCGAAACTTCTGCGGTCAGTGGTTGAACCTGCGAGCGATCAAAGCCACCACCCCCGACCGGCAACTCTATCCCGAATACGACGAGTTACTGGAAAACGCGATGATTCGCGAGACCGAAGCGTTCTTTAACGAACTTCTCCGTGGCGACCTCAGCATCTCGAACGTCATTGATTCAGACTTTGCCATGCTTAATCGCCGACTGGCCGAACATTACCAGATTCCCAATGTTTTGGGTGAAGAAATTCGCAAGGTTTCGCTGCCTGAAAAGAGTCATCGTGGCGGAGTGATGACGCAGGCCAGCATTTTGAAAGTAACCGCTAACGGGACGCTTAGTTCTCCAGTCGTTCGCGGAGCCTGGGTGCTCAAGCGAATTCTTGGCCGCACGCTACAAGCACCGCCGGCCGACGCGGGTGGGATCGAACCGGACACGCGAGGGGCGACAACAATCCGTGAACAACTGGCCAAACATCGCCGATCAGTGTCGTGCAATAGTTGCCATAAATTCATGGACCCACCGGGCTTCGCTTTGGAAAGCTACGACGTCATCGGCGGCTGGCGTGAGTTTTATCGTACGACGCAAGGGCAGGGGGCCGTCGCCATCGATCCGCTGACAAAACGACATCTCGGGTATCGACAAGGAGCACCTGTCGATGCGAGTGGCGAATTGGCGGACGGCCGACCATTCAGCGACGTAGACCAGTTGAAAAAGTTGCTGCTCGAGCAGAAAGAAGCCGTCGCACTGAATGTCGTCAACAACCTGATAACCTACGCCACAGGAGCACAGGTCACATTTGCTGATCGAACCGAAACGCGGGCGATCTTGCAGCAAGCCAGGAACCGCGATTATGGACTGCGGACACTGGTTCACGAAATCATTCAAAGCCCGTTGTTCCAAACGAAGTAGCCACGTTTTTTCGAATCGTCTAGTCCTGATGTGAGAGCGGGTTTCTACCCGAGCCGCGAAAAGGGTGCCACGGTTTTACCGTCTTCGGTAAGGCCGTGCTCTTCGAAGACGTTATCGAACCACGAAGACACGGCCTTGTCGAAGACTCCAAAACCGTGGCACCCCGAGCTTCCACTGTCCTTATTGGGAAATATGTTTGTCTCGATCGAGCAGCATTGGTCCGGCGTCAGCACCACTTCATGGCTGGAATCCGCTTAAAGAGTCCGATACAAACATCGGGACCATTATTAATTCTCAAACCGCGAAGAGCCGAAATGAAACACAACTTGCTGCTCACCCTCGCTCTGTTGTCATCCCCGATCGGATCGACTGTCGCTCACTGTCAGGACCAACCTCAAAAGGCAGCGAAGCTCGACGTCCAGATTCATATCGAAATGGATTATCTGCTCTATCTTCCGAAGGATTACGACAAGAAAGAATCGTGGCCCTTGATGGTCTTTCTTCATGGATCGGGCGAACGGGGCGATAACCTTGATCTGGTCAAGAAGCACGGCCCACCAATGCTGATCGCTGCCGGAAAAGAATTTCCGATGATCGTCGTTTCGCCACAATGTCCAAAAGAAAAAGGGTGGGAACCGATGGTACTGTCGGCGCTTCTGGACGATCTCGAACGCAAGTACAAAGTTGATCCAGACCGAATCTACTTGACGGGGCTCAGCATGGGTGGCTTCGGGACATGGCGAATGGCCGCATACGCGCCAAGTCGATTCGCAGCCATCGCACCAATCTGCGGAGGAGGCGAAGTTCATACCGCAAAACGAATCGCAAAGATTCCCATCTGGGCGTTTCATGGAGCCAAAGACAAGGGTGTCCCCGTCGAATTGTCGCAGTCGATGATCGACGCCGTGAAGAAACAGGGAGGCGATCCCAAATTGACGATTTATCCCAACGCAGAACATGACTCATGGACCGAGACCTATAACAATCCGGAGTTCTACGACTGGTTGCTCGCCCAAAAGCGACCTCCAACAAACTAGAGATCTGGATGAATAGTCGCGTGCCACTGCATGACCGTCTTCGGTCA
>CAILLA010000221.1 GCA_903834925.1 uncultured Schlesneria sp.
CAACTCGTCGCCGATGAAATCAGCGACACAAAACCAATGGACGAGTTTTGGAGAAATCGATCTCAGACCCAGCCTGGGTACCGCACTTACGCAAAGCACGCTATTTAACACTCAGGATTCGCAATCAGTGTCGTTCACTCCTCAACTTGGATGTCGACCTCCACTTGCAGTCCAATCGGTGCGTAAAAATCTGGTGGAAGGTCGATCAAGACTTGAACGATATCCAAATCCTTTCGCTCAGAGGCGGCGCCCGAGAATACGGTTTTTGGACCCATTATCCCCTTTATCAAAGTCAGTTGACCATCGACGATCGCGTCGCCAATTCCACGACCGAAAATGATGGCTTTCTGGTTTTGGCGAAGTCGTGACACATGGCGTTCATCGATTTCTGCTCGAACACGCAATTTGAAATTGTCTGCAAAGATGATGACCGGCTCGCGATCAAACATTCGTGGTGCTTCTCCCTCACGGCGCAGGATTTCTAACACTGTTCCATCAAATGGAGCAGTGAGAATCGTATCGGCAAGTCGTTGTCTGGCGGAGGCCAACTGAGCTTCGGCGCGTTGGACTTTAGTCTCAACAACGGCCTGATCGACCGGGCGAACAAGATTCTTCAGATGTTCTAATTCGGAAACGGCTTGTTGCAAACTCTTATTGGCCCGTATCAAATCGGTCTCAGCGCGATCAGATTCCTCTTCAGATAAACTTTTTCGATCGAATAGTGCTTTGGAACGATCGAATTGTTTCTTTGCGTGCCGGACATGCTCGTGGAGCAATTCCTCTTTGTCCGCTGCAGCTTTGATCTGAAAGGCAGGTGCTCCCGCCACCAATTGGTTACGTTCTGAAGTGGAGACTGCCAATTCCATTTCGGCGAGTGCGACCGCCGCGAGTTCGCTTTGATTTTGCAGCACCATCAATACGTCATTTTTTTTTACGAATGTTCCGACATCGACGCGACACTCGCCGATCACACCATCGATTTTGAAGACAAGTCGCCGCAGCTCTGACACGGGTTCAACGTAACCAAGTGCATGGATCACTTCCGATTTCATCTGTGTTGAAGTCAAGTCGGGCAAGTCAGCTCGGACGTCGGTAAAATGACCAAATACTCCGCACGACCAGAGCGTGGCGCAGACAAGACATACAGCGACAATAAAAGCGACGAATTTTTTCACGACTCATGGACCCTTCCTGAGTCAACATACAAAACTCGATCAAACAGTTTGATCAGCCGTGTGTCGTGCGTGACGACGATCAACACGGATTTCGCGGCCTTGGCTTGCTCGATCAACAGATCAATAACAACTTGACCATTCGCCCAATCAAGTGCCGCCGTCGGCTCATCAGCGAGAATGATCACTGGTCGATGCACTAAAGCTCTCGCGATTGCAACGCGTTGGCGTTGACCACCACTTAGATCACTCGGCTTTCGATGAAGAAAGGGCGCAATGCCGAGTCGTGTCGTCAGCGAATTGATCCGTAATTTCGAATCAGCCCCGTTCAATCCAATATTCTTCCCAATGATTTTGAGATTGTCGGCAACGGAAAGAAAAGGGAGAAGTTGTGCATGTTGGAAAACAAACCCGATTTTGTCTCGGCGGATCGAAACCAGCTTTCCGGGCGATGTGCTGGGAACCCTAAGCCCCTCAATTTCCACTTCGCCTGCGCTTGGACTTAACAAACAACCAAGAATGGAAAGTAATGTCGTCTTGCCCGAACCTGAAGGTCCAAGCAACAAAACAGTTTCCCCCGGACAAAACTGCAATGAGACCTCTTTAAGGGCTGTCTCAGCCAAAGCGCCATGGCCGTAAGTTTTTGAAATTCGATGGCAGGCGAGAATTGTCGTCATAGCGGCGAATTTTACGCTCGAAATACGGTGACGGGATCGATCGAAAGAATGGAACGCATCGAGACGAGTGAAGCGACAAAACAATTGACCAACGATATCACAGCAATTGCAAAAAAAACGGCCGGCGTCATTTCCAGCGGAATTGGTGTCTTACGACTGAGGTTTGCTACATAAAAGAATAAAATGCTACCCAAACTGATTCCGACAACTCCCAGGAACATGGCCTGAAAAACAACAATGGAAACCAGTTTCAGCCTTCCAAACCCAATCGCAAAAAGAGTCGCGTAATTCCCAAGGTTCTCATTCGTGATCGCGAATAACGACTGATACGTGATGACGACCGAGACCATCAGTCCCAAAATCGCGGTTACGACGACCGTAATGCCAATACCTGTTTCTAACATCCAATAGGAAACCGTCTTGACCACAAATTCAGATGAGGTGAGTACATCAACATGGGGAACGGCGTTGCGAATTGCGTCCCTGACAGCTTGAGGATCTTGACCCGAACCACACCGAACCAAGACATATGTCACTTCTGCATCCGAGTATCTCTTGTCGTATCGACGAGCCGACTTCAGTGACGTAAAAACGAAAGGTGATGCGGTAAATGTGCGAATCCCCCGTGAAATCCCCTCGACTCGAGCGTGAGTCCCGTACATCTCACATTCGTCACCAACTGCAGCGACCCCCAACTGTTCCATGAACAGTTCGTCGACGATCACGCTTTCGGGGCGATGAATTTGCTGTACAACACCCGCGACCATGTCCCAAGGGCCGCCGATACAGGACGTATCCAGTCCAATCAATTCGATATTGATTCGACGTCCATCAGGTCTTTGCCATGTATTCCAGGCTATAATCATCCCTTCCGCCCACTTGACACCAGGGACCGTTCTGACCTGGTAAATACGCGACCGGGGAATCGCAGTTCCATAGTCGAAAGCCGGAGTTTGTTTAGCCATGACCCAGATGTCGGCATCGGCGTGCCGGATGATTGCCGAAGTCGTTCCGCACCAACCGACCAGCAGTCCGACTTGCGCAGCGCTCAGGAAAAATAGAATGGCGATTGCAAACACGGTCGCAATAAGGCGAGCTTGATTATGGACCAGCATCTGAAACGAAATCATGATCGTAGTGGACTATTGCCTGGCCAGAGATTCGAACTCAACTTTAGCGCGAGAATGTGCCTGGGAGAATAAATCAACAGCGGTGTCGATCATTCTATCGGTGTGATTAAGCATCATTTGAAATCGAAAACGTGCCTTACCGATTGGCACAGCAGGGAACTCGACAAGGTTTGCGAGGAGCGCCAACTCCTCAAGATGCTTTGCGGTGAGACGCGCATTTGATTCATTGCCGACAAAAACGGGAATGATCGGTGACGGCGTACCGCCAACCGTAAAGCCTCGCTCCATCATTCCGTCCCGTAGCCTCAGGATATTGGAAAACAGCTTCTCCCTCATGGCCTGCCCTTCGGCTGAATAAATCACCTCGATGCATTCAAGTACAATCTTCGTTTGAATGGGAGACAACGCATTTGAGAAAGTGAACGATGGGGAATAGCATCGAAGATAATCAACGACGTTCGAACTCGCTGCGACGAAACCTCCATTTGATGCAAATGTTTTGCTGAACGAGCCCATGATCATGTCGGGCCAGTAATCGTTTGAAACCGAATCAAGCAGTCCGCGTCCAGAATGTCCCATGGCTCCTAGGTCATGCGCCATATCCAGAATTGTCATGGCCCCATACTCCCTTGCGAGCTCGATGCACTCTTTCAAATCGGGTGAATCCGAATCCATCGAATACAGGCTTTCCAGGACAAGAAAGATTCCTTTGGTAGGATGACGTTCCCGCTCGGTTGCCAGGATTTGGCGGAGTTCATCGAGATCGTTATGCCCAAAAAACGAAAGCCGCGCTCGTGTATGTCGACTCCCTTCCACAAGACAGTTGTGTGCCAGGTGATCGATGACAATCAGATCCTGTTCACGAGCAAGACCCGCAATCACTCCAAATCCGGCGGCCCATCCGGTTGGATAGATGATGCATGCCGACTTATTCAATAATTCACTCAGTTTTTGCTCGAGCGACAACATGACATTTGTGCGTCCGGCGAGAATCGCCGACCCGGCAGAATGGACACCATACGCGTCAACCGCCGAATTCGCTGCCTCTTTGATTCTTGGGTGCCCCGACAGACTGAGATAGTCCTGAGATCCAAAATTTGTGTAGTGCTTCGCCCCTTGATTCCGTTCGTTTGCAACGATCGTCGTCGATTTGGGACTGCTGCTCATGACTCGACTATAAGACCAGACGTTGGCATTTCGGCGATGTTGAAGCCATCGCGCCCACTGTTCTGTTCTTGCCTCAGCGGTCGTTCCCAGTTGAGGCACAAAATCCAGTCCGCTTCTTGTGACTGCACTTTAGGCGATCCTCGGTTGGGGGATCGGATTTCAGAAGCAGAGGTTGAAGAGTGATTTCAATTTGCTGAAGAATTGTACTGGATCTGGGTCTGCTGGCAGAGGTTTGAGGAATTCTTCGTGCAGCATTTCCC
>CAILLA010000222.1 GCA_903834925.1 uncultured Schlesneria sp.
GCATTCGGATTACGAATCGACCTCAGCGATCCGCCGCCGGTCATCGATGTGATCCTTGTCTTTGGCAGCGCTTTCTCAAGTTCTGTGAATTCCGCCTGATTGATATTCGACATCAGGAACGACAGCTCGCGAAGTTGCTTCAGGTCCTTCAGTCCAAGATAGCTTCCCTGATCTCGAAAACCGCTCAGCCAAAGAGTTCTCAAGTTGGGAAGATCTTTTAACTGCTGCAAGCCTTGCACCGTAAAGTTCGATCCCGACAGGTCGAGTCGATCCAGAGATTTCACCTTTGCCAGATGGCCGAGCCCAACATCGGAAAAACCACCAGCTCGCAATTCAAGATGATTCAACTTTGTCATCCCCTGGAACTCTGCTAGAACGTCATCAGAAATCCGACTTCGGCTGATGGAGATGCGTTGAAGCCCTGTCAGTGTTCCGATCTTCTTCCAGCCAGCCTCGGTCATTCGCACGTCCGCTAACGTGATACTTTGTAATCCGCGAAGTTCTGATATCCGCTCGGCAACAGCATCGTCGATAAATTCGCCCCCCATATCGAGAGATCTCAATCGGGAGAAACCCGTTAAATCGACCGACGCAGGTTGGCCCGGTATGATCAGCGATTCGAGGTTTTTCATACTTGATAACTGGTTCATCCCTGCGGGCGAGAATCGCATCCAGCCCAGTTTTTCGGTCCCGACGTAACTTGTCAGACTCAGGTGTTTGAGACGATTCATGGTGACGATGACAGCCAGAGTCTCGTCAGTGATTCTCCCTTCCTGATAAAGACTCAGACTGGTCAGCCGCGAATCTTTCAGCGTTCGAATTCCAATGTCCGTCACTCCCGTTTCCGAGAGACGAAGTGTTCGTAACGACTTCAGACGGAAGATCTGCTTAACGATTTCGTCCGCAATGCCTGCGTCTAAATTGGCACTCCCCGAGATCGAAACGTTTTCAAGAACAGGGAAATCCGCGAAATGGACCAGACCTGCGGCCGTCAGCTTTGTCTCACCGCTGATATCCAGTTCTTGCAGTTTCGGCAATTCGGTCAGACGCTTCAATAAATCGTCCGTTAACGTCGTTGCGACGACACTCACAACCTGCCCATCATCATCGATTGACGGATGAAGACCCGTGTCGTTTGAGGGCTTCATCCAGTCGGGCGAGTCATCCAGGTTGCGTTTGACATAACCATTCAGGGTCGTGAGAAACAGTTTGCGACTTCCCGGTCGTGATGCGATGATTTGTTGCAGGTCGATATCATCATTCAATTCGATTAACTGAGTGATTGCCGTCCAGAGTTTTTCGTCAACGATCTTGATCGTAACAGGCGCCTTAAGATCAACCTTCGCGATGGTCAGTTCACGTTCATCCAGTTCAAGCGGAACCTTTGCGGCTCGAGCCAACTGAATAAACGCTTCACGCAACGGTAACTCCTTCGCATCCAGAGACACAATTCGTCCGAGAATATTTCCTGTTTCGAGATCTTTCGAATTCTGTTCTGCGTCGCCGTCCTTCGGAGTCTCTTGATCCCCATTTGAGACCGGCCCCTCCGCCATCGCCGTGGCTCGTTCCTTCTCGCGAGCGGCAACGCGTTCGCGACTGCTGACAAAAACTCGATTCTTGTCGATTGTGAACGACAATTTCTCAAAGGGTTTTAGCACGAGCGTCAGTGCTTCTTGCAGCGGCTTGTCCTGTGCGGCGATCGTCACAGCCACATTCTTCGTGAGCCCCTGAGTCTTCAACCCGTCGACGTCGAGCTCCAATGTCACGACCGCCGATTTGCAAATCTTGTCGAGTGCCGCATGGAGTGGCGTCTTTTGAAAATCTAACGTGACAATTCGCTTTTCCGGCGGGCCATCGAATGCCGGAGTTCCCACCTTTAGAACCAAACGTTCAAGTTCACCTTCCGCAGGGACATCAAACTCCCGGACCGAATCTTGCCCCACAAGACCATGCTCAGCGGCAGTGACTTTACTTCGGCCTGGTGGGACAAAGAATTCGAACTCTCCGTTTTCGTCAGTGTCTGCAGTGGAATTGTTTCCACCAGGTCTCGCCGGACCAGTACAAGTCACCGTACGCCCCGAGATTGGCTGTCCCGATTTTACGTCGACAACGCGGCCAGATAGTCGCTTACCAACGATCGCAGACAAATTCACTTCGACCGTTTTTCCGATATCCAAATCCACTGTTTGAGCGACCGCCATCAGCTTTGGATCGGACCCTTCGGCGAAATAAATATGGAACTTGCCGCGATTCAGCCCCCCGATCAGATATTTTCCGTCTGCATCCGTAATGGCATCCCCAAAACCACCGATGGCAAGATTCGGCTCGTCCGCCAGAGCCGTTATTCGGGCACCAGCCAACGGAGTTCCCGTTCGTGAATCGAGCACCTTTCCGCCAACCAGGGCTGCGCGCGTCAACTTGATATCGGGGATCTTGTCACTGAGATTCTTAATCACAGAAATGTTCTGCATCATCCATTCAGGATGACGGGTACTGAACATCGCCATCGAGTCAACGGGGACGTGAATTTCAAACTCCCCGTCGTTATTCGTAACCCCGCGCAGGAATTGGGGATCGTCAATCGGTTTGAAATAACGCCAAGTCACCGAGGCGAGATTCGACTGATTGTCGAGGAACTCGACAGGAAGGTCGACACCGGCCAGCGGCTTGCCTTGATCATTCAGGACTCGGCCGCGAATTGTTTGATTGACAGGAAGCAGCACAATCCGAAGCGAATCATTGTTCGATGGCTCGCCAGCCCCCGCCTGGCGATGAAAGAAGAAGTCGTACCAGCCGAGTCGCTGATTTCCATCGCGTGCGACGAGTTTCCGAAACTGATTCGATTCCCCCCACGCCTTGGGAATCTGAAACTGGCCACGTTCGTCCGTCACGAATTTTTGATCGAGTTGTTTCCCCCCCACGAACACCAGCACTTCAATCCCGGCAACCGGCATGTTATCTGTTGACACAACAGTCCCGATCCGCGTTGCAATCGAAGATTCCTTAACGCGAGCAGCAACGCGTTCACGACTGCTGACGAAAACTCGATTCTTGTCGATTGAGAAGGACAGTCCTTCAATGGGCTTTAGTAAGAGCGTCAATAATTCCTGAAGTGGCTTGTTCTCGGCGGTAATCGTCACAGTGACGTTCTTCTCGACCCCAACGGTCTTCAGCCCTTCGACGTCGAGTTCCAATTTGACGAACACCGATTTGCAGATTTCCTCTAATGTTCGGTCGAGTGGTGTCCGCTGAAAATCCACTGTGACAATTCGTTGCTCCGGCGGACCATCGAATGCCCGAGTTTCATCTTTTACATTCACATACCCATATTGCTCGTCGGCAGGAACATCGACCAAATCGATATACAGAGGCAACGAGGCAGGAAGTGAACAAACATCGGACTTATGTCGCACGCGGCGTCCTTGGTCATCATCATCGCTGATAAATTGAATTTCATGTCGACCAACGTGATTGAGTTCGAAGAACGTTGAAAGAAAATCATCCCTTTCGACCAATGTGACCGTTTCACCGGGATTTATCGACGTGATTCCGCCGGTGGTTAGTATCATTGTTTGCGAACGAAAGCGCACAGGCTTTCCATCTGGTCCAACAACCCTAATTGATCGGTCCGGTCTTACACTCTGGCGATCGAATTTTCGAACGTTATTGGAGAAATTTCGAAGTTCGATCTTCAGTCCGATTGGCTTGCCGAACTGATGTGGCCACGCACAGACGACTCGCGTTCGAAGGCCCTGATCTTCTTCGGTATCAAAGTTTTTCTTCGCAATCGATTTCGTCTTGCGCAGCAATTCAATCTGCTTCCGTGAACTGATCTGAAGCGTGTCGTCGACGACTTGAAAGTCCAGAGCCAGTGGCTCCAGGATTGCAGAAAGGGTTTCGCGACATAAGATGGTGCCATCCCCTCGCGCCAGCATCGACAAGGCCCATTCGGAAAGATGCCCGTGACCTTCGGTGTTTTTCACCGCATCGTAAACACCCGTTAACGTAATGTTTCTCGAAAGCATGTCATCAGTGCCGCCATCAGCCCAGATCTCCACGTGATCGATATTTAATTTTGCACCCAATTGTTGGGAAATATTCTCCAGGACTTCGCGTGCCGGAACGCCGTCGATGTCTTTGTTAAACGCCATATCTAATCGAAATTTAATTGTTTTTTCGCGTTTTGCTAAAGCGCTATTGGAAGCGATGCCATGATAAGTCTCTGAGTTCACCTTTCTGGCCGTTGCGTTGTCGGTAATCTTGAGGACTCCGTCTTCGACGACAAACCCGAGTGATTCCCAGCCCGCCTCCTTACAGATTAGCTCAATCACCTTTCTGAGCGGGATATCCACGGCTTCGATTTCAATCGTTTTGTTGAAGTCCAGCTTCAAATCAGAAATCGCACTCGAATCGATCCAGATTTTGAACCTGCTTTTATTCTCGATCGCTTTCAGCAACTCCATCCAACCAATGTCGTTGCGAACCACCGTGGCATTCTCATCGAGTTGCTTCAGGATTCGAGCCTCGACAACATTCAGTCCCGCAGGAACGACTGGAGGTTCCTGGGCGATGATTGTTTTAGGCGATGTGAGGAAAACGGGCATCGTGCTGTGACCACCAAATTCGACCGAAACCTGGATTTTTCCTGGCTCGGACTTCGGTAACCACGACCCATCAATATCCTCTTCGATCCGATCTTTCCACAATCCTTCCCGAACCAACTTGGGCCATTCGATGGGTAATCCGATCGATTCACCTGACTCTAATTCAATTGTTGATTTTTCGTCATCGTGTGCCGGAGGATTAAACAGGCGATATTCGCTCCATTCGGTTGTGAAACTGATTTCCACCGGGGAAAACGCGATCTTCTCGGAAGAGACGTTCGTAATCTCAACAAAAATAAGTTCTTCTTCCGGAAATTCCCCTTCAGCACGCGCCGCGACCGACACGTCTTTGTTCGTAATTCTGGACCACTTTCGAAGTCGCCGCTCAACGACTGCGTCCTGGGTTGGAAGCGTGACTTGAAAAGCAGTACTCACTGGAGAACCGCCACCTGCAATCAGCCAGTGCGTCCCTGCTGAGAGGTTTTCTAACGAGACTTTTCCTTCACGATCGGTAAACCCAAGCCAGTGCGAATAGGGAGTAGCCTTACGCGGGTATCCCGATGAGGCGCGCACAACATTGACAGATGGCGCCGGTGTCCCATCGAATGTCAATAATTTCAGCATCGGTGAAATTGTTTCGGGCAACTCGCTTTTGGCTTCCGATCCGGCTTCTGCGACCGGTTCTGGCAATTCGTTTCCGCGCTTGATCCCGTTCCAGATCAACAGGCCGATTGCCACGCCGATCAGGGTGAAGACGGACAGCACTGCCGGCCAGCGATCGATCCAGCGCCGCGGGGTTCCGTCGGAGCCGACCCCGACGATCCGTCGGACTCGGGAAAGTAACGAACCATCCGCCACACCCAGTGCCAGCACTGAGTACCGCCCGTTGTGTTCAGCGATGGCTAGCAGCGCCCGGCCGTACTCGACATTATTGCCGATGCATGCCACGACCATGTCGTCACAACAATGCTCTCGTTCAACCCGGATACGATTTGAGAGCCACCAGACGGCTGGATGATAAAAAAAGAGGGTTTCGATCATTGTCTGTAACAGGTTGATCACGAAGTCGTGTCGCCTTACGTGAGCCAATTCATGGGCTAGAATGGCTTCCAATTGAGCAGTAGGCATATTCGTTAACAGGCTGACAGGAAGCAGAATCACCGGACGCAGGTACCCCACGACCACCGGAACCTTGATCAACGTCGATTGCATGACATGCACGACTTGATTCAGCCCAAGCTGTTTTGACAATCGAGATACGGTGGCCTGCACATCTTCAGAAACCACAGAAACGCCATCGCGACGCAATCGTCGTAACATCCGCCATCCCAGCATTGGACGAAGCGAGCAGAGAACGACTCCAATGACCCAACTCGCCACAATCCAGATCAGCCACGGTTGCACTGCGGATTGAATGCGCATCATCCAGGTCATCTCTGTTGATGCAGTCGCATCCTGCGTGGACACGGGCAGCACGGGTTCGATCCCGAGTTTCGACTCGGCAACGTCTGAACCGGGCAACGGATTGACGCGGTCATATCCAATGCCTGAGTCTCTCATCACAACGGGGAAATTCAGCTCAATGTTCGGTTGAGCGTTTGTTTCAAATTGGCTGACTAACGACGGCTGGTCTGTCGAATCGATTCGGATATGGGCAGGTAATACCAACCAGGTCGCGACGGGAATCGTCACCATGATTCCCATGACGCCGACCAGAAACGCGTACCGCGCCCTGGCCGAATTTCGCTGCATGAGACGCACCATGAAAAACGTGATCAGCGCAAAAATAAAAAATTGCCAAAGGGAATGCACCAGCACCCACCCGAGTCGTTCAATCGCAATTTCGAGATCTGCCGAGAACGGTCGTTGCCACGCCAGGATCGTGTTCATTGTTTCCCTTCCATCTCATCGAGCAGCTTCCGGACCTCATCGATCTCATCTTTAGAAACTTTGCCGGATGAAAGAGCCTGCAGGACGAGACTCATCACCGATCCGTCATAGACCTTCTCGACCAATTCCCCGAGAAATTTCTTTGCCGCCTTATGTCGCGTGATCGCCGCACGGTAAAGATGAGGGGTCGCCTGTTCGTTGCGAGTCACCAAACCCTTATTCAGCATGACCGAAAGCATTTTAACGGTCGTGGAGTAATTGGTCCCCTTGGCCTCGGACAATCGGGCATGAATGTCACGCACCGGGCACGGTTCCATTTCCCACAGAATCCGCAGTATTTCCAACTCAACCGCCGTCGGTTGAGAAGAACCCAATTCACGCATCTCAGCACCTGCACTTTCGAAACAGCCCCGGAGTAGCGAAAGGTTTCGCCACGCCGAGTATAGCGAAAGGCTTCGCTACTGCAATCGAAATATCCCCAAATCATTTTGGGCAGAGCGTCCGTGGCGAGAAAAGAATAAATGCGTCTCGCCGCGAGTATAAGGGAGGCGAGTCTTCAGTCGCGAAGCGACGCAGGAATACAGCCAGGGGTTTCAACCCCTGGAAAGACGCACCGTATTCTGACATGAAGTCCCAACGGGACGCAGGTGGACCTCGCAATCATGCCAGACCTCAGTTTGTTAGCGGCATTGGTCGCAATCAAAATCACCTGCGCCCTTCTCAGGGCTGATGTTGGATTGCGCGGGATCGCGGCCACGGGGTTGAAGCCACCGGGCTAAATACCTGCGTCGCTTTGCGACTGACAATTCGTGTGGTTTGATACGGCATTTCTGGACGCGATGACACCAAATGAGACTTTAAACTTGACCCGCAGCTAAGTGCAGATCAAAGTGTTTGTGTATTCTGCGAAAAACGAATTCGCTCATTTTAAGCCCACTGATTGAGCGCTCTGAGCTTTAAAGGAGGCATAACTTCACTCACAGAAACGATTGGCCACTGTTCTTTATTTTCTCGACACTGACGCTCATGATCAGCTACGGAATTGTCGCAATAACGGGTTGGTCTTTCATTTCCATATTTGTGGTCGCGTGCAGTGTGGTATTTGGTATTCCGATTGCTCTTGTTCAGATCGGCAAGCACCGAAAATCAGCGTTGGTGGATCGCCTCATGACTTGGTATCTGTTTTCTTGCTGTTGGATTTACATGGCGCTGTTGGCTGTAGGTACATTCGTAATGGTTTCAAAATTATTCCATGCCTAACACTTCAACGTCTGCTGGTTGCGTCGTAGCCTGTTGGTGAGTCGCGCTCGTGCCGAACATCGGCGAATTCTTAAGGACCACCCATTCAGATCGTGATGGCCAATCACAAGACGTTATTCAATAATCACCTGGCATCGTGCACATCACCTTAAACTTTCGGAACAAAAGATGCGCAAGTTTGTCTCTCGCGTCGATGACGTATTTCAAATCGAGGGCCGGGGCTGTATTGTGCTCCCGGGAATACCTCGGGATCCCGAATGGAAGATCAAAATCGGCGATCAATTGTGGCTTGAGCGTCCTGATCATTCCGAGATATCAACTTTGATTCGCGGTGTCGACATTTTCACGGGAAATCAATCCTCAGGAATTCCGATCCTTCTTGCTTCCGAGCTGTCAAAAGATCAAGTCCCAGTCGGCACGATTCTGACAATCGAATTTACGCCGAGCGAGACTGTCACGCTTCATGCAAAATCTGAATCCGGAACGATCGCCCCCGATCGAGTTTTCAAACAAGACGAACTTGGGCATCTCAAATTTGGCCGCCAAGGTAAAAGTCGACGCGCTGCGACGGCAGTTGACATTCAGAATAAGCCGATTGAGTTTACTGATTATGTGATGGAGGGTTTCGTTAAATACCATTTGTCGCTCATGGCAACTGCCGATCAACTGACTCTCAACTTGTTCCTACATGGGACGAAGCGCGACCAATATCTGCCCACTCACGCCATGTTTCAACTTGTACAAAATGGCTTGAGATCGGCAGATGAAGGCAACGTACGACGCGATTAACCGAGACCCGAAGTGTTCTGCCCGTAATCTGAAACGTTAGGTGTAGGATAAGAATGCTGCGAGAAGAAGAGATACCATTCGTATCGGTCGATGCGAAGGTGGCAGCAATCTCCGCGTTTTACACATCTCCACAGGCATCTCTCGCAGCAAATGCCCGTTCGGCGGTGAAACGATATGATGACGAACGTTGAGCACTTTATGCCCACGGCGTACAATTGAGCTTGGTACGAAGCGACGCATTTTTCCAAGGCAATTGACGATGCAACGAGTGCGAACAGGTGGCGGTTGGCGAGCAGTGCGTTACACCTTCAGCAAGGCGCGCGAGGCGGGTGGATTGTGGAAATTGTGGAAAGCAATGCGCTCGAAGAATGCCTGCAAGACATGCGCTTTGGGAATGGGCGGCCAAAAGGGCGGGATGGCCAATGAACGAGGCGTCTTTCCAGAGGTCTGCAAAAAATCGCTGCAGGCGATGGTCGCCGATATGCAAGGAGCGGTGACTCCTGATTTCTTTAAAACCTATTCAATTCCGCAGCTGCAAGCGTTCTCGCCACGCGAACTCGAAACCAGCGGTCGATTGACTCAGCCCGTCATTCATCGCCAAGGAGAGAATTACTATCAGCCGATTTCCTGGGAAGAAGCGTTCAAAAAAATCGTCTCGAAATTAAAACCCACTTCCGCGAACGGCACCACTTCTGAGTCGTCTCAACACGCTCTACCCGACGAAACCTTCTGGTACTTCAGCGGCCGCAGTTCCAATGAAGCGGGATTCCTGTTGCAGGTCTTTGCCCGCGTCTTCGGAACCAATAATGTCAATAACTGTTCGTTCTATTGCCATCAGGCGAGTGGCGTTGGACTCGGTAGTGTCCTTGGAACCGGGACAGCCACACTCGTCCTCGAAGACGTCGAGCATGCCGACCTTGTCTTTATCATCGGTGGAAATCCGGCAAGTAATCATCCGCGACTGATGTCGACGCTCAAAAACCTCCGGCGCAAAGGGGGACATGTCGTCGTGATCAACCCCATCGTTGAAACCGGGTTAGTCAATTTCAGCGTACCGAGTGACCCCATCAGTCTTTTGTTCGGAACCAAAATCGCTTCCCTTTACGTTCAGCCGCATATCGGTGGTGACCTGGCGCTACTGACAGGGATTGCCAAACGAATCGTGGAAATGAACGCCCATGACGAGCAGTACCTGACTCGCTATTGCGATCATTGGCCTGAATTAAAGGCACAACTCGCCAGTCTCGACTGGGACGAGATCTACCGCAAATCGGGCGTTGACGCTGAAGCCATTCAGGCCATCGCCACGCGCTATGCGAGTGCCGAGAACGTCGTTTTCACCTGGACCATGGGAATCACTCATCACACGTACGGTGTTGAAAACGTCGAAGCGATCGCCAATCTCGCGCTGCTGCGAGCCATGGTCGGTCGTCCCAATGCCGGACTCTTGCCGATTCGAGGTCATTCCAACGTTCAGGGAATCGGTTCGATGGGGGTGACTCCGCAGCTGAAAGAGGCCATCTTTGACCAATTGCAGACACACTATGGGATGAAGCTTCCGACGACTGCCGGGCTGGATACGCTTGCCTGCATGGAAGCGGCCAGTCGAAAAGAATTGAAGTTTGGTTTCTGCCTGGGGGGAAACCTGTATGGTTCGAACCCCGATTCCGCATTCGCGGCACATGCGCTCAACGAGTTAGATCTGCTGGTTTATCTGAATACCACGCTGAATACAGGCCACGCCCACGGATTGGCCAAAGAGACGATTATTCTGCCGGTACTCGCACGCGATGAAGAGCCTCAGGCAACGACTCAGGAATCGATGTTTAACTACATCCGTTTAAGCGATGGCGGACCATCCAGGCATGTCGGACCCAAAAGCGAAATCGAAGTGATTGCGACAATTGCCAGCGGTGTGCTTGGTAACAAGGGACCGATCGATTGGGAATCCATGCAAAATACCAATCGAATTCGCGAAGCGATTGCCAAGGTCGTTCCCGGTTTTGAAAAGATCAAAGATATCGGCCAGACAAAGAAAGAGTTTCAACTGGACGGCCGCACATTTCATACGCCAGAGTTTCCTACGAAAAACGGTAAAGCCCAGTTGCGAGTCCACTCGCTACCCGAACTGATTGGTGGCCCGAATGAGTTACGAATGATGACGATTCGAAGCGAGGGGCAGTTCAATACGGTTGTTTACGAGGACTATGATCTCTACCGGGGAATTGAAGGCCGGTTTGTGATATTGCTTCACCCCGAGGATCTTGTTCGTTTTCGTCTGCTGCCAGGTCAGAAAGTGACTGTTCGCAGCGGAACGGGTGAGATGACAAATATCATCGCCACTCCCTTCGAAAAAATCCGACCTGGCAATGCGGCAATGTACTATCCCGAATGCAATGTTTTGGTCCCTCGTTTCGTCGACCCAAGATCTCGTACACCCGGCTTTAAATTGGTCCTGATCACGATCGAAGCAACGAAGACAGGGCGATTGCCAGTGCTGAGATAAAAGTGTCGGCTTCCCGAACGTATTGTAATCTACTCGCGTCTGTCTTACGCTCGCTCTATGAATACTGTTTCTGCTACTTCGACACGCCGGTCATTCTTGTTGCGTTTCGTTTTATTCGGCGCGCTGATCTCTGCGATATTACTCGGCATTTTTTGGTTGCGGCAGGACGAGTCGGCAGATCGATGGTTAGAAGAAGGTCGTCAAGCGACCGACGAACGCGATTTTGCCAAGGCGGCTCTTGCCCTCGAAAACGCCGTGAAGGCTTCGCCCGATTCAGGAACGGCCTGGAAACTGCTGGCAGACGCCGCCTATCGAAATGGACAGCCCAAACGATCAATCGAAGCTCTCGAAGCCTATGGACGGCTTGCTCCGGCAGAGGCAGCAAAACTTGGCGTCCAACTTGCCGGCCTTTGGATGACGCGAAATCAAATTCAACCGGCCATCAAAGCGCTCCGTTTGGCCGTTGAATTCAATCCCCAGTCTCCAGAGCCTTACCGTCTGCTCGCACAAATCTTCGGAGTGACGGGACATCGATCAGAAGTCGTCAAATGCCTGTTGGAGCTAGTAAAACGAAACGCGTTTTACCGAGACGATCTGATCGTTCTCTCATCCGTCAATCCGAGCCTCGACAGCCCTGAACGGCTGAAACTGATGTTACAGGCGGACCCATCAGACAAATCGCCCCTGATCCCGTTCGCGATGAACGAGCTTGATCGGAATCAAATTCCGTCCGCGAAAAAATATCTGCTCCAAATCACAGATGCGCAACCGGATGACATGGAGGCCCAAAGTATCCTGGGGGAACTTTACGCCGATTTTCTACCGGACGAATTTCTCGGCTGGAACTCACAACTTCCGCCCAAAGCCGAACACGATGCCCGCGTCTGGCTTGCACGTGGCAAATGGTTGAAAACTCATGGACCAGCCGACTCCACGGTCCGTTGCCTGTTCGAGGCGATCGTTCGCGAACCCGAAAGCCTGTCTGCCAACATGCTGATCGGTCAAATTCTGAAATCGCAAGGCGAATTAGAACTCGGTAATGCATTTACCGAGCGAGCGCGTCGGCTTCAAAGGATCATGGACCTCAGTTCCCGAATGAGCGAGCCTCGAGCCAACGAGTGGGTCGAGCCGATGATTGAGGAACTTGAAGCGACGGGTCGATTATGGGAAGCCTGGGCCTGGTGTGTCGTGTACGATCAGGTCGTCCCGGCTCAAAACAAAGCCATCACCGCTTCCCGAGAACGACTTAAGTCACAGTTGAATTCAACCCTGCCGCGCACGAAGCCTGGCAGTGTCCCTGGGGAAAACAATGACTGGCAGAAATACCCATTGCCTGATTGGTCGCGTTTGAAATCGAGCCAAACGAAATCCTTACCGAATTCACAGAATGAAACGTCAGCAATTCGATTCGAAGATTTAGGGCCAGCAACGGGTTTGAATTTTCAATATGTGAACACGGCTTCACAAAAAAGCGGTCACAAGATCTACGAGACGATGGGAGCTGGCGTCGCGGTTCTGGATTACGACATGGACGGCTGGCCCGATCTCTATTTTCCGCAGGGGAACAAAACCGGACCGCTGGCAGCTGAAGACGCACCCAGCGATGCCCTCTATCGCAACCAATCCGGCAAACTCTTTCGGGCGGTCGCTCAATCCGCTGGGATTTATGAAACGTCTTATTCACATGGTGTCGCTGCCGGGGATTATAACAACGATGGCTTTCCCGATCTTTATGTCGCCAATTTCGGGCGCAATCGACTTTATCGCAACAATGGCGATGGCACATTTTCAGATGTCACTGACGAGGCGGGATTGAAACAATCCACCTGGACAGTCAGTTGTGCCATCGCGGATCTCAACGGCGACGGACTTCCCGAACTGTTTGACGTGAACTATTGCCAAGGCAAAGATGTGCTGACGGCCACTTGCTATGACGAACATCAACGACCAATCGTTTGCCGACCGACAATGTTCGATCCCGCCACCGATACGGTTTGTTTCAATCTCGGCGACGGACGATTCCAGGAATTACAAACTGAAGCGGGTCTCGATCTTCCGCAGGGAATGGGACTTGGACTCGTCATCGCCGATTTTAACGATGACGATCAAATCGACGTGTTCGTTGCCAACGATATGACAGCGAATTTTCTCTTGATCAACGAAACCGCCGGACCGGGACAGCAGCCGAAGTTCCGAGACGAAGCATTTCTACGCGGTGTGGCGCTCGACCTGAACGGGTTAGCGCAAGCCTGCATGGGTGTTGCCACTGCCGATATCAACCGCGATGGTCAGCCGGATTTGTTCGTGACCAATTTTGCGCGAGAGTCCAACACGCTTTACTTGTCTCAGCCGGGTGGGATGTATCAGGATCAAACTCAAATCGCCGGATTACGCGAGCCGAGTTTTGACCCGTTGGGATTCGGCACACAATTTTTCGACGCGGATCGAGACGGCTGGTTTGATCTCGTTGTGGCCAACGGCCATATCGATGAATTTGTCAATGAGTCCTTTCGAATGAAAGCTCAGTTTTTTCGCGGTCTGTCAGCCTCTCGCTTCACAGAGCTGGCATCGAAGGATATTGGCCCATTGTTTGCGGAATTACGCTTGGCACGTGGATTGGCCCTGCTCGACTGGAATCGTGATGGTCGTCGCGATTTTGTTGCCACAGACCTCGAAAGGCCTGTCCTGCTGGGCGTCAATACGACGGTTTCGACCAACCATTCGCTACGCCTGAAATTGGTTGGGACGCGGAGTAGCCGGGACGCAATTGGTGCAAAGATTCGTGCCGTTGTGGCCGAAGGGGACGAACGAGTTTGCCAATTGACGGCAGGTGACGGATACGAATCGAGCAATGAACGAATGATCGAGATCGGTATTGGTGCTCGTGACCGTCTGAAACGTCTCGAGATTCGATGGCCTTCCGGAATACGATTCCAACTCGACGACGTTGCATGCGACCGTGCATGGCTCGCGATCGAAGGAGCGACCAATCTGATTCAGTCATCTCCCGCAGAATAAAGGCCGGATATTCCACACGAAGCGCCGCTCACATGCCTGCCAAGTCCACATTTCAGGGTCAATTCATGAGCATCCGCGAATGGGATATGAATTGACACTTCGCGAATCGAAATGGCTTCGGTTATCAGAACCGTGGTCTTAACGAATTGCTGTAACCAGCTTATTTTTCATTGCTTGCCGGATTCCCTTCTTCCGTTTCTCTTCGGTTTTTAGCGAGATGCTGCCTCGCCGCTTTGCACAAGCACCATCGCGCGTCGTTCACTCAGTCCATTATGGAACGACAGTTGCGTTCTCGTAAAACGCGTTCTCCATTAAGCCTGTTGATTAGACATTCGGATATTTCGTGGCGCTACGAGTGGTACGAGATCGCTATTTCATTATGTCGTTACCGGTGAAATAGCACTTTGATTCGTAATTTATTTATTGAGGACTTCCGTTGTGAGAATGATTCGACGCGGTTTCTGGCCAATCCTTTCGGCGCTCGTGTTATGCCTGCTTCCCGGCTGCGGGGGAACAGTTAAGGGTGCTGTTGAAAAGGTGGTTCCTGCCTCTGGTTCGATCAAATTGGATGGGTCACCTGCCGGCGGAATCCGCATCCGTCTGACGCCGATTAATGAAACAAAAAGTGTCGGCGGTGCATGGGCCGTCACCAAGGACGACGGTACGTTCACCGTGATGCACTGGTCGAACAAAGAGGGGATTACTCCTGGGTCTTATTTCATCACCTTTTCGAAGATGGTCAAACCCGATGGCAGTCCTCTTGGCGACAAAGATTCTCCGATGATGGTGAATGCCAAAGAGACAATTGCACCGAAGTGGAGTTCGCCGGACGGGGACAAGATGTCTGCAATTATGCGGCGAGTCGATATTCCGGATTCGGGGAAGAAGGATATTGAATTTAAAATCTCGTCATCACAGAAGAAGTAGAAGTTGTCTTTTCGATTTAGTCCGTAATGGATGTCCATTTCCAGGACTTTTGTAACTGTTTTGTTTCGATTCAGGTCTTTTTTGGAGAAGGTTGATGCTAAGTTTTGTTCGATTTCCCGCGAAAACGTCTCGTCGAATCAGTGCATTCACATTGATTGAATTGCTGGTGGTGATTGCGATTATTGCCGTACTGATTGCGTTACTGCTTCCCGCCGTACAACAGGCACGCGAATCTGCTCGTCGTACGCAATGTAAGAACAACCTGAAACAGATCGGGCTGTCACTGCATAATTATCACGATGTCTCAAACATGTTTCCCTACGCATCAAGTTTCAGTGCGGTGACAGCGAATAATAACAACTTATCGGAGATCAAAAATCAGTCGGGATGGGTGTTGCTACTCCCCTATTTCGATCAAGCACCGTTGTACAATTCCATCAATCATTCGGCCGCAATGGGTAGCTGGTTAAACGGTGGAAGTAAACCTTTGGCCGGTGGCGGTACTGTCCCGGCAGCGAATGCTGCGGCAGGAGGCACAAAACTGATTGGCCTCCTGTGTCCCACCGATTCAGGAAAACAGTATCACGGTGGATTTGATGGGTTTTACGGCTGCGTGGCAGGTGTGAATTCCTATAAATCAAACTATGGCTTCAGCACACGGGACGGACAAGGGTCTGGTCTGTGGTCGAACGAACCTCAGTATTCCCGATCGATGTTTGGCGCCATGTCGAACACTTCGATGCGTGACCTCAGCGATGGATCGAGTAACACGGTCGCGATTGCCGAAACAACGCTGAATATCTACGACGGTGAAACCGGTTCATGGGCTTGTTCTCAGCACGTTGGCAACGGTGTGAATTTCGCCGATCTGAATGGGCAACGTAAGATTAACGACTGGGCATGCTGTGGCTGGGGTCCAGGCACGCCGTGGAGCATTCAAAATCCACAAGGAAAGCTAGGCGAATGGGGATCGATCGGTAGTATGCATACGGGGGGAGCTCAGGTTCTCCTGGGTGATGGGACCGTCCGATTTATTAGTGAAAACATCGACGCAACCACCCGTCAACGATTGGGCTATATCGCCGATGGAAATCCAATTGGGGACTTCTAATTCGATTCACGAGTTCGCAAACCGCTAATGCACAACTTCGCCGCAGCCCCTCGCTGCCGGCGACGTTGTCTTTTATGGTAGAGTTTCATATGGATATGGCGTTTGGTTTTTCATCATGTCGATTTTGCACAACGGACCCGAGAACGGATTGTATGAATGTTTCTTCGCTCCCTGATAGTGTTCGTTTTCATTTCTGTACTCTGCAATTCATTTCCACTTTCTGCACAAAACGTTGGACCCGATTGGGTCAAGGTCACGCCGGACGCCGGGTGGCGAGCTCGTGATTCGAGTGGTGAGCTTGTCTACAATGAAAGGATGTGGATTTTCGGCGGCTGGTTCGATTCGTTTCAGTCGCCTCCCCGCGACGTGTGGAGTTCGTCCGACGGCAAGACATGGACGCTGGTAACAAGTGAAGCGCCTTGGAAATACAGCGATCTTCCCATGACGATAGCGTTTCGTGATCGGATGTGGTTCATGGGAGGATGGACCAATGGTCGCCTGGCGGGTCACGGGGCCACCAACGAAGTCTGGTCTTCAATTGATGGTGCAAAGTGGGATCGAGTCTCGACGGCGGGTTGGAGTCCCCGTATTGCGGGTGCGGTTGTCGAATTTCAAGGACGCATATGGATTCTCGGAGGTACCGAAAATTACTATTTCGGCGACGAAAAGAGTCTGAAAAACGATGTCTGGTCTTCAGTCGACGGCAAAGAGTGGCGTCTTGAAACCGAAGCGGCGGGTTGGTCGCCGCGAGCTTACCATCAGGCGGTTGTTCTCAACGACAAGATCTATGTGTTGGGAGGCGGAAACTATGTTCCTCAATACGAATCAAAAAACGATGTCTGGTCAACCAGCGATGGCAAGACATGGACTCAAGTGACGGAACATGCAGAATGGTCGCCGCGTCTGTGGTTCTCGTCCGTTACATATCGTGACCGAATGTGGGTGCTCGGCGGTTGGTCGAACAATCCCGCGAAGAACTGGGGCGACGTCTGGTATTCAAAAGAGGGACGAGACTGGCGGCAATTGAAGTCCAACGTGATTTGGAAAGAACGCCACGAACATTCCGCTTACGTCTTTAAAGACAAGCTGTGGGTCGCAGGAGGGCACGCTCAACCGCTGAGTAATGAGGTCTGGTCGTTAGAACTGCCTTTGGGCTTTTCACAGGATGACTGAAAAGTCACCTGGTTCTACCTGCCGGTTGTGCAATGCCGTGAAGGATTAAACGGCAACGCAACCCCACCGCCCCCGGGGCGGTGGTTAACGGGACTTTGCACCAGTACGAGCCATCATTCACCGACCACACAATATCAGGTAAATTCCTAGGGCAAAGACCCGTTATCCACCCCCGCAGGGGAGGTGGGGTTGCGGTTCCGCTTCGGGGCTTACCAGAAGCGGTCCCTCACGACATTCGTATCCTTTCAAACCCTAATTCTTTTTCAAAATATCAATTACGGCCGCTGACATTGCAGTGACTCCGGTCGTGATCGCTTCGCGAGCATCGGGATAATAAAACGGCGAATGGAGCGACGGGGGCGTTTTCCCACCCTTCTTCATTTCCTGAAGACGGTCCGCGTTAACTGAACCAAGTCGAAACATAAAGATCGGCACACCTGCAAGACCATACTGCGAAAAATCTTCGCCCCCCATCGATGGTTCAACAGGTACGACGTTGTCTTCGCCAAGGACACGACGGAACGTCGGCACAACTCGTTCGACCAGTTCCGTGTCATTCTTCGTGGCTGGGGTCCAGTCGGACAATTCGATCGTTGGCTCAGCGGCACCAGCACTTGCGGCCGCCGCTTTCGCCTTACGTTTGATCCCTTCGATTAGCTTTTCACGAACATCCGGTGAATAACTTCTGACGGTCAACTGCAATCGACAGTTGTCGCCAATAATGTTGTGTTTCGTACCGCCATGAATGGACCCGACTGTAACGACAGCAGGCTCGAACGGGCTATTTTCCCGACTGACGAGAGTTTGCAGATCAACGATCAAATGGGCCGCCTGGACGATCGGATCGATCGTTGTATGAGGGAACGCGCCATGCCCCCCCTTTCCTTTCATCACGATGTCGACACTATCGACATTTGCGAGAATATACCCTGCTTTGAATCCAATTTTTCCGGTCGGCAATGAAGCGTCAACGTGCAACGCGAGGGCGTATTGAGGCTTTGGAAAGCGAGTGAACAAGCCATCTTTGAGCATCGCTTCGGCACCACCCCCGACCTCTTCGGCCGGCTGACCGACAAACACAACCGTCCCTCGCCATTCGTCCTTGTGGCTGGCCAGGTAGCGCGCCGTTCCGATTTGACAGGTGATGTGAATATCATGACCACAGGCGTGCATCACGCCAACATCATTCCCCTTCGGATCCTTTGTTTTAACCGTCGATGCGAATGGCAAACCGGTCGCTTCCACCACCGGAAGCGCATCCAGATCTGTGCGCAACATCATGACGGGGCCATCACCATTTTTGAGCAACCCGACAACTCCTTGCCGTCCCACTCCTGTCGTCACCTCAACGCCGACTTTTTTAAGTTCTTCTGCCAGCCTGGCGGCCGTCCGTTCTTCGCGAAATGAGAGTTCAGGATTCGCATGAAAATCGCGGTAAAGTCCTACCAACTCGTCGACTTGCTGTTTTGACCAGCCACTCAGGCTGTCGTCCGATCCGAATACGGACGAATCGAGTAAACCCAATCCGATCGAAACGAACATTAAAAAACGATGCATGGTAGATTTTCCTTCTTCAAGCAGTTGCCCTTAAGAAAAGGACAGGAAAGATTTTGCGGCGAAAACAAAAAGACTCTACGGCATTTTAGAGGCAATGAACTTCATTTACGACGACGGATCGATTTGACGACTTACCAAACCATCAATCCCGTGAAATTGTGTCTTCTGATGAATAGACCCCTCAAACAAATCAACAAAAAAACGCCCCAGGAAAACCCTGGGGCGTCTTTTGAGACTTTACGCAATCAGACTTACGAGCCGCTAACTCCAATAACAAGAGAATTCGCAACGATCTGACATTTACTTCTTCGATGTGATTCGAAAATCCGCCGATTTCGTTCCACTGTCGGGGACTTCGATGGTCAACTTTGTCGTCTTTGGGTCGCTGAATTCCGGGGGAATCAAACTCAACTTTTTTGCTTTTCCTTCCTTGGTCTTTGATTGAGCCTCCATCATCGCCGCCGCCTGCCCTTCATCCATTCCGGGAATACTCATGTCAATTCCAGCCGCATTTGAAGTGTCAAACTTCTTCAAATGAACTTTATTCTCTCCAACGGCGGCACCATTCACCAGACGATATTTCCCCTCGGCATCGGTCGTCCCGTATCCCCCAACCTTTCCTGACGAGAAATAAACATCCACTCCTTCTAAAGGCTCGCCATCAAGCGAGACCGTTCCCGAGACATCAACCGATTTGACCCCATTACTACCACCCCCACACCCAATCACACTGTAAATCAACACGAGGGATACGCAACCGACTAGACAACGCATAACTTTGCTCCAAGCTCCCCTTATTTTTCAATTCACTCAAAAAAGACGTGTCCAACATTTTACACCACATTTGACGCCAAGCAGAACTGATCCGAGCGATTGCTCGCGTGGTTCAACCTTCTCCTTGTTTATGCCTGATCTTCGATCACCTAGAAGTCGCCCGGCACTTCGCCTCCATTAATGCTGACCAGACCATTCAGCAGATTCTGATCCACATTTTGACTGACGAATCGAACGGAACCGTCACCTAAAAGGGCGTGGCAACCACCCACATGGGCACTTCCCGCCCTCCAGGCATAGACGTACTTCGAAGTTAAATACGGCTGATTAATACCATATGCCGGAATGATGAAATGCGTATGAGTGTAAGCGGTCAAAAACGGCCCGTATGCCGGATCATACTTGTGCAGCGGGGTTTCAATCATCAAAAAGGTATTGGTTGACCCGTCCTTGATGTCCCTTAAGCCAGCGGCGCCATTGAATCCACCAAAAGCAGCACGGTTTGCATTAGCATTTGCAGACCAAAGCTTGCCGGCCTGGAGATCGTATTCTGTTGTTTCAGACACAAATCCATAACTGACACGTTCAGCCTGATTGATGGTATACATATTCTGGGTTGCGTACGTGTGCGGGGAGTCATAAACAATATCGCTAGGGCATTGAAATGCGGGAACTTTCAGATTTTGTAATACGACCTGATCATTACCCCCACCCAAGGCCAGCCAGTCCGCTTTACCAGTCGCAATGCTGAAGTTCACTTGATTGTAAACATTTGACTGATCAATGTACGGAAGCAAGTATAAGTAGCCGGTGAAGTTCCGAACCTGACCAGCCGGAACAAAGCTTGACGAGAGGTTACTTCCCGGATTAACGGCAGATGGAGGGAAGGAACTGTAGTTATCATGGTAATTGTGTAAAGCGAGACCCATCTGCTTGAAGTTGTTTTTACACTGCGTCCGTCGAGCCGATTCACGCGCCTGCTGTACCGCAGGCAAAAGAAGAGCAATCAAGACGGCAATGATGGCAATAACAACAAGCAACTCAATTAGCGTAAATCCGCGGCACCTAGAAGACAGTTTTCTACGATTGTGAAACATCAAACACCTCTTGTAAGAAAAGGAAACCGAAACCAGAACTTGCGAAAGCAAGTGAATCCTGAGGTTGGTGCGAGATTTAAGAAATATTGGCCAATGGCTTGCTGGGCTCATTTCGGGAACGCGATTCATGAGCATTAATCAGTGAACAGCAAACTCTGTGCCCTCCGCTTGCGGAGGGTCCTGAAAGTGAAGGCCTTGCCCGATGCGTTGACATCGAGAGGTGAATACTCGTGGTGAATTCGGTGAAACGGACGCCCGAACGCTGCCGACTTCATCGATTCGCTTGCATTATGGGGTATGGCATCGGCGTTTGATCCGGAGAGATTCCAATATCCGAAGGTCCGTCGCTTCACTGATGAAATTCAGAAGGAAGCGTCGATCGTGATTGTTGATCGATCCATAATGTTTGATCGATAAGCAAGTATGGTGACGTTCAAGGCAGACGGACAACCGCACAGTTTGCGACCATGCCCCAGCGGGTAATATCGCCATCGGACGGCTTGTGGTAGTTCCCAGACGCGGTGAATCTTCTTGACGTGAGTTTCAGGAGTTAAATGGTCGATCGTTGCCATTTGCAATTCCGATTGACGTTACTTGTTTTGTTTCTTGTCACGCTACAGAAGGCGTTTGGCGCTCAGCCGCAGCATCCATAAGCGAATCGGCCTTTTCGGTCGCTGTCTCCGAGAGCCTGTCAGCATCCATTTTCTTGATCGCTTCAATCGTCTTTCCGGCACCCGCACTGACGACAGGTTGGACTTCGTTAGCAAAGGACTGGAAACGGGCTTCAACCCGTTCGGTTGACTGAACTGCTCGCACCAGTTTCGGTGGTAGGCCAAATACGATCTCGCAACAACCGGCGACCATCACGAGTCGATTTGCTACCAGCACAAATCGACCGTAATGCATCTCCGATTTGACGCGGCTCGAACGAATGTTTATGATCTGCGTCTCTACTCCAATTTGAGTAACAACGTTTCTGCAAGGTTTTCTCGATGTCGCTTCCGTCGTCAGGTCGTAGTCTGCATGATTCAACAGCGATATTCGCTGTTCGAATTATTGTGATTTCGATTATTGGAGACGTGTAAGCGGCCTCGGGGTGTTATTGAACAAATACAACACAAGCCCTCAGGTTGCACCTGAGGGCTTTTTTCTTAATGCGAATCGATACCGAAAGTAGACTCATGCCGAGAATCCAGATCTACGATACGACACTGCGAGATGGCAGTCAGGGCGAAGGAATCAATTTCTCGCTGCAAGATAAGCTGATGATCACTCAGAAGCTGGACGATGTTGGCATCGATTTCATCGAGGGTGGGTATCCTCTTTCGAACCCGAAAGATGCCGAATACTTCGTTCGTGTTCGCGATCTGACTTTGAAGCATGCAAAGATCGTGGCGTTCGGGATGACGCGGCGACGAGGCTGCGCCGCAGAAGACGATATCGGCATGTGTGCCTTACGCGATGCTCATTCGCCGGTTGTCACGATCGTCGGCAAGACCTGGGACTTGCATGTCACCGAAGTGCTCAACGTCGATGAAGCGGAAAACCTGGCGATGATTCGTGATTCCGTGGCGTTCCTGAAGGCGGAAGGGCGCGAAGTCTTCTATGACGCCGAACATTTCTTCGATGGTTTTCGAGCCAACCCCGAGTTTGCGCTCAAGACCGTTGTGGCAGCTCAAAATGCCGGCGCCAGTACGATCGTCCTGTGTGACACGAACGGAGGACGGCTGCCGGAAGACATCGCCAAGGCGGTCGAAGCGGTGCGTAAAGAACTGAAAATTCCCGTTGGTATCCATTGTCACAACGATTGTGAACTGGCGGTCGCGAACTCGTTGACTGCCGTCGATCATGGTGCGATCCAGGTTCAAGGAACGATCAACGGTATCGGCGAGCGTTGCGGGAATGTCGACCTGATCAGTGTCGTCGGCAATCTGGCTTTGAAAAAGGGATACGACGTCCTGCTGCCGGGTGGCATGGTTCACCTGACAGAACTGTCTCGTTACGTCTACGAGATTGCCAACATGAACTTTCGGTCGGGTCAGGCTTTCGTGGGGACCAGTGCTTTCGCTCACAAGGGAGGCATGCACGTGCATGCCGTGAACCGTCTGGCATCCAGCTACGAACACATTCCGCCGGAAACCGTCGGCAACCAACGACGTGTTTTGGTGAGCGAACTATCCGGACGATCCAACATCATCGCCAAAACAACAAAGTATCAGATCGAAAATGACAAAGTTCTGATGGGACGAATCCTGGAACGAGTGGTCGATCTGGAGAACGAGGGCTATCAGTTCGAGGCGGCGGAAGCGTCGTTTGATCTGCTCGTCCGCAAAGAGGCTGGTGTCTATCAACCGAAATTCCAGCGGCTGCATTACCGCGTAAATGTCGAAACAACGGCAGGACAGGGAACCATTACCGAAGCGACGGTCAAACTGCGAGTCGACTCGCACACGGAACACGTCGTGGCGGAAGGTGACGGTCCGGTGAATGCTCTCGATAATGCCTTGCGAAAAGCACTGTCAGTGGCATATCCGAACCTCGCTGAAATGCAACTTGTCGATTACAAAGTGCGAGTCATCAATTCGGCGGAAGGGACCGCGGCCCGAGTTCGCGTCGTGATCGAAAGTCGCGACCACACCGACGTCTGGAGTACCGTCGGTGTCAGCGAGAACGTGATCGAAGCAAGCTGGCTGGCTCTGGTCGATAGTGTGGAATACAAACTGTATAAAGATAGTGAGGTCAAGGCGGGGGTTGTTTGACGAACGTTCGTGCCACTCGCCTTGCTGACAAATTCATGATCCCGTAGGGCATCGCCGTGAAGGATTTTTCAAAACGGTATGGACGTGACGTGCCACTGCATCGGAGTCTTCTCCGACGCAGTGTCTTCGCCCCGTAAACTCGCAGTTGAAAGCCACTGAGTGACCGACGACGGTCATTCAGTGGCACAAGATTTAGTTGGAACCCCTTTTTTCCCCGAAAATGAATCCTTGACGACGTTTCCCGTTGGGGTGTGCCCAGTGGTGTTAATATCGATAACCCTGTCCAGATCGGAGGATGACTTATGAGCGTTGGTCTTCTTGATGATCTGCGTGACGGGGTCAATTTGAATCTGGCACCGCTGACCGTCGATCAATACCGCCAGATGATTCGTGATGGAATTCTTCACGACGCCGAACCGATCGAATTGATCCAGGGGACGCAGCTCTATAAAGACCGCAGGGATCAGGCGGGAGGGATCAAGGCGCACGGACCGAATCATCTGCGATCGCTCAATAAATTGATGGCCGTACTGTCACAGTGGGTTGCATCAAAGGCGGCATTTCTTCAAGTCCAGGGGCCGATTGTCATCAGTGACAACAGTGAGCCTGAACCAGACTGTTGTCTCGTTCGCGGAACGCCAGATGATTTTGCCGAATCAGTTCCACATGCCACTGATGTGATCGCCGTTTTTGAGGTCGCGGACAGTTCGCTTTTGTCAGATCGGCGGACGAAGCAGCGGCTTTATGCCAGCCAGGCGATACCCGTTTACGTAATCGTTAATCTTCAGGACGAATTGATCGAAGTCCTTTCGGAACCTTTGGCCGATGAGCAGCGTTATCAGGCTCAGTCGGTCTATCGAACTTCTGAGACCGTCATATTCGACGTTGATCAATTCGGACCACTTTCCTTTCTTGTCGATAGCGTGATTTGAAAAGACCCATGACGACTGAAATTCCAAAGCAATACGATCCCGCCCTGGCTGAAGCTCGTTGGTTCCCTTTTTGGGAAGAACGAGGTGACTTCAATGCCAATCCGCCGAAGCCGAGTGATCCACATCCCAAGCCACCGCATGTGATCATGATCCCGTTGCCGAACGTGACGGGTGCGCTGCATATGGGACATGCGCTCAATGGAACGTTGCAAGACCTGCTGACTCGTTGGCGCCGGATGCAGGGTTATGAAGCCCTTTGGATGCCGGGGACCGATCACGCGGGGATTGCGACTCAATCGGTCGTCGAAAAACGGATGCTCGAAGAAGAGGGCCTGACCCGGCACGACATCGGCCGTGAGGCACTCGTCAAGCGGATCTGGACCTGGAAAGACGCATACGAAAAACGGATTCTCAGCCAGTTGAAAAGCCTGGGTGCAAGCTGCGACTGGCGACGGGTCCGGTTCACTCTGGACGATGTTTGCTCGCGCGCCGTGCGACAGACATTTTTTAAAATGTTCAAAGACGGACTCATCTATCGCGGCAAGCGGCTGGTGAACTGGGATACGTTTCTGCAAACCGCAGTGGCTGATGACGAAGTCTACGACGAAGAGATCGACGGTCACTTCTGGACAATGAACTACCCAGTGATCGACGATGCGGGCCAACCAACGGGTGACCGTATTTCGTTTAGCACAACTCGTCCCGAGACGATGCTTGGAGATACGGCAGTCTGCGTTCATCCAACTGACGAGCGATACACTCATCTGATCGGCAAACGAGTTCGCATCCCCATTAACGGTCGGTTGATTCCGATCGTGGCGGATGCATTGCTGGCAGACAAAACGCTGGGAACCGGCTGCGTGAAGGTGACCCCTGCGCACGACCCGAACGACTACGCCTGCTGGACTCGCAACAAAGAAGCGATGGGCGAGCCGATCAACATTTTGAATCCCGATGGGACCCTGAACGAGAACGGCGGAACATGGCAGGGGCTGGACCGACTGGTCGCACGTGATGCCGTGGTGGCCGAGATGGAAAAGCTGGGACACTTCGAGAAAGTGGAAGATCGCAAGATTCCGCTGAAACATAGTGATCGCTCGA
The DNA here is from genome assembly GCA_903834925.1 of uncultured Schlesneria sp. Lineage (GTDB taxonomy): Bacteria > Planctomycetota > Planctomycetia > Planctomycetales > Planctomycetaceae > Schlesneria. The sequence goes on from CAILLA010000222.1 coordinate 25,499, forward strand.
AGACTCCGGTCGAGCCGTACCTGTCCGAACAATGGTTCGTGAAGATGGACACGCTGGCCCAGGCCGCGATCGATGCCGTCAACGACAACCGGGTGACGTTCTATCCCGAACGATACCGTTCGTCATATCTCGACTGGTTGGGCGAGAAGCGGGACTGGTGTATCAGCCGACAACTCTGGTGGGGACACCGGATTCCGGTCTGGTCAAAGACGTTTGAAGACGAAAGCGCTGCTCGAAAGGCAAAAGCGGAGTTTGTGGCGTCGTCAAAATTCGACAGTGGATTGATCGAGTTCACGGTTCACGCATTGTCAGGTTCATCGGCGGCAGCAGGTGGCGCTTTATTGCAGGCTTGCCTGGCGACTGACGATGTGGAATGGACTGCGGAGATCGAATCGCACGGTTTCAAACGGGATGAAGATGTCCTGGATACCTGGTTCAGTTCAGCACTCTGGCCGCACGCGACGCTCGGCTGGCCTGACCTCAAACACAATCCTCCGCTTGACGGCCACGCAGACCCTTCGGCGACGGGCACGAACGAAGTCCTGCCGTACTTTTATCCCGGCAGCGTGCTGGTGACCTCGCGTGACATCATCACGTTGTGGGTGGCACGGATGGTGCTGACGGGCCTGTATAACATGGGGGACGTTCCGTTCAAACACGTTTGTATTCATCCGAAAATACAGGATGGATTCGGGCAGACGATGTCGAAGTCGAAGGGGAACGGCGTTGATCCGATCGAATTGATCGAGAAATACGGCTGCGACGGAATGCGGTTTACGATCGCGTCGTTCGCGGGCGAGACGCAGGACGTGCGGTTGCCGGTCGGCTACGAGTGCCCTCATTGCCAGGCGGTGATTCCGCAGGAACCGCATCATCTGAAATTCAAACCGGGCAAGCCGAAGATCAAATGCCCCAAGTGCAAGAAGGAATCACAGTACGCCACGCCGAACTACATTCCGGACGAAGGTGAACTGGTCGCGAGAATCGTGATCGAACGCTTCGAGTTCGGTCGTAACTTCTGCAACAAACTGTGGAACGCCGCCCGGTTCGCGATGATGAATCTGGAAGGCTATACGCCGGGCACCGTTGATCCCACATCGCTGGCCATTGAGGATCGCTGGGTTCTGTCACGACTGGCCACGGTCACGGACGAAGTGACTTCGTTACTAAGTGTCTACAAGTTTGACGCGGCGACTCGTTCGTTACGTGACTTCGTCTGGAACGAGTTCTGTGACTGGTATCTGGAAATGATCAAGCCTCGCCTGCGAGACGAAGCTCTCAAGCCGACGGCTCAGCGAGTCCTCGTGGCCGTGCTCGATACGACCTTAAGGCTGCTACATCCGTTTACGCCCTTTATTACGGAAGAGCTTTGGCAGCGATTGGCTGAAATCGCCCCCGAGCGAGGTCTTCCTTCTCCGGCTAAGGTGTCTGCCGCGATCATCGTTGCCCCGTGGCCAACGGGTCTTGAGGGCTATCGAGACGCTTCACTTGAGGCCCGTTTCCAGAGATTACAAGACCTGATCGTCGCCGTCAGAAATGTGCGAGGGACCTATAACATCAGCCCCGCCGTCGCCGTTTCGATCTCCGTTCGTTGTTCGCCCGAGATTGCTGCCGACCTCAATCAAGTAAAGCCGCAGTTCGAGATGCTGGCCAAGGCGACGCTGACCGATGCTGGACCGGGTGTCACTCGACCCAATGCGAGTGCCAGCTTTGCCCTCGGTGAAGCCGATGGATACCTCCCTTTGGAAGGGTTGGTCGATCTCCAGGCCGAAGTAGCACGCCTCAAGAAAGAGGCGGAGAAGCTGCGCGGATTCATCGCGGGGCACGAGAAGAAGCTCTCAAACCAGAGCTTCATCGATCGAGCTCCGCCGGAAGTCGTCGTCGAAGTTCGTGAAACCTTGGCGGGACTTCAAAATCAACTGAACAGCATCGAGGACGCGGCGAAGCAGTTGTCGGGAGCATAAAGTTATGCCCCCGCGGCGGTGGTTAGCGGGCCTTTGCACCAGCCTATTGCCACTTGCCCGAATACTCGTTGGCTTGCCTGTTTATTCAGAAATCCCATTCTCGACGATGGTTTTCGGTTTCGCAATTCGTGGTTTAGTGAGTAGCAGGAATGCCGAGATCAGAGTCAGCGGGCTGACAATTGACCAATATGGTAGCCGCCAAACAACGAACTCTTTTCTGAGCTGCGAACCCCTTATGTGCTCGCTGGGATGTGAATCGACTGGCAACTCCTCGACGGGCGATGTCGCGAGTTCTTCGTGTGAAGGAATAAAAACATGTTCAATTGCTCCATTACGGGAATAAATTGGTTCCATGCCGCGTCTGGAATGAGTCACGTCGTGGATGATCTCTTCAATAGCCAAGCTCCTGACCCAGATGCCCATGAACGCGCACGCCATTACGAGCGTCAAAACACCGATCTTCCTTCGCCACGGCTTGAAGAAGTCGCCCATGATTCATGGTCCCGATTCTGAACACGGCAATTGCACCTTTGCCGGTATTGGCTGATAAAACGGTTTGCCGGGCTAGGGCAAAGGCCCGTTAACCACCCTCGCGGGGAGGGTGGGGTTTCGTTACGTCTGTTGGCCGCCCAGTTTGATCAGGTCGACCAGTTCGGCTGTTGACAACTTCGCGGCGGCGTCGGTTCCTTCGAGGATTCCTGCGACCAAACCTCGCTTGTCGGCGTGTAGCTTGAGGATCTGTTCTTCGATCGTATCCTTGGCGACCAGTCGATAGACCGTAACGGGTCGAGTCTGGCCGATCCGGTGGGCTCGGTCGGTGGCCTGATCTTCGACAGCCGGATTCCACCAGGGGTCGAGATGCACGACGTAATCGGCCCCGGTGAGATTCAGGCCGGTCCCGCCTGCTTTGAGCGAGATCAGAAACAGATCTCCTTCACCCCGTTGAAAGGCATCGACTGCCGCTTGACGCTTCTTTACGGGGGTTCCGCCGTCGAGGTATTGATACGTGATCTTCCGTTTGTCGAGTGCTTCACGGATCAAAGCCAGGTGCTGCGTGAACTGACTGAAGACGAGGGCGCGATGACGTCCTTCTCGAAGTTCGTCGATCGTTTCGAGGAACAGATCGAGCTTGGCTGACGAGAGTTTCCATTCCTTATCAACCAGTCGTGGATGGCAGGCGAGTTGCCGCAGTTTGGTTAATGCGGCCAGAACCTGGAATCGCTGATCCTTATCGGTCCCATCGATCATGTCCGTCAGGTTCGTGACGGCCCACAGTCGAGCGTCTTCGTAGACCCGCCGCTCTTCTTTGGACAGTTCTGCCGTGAGCTGAATTTCCGTCCGCGAAGGAAGTTCGGTGAGGACTTCGCTCTTGGTGCGGCGGAGAATAAATGGTCGGATGACCCGTGACAACGCTTGCTTACGGACGACATCCTTGCCTTTTTCGATCGGGTCTGCGAAGACTTCTCGAAACCGTTCCCAACTGCCGAACAGCCCCGGAGCAACCCCGCGGAAAAGGCTCCAAAGATCGCCGAGATGGTTCTCCGCCGGGGTTCCGGTCAGCGCCAGTCGCCAGTCGGCCTCGATCTCGCGCACGGCTTGCGACGTCTTGGTCTGGCTGTTCTTGATCGCCTGAGCTTCATCCAGAACCAGCGTTCCCCACTTGATGCCGCTCAGTTCGGCCGCATGCTGCTGCAACAAGTGGTAACTTGTAATCAGCAGATCGCCGTTCCCGAGCGTCTTCAGGAATTCCACTCGGTCGGTATCCCGATAAAGGATTGGGCGAAGCGTCGGTGCGAACCGTTCGACTTCACGCATCCAGTTAAAGCCGACCGAAACCGGGGCGACGATCAATGTTGGACCAATCTCACGTCGATCCAATAGGACGGCGATCGCCTGCACAGTCTTGCCCAGACCCATGTCATCTGCAAGACAACCACCCACGCCCCATTCGGCAAGTCGCCTCAGCCACTTATAGCCTTCCACCTGATAATCGCGGAGGTCGGCGGTCAACGTTGTAGGAACGACCGGATCAAGATCGGTCGCCAGTTGCAACCGCTTCAGCGATTGCTTCCATTTCTTGCTCGCCTTCAGCGTGACTTCGTCTTTGAACAGATCGGCCAGGACCGGAGCCGCAGTCGCATTGAATTCCAGCTTGCCCCGGTTGGAATGGATCATGTCGGTCACGCTGGCCAGACGATTGCGGAACTCTTGTGAGATCGCCGCGAACTGTCCTTTGCCCAGATCAAGATACCGACGTCCACCCTTGATCGCCGTCAGCAATGTGGTCAGAGGAAAGCTCTGCCCGCCGATGTCGATTGTTCCGGTCAGGCCGAACCAGTCGTGCTGATCTTTGACTTCGACTCGCAAGCCAGCGGGCGAGACTTCGCCCAGCACCTGCATTTTGCGAGCTTCTTTTGCTTCGGGCCACAAGACAATCGGATCGTTCTCGGGGCGAGCCCTGAGCACATCGAGCATGTCCAAGACGTCATCGTCGGAGGGCATCGACCATTTGAATGGTTCCACGTTCTGAAATCGTTGCAGAAACAGTTCTTTCGCGAGCGAGTCGGCCCGTTGCCGTTCATCGAAGTGGTCGCGGCTTACTTGAACACGAGCCTGATTGATCTGACCAGCGATCTCATTTGGCCCGTCACCCGGCAAGTAATAAGCTCCATTCGGGGCGGGTCTGACCTGGATCTGGATCGTGGCCCCGGCAGGCTCAATCGGCGTCAGGCGAGCCACTAACCGTTGTTCTGCCGGGACGAATTCCCCTTTGAGTGACGCAGGCAGTCCAACAGGCAACTTCGCCTCAAGGGCTGGGAGTCGCTTCAGAAATTCTGCTTGGACTTCCGGAGGAATGGTGGGAGCCTCTTCCAGCAAACTCATTGCCATCCGCCACAATTCATAGCTCGCACGGACGACGAAAATCTTGCCTTGCTCGATGTCGCAGGCGAATCCACACTGACTATCACCCGATGAAAAATGAAGGAACTTTCGCAAACTCCGACCGTCGACCGCTGGAACAAGTTTCCAATTCTTGTCCGATTCTTCGAGTAATAATCCCAGCTGGCCGCGAACGACGTTCATCGGATCAGCATCGAAATACACGTAAGGGTGACCGATCAACTTTTCCAGAATTGATCCGATCTGGTTCGTCGTCGGACCACCGTAGTAGTGGCGTACGTCACTAACCGCACGAAGAACTTCGTGGTCCTGAGGAAGGAATTGCACATGGGATTGCGAACGCATACGATCCCAGCCAATCATGCGTCCCTTGTTCCATCCCCCCTTTTTGCCAGGGGTTTGGTCGACCGGATCGAGCTTGAAATTCGTCTCGCCGTATACCGTCAAACGCCAGGCGAGTCGCGATTTGGCTGGTCCTTCTTCCGGCTCGTCCGGTATCGATTTTTGATTAATGAACTGATCGAGCGTCCTGAGGGCGATGGTCCACGATGGTTCGGGTTCGCCAAGTAATGCGGTCACCATTTTCGAATCAGGATTTGTAAACTCACGGTGCAGAACCGTCAGTGCGGCAAATGTATGTGGGCAATGAAACCGTGTTCCGGAATGTGGACATGAACAGGTGGCATGAAAATGAAGACTTGTTTCGAAGGGCCGCTCAAAAACGATCGATGCGATCTGTGACTTGCCATCACTACCGTTGAAATAAAAGAGAATGGTCGATGTGCCGATCTCGAAATTCGCTTTCGTGATCTGACCAATACAGTTATTTCCTTTGAAAATAAGATCGTGACGATGGATTCGGATCTGTTCGGCGATCCGAATCAGCCAAATTTTGCGAGCGTGTTCCCTGCCGAGCTTCGTATTCCTCGGCATTGATGACATTTGTCCGATTCCATTCGATGGGAACATTGGCATCGTCTCCTATGATCCTTGCTTCGATTTGACTGAGGTCGCAGTGCGAAAATACTGTTAATATGAACTGTCAATCACGTCCGTGGTAGAGATTCCAAGTTATCCCAGTTCAATGATTTGGGAGGATAACCAAACTGGAATCAACCGTGGCACGAGATCGGTTCACCTTTTTCGCAGCATGTTTCGGCTTGGGTCTGAGTTGCTTTCCATGCCTGGTAGGCTTCATGGTCGCCAATCACGATTTCAAAACCTAGGTCTGCGACCATCTTAAAATCGTCCTCAGCGGGTTGCCCTTTTGTGGTCAGATAATCGCTGACGAACATCGAATTTGCAGCGTAGAGACTCATCGCCTGCATCGACCGAAGATTGACCTCGCGGCCACCCGAGACTCGCAGTTCCACTGACGGGTTCGCCAGTCGGAACATGCACAGTGTCTTCAGGCAATATCGGGGATTGAGATCCCACTTGCGTTCCAGTGGCGTTCCATCGATCGAATGCAGGAAGTTGACCGGCGTCGAATGGACTCCCAGCGTTCGCAATTCAAAGGCCACGTCGACGAGATCCTGATCGGTTTCGCCCATCCCCACGATCAGTCCGCTGCACAGTTCCATCCCGGCGCTCCGAACTGCTTGCAAGGTCTGCAGACGGTCGTCATAGCTGTGAGTCGAAACAACCTTGTCGTGGAATGTGCGGCTGGTGTTCAAATTGTGGTTGATCCGGTCGACACCTGCCGCTTTCAAAGTCTCGGCCTGTTCGGGTTTGAGCAGACCCAGACAGCAGCAGATATGAAGCCCATATTTGTCTTTGATCTTAGTGACCGTGCTGGCGATATGGTCAACCTCGCGGTTACTGGGACCACGTCCCGACGCCACGATACAGTACGTTCGAGCCTGCGAGGCGACCGCTCGTTCGGCACCTTCCATCAGCTTGGCTTCGTTTAACATGGCATATCGAGGAATCTCGGCCTCTGACACGATCGATTGCGAGCAGTAACCACAGTCCTCAGGGCAGAGACCGCTCTTGGCGTTCTTGAGGAAGTATAGGTGTACTTGCTTACCGAAATGTTTCCGACGGACACGATACGTCGCTGCCAAAAGGTCTAACAGATCATCGTCGTCCGATTGAAGAATGCTCAGTCCCTCATCAGCGGTTAACTGATGCCCGTCCAGAACTCGGGAGGCAAGGTCATTCCAGCGGTCTGCAGCCAGCAAGCAATCCATCGACGAAAATCCTTCGATTCAAAAACGCACGGTTCGGGTCTTTCCTGAACGCTCCATTCTAATCGCGAAGCGGCCTCTGACGACAGGCAACCAGACGTTTTCCTGCCCAAACAAAGTGCGAAATATCCTTCGTGCTGACGTTTGTTTCTTTGCGTGGCGAAAAGATTTTCTACAGGAGCATCAGGCTGTGCCAATAAAACAGCCAAACTGTCCTCGGGTAATAATGTTGCGCCTCATCGATGGAATCGCCATTGAAACTTGTCGTGCCTCGGTTTTACACTTTTTCGAGTTTGCAACTTGACTCGATGGCTCAAGTTTCAGGATTTCTGCCAAAGTAGCTACCATCGCTCCGAGGTTGTCAGTTTTTGTAAGTTGAGAATGGTAAGCCACAACCCGTAGCATGGGCTTCAGCCCGTGCGACACAACATCTTGTGCGGGCTAAAGCCCACACTACAAAAACTGACAACATCTCCGCGTGATGAGCA
>CAILLA010000223.1 GCA_903834925.1 uncultured Schlesneria sp.
CGTTCACGGGCGGCGTCTTCAGCATCACCTTTGGGAACATTTCCGGCAAAAATGCGGATGACTGGTGCGCCTAATGCGGCGGAATGGTCAATCCATTCCCGACACATTTTGAGATTTTCCTGGCGAGCTTCACCTTCGGGAAGGCAGAAATCGTTGCCGATTGCCGTTCCCGAGATGTCGAGGCCCAGCCGGAACGTCCGCTCTTTTATGCTCATTAAATAGTCGTTGGTGATCTCTTTCGGAAAATAATAAGCGGTCAATTCGGTCCCATCGAGATCCTGTTCTGCACAGAAGTCGATAAACTTCTCGAGCGTGTACTTTGCAGTTGCGAGTTGTTCCGGCGTTCCGCGCTTCGTCAGAATGCGGCTGAATGAGTACGCCGCCAGACTCAGTTTCATGTGTGATTTGCCGTTTCGCTGGGGTGGCTCAGCTGCAGGCAATTGATTCGACACCAGACCAGCACCGATGCCACTGATCGCACTCAGGCCGAGCAGGCTTTGATTGAGAAAATCTCGACGAGTTGTCGAATTGGGCAATTGATTCAGAGACATGGATGTTCCTCTTGGCAATTTAGTACGAATCCGACCCACATTCAGATCTGATTTTGATGAAACACAATTGTACGGCGGGACGAACGTTTTGTATCGTCCGCACGTCGGTTTCCTTAAGTCACTCGCCAGCTTGCCCAACATATGGGAAGATCACACGAGCCTCGGTCAGCCCGTCGGCTTTTGCCATGAGAGCATGGATCAACCTTCCAAAATAATGGATTTTGCCAATTGGCCAACCTGAATCGGTCTCAGCTTGTCGTTCAAAGTTTGCTTCACTACTGGCGGACCAATCTCGCCGTCCTGTTAGGAGTGATTGCCGGTACTGCTGTCATTGGTGGCGCACTCGTTGTCGGCGATTCGGTCAAAGCGAGTCTCCGCCAAATGACTTTCGATCGACTCGGCAAAATCGACTTTGCCCTGGCCGGTCCACGGTTTGTTCGCGAGCAATTGGCAGACGAAATAGGTCGCAATGCGGGAAGTTCCAAGTCCTCGGTTGGCACCGTTGCACCGGGGATTGTGATGCAGGCCGGACTGCAATCAAAGTCGAACAACTCGATCCGTCGCGCCGGGCAAGTGAATGTCTACGGGATTGATGACCGAATCTGGTCGTTGATTGAAACAGATAAGATTTCTCGACCCACAGCCACGGGTGTCGTCCTGAATTCAATGGCGGCCAATGCCGTGAACGCGAAGGTAGGGGACGATGTTACGGTTTGGATCGAAATTCCGAGTGCTGTACCTCGAGATACGTTGATGGGAAAAAAAGATAATGATTCCCAGGAAATTACGTTGACGGTCACCGCGATCGCGCCAGAATCGTCCGGTTTGGCACGACTTGGCCTGCAACCCACGCAAGCACTGCCACTCAATCTGTTTGTCGATTTGCACGTCTTGCAGGAGCGACTGGGATTGGAAGAAGTGAAACCCAGCAAGAAAGATCCGTCAGGTAAAGTCGGTCGGGTCAATGCTCTGTTTAATAGTCGGGATTTCGAGGCTGGAGCGAGTGCCGCACAATTGAAGGCCCACATACAAACAATAACGGAGACGATTGCTCAGGGAGATTTGCTCAAGGAGGCAATACAGCGCAATTGGACTTTGGCGGACCTGAATCTGCGATTGGTCAATAATCCATCTGCGGGCGGAATTGTTCTCGAATCAGAGCAGATGATCCTTGAGGACAAACTCGCCGCTGCCGCTGTTGACACGGCGAACGAAATGAATCTGACCACCGCCCCCGTGATGGTCTATCTCGCGAATAAGTTGTGGAATCCAGCAGTTTATCAACCCGGCAAGCGACCGGGATACTCGATGTACTCAACGGTCGCCGGGCTGGATCTGTTGGCATGGGATGGAACCCCGTTTGCTGGATTCGAATTCATTGGGGACAAACCGACTTCTCTGGAAGACGACGAGGTCATTCTGAACGAGTTCCTGGCGACCGACTTACAAGCCAAAGTCGGGGATAAGATCAACTTCACATATCACACGATCGGGTCGAGAGGTGAATTGCCGGAACTCGAACGATCAGTCACAGTCCGTGGGATCGTGGCTATGACGGGGACGGCGATCGACCGGACGCTGACTCCAACGGTCAAGGGGATCACGGATGTCGCCTCTCTGGCAGACTGGGACCAACCATTTCCAATGGATCTCGATGCGGTTACGCCACGCGACGACGAATACTGGAACAGCTACAGAGCAACACCGAAACTTTTCATGCCGCTAAAAACGGCCACCAAGCTTTGGCCAAGTCGTTACGGCACGTTGACGTCGCTCCGGATCGCTCAAAAAGAGATCGACCTGAACGAACGTGAAAAGTCGCTTGCGTCGTTAAATGAACAGTTTTCTCAAAAGCTGTTGAAGAACCTGAACGCTGCTGAAGTCGGATTGCAGTTTCAACCCGTCAAAGCCATTGGTCTGATGGCGGCGAGCGGTACTACGCCGTTCGCAGGCTTGTTCTTCGGATTCAGTCTTTTTCTGATCATTGCCGCCATGATTCTGATCGGGCTTCTGTTCCGACTTGGGATCGAGCAACGAGTGCGTGATCTGGGGTTGCTCGGTGCCATCGGCTTCACTGCAAGCCAGGTGCGACGACAGATGCTGATCGAAGGAATTTTCATTGCCGTTGCGGGTGGATTGATTGGTTCTGTGCTTGCCGTTGGTTATGCCAAAGTGATGATTTACGGGCTGACACATTGGTGGGTCGATGCCGTCGGAACAAAAAACCTGATTTTGGAAGTCTGGCCTCCCAGTCTCGCCATCGGGTTCCTGATTGCTGTCGTGGCAGCCGTGTTTTCCATCTGGTGGTCGCTTCGGCAATTGAAGCAATTGAGCCTGCGTGAACAACTGGCTGGGGTCACTGAGCAGGAACTCGACGTGAAGGCTCAGCAGGTTCGTGGCCAAAAAGTCATGCGCCGAGCCATTATTTGCACGGTATTGGCCGGCGTCTTGATCGCGACGGTCGTGATCGGAATCGTTCCTGCAATCGCAGCCTTCTTTGGGATTGGCATACTTTTACTGATCGCCACACTGTCGTTCCTGTCTGCCTGGTTACAACTTGACGGGGGCGTTGCTGTTAAAGGCTCGGGTTTGGTTGCTCAAGGACGATTGGGTTTACGGAACGCTTCACGGCAGCGGCAGCGAACCGTGATGACCGCCGGGATGATCGCCACGGCAACATTCCTGATTGTCACCGTGGCCGCTTTCCGTCGTGATCCGACTGGCGATCGACCCGTCAAAAACTCCGGAAACGGAGGATTTGTTCTGGTCGCTGAATCGAGTAGTCCCGTGCTCTATGACATCAATACGCCGGAAGGTCGTCAGAAACTACAGCTGAACCCTCCCGAGGGTTCACCGGCAGCAAAGGCGCTGGCCTCCATGAATGTCGTCCCTTTTCGGGTGAAGCCGGGCGAGGATGCGAGTTGCTTGAATCTCTATCAAACAAAGGTGCCGACGATCCTCGGTGCCCCGCAATCCCTGATCGAGCAGGGACGATTCGCGTTTGCATCGGGTTCCTGGCGAGAACTGGTCCAACAGAAGAAGTCTTTTGACACGTCGGCCAAGGTGCCGGCTTCATCGGAAAGTGAACGCGATCTCTCAGATTCGATCCCGGTTCTCGGTGACATGAATACTCTGATGTATTCGCTGCATAAGGGCGTCGGTGCAACGATCGCCGTTCCGAATGACCAACATCCACAACACATTCTGGTTGTTCAGGGGATGTTCCAGGACAGCGTCTTTCAGGGAGTCCTCGTCATGTCCGAAGATGACTTTCTCAAGGTTTACCCCGAACAAAAAGGGTTTCAATACTTTCTGATCGAAGTCCCCCCGGAACAAGCCGAGGTTGCTGCATCATTCCTGGAAACGGAACTGGCGGAATATGGTTTTGATACCGAGCCCGTTTCCGAACGACTGGCTCGTTTCCTTTCGGTGCAGAACACCTATTTATCGACGTTTCAGACACTCGGCGGACTGGGGCTGCTTTTGGGGACGTTTGGGCTGGCGACGGTCATGCTGCGTAATGTGCTGGAACGTCAGGCGGAACTGGCGTTACTTCGTGCCGTCGGTTTTCGCGAACGCAGCGTCGCTTCACTTGTTCTTTGGGAGAATGCATTCATTCTCTTGTGGGGCCTGATCGCAGGTGCGGGGTCGGCATTACTGGCAACCTCGCCGAATCTTCTCAGCCAGGGAGCGGACCTTCCGTGGAAATCGCTGGCAGCGTTACTCGCCCTTGTGTTTGTCACGGGAATGCTTGCGGCGGCATTTGCCGTTCGGGCTGCGGCTCGGCTTCCCATCGTTGCAACGTTACGCGGTGAATGATTTCATTCTTGAGCCGCAGCATCAGACAGCCAGTCGACGAATTCACTGCGTCCTGAAAGCTGTCTGGCCAAATCAGGTTCGGCGAACAAACGAACCCGTTTTACGTAATCATCGAATTGCGTCCGAGCCAGCGCATGGACGACAGGTGACACCTGGCTCAGGGGGTGATATCGCCGTTCTTTCGGATGATAGATGTCGACTTTGAACTCGACTTCCTTGTGTAACGGCGGGGCATCAATCAAAAGGTCTGTCGATTCGACGTGACACGAAAGTTCGCGGGCCACTCGTTCCGAAAGTCGCCTGGCGACGTTCAGTAAATCGGCATAAGGTCGCCCGGCAATCCGACGATAGAGATCCGGCGTCTGATACAGGCTGAGTTCAAGGACTCGCTTGTGCAAGCGGCGTTTCGGGCCGAACAGGCCATCAAGCAATGATGCGACAACGGTTCCCGCACTGGAAAGTCTTAGCTCGCGAATCACATCGAATTCGCTCTGTTGAAACAGCGTCTTGAGATCAAGAGATTGATGCAATTCATAAAAGCTTCTGGCAAACATACAGGTTGCCGAACGGACTGCATGGTGCCAATAGACCTCGCTGAACATGACGTACCGGGCAAAGACCATCAGTTCTGCTGCGGTCTTCCCTTTCGAGCTGATCGCAAGACCGTCTCCAGCTTCGTTGACGATCAGCGATTGAATCAGCCGCGCTCGATCAAAATTCCGACCGTAGGGAACACCGGCATGCAGGCTGTCTCGTTCGAGATAGTCCATTTTGTCGATATCGATCGGCCCCGACAGAATCGATCGCATCAGCCGAAGAGCGGGCGTATTTGTCTTGGCGACCAGGACATCCAGCACTTCATCCGCTTCGATCTTCCACTCGGAACGAAGTACCTGCCCAAGTTCACGATTCGGTGCGAGAAATTCGGCGGCAAACTGCTCATGAGGTGGAAGATTCGCCAGCCCCATGTCTTCGATGGGATGGCAAAACGGCCAGTGTCCCAAATCATGCAGCAGCGAAGCGACCATTAAGACTTCGGCCTGATGTGGACTGACCGCCGCTGCAAACCGCTCGTCCTTTCCCAGTTGCCAAAGATATTTCAAGGCATTGTGAAAGACGCCTAAAGCATGTTCAAACCGAGTATGGGTGGCGCCGGGGTAGATTCGTGCTGCGAGACCTAATTGAGTGATCTGTCTCAACCGCTGGAACTCGGCGGTATCCACTAGCGACCGAACTCTGGGCGTAAACGGAACATCCAGTTGATGCGGGATTCGGACGAGCGGTCCACCGGCCTGAAGATCAAATAATTCGGGTATCTTGCGGTAGGGATGCGACATCGTCTGGTTCATCGCTTTGTATAAAGTCGCGTGGGTATTCACCCGCTAATCGTGGTTACTTCAATACTGGTTTTTCAAAGCGAAATTCGGGGTGTCACTGGTCTACCGTTTTCGGTTAACCAGTTTTCTTCGTTTTGCGCACGGAACAAGATCATCGAACCTGATATCCCACATGACGAAGCGCCTTCTGGAGGCGATCGATCTGGTCACCTTGAATTTCGATCAAGTCGCCGTCGATAGTCCCCCCTGCTCCACAAGCATTTTTCAGCTGAGTTAATAACGCGGGCAAATCGTTGTCAGTCGCAGCCAGACCACGGATCACAGTCACGAGTTTACCTTTTTTTCGTTTTTCCGTCGACAACTTAGCGGTCTGCTTTTCGGGCGCGACAGTTGCCCGCCTGACGGTCTCAGGCGGGCATTTGCAGTCGCTTTCTGGTAGATCGCACCGTTCGCAGTGAGGTGGTCGATCAAAAATGGTGCCAGCAAGAAGTCCCATTTCACCCGATCTGAAAAAAGGCCACAGGCGAGCCATTGTCTTGGAAAAATCACGCGTGTGGTTCGGTCATGCTCCACGGATCAAGAGCTTTCGTCAGTTGATCGTCGGGAAGAATGTTTTGATCACGGCAAAGCTGCCGGATCGTCTTACCGCTCTTGAACGCTTCTTTGGCAAGTGCCGCCGCTTTTTCATATCCGACGAAAGGATTGAGGCTGGTCACCATCGCAAGACTCTTTTCGACACTGGCTTCGCACGCTTCAGGATTTGCTTCCATATCCAGCGCACACAAATCGATGAAGGCGGTCGTTCCCTGTGCCATCAAGGCGATCGACTCCAGCGTCGCATGGCCCATAATTGGCATCATGATATTCAGTTGAAACTGTCCACCGGTCGCACCGCTGAAGGCAACCGTCTGATCGTTTCCGATCACCCGAGCGGCGACCTGCATCAGGCTTTCGCACATGACCGGGTTCACCTTACCCGGCATGATTGAACTTCCCGGCTGGCGATCTGGCAGCATTACTTCATAAAAACCGCAACGAGGACCAGAACCGAGCCAACGAATGTTGTTTGCAACGTTGAAGAGGGTTGTCGCAATGGCCCGCAATTGACCGTGGCATTCGACAAGCCCATCGCGTTGAGCATTTCCTTCAAAATGATTAATCGCTTCAACAAAGGGGACCCCCGTTTCTTTTGCCAGCGCCGCACAGGTGCGACGTGCGAAGTCAGGGTGCGTGTTAATCCCGGTGCCAACAGCGGTTCCCCCAACGGGAAGTTCCAGTACCGCCTGCAACGCCTGTTTGGCCCGCCCAACGCTCAGCTCCAACTGCCGAGCGAATCCGCCGAACTCCTGGCCAAGCCGCAGTGGCGTCGCATCGGCAAGATGTGTCCGGCCGATCTTGATGATTTTGTCCCATTGCTTCGCCTTGTCGGCAAGAACATCGGAAAACCGCTGTAGGGCAGGAATCAGCAACCGATGAATCGACAGTCCGACTGCAACGTGAATTGCCGTTGGAAACGTGTCGTTGGTGCTCTGCCCCATGTTCACATGGTCATTCGGGTGAATCGGTTTCTTCATTTCGAAACGATTCCCGTCCGTGATCTCGATCGCACGGTTCGAAATCACTTCGTTGATATTCATGTTGCTCGATGTTCCCGATCCTGTCTGGAAGACATCAATGGGGAATTCGGCATCGAACTTGCCTGAAACCACTTCCTTAGCTGCCGCAAGCATCGCTTCGACTTGAGTATCCGTCAGTGGGTTTTTACCAGATCCAGTTAATTTACCGAGATCACGATTCGCAACCCCAGCTGCCCATTTCACCAAACCCATGGCGTGAATCATGTCGGGACGAAGGTTCCAACCTGAAACCGGGAAGTTTTCGACAGCCCGCTGCGTCTGTGCTCCGTAATAGGCCTTGGCCGGGACCTGAACGTCACCCATCGAATCATGCTCGGTACGAAAGTCAGTCATAAGATTTCCGCTCAGCTTTAATAGTCAGTTTTTAACGTGTTTTTTAACGAAATCTGTCAACGTCATTCAGCGGCCGGAAGTATAACGTCCGACAGTCCGGACTGCGATAAATCGGGTGTCGGGAATTCGTATCAAAAAAGTAGGATAAATGGCCGGGAATTGGTATGGACTGACATCCACCCCTCTGTTATTCCTCCGCCGCACACGGCAGACTGAAAAGCCGAATCACTTCTCCCTATTGCGTTAATCACCCATCCAATCCACCAGCGGGATGACCGACACCGTGCCGAGCTTCGTCAGAAGTGCGCGTCTGTCTTGGAGCCATTTGTGCTCGTCGGCGGTCGTCTGCGCCATCACAATTGCCGGATGTGCCTCGTGGCGGGGCGATGACCCGCTGGTTCAAAACAAGCTTGTCAGCCACTACGATAAGCTGGCTCGCGAGGTCGCTGCACCCAGCCCCAGTTTTATTCCCGAAGTTCCCAGCCCAGTCATGGGTCCCGGGCGACGCCTCATGGCTCCAAATCCCGAAGAACGCTGGCATTTGTCGATTGGCGAAGCGATTCGGATGGGCTTGGCGAATAGCTCGATTATTCGCCAGAACGCCCAATTCATGTCACCGAACAATCCGGTGATGCAAAGCCCCGATGCTGTCCCTTCGGCCTTTGACCCAATAATCCAGAATGCGGGCGTTCTGTTCGGCTCACGCGGTGTCGATGCGTCCTTGTCCGATTTTGACCCAAGGTTGACAGTCACGTCAAAAGTAAGCCGTGATGAGATTGCCCAGAACACATCAAACCCCGCATCGGCTCCCCAGGGTAATGTTTTGGCAACCGAAGGGGTTCAAACGCAGGCCCGTTTGGAGCAACAACTGCTGAGCGGTGGTATTTTTGGGATTAATAATAACTGGAACTACCTTCAGTCGAACCAGCCGCAACAGCTTTTTAACTCCAGTTGGACGGGAGTCCTGGGCGTTGATTATCGCCAGCCATTGTGGGCCGGATCCGGTGAGACATTTACTTCGATCGCAGGTCCGCTCACACAACGAGCACGTGGTTTCAGCTACGTGAACCAGGGCGTTGTGATCGCGCATATCAATAAGCGATTGTCAGAAATCGATCTGCAGGAAAATCTTCAGAACTTGCTCCGCGAAATCGGCGATCTGTACTGGGAGCTTTACCAGAGCCATCAGGATTACGCCTCCGAGGTTAAGACATCCAAGCATGCCAAAGATCTTTGGGAACGTGCAGTCGGTCGCAGGGGAATCGATCCCGGAGTGGAAGAAGCTCAAGCCGAAGACGCGTATTACGAGTCAAAAGCTCGTGAAGAGACGACTCTTTCTAATCTTTATTTAAACGAAGCGAAGTTCCGGCGATTGCTTGGGTTGTCGCTGGATGATCCTCGCCTGATTTATCCGAGCGACAAGCCACGCGAGGAAGAAGTGTCACTCAATCGAGCGAAGTGTCTTTACGAAGCACTCGTGAACCGGACCGAACTCTGCCGACAGAAGATTAACGTTCAAAGTCTTGAGTTGCAGTTAATTGCGGCTCGCAAGCTCGTAGCACCCAAGCTCGATTTTGTCTCTGGCTATGGGATGAACGGATTTGGCAACCACTTTTTCGGTTCGACAGCGCCGGATAACAATCCTAATATTAATCCTAATAACGCGTTTGTGAATACTGGCGCGGTGTCAAATTTGTTCAGCAGCAAAGAAACCAGCTGGAATCTGGGATTCGAATACTCGATCCCGCTCTGGCTTCGTCAGGAAAAGGCTCAGGTTCGTCAATTGGAAATGCGAATTGTGAAGGGTCGTGCCGCACTGGCTGCCCAGGAAGACGAAGTTGCGTATGAATTGAACTCAACTTTGATGACGATTAAGCGTGCTCTTTCGGTGTCAAAGATCACGAAAAAACGGGTGGAAGCTGCTGGACGGCGTGTCATCGCGGCGGAATCCGAATACAAGGCAGGCAATAAGAGCAATGACCTGGCGCTGCGGGCACTTACCAGCCAGGCCCAGGCCCAGGCCGCGTATCACAGAAGTATCGCCGAATACAATAAATCGCTGCGTGATTTGCTGTTCCGAACAGGACGGTTGTTGCCAACTGACGGCGTATTACTTGTTGGTACTGATGGAATGCCAATATTGCCGCCATCGGGGATCGATGAGCTGCCAGGTCTGACAGAACCAGGTGACGGTGAGGAGCGACCCGAGGAAGAAACCGATCCGCTGATTCCTCCCGCGCCGAAAACAGCCCCTCGCGTTGCCTCGACCGAATTTGACGAGGCCATGGAAGATAACCCATTCGACGCAGACGCACCGAGTGTCATCGATGACGAAAGCGAAGAGCCTCCTGTCGCAACGAAATCGACGTCAGACGATCTTCAAAACAATCCGTTTGAGACTGAGGAACCAGCCGAGGAAATCGTACCGGTTTCAGGCCAGCGATAATCGTTCGAATACTCGGATTACAGCGAAAGTCGCAGCCGCCTCTTCACCTGGCGACGATGCATTTCATACCAATACCTTGCAGATAGTAAGTTGGTACAACTGATGCACAACGCCTTTTGGCCTATGGCATGAACTGCTGCCAATTCGCGAAAAGTGATTTCTCCTCCATTGACGCGTCCTTCTTCGACTGCGTTTAATCAATTCAATTGCAGTTTCCTCGCCCTTCTCCGGTCGCAAACGATTGCCCTCGGCGTAGAAGGAATCCACTGAAATGAACTGCAACAAAACCGATTGGAAGGTGGGATCTGTGAGAATTCGAGCTCTCATTATTGCGGTCGAAGACTATCCGAAGTCTAAGACGACCTCCACCAAATTGGAGGGAACGATTGCGAATGCGGAAAACTTCGCAAATGCGCTTCAGGCTTGTTTGAATGTACCTCCTGAGAACATTCTGTTTTGCTGCTCAGGTACCACCAACATTCAACAACCGCGAGGAGCGAATAAGCAAGATGTCAGTGATGCAATTCAAGAACTGATTCGCGTAGGAGCCAACCAAACAGACTGCCTGTTTGTGTACTTAAGCGGGCATGGTGTGATGAAGCCAGCACAGGGGCCTGAACCACACACGGATGTTCTGCTGTGCGCAGACTTTATCTCCAACGTGGGTGGAACGTCATCGTTTCAAATTGATGAATTGACAACACGCCTGGCTCGTGGATTAGGAGTCGGTACGCATCTAACATTCGTGGATGCCTGCCGGACAGCTGACCCCGTGTTCCCGATTACGCCTTTCGATTTTATCGTGCCGCAGGCCAATGGAACCGCTGACCGGCTACGATTGTCATCAGTATCCACTGGTAATTCCGCAGTCAACGACGGTCTATTTACAAACACCTTGATTGACAGTCTCAACGGACGCTTGTCCCTGGAAATCGACCCCACGGACCCCACTTCATGTTGGGTCACCTTTCGCAGCATCCTCAATGATGTCAATCGCGCGATGGAACCTCTACAGCGAGTTCCAGAACCAAAGACTGAGGGAAAAGCGGATTACCGTATCCACAAGTTTCAAAGAGCCAACGCAGTACCGTCAGTGCTTAGCCCCGATGGCCGAAAAGCACCGCCTGTTGAACTGTTGCGAGACAATGATGAAATCATTTTTCTTGGCGAAACAAACAGTCAACTCGCTGGCAAATTGAGGGACGGTAATTGGACGATCATTCTCAATAAGCCAAATTTTCTCGAACAGGCATTTGAATTGCGAAAAGGGCGAAAGTGGAAACGTCTCGATGTGTTCAGCATTGAAGATCTTTCCACGGCGGGGCGGCCAGATCGAACGGTCGCTGAACTTGAACTCGAAAGACAAGAAGCGGAAGACTTCTTGCGAACCAACGCTTCGAGGCTTGCCATCGAATTGCGACTCTATCGCTACGCTTATGCCGGTGTTTATGCCTCCCTCTGGACTTCAACTGACGAAAAACGGCGTGCGCATGTCAGTCCCCGTGTGTTGGGGATGGATATCCGCACGGCCCCATCGAGTGATTTTGTCGATTTTCCCGGTAATCGTCACCCAACGATCGGCAATTACTTCGAGCTGGTCAAAAAGATCGTCTCACAGCCGTCAACATACTGCATCTATAAACAGGCATAATCTGTCGAGGCCATCATGGAAAACGCATTTAGACAATTGTCCGCCCGTGTCGAACGTGCTTTTCGATACTCGACCCCGACAAAGGTGGCTGGAGGCCGTCGTGCGATCGTGGGACCGCACAATTTTAGTAAGCTCGTTCAAGAAGCAGAGGAGGCTCGCCAGATTCTCCTGAAAGGGGGTGAGCCGAATCCGGTTCAATGGGCCGCGATCGAGCAAGCAATTCGTTTGCAACGTCCAGCGCCGACCTGCAATCGGGATGGAATTACGGTACTTCCACAGGAGGGGAATTGGCTCGCGGAAGTCTGGACGAAATTTCAACCGATGCTACAGCAGTTGCAAAGAAGCGTCGCCAGATTGGACCGCATTGATGATCCAGAAGGTGGCGTCAATGGACTGACTGCGTTCGGAACCGGGTTTCTGGTAGCCGCTGACAAACTAATGACGGCAGCACACGTTGTCGATCAGCTCAGTTTTTCGACAGGACGTCTCGAACGTGGTCAAGCGATTGCCGAATTCGAAAGTTATTACCATCAAGCGACCAGCGAGACTCGTGAAATTGTCAGTGTGCTTGCAATTGATCACGAGATCGATTTGGCACTATTGCAAATCAATCCGATCGATGTCGACGACGGGTCGCGACCGCTTCTGCTCAACAAACAGAGTCGAGCGGTACCTGAATTTCCGGTTTGCGTGATCGGATATCCCTTAAACGATCCACGAAACCCTCACCCCTTGGTTGCTTTACTTTTTGGGGACGGATTCAAGATCAAGCGAGCGGCACTTGGTGAAATTATCGACGTTGCTCCCACGCGGTTCTCCCACGATTGCAGCACGCTTGGCGGCAACAGTGGATCGCCCGTCATCGATCTTTCCACTGGACTTGTCTGCGGCATCCACGTCCAAGGCGAATCGCTGATGCGCAATGAAGCGGTCAGCGCAGCCGTCGCGACCGAGTTCATGTCCGGAAAGCCGAAACCACCTGACCGGAGAAAAACTTCTCGGCCAGCCGCAACCCTACAACACAATCTGGTTTTCGACGACTTTTTCCGCGAGTTCAGGAACGTCGATGCAGAATTAAAAGCCGAGTTGGACGCAGCTTTTGAAGATGCCGAGAAAAAGGAATCGGTTGCAGGTGCTGGCAACCCATTTTTACGTGAAACGATCGTCCTGACCAAAGGGCGTCCCGTTCTCGACATTAAAAATGGTGACACAATTATTGACTTTAATGAGGTCGAGAGTGAGATCTGGAGGAAGCGACTGAGCGATGCTGACCGCCTGCTGGCTCCTAACATTTCCGCTGTGGGCCGGATTGAATTGGTGAACCATCCTCGGGGTGTTCCGTGGATCGGGACCGGATGGCTGCTCAAAGATAATGTTGTTGTGACCAACCGGCATGTTGTTGAGGAATTTGGCGAGGCATATGGTTCCGACTTTGTCTTTCGGCTGGGTATCGATGGATCAATGATGCGAGCCAACATCGATTTCCTGGAAGAGTTCGGTAACGACAATCGCCGTGAGTTTCCACTTTTCAAGATCATGCACATCGAACGGGGGGGTGGTCCGGATCTTGCATTTCTCCGCATAGAACCGATCGACGGACAATCTTTGCCTCAACCCGTAAGAATCTCGTCGACCTCCGCCCAGCCAGGCGAACAGGTCGCAGTGATTGGGTATCCCGCTCGCGACCCTTCCTTTCCCGATCCACAAGAAATGGATCGAATCTTCAACAATCGTTACGACAAGAAGCGACTCGCACCAGGATTCATCACGGGAAAAGAAGCTGACCGCATCTTTCATGACTGCTCAACTTTGGGAGGAAACTCCGGTGGAGAAGTTGTCTCATTAAGAACCGGCGATGCGCTCGCCCTTCATTTCGCCGGAACGTTGTTCAAAAAGAATCACGCTGTACCTATCGAGACCGTCGCACAACGATTAGATGACGTCTTGAATCATCGGTTCAAACAATCCTGGAACGTGACGGCCACGAGCCAGGAAGTTTCGAATGTGCAGTCGAAGATCGATTCAGGCGTGATTGAAATCACAATTCCCGTCAAACTTCGTGTCGAGGTTGGCAACCACTCGACAACAGGTAACGAGCCGATCTAATCATCAAGAAAGCAGAACGGAGTCTTCACAATTGGAAACCGAACCGAACCTCATCCGCTTGATCGAACTGGCAAAAGCGGCAAGCAAGAAGGCGTACTGTCCCTACAGCAAATTTCAAGTTGGCGCGATCGTTGTCACTGAATCTGGCGAAGAATTTTCCGGATGCAACGTGGAAAACGCATCATACGGATTGACGATCTGCGCCGAGCGAAATGCCATTTTTCAAATGGTCGCGCAAGCTCGACATCGGATCAAGCTGGTCGTGATTTACACACCAACAAAAGAACCTGCTTCTCCATGCGGCGCATGCCGGCAGGTGATCAATGAGTTTGCAACAGGCGTACGAATCGTTTCCGCATGTGATTCAGAAAAACGGATTGACACGACAATAGACCACCTGCTTCCCGGTGCTTTTGGGCCAAACAATCTCGGTAACTGAACCGAAGATTCAACCCCGATGACGAACTTCCGCCCCGACAAAAGCCATGACAGACCGACTCTTCGGCAATTCAAGGGAGACGACTCGCAGAACTGTCGACTCATGCGTGGGCTAAACTTTTCATAAACGGCGTGTCCCGGGCGTTCGCATGGCTTTCTGGTAAATCCTCGATCTTCGTCGAGTCGAAAGTTCGGGTTTGGGTGGATATCTTCTCGGCTACCCCTTGCAATATAATCCGAGCGCCAGGCATTTCGTGGGTTGAGTGAGCAACCGAACCACGCGATGTTGATGCGATTGACCGATGCTGGCATCGGTCAATCGAGTTTTTTCGTAGTCAATTCAAAAATATCAACCGTCAAAGTCAGCAATGTAGTTTGATCGATTGGAATCGTTTCCGAGAAGGATCTGTAAATGTCATATCTACCTCCGCTACACATCCATCTTCTTTTCCATCCTGCGTCTGTTGACGGTCGAAAACTGGGGGAATCGCTGGTGCCGAGATTTTTGGCTGCGCCAGCCGTTCGTGGTTTGCGTGTTCCCGTTTTTCTTACCCCCGACCGAGGTGATGGCCTGCCACCTCGGCTGGCACCCGATCCTCAAATTCCGAACGACGCGGACTGGTTAAACTTGGACGCCGCCCAACATACTGTGGTTGTCATTATCGCTGACTCGCGAATGAATCGGCGAGTTGGCGGCGGAACCGGTGAAGAGTGGGGCGAGTTCGCTAAGAAATTGATCTTCAATTACGATCCCGCACGTCATGCGGTCCTGTTGGTATCGCTCGACGATCAGGGCGTGAAGTTGGAAGAATCGCTTGCAGCACTCAATTTCATCACGTTCAAACAAGATCAGGATCAACTGGCCCGCGAGGAAGAGATCGCGTTCCAGCTGGCCGTACGAGCGTTCATGTTGTTGCGAAGTTCAAACAAAAACCTGGATTCGACAAACTCGCGACTGCAGGCCCCCGTCTGTTTTTTTCTAAGTCATGCTAAGGCCGACCTGGATAAAGATCGTAAAGGCCCCGTGCATCGAGTGCTTGAAGAAATCGCCACCATGCGGATTGATAACTGGTATGACGCACGAAAGATTGGGGTTACCGAAGAATTTACCGATGTGATCAAACAGGGAATCGAAGACTCGGACCTGATGATCGTCTTTTTGACGGATTCCTGGGCGAAATCATCCTGGTGCCGGATGGAGGCGGCTTACGCAAAAGAAGTTGCTACACCGATTCTTATTGTTGATGCACTGAAAGACGGTGAGCCAAGAAGCTTCCCCTACGGAGGAAACGTCAAGGTTGTACGATGGCCAATTCCGGACGAAGCGACGTTACGCGTTTGCCTGGGTCAGGACGTCCTTCAAGAACAGATCGAAGCAACCTTAAGTAAGTTTCGACCAATTGCTGCCAGAAAACTGTTGAGCGCCTGCATTCTAGAAACCCTGAATCGTTCACATTTGTTGAACCAAATGAGTAGTCAGGCACGAAAGGGCGATGTTTGTCTGGATGTTTCTCCGGAACCAGTCCACCTTGCAACTCATCCCAAGGAGAATTCGTTCCTTTATCCCGACCCTCCGCTGACGGGTGAGGAATACAATTTCTTGCGAGGCCTTCGCCCCGAAGGGACCTTTGAGACGCCATTGATGCGCATCGCCAGCGCGCTAAAACTCACGAAACCGCTGTCGATTGCCGTTTCTGTTGCCGACAGCGAAGTTTTGTCGAAACATGGGCTGACGCCGTGGCACTTAAGAACGATTACTGATGAGATTCATCTCTATTTATTGGTTGCGGGATTGCGGATTGCTTATGGAGGGAAACTCGAGCCCGAAAAACTTGACGACCCAGATAACTTCACCTTGCGACTTTTTAATCTGGTAACGGCCTATCGAGGATTGGCAACAACGATCGGAGCCAACCTTGCACCAATTCTCAACGTCGCACCCTGGCCACTTTGGAAGTCGTATGACGACAAGGTTCTGGACAAGTTTGGTACGATTGCCGATCTTGAAGAAGTCCCTTGCCCAGAGCTCGATCTCTCAGATACCGAGCTGAAGCCGCTGCCAAACGGATTCGTTGTCCCGAATACGATCCCTCATCAGTATGCATGGGGCTGTTCCATGACGGCGATGCGTGAGAAGTTAACGGTCGATTCGTTCGCGCGCGTCGTCATGGGAGGCAAAATCGAAGGCTACAAGGGTCGCTACGCCGGGTTGATTGAGGAACCCTTACTTTCTTTGCGTGCAAAGAAACCACTGTTTCTGATCGGTGCATTGGGCGGCTGCGCACGACTGGTCATTGATTTGATTGAGCAACGCGATCGACCAGAGATGACAACCGAAGTCGCGCGAGCCAACATACCGGACTATGACGCTTTAGCAAACTTCTATGCGATTAAAGGCCGAGAGTTCATAACTCGCGAGCAACTCGCCGCTGAGTTCAAGAAAAGCGGGAAGGACGGCCCTAAAGATGCCCTCCATAATGGTTTGGACGATGATCAAAACCGAGAACTTTTCTATTGCACGGACCCACATCGGATTGCAGAATTAATTCTGACAGGAATTTCAAAATTGATTTGAAGATCGTCTTTCAAATCAAGGAAAACGAATAGGATGTATAGGTCTTATACGACCTACACATCCTATTGTGATCTTGCCAATAAATGACATGCATCAGCGATCGAAGCCGTTGTCATTTTGACGGATTGCCCGTAACGGGCATTGGATCTAAATGCCCGTTACGGGCATTGGATCTAACCGACACCTTGCTTGAATTGGCTTCAAACAGCCGAATCAATGAAAAACATTTTCGGCGTCGCGCGCAATGGCAATTCAATGAATCACGAGCACGAAAGTGACTTACGTCGCCGTGCCATTCCGACAACCCAGAATCCAAGTGCCGACAAAGCAAGACTGAAGGTGCCGGGTTCGGGAACTGGTACGGGCCACCTAGTGATAAGTCCGTATTCGACGTCACCTTGAGCGGGGAAGAGCCATAACTGCCACCATTATAATAGGCATCATATTCTGTGCTGACGCCCACCCCAGTGGCGTCGCTTGCAAAGCCCCACGCCACAGATGACGTCGAGCCGCTCAGCTCAACACAGTAGCGAGTGTTTGCGGAGAGAGCGATGGATAACCCCTAGGGATCGTAGACCGTTGGAGTGCTAGACAATGTATCGTCGCCAAACGTTCCAAGTGTCGCCAGCACCGGATTGGTGATATCTGGGCCGGGGTTCCCGCCGACTTGGGGGCCATCACTGACGAGACTCACGGTAAAACTATTCTTACTTGATGTGTCACCAGCCAGTAACAGTTTGACGTCACTGAGGGTCAAGCCGCTGGAAGCCGCGCCAGTCGCAAACGACGCATACTGCGGCCCGTCTCCGCTTAGCGGATCAGGATTTACATATGCTGGAGGGGTGGCTGCCGAGGGAGGCGCGGGAGTTACCGAAAGGTTGTCGAAGACCACACCTGCGTGAACGGTTTCACCCAGTGACATGATGGCAACAGCGATAGCGGCGAGAACTGAATTGCGAATCAGCATTCTACTTCACTCCTCAGGTTCAGTGGTCGATTCAGGCGAAAATGCCCGAAGCAAGATCGCAGCATGCGAGGCAAACATTGCCCAACAACACCACGGGGAATACCAACTCCGCTTGTCGCATTTAATCTCTCCGTCGGCGACGTCGATGCAATTTGATCGTTGCAACACCAGGGAGCCTGATGACCCAGCAAGCCATCATGGTTACTCAGGGCCTTAACGAATCTCGAATCGACTGGACTGAAAATAGAAATCGGCAAATGCGCCCTGCGAAAGTTACTGGGCCTCCAATTGACATTCGTCACTGCTCATGAGATTTTTTAAAGCATATGACGTCGATTGACAGTTAACTCTCTCATAATTCGAAAGACTGTTTTTCATGGGGAAGATCAACTTTGTCTGCCTGTTGGCTGTCGTTATGGTCGCATCGCCCTGCATGCCGATGTGTTGTGTAGAGGCCTGTTCCAGGGTGACGTGGATTGGTCCAAAAGGGTTGATCGTGACAGGACGATCGATGGACTGGCCTTATGGGTTCAATTCGCATTTTTATATTTTCCCTCAGGGAACGCCCCTTGACGGTTCAGGTGGGAAGAATTCGCTGACATGGACTGCAAAATATGGGACAGTCGTTGTCGCTGGGACGACAGATCCGCAGGGTCCGATCGATGGCGTCTTTGACGGGATGAACGAAAAGGGATTAGTTGCCAATCTGCTTTATCTCGCCGAGGCCGATTTCGGCCCGGCCCCTGACAACAACAAACCACGTGTGTCGTTTGCCGGCTGGACTCAGTACGTCCTTTCTCAATTTGCCAGTGTGGAAGAAGTCGTGAAAGCGTTTCAGGCCGATCCCCTCTATATCGTGCCGATCAACTTTGGGCCTGGAAAGAAGGCTCATCCGACCGTTCATCTGTCAATTTCTGACCCGACCGGCAACTCAGCAATCATCGAATACCTCAAGGGAAAACCGATCATTCATCACGGCCGTGAATATCAGGTAATGACCAATAGCCCAACCTTTGACCAGCAACTGACACTCAACAATTACTGGAAACGACTCGACGGAACAAAAATGCTGCCTGGTTCCCATCAGTCTGAAGACCGGTTCGTGCGTGCTTCATACTATCTGTCCCATCTTCCAGCGACGAATGACCCACGGCAGGCGGTCGCAGGAGTCTTCAGCGTGATGCGAAATGTGTCGGTCCCCTGGGGCCAGCCAGACGAACAGCATCCGAATATTGCACCGACTTACTGGCGAACCGTGCTGGACCAGACAAATCGTCGGTATTACTTCGAATCGACTCTCAGCCCGAACATTGTCTGGGCCGATCTGGGCCAGATTGTTTTCTCGCCAGGTTCGGGCATTCGCAGCCTGCGAGTCGAAGAAAATGACGAGATCATCGGCAACGTGAACAATGCGTTTAAGGAAGCGAAAAACATCGTGTTCCTGACACCGTGACCGTTCGAACGGACTGTCATGAGGATTCAGTGCATCGCCCTGACGAGCAAATGTCAAAGTGCGGCCAGAGTCGTCAGTCGCTTTTTTAAATGCTGCTGGAGGCTGGACTTTGATCCTGACTAACCTCACTTCGCCTCGACTCAACGATCTGAAACAGGATTGGGAGCACAAACAGAGTAAAGAGCATACTGCTGATGACGCCGCCGATCACGACCGTTGCCAGAGGTCGCTGTACTTCGGCTCCGGCCCCTTCGCTAGTTGCCATCGGGATGAATCCGACGCTGGCCACCAGGGTTGCGATCAGAATTGTTCGCAGATGATTCACGGCGATTTCCGACAATGACGATGTCATCATTTCGCGATCTCGTGTCGGATTTGACGGCGACCTTGCTGCTCGCCACGCCGATGCCAGAATCATGCTACTGAGTACCGAGACGCCCGAAAGCGTGATGAATCCAACTGCAGCGGAAATTGAAAGTGGCATTTCCCGCCAGGAAAGACAGAGAATTCCTCCGATGCAAGCAAACGGGACGCTCGTGAACACGACCAATGTCTCTGGGATGCTGCGGTATGTCAAAAAAAGCAGCCCAAAGATCAAACCGAGCGCCAATGGGACGACGATCAATAAACGTTGCTGTGCGCGTTGCATATTCTCGAATTGACCGCCCCATTCAATCCGAAATTGATCCTTGGGAACACTGACTTTCTCGGCCAGCTGGCTCTGGGCTTCGGTAACAAAACTCCCGACATCGCGTCCACGGACGTTGCATTGAACAGTAATCCTTCGCTTGCCCCACTCGCGGGTGATCATTTTCGGTCCACTCACCCGACGGATGTTGGCAACACGGGACAACGGTAACTGTTCACCGCCAGGAGCCGACAACATGATCCGCCCGATCTCTTCAAGATTCTCGCGGAACTGATCCGGAAGACGTGCCACCAGCGGAAATCGAAGTTGTCCTTCAATGACCTCACCAATGACTTTGTTGCTGATCGACTCGACCACGTCCAGCACGGCCCGTGCAGAGATCCCGTAGCGGGCGATTTCGTCCTGCTCGAGGGAGATCCTGAGGATCGGCTGTCCAGAGACTTGTTCGATTGTCAGATCACTGCACCCCTGAATCGACTGGAGGACCGACTGAAATTCCTGGGCTTTGGGAATCAGTTTGGTAAAGTCGTCTCCAAAAAGCTTTAAGGCCACATCGGCGCGGACACCAGAGACCATTTCATTGATCCGCAGTTCGATGGGCTGCGTGAACCAGGTGATCTGCCCTTTCAAGCCATCGACCTCTTGAACCATTTGCTCGACCAATGCAGACTGCGTTTTTGCTTTTGTCCATTCAGAGCGTTGTTTCAGTGCGACGAACATATCCGTCACTTCGACGTTGCCCGCATCCGTCGCAACTTCTGGCGATCCGACACGACTCCATACATGTGAGACTTCGTTCGGAAATTTTTCAAGCAGCAGACGTTCCATTGTCGTGTTCATCTTGGCAGACTCTTCGAGGCTTGTTCCGGGTGCCCTCAGCACGCCGATTACCAAGTCTCCCTCGGACAGACGCGGTATAAATTCCGATCCCAGTTTCGCTGCGATCAGGAACGTGTACCCGAGTCCACACAGGGCGAGCGTCAGAACAAGCCAACGAAATCGAAATGCCATTTTGAGAAGTGGTCGGTAGAACCATTGGGCAAACCTGACTAGCCATACTTCTTTTTCTGTGACGGTTCGAGGTAACACCAGCGACGCCAGAACCGGTGTGACAGTCAATGACAAAATCAGTGAACCGATCAGGATGAAGATGACAGTAATCGCCATCGGCCGAAACATTTTCCCTTCGACACCTTCCAGGGTCAAAATCGGCAAGTAGACGATCATGATAATGAGCTGGCCAAATACCGTGGGAATCCGTACCTCTGACGCTGCGTCCCGGATAATCGCCAACCGTTCCTTCGGCGAACATTCACCGTGATGAGCCAGGCGACGAATGATGTTTTCGATCACAACGACCGAGCTATCGACCACGATGCCGAAATCAATGGCTCCAAGGCTAAGTAACGAAGCGGCAATCCCCATGGACCACATTCCGCAGAATCCAACGAGCATTGAAAGAGGTATCGCGGCCGCAGCAATCAAGCCTGCCCGCAGATTACCGAGAAGCAGAAACAGCAGGACAACGACGAGATAGGCTCCCTCACACAAGTTGTTTTTGACGGTTTCGATCACGCGATTGACCAGTCGAGTGCGGTCGTAAACGATATCCATGTGGTAACCATCAGGAAGAGTCTGACGCACGTCGTCGAATTTGGTACGAAGCCGATTCGTGACGGCGTAACTGTTCTCGCCCATCAGCATGAACCCAAGACCTAGAACGACCTCGCCCTGTCCGTTCGCCGTCACGACACCGCGACGTAATTCATGCGAGACCACGACTTCCGCGACATCTCGAACCCGAATCGGAACACCATCAATGGCCGTGATGACAATTCCGCAAATTTGTTCGACGTTAATCGTACGCCCGACTCCATGAACCAGAACCGAATCCCCGGATTGTTGAATGCTTCCACCACCGACGTTCAGGTTGTTATGTTTAACCGCTTCGAGAATCTGGTCAAATTTCAAGCCATGTTTCACAAGTCGAACGGGGTCAATTCGGATCTGGTACTGTTTCTTCAATCCCCCCCAGGAATTGATTTCGGCCGTGCCAGGAACCGTGCGCATCGTCGGCTTGATGTCCCAGTCATGTAGCGTCTTTGCTCCCGTGAGATCACCGTCATCAGATGAGACGATGTAATGAAATACCTCGCCCAGTCCCGTTGAGACTGGTCCCATTTCAGGTCGTCCGAGTCCACTGGGAATCTCGACGCTCGACAATCGTTCGTTAATCAACTGCCGAGCAAAATAGATGTTTGTTCCGTCTCTGAAAGTTGCGATAACTTGAGACAGCCCGAACTGAGACACGGAGCGTAGCGATTCCAATCCAGGAAGACCTCCCATCGACATTTCTACGGGAAACGTCACCTGTCGTTCAACTTCTTCGGGGACCAGAGCCGGGGCCACGGTATTGATCTGAACTTGAACCGGTGTTGTATCGGGAAATGCGTCAACATTCAGAGAGATCATGGCGAGATAGCCAGCTGCGCTGGTTACCGCCGCTGCCAGAAGCACGATCAACCGATGATTGAGCGACCAGCCGATAATGAATTGAAGCATTGTCGATCCATATTTATGTCACGTCAGGAAGTGAAGTTGCATCCAAGAATTTAGAGTGCAGATGATGCAACGTGAGTCAAAATCCATTCCGATTTGAGGGCATGACTTCCGTGCGTCACAATTGTCATCCCCGATTTGAGATCAGCGGAATCAATCTGGATGCTTCCCCCCTCGCGGGCTCCCAGCCTGACATTGATTCGAGCAAATTTCCGGTCCGAGACTTTGGCGAATACCATTGGCTGATTGTCATCATGCAACACTGCCGAAATGGGAACCACAAATGCAGACGGGGTTTCACGAAGTGTGATCATTCCCGTGCCGTAGGTTTTTGCCCGCAGTAGCCGGACTTCCTGTCCGGTGACAGGATCGGACGATACGACCGGATTATCGACTTCAGCTCGAACGCGCAACGTTCGCGTCTTTTCGTTCATTTCCGTACTGATCCAGGTGATGGTGCTTTGAAGCTCTTGCTCGAGGCCGTCGGGAAGAAACCGAACGGATTGACCAAGTGACATTTTGGACGCATCTTCTTTGGAAACGTCCAAATATAGCCACATCCTTCGCAGATCGGCGATTTCGAGTAATGGTTTTCCCGCTTCAACCATTTCACCAAGTGCCGCATCGTGATGAATCAGAACTCCATCAAACGACGCCATTACAGGAAGAAGGTTCGAAGTGGTTTGTACAGGATCTAATTCCTTCGAAATTGATTCGGGAATTCCAAGAAAATGAAGCTTCTCAGCACGATCAGCATCGTTGAGACCTTCAAATAAATTCTTTTGCAAGCTAAAACCCATGTTGATTAATGTCTGTTCGGTGTTCTGCAAGCGAATCTTTGCTTCGCGTACAGCCACGCGTTCGTCGCGAACCTGACGATGAGCGATCGCGCCGGCAACACTTTCGTACGACGCAAGACGTTCAATCCTCGATTCCAGCGAAACCAAATCACTGGAAAATTCTGCCTTAGCTTGACCGACATCGACCGCATCAATGATGACCAGCACATCCCCGCGACGAATCATGTCACCTGGTTGCTTCAACACGCGCCAGATGGCTCCGGACACGCGGGCGGACAGGCTGGCAAACATTCGCTCATCGTACGTAATCACGCCGGTTGTCTTGATTCGCTCTCGCATCGAGCGTTCTTCGATCACGCTCGTTTTAATTCCCGTTCGTCGAAGCGATTTCTCGGACGGAAATTCGATTTGCCATTCCTGTTCATCAGGCCGATGCTCGTCAATTGGATCAGGGAACTTGGACGTTTGAAGAATTCTTGATGGCTCGCTTGATCCATGCTTCACAAATCCGAAGGACCAATGAGTTTGATGTCCGATGAATCCAATTGCCAGTAGTCCACACAGGATGCCTAAATATTTGGCACCCGAAGCCAAGGCCGAAATCATCGGTACTGGTCGGGCGATTCGAGAATCCATCTCTTTAGCGAAAACAGTCATTGTGCCATCACTTTTTAATTCTGCATCGATTTTTGCAGTACTTGTCATTCAATTGTTTTTTTGTTTTGAGCTTTAGAAAACAAAGCTCTCGGACCTAGTCCAAAAACAAAACCCTTAAGCCATAACTTACGAAACCTTAAGGGATGCTGGCACGCAATAATCGCGCCATAAGTAACGGTTGAAATGAATTTTCGGCTGTGATTTCCACAACACCGAATTTCAAGAATGACTCAAAGGAGACGTCGATTTTTCACAAACATTTACAGGATCGAGGGCTACAGATCATCATGCAGCTGCGGTATTGGTGAGTTATTGATCCGACCGTAAATGACTTGAAACCCTGACTACAGTCGCTTGGAAAAAATCACCTTGTGCTCGCCATCGGCGAATGCGTCGGGGATTCGTGCGACTTCGGCATAACCGTGTTTTGTGTAAAATTGCCTCGCACGGTCCTGGTCTGGAGAGGAACTTGTTTCGATCACAAGAAGTCTGCCGTTCTTGGCTCGGATGGCTCCTTCTGCGGCGACCAAAAGGCGGCTACCAATCCCTTGCCCCTGCCGCTGGTTATCCACCACGATCATGACCAGTTCCCAGGTACGATCGGTCATCTCCACCGGCACGAAGTAAGCCACTGCAATCAGCTGGCCAGCATCATCACACGCCAGAGCCTGATAATGCTTGTCTACGTTTCTGTCATGGTAGTCATCGAAGGTCTGTTGCAGAATTTCCAATTCGGCTGGACCAAACCCCAGCGATCCAGAAAGCCTTAACAATGCAGGAGTGTCGCCAGGGACGATGGGACGGATGGTAGTTGGCATGTATTATGGAGCCATCGGAGTACAAATTTCGACCAAAAAACCGTTGATGTCACGGACGTAGCAGACCAACTGACCCCATGGCTTTTGCTTTGGTTCGGCCACCGGCACGGCCCCCGCTTCAACTGCTTGCTTGTATGCCGCCGGTACGTCGTCTGTTGTAAACGCGATTTCGAACGCGGCTGACGGATCCTCAGGCAACGTTAACTGAAAAGTGACTCCGTTCGAACGCGCAAGTTCGACACTCGCGAAGGCGAGTTTCGTTTCACCGGTGATCATCTCGCCATATCCACTTTCATGGACAAACAGACGTTTCAACCCGAACGCCAATTCATAGAACGAAACGGTTGCCTCGACATCCGTTACGTACAAAATCGTATAGCCAAATCTCATTTTACATCCCCAGCATCGCATCTGGATTGACTAAAAAGCATTCCTCAACCTGCACTGATTACGATGCTAGTGGTTTAGGGTGAACGCAACAACGCCCCCGGGGCGATCACGATTTTGTCCCCGTCAACGACACCGTTCAGAACTTCGATAAAGCCGGAATCCTGATTGATTCAATCTCGCAGCAAATGAGAATCCGTGCATTGCGTTCCGGGCGGCAAAATCGGCCGAAGTCGAATCTCCAATAGACCGGCTCGGCAATTCATGCCAGCGACGCGGTTGACTTTCGAAATATGCGATTTGAAAAGTCGATACCGTTCACACAAGCCGTAGCATGGGCTTCAGCCCGTGCGACAAGACTTTGGCGTTAGCCGGAAGCCCAAACGACGAAAACGGACAGCGCCTTTGCGATGCTCTGCGCAATTCTTACAGACCGTCGATCTCAGAGATCGTTGTTTTGTTTTCATGAATCTCGGCAACCGTTCACGAACCCGAATGGATTTATCGTCCACGCAACGCCCCAGCAAGCGACCGCTCGAACATCCAGCGTACAACATCAAATGCAACAGATCCCGATGAAGCTGATCTTCCAGCAAAAGCTGAAACGATTCTGGTCGCACTAAGGTTACAGTATTCTGGAGCACGCCGATGTTCTTGCTGATGCTGATGAATACGCTCAGCGGTTTACTTCTTGTTGCACTCAGCTTCCCATTGATTCTCGGAAAAATAGGGCCGAATCCGTGGTATGGATTCCGGGTTCAAAAAACCCTGAGCGATCCGGCCATCTGGTATCCTGCCAACGCATATGCGGGCAAACGCCTTTTGGTTGTCGGACTGATCGGCAGCTTGTTTGCCTTCTTGTTTTACTTCGTCCCGAAAATCGACTTGAACACTTACGCGATCGGGTGTGCGGTCGTGACCGTTGGCGGATTAATCGTCGCCGTCATTCAGAGTTTTCTCTATTTACGAACATTGCCCTCGAATTCGTAAACAATCGATCGTCAAATCGAAGTCGGATTCGTGGGCGTTCATTCGCCGAGCCACCAGCGTCGTTTCGGTCGAGGGCCGTAGGTCAGTCCAAATTGCGTCGTGACAATTTTCGTGATCACAGCAACAGCTTCCTCCGGGGAGTCAAGAACGATAATCCGATCAACGTCCGCAGCATCGATCGTCTTCGCTTCCAAGAGTCGCTCCCTGAAGAAAGTCAATAACGGCTGCCAATAGTCCTTTCCCATCAGAATCAGCGGAAAGTCCTCGACTTTGTGGGTCTGCACCAGCGTGGCGAGTTCAAAGATTTCGTCTAGCGTCCCGAAACCACCGGGGCAGGCAATGAACGCATAAGAGTATTTGACGAGCATCATTTTGCGAACAGAAAAATGACGGAAGGTGATCCACCGGTCGAGATAAGGGTTCGGACTTTGCTCATGCTCTAATTCGATATTGCAACCGACGGAATAGCCGCCGGCTTCTTTCGCACCTCGATTGGCCGCTTCCATGATGCCGGGACCGCCACCGGTCATGACAGTGAACCCTGCCTTGGCGATCTGCGATCCGACTTCTCGCGCCAATTTGTAATAAGGTTGATCTTCAGTAAACCGGGCTGATCCGAAAACCGTGACACACGGTCCAACGAAGTGAAGGGTTCGAAATCCGTTCAAGATTTCCCAGAAAATGCGGATGGCACGAAAAAGCTCAAACCGACGGGATTGAGGTCCCTGAATGAATCGGGCCACTTCGGCATTCGGAGCACCGACACCCCAGTCCGAAGAAGATTTGGCTGGCTGAGGCAACTCGGTGGAGTTTGATCGGGGTTTTGTATCTCTGTCGATTTCTCAATCCTCCGTTTGACTTCAACGTCAATTGCCAAATTCAACTGCGTCCGACAACTGGCTGAACGAATTCAAGAGCCGCTTCAGAATCAGGTCGCAGAAAATCAAAGTCGCAGCCTTCGTCCGCCTGAAGGACATGGTCAATATAAAGCCTGGGATAACCACGTAAGTGTCGCGAGGCCACCGGTTGCCAATTTGCCTTCCGACGTGCCAATTCCGAATCCTCGACAAGTAGCTGCAGTCGCCGGGCGTCGACGTCGAGTTCAATCTGATCTCCATCTCGCACAAGCGACAACAACCCACCCACTGCCGCTTCTGGGACAATGTGAAGTATAACGGTACCGAATGCTGTGCCACTCATGCGCGAGTCGCTGATTCGGACCAGGTCGGTGATCCCCGCTTGTAACAGTTTTTGGGGAACGGGAATGGAACCCCATTCGGGAAAACCGGGAACGCCCTTCGGCCCGGCATTCTGCAGAACCAGCACACTTTCACTGGTTACGGGCAAGTCAGGGGAATCGATTCGATCGAGCATATCTTGATAGTTGTGGAACACAATGGCGCGTCCGACATGTTTCATCAATTGAGGCGATGCTGCGGATGCTTTAATGATCGCACCGTTAGGAGCGAGGTTTCCCGTCAAAACAGCCAGAGCGCCACCAGCCAGCAACGGCTTTTCGTGCGATGCAATCACGTCTCGATTAAAGCTGCGCGATCGTGCGATGTTCTCACCCAGAGTGCGGCCGCTGACGGACATCACGCTCAGGTCCAGCAGAGGCCGGATTTCTGCCATCACTGCAGAGACCCCTCCTGCGGAATCAAACGAGTCCATCAGATGACGGCCGGACGGCATCATATTGACGAGGAACGGAGTCGTCCGGGATAGCTCATCGAAACGCGACAATGGGAGCCGGATTCCTCGACGGCCTGCCATCGCGATCAAGTGTACGATGGCGTTCGTCGAACCTCCCAAAGCGAGTAAGACTCGAATGGCATTGTCGAAAGCATGTGAAGTCAGG
The DNA here is from genome assembly GCA_903834925.1 of uncultured Schlesneria sp. Taxonomy (GTDB): domain Bacteria; phylum Planctomycetota; class Planctomycetia; order Planctomycetales; family Planctomycetaceae; genus Schlesneria. Next base: position 28,032 of record CAILLA010000223.1, read on the forward strand.
ATTCGAGACGGACGCAGATCTTCACGCACAAGTTGAACAATCCGTCGTCCGGTCGCAGTCGCTGCCTGTAATCGTCTGGCATCGGTCGCGGGAATTGACGCGGTCCCTGGCAGCATCATTCCCAAGGCTTCGGAAAGCGATGTCATCGTCGACGCGGTTCCCATCGTGTTGCAGGCACCGACGCCACATCCGTAACTCGCTTCGATTTCATGCCATTCGTCGAGCGACAACCGACCGGTTCGAAGTTCGTCGGAATACTTCCACAGATCGGTTCCCGACCCGATGGAATTTCCTCTCCACTGACCGATTGCCCGAGGTCCACCGTTAATCTGGATCGCGGGAAGATCGGCACTGGCTGCGGCCATCAATTGAGCCGGCGTCGTTTTGTCGCAGTTGCAAAGCAGAACAACGCCATCGATCGGGTTAGCGCGTAATGTTTCCTCGACATCCATCGCCATCAGATTGCGATACAGCATGGCCGAAGGCTTCATGAATTCTTCACCCAGCGAGATCGTGGGGAATTCCAGTGGCAAGCCCCCTTCCAGCAGGACGCCACGTTTGACCGCTTCCGCAACGTCACGCAGATTGCCATTGCAGTTGTTCAGATCACTCCAGCTATTGGCGATGCCAATCACGGGTTTTCCCACGTAATCGTCAGGGTTAAGCCCCATCGCCCGCAGAGCCGATCGATTCTGAAATGCCAACTCTTCTCGCCCGGCAAACCACTGTGAGCTGCGTAATTTCATGGGAATTGGCATATGAAATGGATTGGAAGTGATCAAGTATGGGTGGACGCATTCGCCAATCGCCTCTGACAGGCTCTTTAGGAAAAGAGCATCCCGTTGAATTATTAGCATGAATAAGAAAGCAGTGGAACCACGAATCAACGAATTCTCCCGCATGAGCTTCGAAGGCGAACCAAAATGACCGACATTACCGGTCTGATGAAACGACTAGAAACATGGGAGGTTTGGAATGCTGGAGACGATCTGCACTTAGGACAGAAAGCCACGATCAAGGGTGCCACGGTTTTACCGTCTTCGGTAAAGCCGTGCTCTTCGAACACGTTACCGAATCATGAAGACACGGGCTTGTCGAAGACTCCGCGAGGCTTTGCCTCAGACCAAAGTAGCCATCATCGCCCCGCGTGATGAGGATTGTTCGAGAACCTACCAAATTCCAATCCGCATGTTCCCAAAAACAATCCAAAATGGCGTATTTTGTCTCGATGCTTAGGCAACGGTTGAATCGTTTCCGACGCATGCTCATCACGCGGAGCGATGATGGCTACTTTGATAGAAATCCTGAAACTTACCTCAAAGAGTTACGTTTCAAACCCTAGGAAGTCCAAAACCGTCGCACACGGAGTTTGGACGGCGATTACGACAACAAGGCAAAAGTACTACCCGACTACTGCTTGGCTGATTCATCAGACCGGCACCGATCCCTTCCGAAACTGGTCGATACCACTCAATTTCTTGCCTCGGTATGATTGCCCGATCGTTTCCAGTCTTTTAAGTATTCCATAAGAGAGCGAACCATGTCCCGCGCAGCCACAGAATATCGATACGAGAAATTAACCTGGCCAGAAATCAACGATGCCGTCGATCTTGGCAAGGTTTGTATTCTTCCCTGTGGTGCCGTCGAGCAGCACGGACACCACCTGCCGCTGGACGTTGATCTGGTCTGTCCTGGCGGGATCGCAAATGGAACCGGACGGGAACTTGCCGACAAGATCCTTGTCCTTCCGCACATTTCGTACGGCTACACCGGGCATGTGATGGATTTTCCGGGAACGATCAACACGAACTACACGACGTTCATCGAGCAGATACTCGATGTGACTCGGTCTCTGGCCTATCACGGATTCAAGAAGATCATCCTCTTGAATGGTCACGGGTCGAACATGCCGAATCTCGATCTGGCTGCGCGGCGAACCAATCTGGAAACGGATGCCGAATGCTGTGTGATCGCCTGGTGGAACCTGTTAACCGTCGATAAAGAGTTTCTCCCAAGTTGGCGAGAAAGCAAATTTCCCGGCGGATGTGCTCATGCATGCGAGCTGGAAACGTCGCTGTATCTGTACCTTGATGAAGATGGCGTGCGGAAAGACAAGATCAAGAGCGGTACGATCTCTTTCAATAATGACAACAGCCCTTTTAACTGGGTCGACTTGTTCAGTGCCGGCCCCGCAACGGTCGTCTCGTGGACCAGCAGCTATTCCGATACCGGGGTCCTCGGTGAAGCAGAACTCGCAACGAAAGAAAAAGGCGAACGAGTGTACCTTGAAGCGGTTAAGCAACTGGGTCGCTTCGTGAATTATTGGCATCCTCGGCCAAAGGATGTTCGCCAGGACCTTCATCGCAAACCGCCAACGATGCCCATGCCGTGGTGGCAGCGAAGCAATACACGTCCGGAAAACTAATTTGAGAATTCGTAATGACGGACAACTCGATCGAAGTTGTAGTCCGCGTCATAAACCGACAGAATCCTCGGCACAAATCCCATTCGATTCCACGCCCTCTTTGCGCAAAGTGATTCATGACACTTCTCGCTCAATCTTCCAGTATTCCACTGCAATGGTTGGATGTCCTGATCCTTGTGGCCAGCATTGTCGGGGTCACGGGTTTCGGGATGTGGATCGGTCGCAAGGAAGAAGATACGACGGATTATTATCTGGCGGGCAAGACGGTGGCCTGGTGGGCCGTGGCGGGCTCGATTTTCGGAACGAATATCAGTTCGCATCATATGGTCGGCATGATGGGTGCGGGACTGAAAGAAGGCTTCGCGCAAGCGAATTTCGAATTCGGGGCCATCTTCGGCCTGCTCATGCTGTGCTATTTCTTCCTCCCTTTCTATCGTCGAATGGGACTTTACACGCTGTCCGAATATCTCGGTCGCCGATTCGATGACCGTAGCCGACTTGTTTACTCAATCACGAATATGGCATTTCTGCTGATCCAGATGGTCGGCACAATGATCCTGGGGGCATTGACGTTGGCAACGCTGACAGCAGATTCTCAATATGCAGTAAGCTATAAAACGGCGGTTTGTCTCCTTGCTGCGGTCTCTGCGGCATACACGTTCTATGGCGGTTTGAAAGCCGATATCTTTAACGACGTCGTTCAAAGCGTGCTGCTGCTGATCGGCAGTGGTTTGCTGGCGGTGCTGGCGATTGGGCATCCCAACGTTGGTGGCCTTTCGGGCCTGCTGGAAAAACAGCCGGAAAAGTTTCACGTCTTTTTCGCCGCAGACCATCCTGAACTCCCGTGGACCGGCGTACTGAGCGGCCTGATGGTACTACACCTCTATTATTGGGGGACAAACCAGTTCATCGTGCAACGAACGCTTGGTGCCCGAAGTGACTGGGATGCTCGCATGGGAACAATTGCCGCAGGATTCTTCAAATTGCTGATCCCGTTCCTGTGTATCGTTCCCGGCATGGCAGCCGGCTATATTCTGGCAATCGACCCGGCCACGGAAAGCGACACCGCGTTTGCCGGACTAACACGAGCACTGATTCCCGGAGGGTACGGACTTGTCGGCCTGGTCATGGCGGGACTTGTCGCCGGGATACTCTCCACGATCGACTCGATGATGAACTCAACGGCAACGCTGTTTACGTTCGACATCTACAAGAAATACATCCGTCCGAATGCGTCCGAAATGAGGCTGATCTGGGTCGGGCGAGGGGCGATGATGCTGATGGTCGCGACAGCGATCTGGCTCTCATTGTATTTCGGACAGACAAAAGGAGGCATTTTTAACAGGATGGCGGATTACAACGCCTACCTCGTTCCTGGAGTGATCGTGGCTTATGTCGCGGGGATCCTCCAGCCGTATGTGACTCGCACGGCGGCACTGGTTTGCATTCTGGCAGGACCGATCTTTTCGATTGTGTTTGACCGAGTCGCCAAACTCGGCTTCGGGCACGACCTGCAGGCGTTTCACCGAGCCGGCCTGGTAACGCTGGCCTGCTACGTGGTGGTAATCATGGTCAGCGCGGCAACCCAACGCGAACGAGACTCGGATCGCGAACAATTCACCTGGGGACGTTTTCAAGGACCACAACAAACCGACGCCGATGCAAAACGGGCCTGGTGGTTGCATGACCGGTTGTGGGCCTGTGTACTGGTGGCATGCACTTTGGGAATGTGCTGGTTCTTCCGCTGACGAAATGCATTTGATACAGAAATCGGCGAAACGGGTGGCACGGTTTTAGTGTCTTCGGTTAAGCCGTGCTCTTCGGGCACGCTGCCAAACAATGAATTCACGGCCATGTCGAAAACCAAATCCATGCTACCCTGATTTTCGGCCGCTTTTCCGTTCGTCAGACATAACAGCATTACCGTACCCCGGTTTGTCCTTTTCGTCAGGCCAGGGCCTACTGACTGACGAATTTGAATTTGAATCGCAATTGGGTTAAGAATCAGCATGAAATTCATCCACGCCGCTGACATCCATCTCGACAGTCCATTGGAAGGACTTGAACGCTACGAAGGCGCCCCAGTTGACCTGATTCGCGGAGCAACCCGTCGAGCACTCGAAAATCTCGTCGAGTTGGCATTCCGCGAACAAGTCGATTTCGTCGTCATCGCAGGGGACCTTTACGACGGCGACTGGCGAGACTTCAATACCGGCATGTTCTTCATCCGACAGATGCACAAGCTGTGTGAGACGGGGATTCGTCTGTATCTCATCGCCGGTAATCATGATGCCGCAAACAACATGACCCGCAAGTTGCGTTTGCCGGTGAATCCGAACGGCGACGCAGTGATGCTGTCTCATGAACAAGCCGAAACCCGGCGACTCGAAGATCTTGGAGTCGCGATTCACGGACGCAGTTTTGCAAATCAGGCCGAAACGCAAAACATGGTGCCGGGCTACCCGATGCCCATCTCGAACTGGTTCAATCTAGGGATCTTACACACCAGCCTGATCGGTGCTGATGACGGACACGATACCTACGCTCCCTGTTCGCCGTCTGACCTCCGTTCAAAGGGTTACGATTATTGGGCGCTCGGCCATATTCACAAGCGGTCTCGATTACCGAACGAAGGTTCAGCGCTTGTTCTTCCACCAATATTGTATTCGGGGAACATCCAGGGTCGGCATATCCGCGAACCGGGAGCGCGCGGTTGCTTTCTTGTCACGGTTGATCACCGGCATCAAATGGAGATTGAATTTCGGCCACTCGATGTCTTCCGCTGGGAAATTTGTCTCGTCTCATGTGTTGGGTGTACCACGACGGACGACGTTCTCGAACGATTTCGAGATTCCCTTCGATTACTGTGCGTAAAACATGACCGTCTGCCACTCGGCGTGCGAGTCCGTCTCGAAGGTCCCACGGCTGTTCACCAGCGACTGACCAGCCATCGAACCGCCATCACTGCTGAGATTCGTTCGATCGCGACAATTGTTTCCGACGGACAGGCATGGATTGAGCAAGTCCAAATCGCCACCCGTGAAGCTTCGGAAAAGGTTTCCAAAGAACTCGGTGAGGGGCCGCTCGCAGAACTGAATCGCTACTTCGATGAACTTCCCAATAACGAACAGGCAATCGTTCAATTGATTGACGAATTCAAAGACCTGGCAAAGAAGCTTCCCGCTGAACTGATGCTGCCATCCGACGGACTTCAGCTCGAAAATCCCGATTGGATCCGAGAAATCGTCCGCGACCTGAAGCCAATGCTGATGGACCGCCTGAATGGATGAAACAGGTTTAAAAGGCACTCAACGGAAATTCGCTTTTGGTTGTCATCATCAGAGTGAACAATATGGGAAGACGGTGGGACTGCGAAGACTTGTCCCACCCTACACGGCTTCATTCGGCGGTTACGCGAACTCCGAGTTTTGCGAGTTCTTGCAACTGAGCTTTACCGGTGTCGTTAAGCGGGTTTCCGGCCACGTAAAGCTTCCAATAGGGCGCGAATCGCCGCTCGCCCGCGATGTCCTTTTTCGCCATTTCTACCAGTGTCGTCAGATCTGGTAATTGATTCCGTTCAAGGAAGGTGTAACGCATCTCGGTCATGTCGCTCAGTGGGGAAATATCCCTGATCTGGTTGTCTTTCAGGTCAAGTCGTTCCAGCCAGCGCAACCCTTTCAGCGGTGTAATATCGCTGACTTTGTTCTTATCCAGATAAAGCGCATGAAGCTTTGGCAGTTCTGCGAGTGGTTGAACGGATTCGACCTGGTTTCGACTGAGATAGAGTGCCCCGAGTGCTTTCAGGCTTTGGACACCTTCGAGACTGGTAATCTGATTATCGTCCAGCTGGATGTATTGGAGCTTGATCAGTTTTCCCAGCGGGGAAAAATCAACAATCTGATTTTTGGCCAAATCGAGCGATTGAACATTGACGCATTCTTCCAGCGGCTTGAGATCTTTGATCTTGTTTCCGGTCAATTTAATGAGAGCCAGATTACGACATTTTTCGAGACCTGCAAGGTTTTCGATTCCGCGACTGGGGGCTTCGAGGAAGAAGATTGTCGAGACGTCTTCGTCGGTGATCTTTTTGGACTTGTCTGATTTATCGATCTGTTTCTTTTTTAGGATCTCACGAATGACGGTATCAAGATTCGCGTCTGGAAAATCAATATCCGCTGCTCGCACTGGCGAACTGACAAACAATGCGGCGATCATTCCCAACGCAAATATCCGGCACAACATCGTAGAATCTCCAGCAAGCAAACTTCAATTTGGCGCCCGTTTTGACGAGCATCGCTTATTAATCAACACGCACTCTACCGAACAGCATCAACCCTTCACAACCGAACAGGGCACGAGATTTCATCCGAAGAGCACTGCGTGACCGAAGACGGTCATGCAGTGGCACACGAATTGAAAAAATACTACTTTTCGACCTTTCCGTTTTGGATCAAAGTCCCGTCCCCTGCGTCTTGCTTGGAATAGAGCCGGATATTTAAGGTGTCAACTGTCGCCTCTCTAATTTCGACCGGGACGCTTCCTACCAACTTGGGTGGTCCAAAACCTTCCACAAACTCGTAAGGTAAGGGCAGGTTGCGCACGACATAAGCACGATCAACATCGGTGAGTTGTCTTGGTGGTCGCGTGAAATGACTTGGCCTGGTGAGCTTGTCGATCTGTTGCGCAGGAAGTTTTTGAAACCTCAGCCACGCCGTCATCTGGTATGAATCGGTGTAAACAGGAAGCGAGTCACCCCGTTCTCGAATCAACCGAGCCACTTCGCGTGTCGCAGTATTCAAGGCAAACTGACGGTGAAAACGGTCAAGTTTGATGGGAACGATCGAAATGGGCCAAATCAAATGCACGAAGACAAAAATTACGACGATCACAGGAGGTAAAAATGCCGCAGCCGTTGATCGCCGCCAGAATTTTGACTCCCGTACCGATTCATACCATTCGGCTGCCAACGGCCAGAAGGAAACGTAGCAAACGATTGCCCAATTTCCTTCGAGTCGGGCCTGAGTCGATTTATAAAGAAAAAATGCCATCGGTAAGGCGTAAAGACATGCACAGACTCGAAGCCTGGGATTCTGACTCAATCGAGTGAAGCGCGAAATAACCCAGGGGAACAGATAAAACGGCAATGTGCCGAAGCCCAATATTTGCACTCCGATAAACTCAACGATTGAAATGAGTGCGTTCGGTGTTTTCTGCGCCGAGTGCCGCCATTGAAACAAGAGTGGATCAAAGTTTTGTTGCACGTTGTAAATCAAAATCGGAGATGCCACGGCAAACGCAACGACTCCGTGAAAAACGTACCCATTCAGCCAGTCTTTGATTGGTCGTCGAGTCAATAACAGGCTGACGAAGGCCGTCGGAACCGCAAGTCCCATCGTGTACTTACTGAGAATGCCGCACCCCAGGATGATTCCCCCAATGAACCACCATTGAAGATCAACACGGGGTAAGTTTTCGATTTGGCTTTCGGAATCGGGCGTCAAACGTCGATGCAGTTCGATCAGCCACCACAGATATCCCGCCCAAAACATCAATAATGGTGAGTCGGGGGTCATCAGGACCCCGAAAAAGGTGAATAGCGGACTGAGAAATACACCCCACATCAGCGGGCTGGATCGAGTCAACCGGCTGATGACATACAGGACGAATGCCGATGCAATGCAGGCAGGGACCCGAAATCCGAAATTCGAATCACCAAAAATCGCGGTTGATAACCGAATCAAGACGGCCGTCATCGGTGGATGATCGTAGTAACTCCATTGGAGGTCTTTTGACCAGCACCAGTAATAGACTTCGTCATCGGCTGCGGGAAGTAGTGCCGCGAGCACGAGGTAAATAACGAAAACGATCGCGATTTGCTTCCGCCGTTGTTTTTCATCCATGAAAGACTCTCTTTGACCGTCGTCCGTGACGTGATTCGTTGCCTACTTTTCGCGCCGTTCGAAGATGACGACATGCTGTCGAGGTAGTGAAGCGACAGTTTCCTTCCACTTCAACTGGAACTCGGGCTGGCCGATTTCCTTTTTGACTTGAGCTTCCGTCATTTTGTGGACGAGTTTGATCGGGACCTGAGGATCTTCGCGTCGATATTCAACGAATGCGATTCGACCACCAGGTTTCAATGCCTTGGAGAGTTCAAGCATCATTTCGTAGGGGAATTCGAATTCGTGGTACACATCGACCATCAGAGCCAGGTCGATTGAGGCAGGTTCCAGCCTTGGCGACTTATCCGTTCCGAGCACAAGTTCGATATTTTTAATGTTGCGGTCTTTGATTTTGTCACCAAGCAGATCGAGCATTTCTTGCTGAATGTCGACAGCCAGCACTTTGCCAGACTCGCCAACCTCATGTGCCATCATCATCGTGATGACTCCGGAACCAGCTCCGACGTCAGCGACGACCTGGCCAGGCTTTAGTTTCAGTTCGTGTACCAGTTCACTGAGCCGTTCTTCTTCTTCCCGTTCGGGACGTTCCAGCCAGGGGGCACCGTGGAAGGTCATCACCATCGCGATTTCACGACCAAGATAGAATTTTCCGGTCCCATTCGGATCGTGATTCTTTTTCGTCTGATAGCGATCTTTGGACTTGTTCGCTGGCTTCGGGACATTCTCATCTGCTGCTTGTTCCTGAGCAGCAGCCTGAGATAAGAATGATCCGCGAGAAAGCACCAGCAACAGCAGACCGCTGAGCACCGCGCAGAAGAAGCAGCAAAGTCGAACCGAAGAACGTCGTGATGTCATTTGGAATTCCCTGTCCGGCGGTTCTTGACGGTGAAAGTTTAGAAACCACGAGCAGATCGGATATCGTCAAACCCTCGTAGATCATATCCAATCCTGAGGTAGTCTAACATGCGACAAAGGGACCGGACGGCAACACCCATTCCATCGGGACCGCTAAACCCGCCAAACTGGCCGCCTCCCTTGAGGTGAGGCTCAAGTTCGAGGAAGAGGCCAGGCGCGCCAAGCTTCTTCATTCGTTCGTTGATCTGGGGGAGGTGATCGCGCAGGTCACGGAGAATCAGTTCATGTCCTGAATCGCCGACATCGCAAGGGACAAAGTTTTTCAAACGTTCTTCGTCAACGACACCGGTCCATTTGAGGTTCGGGTCGACGTGGTAGTCCTTGATGTGGATCCACCCAAGGTGATCCCGCATCGCTCGGTATTCCGCCAGACAATCCAATGGAGAAAGGTTTTGCGAGGAAATATTTCCACCGTCGAAGATGCACACCATGTTCGGTCGCCCAACCGCTTTGGACAATGCCGCCAGCATTCGACCGTTCTGTCCAACGAGGTTTGCTTCGACTTCGAGGGCAAAAACGAGTCCTGACTTCGCACATAAGTCGACAATTGGCCCAAGGCGATCCGCAGCCTGCTGGACGTATCCTGCCGGGTCTTCACCTTTGGGATGGTAGAACGAAAACCCTCGAATCAATCTGGCATCAAGAGCCAGAGCAGCCCGAATCGTCATCGCGACATCTTTTTCATGATACTCACGATCAGGCACAAATTTGTTGTGCGAACCATCTTCGATATCGAGAAGTTTCACCTTTCCCAGCCGCGAACCAATGCTGGCGACGTGCATGCCATATTCTGCATTCAACTTCTTCAACCGGATCAGTTCGTCGTCGTCGAGCTCCGTCACGTGTTTGACTTTGCCCACGCCAAGGACGTCGACGAATCGCGGGCTGTAGTAACTCAGTCCCAACGCAGCGAGGACTGACAGTTGCTCGATGGCTGTTTTCGAATTTGCCGCTTCATCAGCGAAAGCGCTAAGGACAATGCCCCGTCCTGTGGTCATCGAAGACTCCCTGAAAACTGAATGTCGTTGATTGCGGAATAAAATCGTGACGTGTTTATTAACGGATTTCTGGCACGCACATCAAATCGTACATGCTGTCGATTCGGCTACTTGGCAGACAATGAACCGACGAGTTCGATGATCGCTTTGCTGTCTTCGGCTGCTTTGACCATCTTGTTGATTGAGGCAATCTTACCTGACTTATCGATGACGAACGTCCATCGAGCCGTTGTTACCGTTCGGATTAAGGATTCTTCTTTGCCGTCGATCACCGCTTTCACGGTTTTTTCACCGGGTGTCACAGGGACACCGAACGCCTCGGCCACCTTACCATTCGTGTCAGCAAGCAGGCTGAAGTTCAACTCGTGCGCCTTCTTGAACAATTGGTGATTCTTGACGGAATCACCACTGACGCCAACGACTTCAACCCCCTTTTCGCCAAGCGACTTCATATCGTCACGGAATCCGCAGGCTTGCTTTGTGCATCCGCCGGTCATGTCGGCAGGGTAGAAGTAAACAACAATCACCTTTTTGCCAACATGCTCGCTCGACTTCCAGTCTTTTCCTGAATCGTCCTGGGCTTGGAAATTCGGAGCCGGATCGCCCAACTTCAGTTCGTCAGCCGCTCGGGCCAAGCCGACACTCACACACAACCCCACCACAGCCGCAGCAACACTGAAAAATCGAGCGATTTGATTCATGCGAAAATTCCCCGAAAATTAATAGAAAACAATGGCGATATCTGACCTCTGGTGGGTCACCTGATGGCGAGGAAAAGAATACGATGCAGAAGTTAAGCCTCGCAAGAGACTCGTTTTCTCATTCGCACTCAATGGCTAGCATACGTTCGCTGGAAATCGAGCGTCAACCAATGGACATGGACATGTTGAAATCCCCTTTATTTCGCCGCATCATTCTGCTGTTCGGCGGCTTCGGCCTCTTCTGTTTAGTAGTCCTCGCCCTGGTCAGCCTGTCGGTCGTACCTGAAGCCCAGGCAGGCGTTTCGACTTTACGATGGCGAATGATGGTCGCGGTCACGGTGTTGCTGGTGCTTGGCCTCTCGTTGCTGGCTCAACTGATGCACGGGTTGATCGTTCGCCTTGAGGAATTGACTCGTGCAACAGAGTTGATGTCCAGCGGCCAGCAGCCAGAGCGAATGGTCGTCGAAAGTAACGATGAAATGGGGCAACTGGTACACGCATTCAACGAGATGATTCTTAACGTCGAAACTCGAAGTGTGGAATTGCAAGCCAACCAGCAACGCGTGACGCGGGATAATGAGCAACTCGCGACGGTTCTGGAAGCGATGGTTGAAGGGGTGATTGCGGTCGATCCTGATGAGCGAATCTTGCTCGCGAATACGGCGGCAATTCAGTTGCTGGATCTCAAGGCTTTTAACGTCGTTGGCCGTCGCACCTGGGAATCGATCCGCGTACCTCAGATTCATGAGCTGATTCGCTTGACGCTCAACGAGGATCAAGAGCAACATCGAATGGAATTCGCCGTTCCATGGACGGAATCGACCGTTGCTGTGGTGGCGTCCCGGCTTCCTGGTATCCCTTGCCCCGGTGCCGTATTAGTCTTTCATGACGTGACCGACTTGCGACGCCTGGAAAATCTGCGACGGGACTTTGTTTCGAATGTGTCGCATGAATTGAAGACCCCGTTGGCGGCCATCGCAGCCTACGCGGAAACGCTGTTGAATGGGGCTCTTGAAGATGGCGAGTTCGGTCGAACGTTTGTCGGACGGATTGCGGAACAGTCTGATCGACTGAATTCATTGATCCTCGATCTACTGGAATTGGCTCGGATTGAATCCGGTGAGCATATTTTGCACGTTGACGCTGTTGATGTGAATTCCATACTGGATGCAAGCGCTGAAGCACATCAGGCGATCGCTCAATCAAAGCAATTGACGCTTGAGACCGCCTCGGACGAAGAATGTCTCTATGGACAGGCCGATGCGGAAGGTTTACGAACAATCGCAGACAATCTGATCGGGAACGCAATCAACTATTCGCGTCCGGGCGGTTCGGTCTATGTCCGTTCCCGGAGAGAGGGAGATTGGGTTGTTTTCGAGGTGCAGGACAACGGAGTCGGAATTGCGAAGGAATTCCAGACGCGGATTTTTGAGCGGTTTTTTCGGGTTGATCGTGCTCGATGACGCGAGGTTGGTGGAACGGGATTGGGTCTTTCGATCGTCAAGCACTTATGCCAGCTGTTCGGCGGGAATGTCAAAGTGACCAGCCAGGTCGGGGTCGGAAGTACATTCACTGTCCATCTCAGGGCGGCATGCTGATATGGCTGGACAAACGCCGCGTGTGAACCCGAGCTAAACTCGGACGATCAGTAACAGCTGCTTTGCAAGTTCGAATTGAAGACTTTTTCGGCTGTCAGAAATCGGCGTGGACTGTGCGAATTCTCGGCGAAGTCGATCGTTGCTTACAAACTCGTTCAACAGCAAGCAGCACCATTTCACGCCGAACACGGGGAAAAGCTTTTCCACGCGATCCTCGAGCTCGGTTCTGGAAGCGGGCGATGAAAGTGCCTCCAGTAGATGATGCATCGATTCGCGCGGGGCGGGCAAATCTTGTTGCCAGAAGAAGTCGCAAATCAATTTCGCAGGATCATCCCAGCCGGCATATTCAAAATCAAAAAACCGGATTCGGCCTGACGAAGTCAATAATGCATTGTGAAAGCCGAAATCGGATGGTGAAAGACAGTGTTCTGTCTGGGAAAGTCGAGCGTCATATTTGTCGGGACTGACGGATGTTCGCAGTTTTTCAACGATCGATTCCCAGACGGGTACGAGTGACGAGCGTAGCCAGTTTTGAAGTTGTGTACTGATTGCATCTGTTTCTGGCAGTGAATGAAGCCGATCAATCCGACGATCAACGCACGCGACGTGGTCTTTCAGTGAAAAACATGCCTCGGCGGCAGTTGTTAATTGGTGTGCTGTCGGATGGTTGCGATGTCCATTTATCTCGGCAACGAACAGTGCTGCCTGTCGGACATGATCGTCATCGACTTCGTCTCTTTCAAGACGCCGGCCATCGACGAATTCAAATAACGTCGCGTGACATTGTTCGTCACGTGCGAGAGGTTCTGGCCCCCAGGTGACGCCACGTTGCCAGCAAAACTGCGACCATTCCCATTCCGAGCCACAGCGATCACGTAATCCCTGGCGATCCTGAAAGTACTGTTTAAGAAACCATGAACCGTCTGGGCCGCTCACACGAAACGCGCGATTATTACGTCCTCCAGAAACGGGATCGACCTGCGTAAGGATGTCGATCCCGTGTTGTTGCAAAAGACGGGAAGCGATCTCGGAAATCTCGGTCAAGTCGTCAGTTGACATTGTGGTTCCGCCTTTGATGTCAGAACTGACACGGCGTCTCGCCATGCGTAAAGTCTACGAATTCCGGCTGGCAACGGCCCATTCCGTCGATGTGGATCAAACAGAATTCGACCGACGTTTTGAGGAAAGGATGGATCGGTCAGAAGTTCCGGAAGATCATCGATAAACCAGTCGCAGCCGACGTCTGCAATCCGCTGCAGCTTTTCACATTTGGTAAGCTCGAAAAATGCTGCGGAGTGCGTCGAAGAATTGGGCGACCAAGCGATGATTCCGTGGGTAGAAAGCCAACTTCTGGCTGCGGCATGGAGATCATAATCTTCACCTGCGATGGGTGACCGAGTTTTGTGACTGATCACGCAGACTTCCCAGCCACGCTGACGAAACTCAGTAAGTGCATTCAGCACGTCAGGAAATGGCGATGCTTCAAGAATTCGCGAACCATAGGCCTTTCCTTGAAGATTTGTCCAAACGGATTCAAGACCTTGCTCGCGAAGGTGATCTCGGACGGAATCTTTTTGATGAGCCACGGAATCGTCAACGACGCCGGCGTCACGAGCCAATGTCCAGAACAACTGGTCATAGCAAACAAGGGTATTATCGAAGTCGATCCCGATTCGCATGACGATCCCCTATGGCAGAGACATGTCGATCAGTGGCCGGGGAACCAGCCCCGCTTCCAGATCGTTCAGGGCATCGTTGATATTGTTCAGCGAATAGCGACGCGACAACAAACATTCCAACGGCAGTTTGTTTGCCAGCAACAACCTTTGATAACGGGGAAAGTCACGGTCTGGGACATTATCGCCACCCCAGGTTCCCAGAATCCGTTTGCCCTGATTTAATTGGCGTGGATCGAATTGCCATAACTCCCCCGCAGGGGCATTTCCTGCAATCACGGTTGTCCCTCCTTGGCTGCGCACCGATTCCAAAGATTGCTGCATGACGGAAGCTCGCCCCGTTGCTTCAATCGCGATGTCGACTCCGCCAGAACAGATGGCTTTGATGGCCTCAACAGGGTCCTTTTCCTGGACACAGATCGCATGAGAGGCCCCCAGCTCTCTGGCAATGGCCAGCTTTTCGGGATTGCGATCGACTGCGATCAACGGAGTGGCACCACTGGCAGCCGCTGCGGCTAACGCACAAAGCCCGATTCCTCCGACTCCAAACACGGCGACGCTTTGACCGGCCCGTACGGCCGCCGTGTTAAAGACCATGCCGACGCCTGTAGGGATCGCGCAACCGAGCAGCGCCGCAAGATCAAATGGCAATTCGGCATTGAGATGGGTTAGCCGATTCTCGCTGATCACGGAAAACCGGCTGAACGTGGTGATCCCGCCCGCGTTGACTGTTCGTCCATTCCAAAGATATTGAGTTCCAGGAACATCACCGCCAGTCCCTTTAATCCATGACAGGACGACTCGATCTCCCGGCTGCACACGAGAAACATTGGGACCGATTTCTCGTACGACGCCACTTCCTTCGTGGCCCAGACAATGCGGCACAAAGCGATCAGGACCACGTTGACCGCGAGCTTCCATGACCTGAGTATGGCAGACACCGCTGTAGGCGATCTCAACAAGAACCTGTCCCGGTTTCAGTGGAGGGATTTCCAAATCCACGAGTTCCAGTGGCCGGGCCAATTCGACCAGAATTGCTGCTTGAGTTTTCATTCAAAAGGGCTCTATTCCGTTGTCTTTGTCGATTGAGGATTCGAGATGTTGAACAATTCTGGGCCATGAGTTTTACGGTGTGAATGCCTGACGAATGGCGCTTGTCAATCTCTCCACCGTCAGTCCGCTCATTTCCAGTGCGTGCTCTTGTTCGCCAGAATGATGCAGGATCTGGTCGGGGGTGCCAAGTCGCAGCAGGCGGGCATTCGCATCGAAATGATCGGCTCTCCATTCGGCGACCGCCCCGCCGAGACCGCCAATTCGGGAGTGTTCTTCGATCGTCACGACGAGCTTGACATGACGAAACAGTTGATCCAGCAACTGTTCGTCTAATGGCTTTATGGTATGCATACTATACACGGCCGTTTTGATTCCGGATGACTCCATCTCGTTTGCGACCCCAAGCGCTTGTGGAAGCAACGTTCCTGAACAAAGAATCGCAATGTCATTGCCCGTTCGTAATTCAGTGGCTCGACCGATCTGAAGCGCCGGCCGAGATTCGTGAACAAGTGGTTCACCTTTCTTACCGATGCGCATGTAAGACGGACCGGCGAGTTGCAGCGCTGCACCGAGCAGCGACCGCAGTTCCCAGGCGTCAGCCGGTGCGAGCACTGTCATGTTCGGTAGCGCTCGTAAAACAGCCACGTCTTCGCACGAATGATGTGTAGGACCATTGGATGCATAACCCAGACCGGCACCAACACCGACAATGACGACAGGCAGGTTGGGATAACAAAGATCAACGCGGATTTGTTCGTAAGCACGGTAGATGGCAAATGAAGCAATGGTATAGACCACGGGCCGCAGTCCTCCCACGGCAAGACCGGCGGCAATACCGATCATGTCGGCCTCGGCAACACCTGTGTTGTAGAACCGATTCGGATATCGGTCCTTAAAGTCGTTGAAGAGGCGATTACCGATATCGCCACTCAGCAAGACAATTCGGGAATCACGTTCAGCAAGCGCGGTGATTTCGTCGGCGAAAGCGTTTCTCATAGCGGTTGCAACTCCGCCAAGGCACGTGCGAGTTCCGCCGACGAGGGAATCCGATAATGCCAGTTGTTATCGTCTTCCATGAACGAAACTCCCTTTCCTTTTACGGTATGGGCCACCAGGACCGTGGGGCGTCCGTCGGGATCGGGAGGCGCATTCAACCATTGAATGAGCGTCGCGACGTCATGGCCATCAACTTCGACCGCTCGCCAGCCAAACGCCGACCATTTTTCTCGTAAAGGAGCGAGTGCCGTCACTTCGTCACTTCGTCCCGTCGCCTGCCATTTATTGTAATCGATCATGACCGTCAATTGGTTCAACTTTTGAGCCGGCGCAAATAAGGCACCTTCCCACACTGATCCTTCGTTGCATTCGCCATCGCTCATCAGCACACACACGCGACTGTCATGACCTTGAATCCGAGAGGCCAGAGCCAAGCCAATGCCGACAGGCAATCCGTGGCCTAGTGAACCCGTTGCCACGTCAATACCGGGCGTTCCTGGGCTTGGATGTTCAGCAAGCGGGCTGCCCGGTTTCGCATAATCTTCGAGCCACGACTCAGGGAACACACCTTTCATCGCCAAAGCGGCGTACAAGGTGGTGGCGGCGTGTCCCTTGCTCAAAATGAACCGGTCTCGACTTAAGTCAGCGGCAAACTCAGGATCAAGTTTCAGCCCACCCCAATAGGCCGCAACAACCATCTCGACACATGATAATGACGAACCGAGATGCGGCGTTCCCGCCTGATGTGACAGTTCGAGCACCTTTTTTCGGATGCGCCGGGCGATCAGATGCAATTTGTCAACGCTTGCGGTCACGTCAGGTTAACCTCTTGCATTCGTTTGATATTGAAATAGGTCGATTTCGTCATCGAATCGGGAAGTTTTCCGTTACGAAACGCTGAAACCAGTCCACGGACGGCGTCTTCAATCGAACGTCGTGGCCGATACCCGAGGACGCGTTGGATTTTTGCAGACGAGATATGATACGACCTCAAATCGTCCGAAGGGGTCGTGACAATTTCAATGTTACCGCCGTCGAGTTCCTTCTCGACAACCTGTTTGACGATTGAAGCCAGCGCGGAAACGCTATGATTCTCGTACCCGGCATTGAAGATTTGGCCACCAATTCGTTCCGCCGGTTCTTTCAGAACTTGAAGATAGAGGTCGGCCATATCTTCGACATGAAAATTGGGTCGCAACTGTGAACCACCAAAAACCGTAATTCGTCGATTATTGATCGCATGGTTTGTCAGAATGTTCACGGTCAAGTCCAGACGCTGTCGGGGGGAATATCCGCACAAAGTCGCCGGCCTCAAGACCAAAGTCGTAAACTCGGGAGATTGATGCTCCAGCAGGATCGGTTCGCAGTCGGCTTTGAATCGACTGTAATCCGTCAACGGTCTCAGCGGGTGGTCCTCTGTGACATCGGGCGAATCGCTGATCCCGTAAACGCTGGATGACGATGCAAAAATGAATCGGCGGACACCTGCTTCACGACTCAGTTTCACCAACGGCGAAAAGGCATCGAGATTGATCGAGCGTCCCAGAACGGGATTGAGCTCAAAACTGGGGTCGTTACTGATACAGGCCAGGTGAATCACCGCATCGCAACCAGAAACGGCACGAGCGACAACAGCCGAGTCACGCAGGTCCCCTTCAAACTCTTCCAGCATAGGCGAACGGCAATCGTCGAAGACCTGTTTTCCGTAGAGGTACAGATCCAAGACTCGAACGCGATAACCCCCCGCTAACAACTTTGGAACCAGCACTGCACCCGCATAGCCAGCACCACCAGTCACGAGCACGGTTTGAATTGAGTCCATTCCGCTTTTCCTTCACTGACTCGAATTTTCTTGGAAATTCAATCTTCGGTCTAAGTATTCGCGCTAAAAACGGATCGACAAGTTGGGGCTTGACGGATTCGTCACACACATCAGGGTTTGGGATTTACCGAGATTTGTTCATTTCAACAAGTGCTCGATATGGCGTGAGAGTGGAATCCGCTCAATGGATGCCTTGTTTCCGACAGTTGCCACAGCTTGAGCACCCACGACATTTCCGATGAAACCGAGCACCTCAAGAGGAGCGTCTTGTGCCGCACATAACGCTGTGATCGAGAGAAACGCGTCTCCAGCCCCGATTCGATCGATGACATTCGATGCGAATGCCGGAATGTCCACGTGCCCCTGACCTGATCGAAAAGTACTGCAACCCTTCTTACCTCGCGTTACGACGACGCGTGGACAGTTTAAGCGATGCGCGACATCTTCCATCATAGGACGCAAGTCACCACGCCGGTCCCGCGATTCCAATCGCATTTCGTTTTCGGCAATGCAGACAAAATCGGCACGAGGATAGTTCGAGATCACGTGATAGCCGAGATTTCCAGCATTGGACTGTGTATTCACCGCGAGAAACCGGCTTTCGCGGCAAAGCAGATCAATCATCTCTTGCGTTAGAAAGCCATGTCCAGAATCGATGACGATGACCACATCGAACTCTGAAAGACGACCCGCTAACGACTTCGTCCACTCAGAACTTTCCTCTGCGGTCGGAAGTTCGTCGTTGAGCTCGTAGACTTCAAACAACTTGCTGTAAAAATATTGTTCGATGAATCGCCGCTTAACGATTGTTGGAGACCGCTTACGAAACAGAAAACTGGGGGAGATGTTGTTCTTCAATCGCGAACGAATGAAGTCTTCCTCCGAATTCACTTCCCCCAAAATGGAATGCAAGGCGACGCGATCACAAAATCCGGCAACGTGATTCGAGGCAGCGGCAGCCCCACCAACGAACCGGTCATTACTGAGCGATTTCACGACAAGGGTCGGTTCTTTGGAGGATTTTCCAATCGCTTCCACGTATTGGTAATCGTCGATTACGGTTTCACCAACGACCAGGACTTTTAATGCACGAGACTGATCCAGGTATTTGAGGATCTCGCCCGTTTGATAGCGAGCCGAGAAATCTGCCAGATAGTCGCTGACTTCCTGCGGAAACACCGACAGGTGCCGATTCACCAGATGGGACGCGCTGAAGGTCATATCGTCGGTGAACTCAAGACGGCCACCGACGGACACGACGGCGCTCTCTTCAAGCCCGATTGCTCCGGTAAGATCTTTTCCCCCTCGGAATTCTGACCCTTTGACGAAGACATCTGGCCGAAGAGTCTGAATTGTCTCGATTGCGGTCGGCCACTGATTGACAGCCACGAAGTCTACGGTTTCCAGTGCCGCAATCGCTTCCGCACGAAGATCCTCTGGAAACACCGGACGGTGCGGACCCTTATTCACAAACCGGTCGGGAGTCACCGTAACGATCAAGACGTCGCCAAAAATTCGCGCCGCAGCAAAATGGCGAATATGGCCAATATGCATCGGATCAAAAACCCCATGGCAATGAACGACCTTTTTCCCTTGCGACTGGCACGAAGCAATTTCGCCAGCCAGAGCCGCAATCGAAAGAATTTTGCGACGTGCAGAGTCGTCATTAGCGGAATAAGTCATGAACGTTCTCGTTTCGCCCTCGCTCGCATCGCAAATGTTTGATGGGTTGTGTTCTCACTCGAAATCTTTAAGGTCCCATTCTTTCGGACCTGACCGCGAGTCTGAAATACACGATCGCGACCAACAACGAGAAAATCGCATTTGTCGGCTTCTTGTGCAGGGTTACGCCGGACGCTTGCTTAACGTTGGCGGTCCCATGAGGCTTATCCAATCACGCGAGTCGACGCTGACCGGC
>CAILLA010000224.1 GCA_903834925.1 uncultured Schlesneria sp.
AAATACCTGATGTTTGACCTCGAAGCCACGCGACAGGAACGAGACCTGCTCCGTCAGCAGATGGAAGACTGACCAGACGACGATGAAACGTTAGCCCGACGCGCAAGCGAGTGATCTTCACCGTTGAACAACACGGCAACCGATCAGGCAAGTGGCCCGTTTGATTTTAATCCGATTGAAATTGTTATCCGCGTCGGTTTACTCCCGTCCCTCGCTTGCGCGTCGGGCTAAAGAAAAAATGGCCGGAATTCACTCACTGTTTTCTCACGGAATGAATGCGTCATTCTTGATATGTTGCGCCCGTTCGACACAATGGATCAAACGGGATGGAATTATTGTTATCTGAGTACGACATTTCGGGCTGGACAACGACGACAACATCGTGATCAAGGATCATTATTTATCATGGAACAATCGATGAATTGGCGGATCGCGTGTGCAACTTTGGGGCTGTTGATCCTTCCGTACTTTGTCTTCAAGATACAGGCGGCGGACGACATTCCTGCGGTGATTGAATTCAATCGTGACATTCGACCGATTCTGTCTGAAAATTGTTTCTTTTGTCATGGTCCCGACAAGAATAAGCGACAGGCTGAACTCAGGCTGGATACCCATGACGGTTTGACTCGCCATCCCGTTGATCCTGCGAAGCCAGGTACGGTTGTTCCCGGAAAGTCTAGTGAAAGCGAACTCGTACGACGGATCAGTTCGTCCGATCCCGAACATATCATGCCACCGGCCGACAGCGGAAAGCGGCTGTCTCCTCGCGATATTCAGCTGTTGAAGCTTTGGATTGAACAAGGTGCCAAGTATGAGGGGCATTGGGCATTTCTGCCGATCAAGCGCTCCGTGATTTCAAATCCTCCCGCGATTAACGTCATTGATGCGATGGTCCATGAGGGTCTCGCCGGTCGCGGACTGAAACCTAGTCCCGAGGCTGACCGAATCACGCTGATTCGTCGCTTAAGCTTTGATCTGATTGGTTTGCCTCCAACCCCCGAGCAGGTTGATGCTTTTTTGAAAGACAATTCACCGAACGCCTATGAGAAGGTCGTTGATGGATTGCTTCAATCACCGCACTATGGCGAACGTCTTGCCATCTGGTGGCTGGATCTCGTCCGGTACGCCGATAGCGTCGGCTATCATGGCGACCAGGACGTCAGCGTCTCGCCCTTCCGACAATATGTGATCGATTCATTCAATAAGAATCAGCGATTCGATCAGTTCACGATTGAGCAACTTGCTGGCGACCTTCTACCCGAACCAACACGAGATCAAAAGATCGCTTCGGGTTATAACCGTCTGGGGATGATGTCGGCCGAAGGTGGCGTGCAAGACAAAGAGTATCTCGCCAAGTACATCGCTGAACGAGTCCGCAACGCGAGCGGCACCTGGCTGGGAGTGACCTTAGGTTGTGCGGAATGCCACGACCATAAGTACGACCCGTTCACCACTCGCGACTTCTACCGTTTCGAAGCGTTTTTTGCGGATATTCAGGAACGCGGGCTGTATTCAGGTGCAAATTCCGACGGCAATTGGGGGTCGTATATCAAGGTCCCCAATCCTGAGCAGGAAGCGGCTCTGGCGGATCTCGACCGACAAATTGCGGCCACAAAAACAGTCCTCAATACAGCGACTGCGGAGCTTACGGACGCTCAATCAGCCTGGGAAAAAACTCAGATTCTCTGGACAGTGCTAAAACCTGCATCAGTCCAATCCGTCGGCGGCGCGACATTGACCCTGAAAGATGATGGGTCAATTCTGGCGAGCGGAACAAGCCCAGCTACGGATACTTATGTTCTCAAAATCGATGACCTGCCGGGCGGAGTCACAGCGTTTCGACTCGAAGTGTTGCCGGATGATTCGCTCCCCGCCAAGGGGCCGGGTCGAGCCGGCAATGGGAACTTTGTTCT
Source organism: uncultured Schlesneria sp. (assembly GCA_903834925.1). Taxonomy (GTDB): domain Bacteria; phylum Planctomycetota; class Planctomycetia; order Planctomycetales; family Planctomycetaceae; genus Schlesneria. Next base: position 1,914 of record CAILLA010000224.1, read on the forward strand.
CAGTGAATTGATCGTCGAGCAGAATTCTGTCGAAGCGACCGATCGAAAGGTCAAGTTTCAGTCGGCAACCGCCAGCTACGAACAATCCGGAGCAGCAGGTGCGAACCCCTATGGAAAATGGGCTGTCGCGGCAGCCATTGATGGAGACATCAAAGGAAGAACCTGGGGTTGGGCCGTCATGGAAAAGGTCGGTCAGCCGAACGTCGCAGTCTTTGAATCGGCACAGAACGTCATCAATGAAAATGGCGTGACAATCTCATTGCTGCAAAATCTTGATAACCCCCAGCATACACTGGGACGCTTTCGAATCTCTGCGACAACCGCACCTCGGCCAGTCAAGGTCGACCAGTCGCTCCCTCCACAGATCAGCGCGATCCTGGCGATTGCCGTTGAGCAGCGCAGCGAAGCTCAACGAAACGAACTGGCCGCTCATTATCGTAAGATTTCGCCGATTCTTGAGCCGACACGGCAACAGTTGGCAGGACTGGAAAAGAGCCGAAAAGAACTCGACGCTCGCATTCCCAGTACTCTGGTGACGACCGCAGTCCAGCCGCGAATGGTTCGAATTTTGAGACGAGGAAACTGGATGGACGATAGTGGTGAACCGGTCAGCGCGGCCTTCCCAGCGATTTTCTCATCCGCTCCAGCCGACGATCGTCGATTAACTCGCCTGGATCTGGCGCGGTGGATGACCACAGGTGATAATCCACTCACCGCTCGGGTTTTCGTTAACCGGGTCTGGAAACTGCTGTTTGGAGCAGGCTTGTCACGTCGAGTCGACGATCTGGGAGCACAGGGAGACTGGCCAAGTCATCCGCTGCTTGTTGATCAACTGGCCGGTCAGTTCATCGAATCCGGCTGGGACATCAAGCAACTGATCAAGGCAATTGTCATGTCCGAGACATACCGGCAGTCATCGCTTTCGAATCGCGATCTTCGCGAAATCGATCCGTACAACCGTTGGCTGGCTCGTCAGGGCCGTTTTCGTCTGGATGCCGAGCTTGTTCGCGACAATGCACTCGCCATCAGTGGATTGCTGGTCTCAAAGATCGGCGGAACCAGCGTCAAGCCGTATCAGCCGCCAGGCTATTGGGCACATCTCAATTTCCCGACTCGCGAATGGCAAAATGGAAACGGCGAGGACCTATATCGACGAGGTCTATACACCCATTGGCAGCGGCAATACCTGCATCCAAGCCTGATGGCCTTCGATGCACCCAGCCGGGAAGAATGTACCGCCGACCGGGCACGATCGAACACCCCGTTGCAATCGTTGGTATTGCTCAACGATCCAAGCTACATCGAAGCCGCACGAGCGTTTGCCGAGCAAATCATCCGCCACGGAGGAGCCTCAACAAGCGAACGATTAAAGTTCGCTTTCCACCGAGCTGTGTCGCGTGACATCACTCCCGCAGAAACCGAGATCCTCGCTCAGCTGCATCAAAACCACCTGGCCGAATACAAATCCGATCCGAACGCAGCAAACGAGTTATTAGCTGTCGGAGCGAAGCCAGTCTCCGCTGAAGTAGATAAAACCGAACTCGCCGCCTGGACGAGTGTCGCACGAACGATTCTCAATTTGCACGAAACAATCACGCGGAACTGAAAGAATTCGAAGAATTTGAACCACGAAAAACACGAAAAAAAAGAGGGTCCAGGCGAGCCGGGGATGTTAATCCCCGGATTTTTTTCTTCTTCGCGCCCAGCAAAGGAATCAAACGTTAGTACCACGAAGAACGCGAAGGGCACGAAAAAATTCAGGCGAGCCGGGCGGCGTAAGCCCCCGGACTCTTTTCTTCTATAGATTCTTCGCGCCCTGCAACGAAATCAAAAAAGAGTTTTAGAACACTAATCTTCGCTAATTAACGCTAATCAGAGAAAGAAGCAGAAATGTCAGTAAAAAATTTGAACCGTGCGTATTCCCGAAATTCGTCCTGATTTCTTATTAGTGCAGATTAGCGAAGATTAGTGTTCCAAAACCGCATTTCCTGGAAATGGATTTTATCATGACTATTCCGACATCGATTGCTCGTCGGTCGTTCCTTCAGACGGCTGGGGTCAGTCTTGGCTCAATCGCTTTAACTTCGCTATTAAACAAAGACGGTTTCTCTGCAGAAGCGAAGCGGGACGCGTCTGTGCCGAAGTGGGCCGGCGTGTTGAATCCCACTCATTTTGCTCCCAAAGCCAAGCGAGTGATCTGGCTGTATATGGCCGGCGGGATGACTCACATCGACACGTTCGATAACAAACCGAAGCTGGCAGAACTTCACGGACAGGCGATGCCCGAATCGATTACAAAAGGTCAACAGATCGCTCAACTTCAAGGCCAGAAGCTAAACTGTTTTGCGCCGCAGCACGCGTTCAAACAGTTTGGTGCATCAGGCCAGTCGATGGCCGAGATCTGGCCGCAGCTTGGCGAAAAGTGTGCGGACGATATGTGCATCGTACGGTCGCTTTACACAGAAGCGATCAATCATGACCCCGCTCACACGTTCATGAATACAGGTTCGATGAACGCCGGACGTCCCGCGATGGGATCGTGGCTGCTGTATGGTCTGGGGACTGAGTCAGACAGCCTGCCCGGTTTTGTCGTCATGGTGTCGACAGGAAAATTCGGACAAAAGCAGCCCATTGCTGCACGCCAATGGCATTCCGGCTTTCTGCCCGGTCAGTTTCAAGGAGTCGAATTTCGAGGGACCGGCGACCCCGTTCTGTACGTGGGCAACCCCAAGGGAGTGAACAGCAAACGCCAGCGAGATATCGTCGATTCGGTTCAGGCACTGAATGGGCTGGCGAACCAGACGTTCGACGATCCTGAAATCGACACTCGCGTCAGCCAATACGAACTGGCCTTTCGGATGCAGTCGAGCGTCCCTGAACTGATGGATGTGCGGAACGAGCCTCAACATATTTTCGATCTGTACGGGACCAAAGGTGGTGATGGCTCATTCGCGTCGAATTGCCTTTTGGCACGACGATTAGCCGAACGTGGAACTCGGTTTATCCAGCTCTATCATCGCGACTGGGACCATCACGGCGCCGTCAAAGAACATTCGGCTGGAACCGCGAAAGAAGTCGATCAAGGGATCGCCGCTCTGATCGTCGATCTCAAGCAGCGAGACATGTTGAAAGACACGCTAATCGTCTTCGGATCAGAATTCGGACGAACACCCATGGCTCAGGGAAATGGTCGAGACCATCACCTGGCCGGATTCACGATGTGGTTCGCAGGTGGCGGCTTCAAGCCAGGCTTCAATTACGGCGCGACCGACGAATTCGGTTACCACTCCGTCGAAAACCGAGTCTCCGTCCACGACGTCCACGCCACCCTGCTCCATCAGCTGGGCATCGACCACAACAAATTCAGCTACAAATTCCAGGGCCTGGACTCCCGATTGACAGGAGTCGAACCATGCCGCGTCGTTCACGAACTGCTGACCTAATCCAGCCCGACCCAGCCCGACCCAGCCCGGCCCGGCACAGCCGGGTTGTGCGCGTCGGACGACAGAATCGGAATAGTGCAATCATTCTCGCGTTGACCAGGCGAGCCGGGGTGCGTCAGCCCCCGGACTCTTCATTCGCGCGATCCGCTAGGGAATTAACCATGCAAACGCGGGAGTGGTTTACGCAAAACGACGGGCC